>NZ_QAIK01000125.1 GCF_003061005.1 Pseudomonas sp. HMWF021 | reverse complement strand
GTAGCGGCAATAAGAGAACCAATGGCCAAGCCCAAGGTGTTTTTCAGTTTCATCCGTTAAATCCCCATCTGGTGATTGTGAAGCAGTCCCGCAAACCGGGGGACAACTCGGCGGCAAGTCTATCAGAACTTGCCTACACGTAAGAGATATTTGCGCTGAACTAAGTTTCAGCAATGCCTGCAAATTTCTCACGCAATTTGTCTAGAGCACGTTTGTACCGCATTTTTGTCGCACTCAAACCCATGTGCATGATGTCTGCGATCTCCTGAAACTCCAGCTCTGCGACAAATCGTAGCACCAGAATTTCACGGTCAATCGGGTTCACATACACCAGCCAGCGATCGAGCCCGCCCTTCTCCTCGGGTTTCGGCGCCTTTTCTTCCGACGCTTCCTCCAGGGGGTCCAGACTCAAAGCGTCCATCAAGCGACGCTTTCGCCGTTCCTTCCGATACTGCGTGATGCATTCGTTATACGTGATGCTGTAGAGCCAGGTTTTGAACTTCGATTTCCCCTCGAAGTTCTTCAGGCCGTACAACACCTTAAGCATCACTTCCTGACAGACATCGTCTGCGTCGCGATCGTTCCCAAGATATCTCGCACAAACGTTAAATAATGTTCTCTGGTAACGCCGCATCAGCTCTTCATAGGCGCGCGTCACGTGAAACAGCTCGGTATGCGAGCGCGCGACCAACTCCTCATCAGAGAGCTCACGGGGGTCATAGCGCGTGGATAGCGTTTGGGCTTTATTCAAAACAAGTCGTGCCGACAGTCAGGTCAATGTCCGCCGCAACCCTCACAGGGCATTTTGCGGCGGCATACATTAGCAGGGTTTGCCGGGTTAGCGGCTACTCACATGCTGTTCCAGCAGGATCCGATTGGAGAGTGAGACTAGCTCACCCTCATCGGTCAGCAATGTGGTTTTAACCGTGCCGATCTCTTCGATCTGGCCTTCGACCTCGCCAACACGCACTTGTTGCCCAACCTGATACAACTCACGCACATAGATTCCCGCAAGAATCTGACCGGCAATTTCCCGGCTTCCCAAGCCCATGGCCAGCGCAACCGCCAGACCAACGGTAATCAATACGATGACGATCACATGGTTCAGCAGGTCGGTCTTGACCTCAAGCTGACTGATCGCGACCGAGATACTGATGATGATCACCAGCCCCTGGGCAATGCGGCCCAAACCTGAAGCGTAGTCCAGCCCTACGCCTTCTGCCGCCCCGCGCACCAGCCCGTTGGCCAATTGTGCGAGTAATACACCCACCAGCAACACCAGCGCGGCGCCGAAAACTTTCGGCAAATACAACGCCAGCATGTCCAGCGTAGCTGAAACTCGCTCAAGTCCAAGGGACTCTGCTGCAGAAACCAGGAAAATCAGCAGAACAAACCAATAGACGATCTTGCCGATCAGGGTCGAGATCGGCACTTGCAGCCCGGCACGCGACATCAATTTGGTCAGCCCGGTGCCGCCCATCAGGCGATCGAGGCCCAGTTTGGCGAGCAATTTGGAGAGCAAGGTATCGAGCAGCTTGGCCACCACGAAGCCCAACAGCAGCACAACCAGTGCGCCGAACAGGTTCGGGATGAAATTGGCGACTTTGGTCCACAACGCAGTCATTGCAGTGACGAGGCTCTGAGTCCAGAGATCAAGTTCCATATTCAATCAGCCTTATCAGCAGTGCGTGCAGTAGTTTTACGAAGACGGGAAACCGGCGAAACGTGGGCCGATCCGTTATTCAGGGCGATCATCAACGCGGGCAGCCAACGGCCCAGCAGACTGAACAGATCACCGGCGCCAACCTGACGGTTGGCAGTTTTGAGTACGCGCCCCAGACAGGCATCGTCGTCGCGGGTGGACGGCGAGGCGTTGAGCATGTCGCGCAAAGACTGTTCAAACGGATCGTGCATACGCACCTCTCGTGATGTCTGTGAAAGACGCGGGCAAATTTGGTCGGGTCACATGTTGCATAGTCACACCCAGCGCAAACGGCGGAATAACCACCATTGCCCGAAGGCCATCGCCAGCACCGTCAGACAGGCAATCAGGAAACCGTAAGGGCTGCTGGAGAACGGAATGCCGCCCACGTTGATGCCCAGCAGGCCGGTGAGAAAACTCATCGGCAAAAAGATGCAGGTGATGATCCCGAAACGGTACATCGTGCGATTCATGCGCACGTTCAAACGCCGGTCTTCGGCCTCCAGCACAAGGCCCATGCGCTCTCGGGTCAATTCGAGCTCTTCGAGATAGCGCGTCAGGCTGTTGTTCAATTCGTTCCAGTAGTCGGCGTCATCGTCGACGAACCACGGCAGTTTTATCCGCGTCAGCTGTCCGAAAATGTCCCGCTGCGGTGCCAGAAAACGCTTCAGCCCGGCCGCCCGGCGGCGGATGTGCAAAATCGAGCCATGCTCGGGAGTATACCGTTCGTCGGCATCCAGCTTTTCTTCCTCTTCATCGACCAGTTCCGACAGGCACGTGACCAGATCCTGCACCTTGTTGGTGAGAAATTGTGCCAGATAAAGGATCAGTTCAGAGGAGGTTTTCGGGCCTTTGCCTTCGCTCAACAGCGCCAACAGTTCATCGGTGGCGCGCAGCGGACGCAAACGCAGGGAAATGACGCGCTGGGCGGAAGCGAAAATCCGTACCGAGACCATGTCTTCCGGTTCGGCACCGGGATTGAGATTGACCCCGCGCAGAAACAGCAGCAACTCTGCGTCCGGCAACGGCAACAGGCGCGGGCGGGTGTTTTCTTCCAGCAACAGGTCGCAACTGAATTCATTCAAGCCACTGGATTTGCGCAGCCAGGTCTGGGTTTGTGGATGGCTGCGATCCCAGTGCAGCCACAGGCTTTCATGGGCCTGCAGCCGCAGATCGTCGAGTTCGGTCCGGGCAATCGCGCGCGCGCCGCCTTTTCCGTCCAGCACCAGGGCATGCACCAGCCCCCACTGCGCGTTTTCTTCCTCGAACATCCGCATCCCTTTGTCGAAAACTTTATTCAGGCATCTTCAGCGGGCTCGGCGAGATAATCACGCCGTTGTTGTCCGCATAGATGTATTGGCCCGGGTGGAACGTCACGCCGGCGAACGTCACCGCCACGTTGAGGTCGCCGATGCCGCGTTTTTCGGTTTTCATCGGATGGCTGGCCAGCGCCTGGACGCCAAGATCGGTCTGCGCGATGACATCGACATCGCGGATGCAACCGTAGATCACCATGCCTTCCCAGCCGTTTTTTGCGGCTTTTTCGGCCAGCATGTCGCCGAGCAGCGCGCGACGCAGGGAACCGCCGCCATCGACCACCAGCACCTTGCCGTTGCCTTTGAGCTCAACCTGTTCCTTGACCAGCGAGTTGTCTTCGAAGCATTTGATGGTCACGATTTCGCCGCCGAAGGAATCACGGCCGCCAAAATTGCTGAACATCGGTTCAAGCACCTGCACCAGCTCCGGATAGGCGTCGCACAGGTCAGGCGTGAGGTAATGGTTCATCGAAAAACTCCTGTAAAAAGGAAGACGATCAAGGATGTCGCACTCTTTGAAACGAGTCCCGGCGGCCGCTGTTTACCTTAGTTCATGCAATGGTCGCTGAACGAACCTGAACCAACGCTGAAACGTAATAGCTAAACAGCCACCAAATATGACCAGAAATGCACAATGCGTCATATCTTAGCCGCAAGCCAGTGCGAACGAAATGCCCTTTTCAGAGCCTTCGCTCACACCGCCGCAGCCAGATCCGCTTTCTCGCCCAGCAGCGGCGCGTGCTGATCCTGCAGCCAGCGCGCCACCAACGGCCAGACTTCGGCCTGCGCGGCCTTGCTCACCAGCATCTCGACATGCCCGAAGTTGTCGCTGAAGCCTTGTTCACGCCCCAGATTGACGAACTGTTTGTGCTCGGAACCGATCTGCTCGAACAGTTTGCGACAGGCCCACGCCGGATCCTGATGATCCCCCGCCGCCGTCACGGCCAGCACGGGCACCTGAACCCCGGCAAGTCCGGCCCACCAGTCCTTGTCCTTGTCGCCAAAACGGCCGAACAGGCCGTACCAGCGCATGCTTTCCAGCGCCAGACCGATCGGCTCGTCTTCCGGGCCGCGCTTGAGGCGTGAACCGGACAATTGCGCGAAACGCTTGAGAATGAAGCGTCCGCTCCACTCCACTGGCGGAATCTTCAGCGGCCAGTACGTGCGGCTGACTTGCGTGCCGAAAAACGCCGCAGAAGCCACCGCCGGCTCGCCAAGGTACTCGCCACCCAGCGCCGCCGCCAACGTGATGCCACCCAGCGAATGACCGATCCAGTGTGGCACCTGGCCGCTCTGCTCGCGGACGAACGCGGCAATCGCCGGCAGATCGTAACGGGCGTAGTCGGCCACGCGGTTGCGCCGGTAATCCTCATTGCGTTGCGACAGACCATGGCCGCGCATTTCCGGGATCCACACGTCGAAACCCAGACGCGTCAGATACGCGCCCAGGCCCAGCCCCTTGGGGGAGAACCAGAAGCGTCGGTTGGAAAAACTGCCATGCAGCAAAATCACCGGCACACCGCGAGGCGCCGTGTCATCGGCCATGCCCAAACGGGTGACGGCGATCTCCACGGACCAGTCCGGGCTGTTGCCCGGTTTCAATCGATAAACGTCTTCGCTCAGATCACCGCGTCGTTCGGCGCTGATCAGGGCGACAGGAAACAGGTTGCTGCTGCTTTGCATAATGCTCTTGCACAAAAAAGGGCGGCATCTACAGGAGCCCGCCCTACTTCAATCTCAAGGCCCCCGACCTTTGTGGGAGCGGGCTTGCTCGCGAACGCGGTGTATCAGCCAACATTTGTGGCGGATCTTATTCCGTCTTCGCGAGCAAGCCCGCTCCCACAGGGGAGGATGGCCGTTCACATATTGATCAAGCCTGCGCTTGGCCTTCGGCGAGGAAGAACCAGGTTTCCAGCACGGAATCCGGGTTCAGCGACACGCTTTCGATGCCCTGCTCCATCAGCCACTTGGCCAGGTCCGGATGGTCCGAAGGACCCTGACCGCAGATGCCGATGTACTTGCCGGCCTTGTTGCACGCGGCAATCGCATTCGCCAACAGCTTCTTGACCGCCGGGTTACGCTCGTCGAACAGGTGCGCGATGATCCCGGAGTCACGGTCCAGGCCCAGCGTCAGCTGGGTCAGGTCGTTGGAACCGATCGAGAAGCCGTCGAAGAACTCGAGGAATTCTTCAGCGAGAATCGCGTTGGATGGCAGTTCGCACATCATGATCACACGCAGGCCGTTGTCGCCACGGGCCAGGCCGTTTTCGGCGAGCAGATCGACCACCTGACTGGCTTCGCCCAAGGTACGCACGAACGGCACCATGATTTCGACGTTGGTCAGGCCCATCTCGTTGCGCACACGTTTCAGCGCGCGGCATTCGAGTTCAAAGCAGTCGCGGAACGATTCGCTGATGTAACGCGAAGCGCCACGGAAGCCCAGCATCGGGTTTTCTTCTTCCGGCTCGTACAGCTTGCCGCCGATCAGGTTGGCGTATTCGTTGGACTTGAAGTCCGACAGACGCACGATGACCTTTTTCGGCCAGAACGCTGCAGCGAGGGTGCTGATGCCTTCAACCAGTTTTTCGACGTAGAAACCGACCGGATCGTTGTAACCGGCGATGCGCTTGTCGACGCTGTCCTTGATTTCCTGCGGCAGGCCGTCGTAGTTCAACAGCGCTTTCGGGTGGACGCCGATCATGCGGTTGATGATGAACTCCAGACGCGCCAGGCCGACACCGGCGTTCGGCAGCTGGGCGAAGTCAAAGGCGCGGTCCGGGTTACCGACGTTCATCATGATCTTGAACGGCAGCTCCGGCATGGCGTCGACGGAGTTTTTCTTGACGTCGAAGCCCAGCTCGCCTTCGAAGATGTAACCGGTGTCGCCTTCGGCGCAGGACACGGTTACGCCCTGACCATCCTTCAGCAGTTGGGTGGCGTTGCCACAGCCCACCACCGCCGGGATCCCCAGTTCACGGGCGATGATCGCCGCGTGGCAGGTACGCCCGCCACGGTTGGTGACGATGGCACTGGCGCGCTTCATCACCGGTTCCCAGTCCGGGTCGGTCATGTCGGAGACCAGCACGTCGCCGGCCTGGACTTTGTCCATTTCCGAGACGTCCTTGATGATCCGCACTTTACCGGCGCCGATACGCTGGCCGATGGCGCGACCCTCCACCAGCACGGTGCCGGTCTCTTTCAGCAGGTAACGTTCCATGACGTTGGCCTGAGTGCGGCTCTTCACGGTTTCCGGACGGGCCTGCACGATGTACAGCTTGCCGTCGTCACCGTCCTTGGCCCACTCGATGTCCATCGGGCAACCGTAGTGCTTCTCGATGATCATCGCCTGCTTCGCCAGCTCGCTGACTTCGGCATCGGTCAGGCAGAAACGCGCGCGCTCGGCCTTGTCAACGTCGACAGTCTTGACCGAACGACCGGCCTTGGCCTCGTCGCCGTAGATCATCTTGATCGCTTTGCTGCCCAGATTGCGGCGCAGGATCGCCGGGCGACCGGCGTCCAGGGTGCCTTTGTGTACATAGAATTCGTCGGGGTTGACCGCGCCTTGAACAACGGTTTCGCCCAGACCGTAGGCGCCGGTGATGAACACCACGTCACGGAAACCGGATTCGGTATCGAGGGTGAACATCACGCCGGCGGTACCGGTTTCCGAACGCACCATGCGCTGCACGCCAGCCGACAGGGCGACCAGTTTGTGGTCGAAGCCCTGGTGCACGCGGTAGGAAATCGCCCGGTCGTTGAACAGCGAAGCGAATACTTCTTTGGCGGCGCGGATAACGTTTTCCACGCCACGAATGTTCAGGAAGGTTTCCTGCTGACCGGCGAACGATGCGTCCGGCAAGTCTTCGGCGGTGGCGGAAGAACGCACGGCCACGGCCACGTCAGGGTTGCCGGCCGACAGTGCGGCGAACGCGGTGCGGATCTCGGTATTCAGTTTTTCGGGGAATTCGGCGTCCATGATCCATTGACGGATCTGCGCGCCGGTCTTGGCCAGCGCGTTGACGTCATCGACGTCCAGGGCGTCGAGAGCCTTGTGGATCTGGTCGTTGAGGCCGCTCAGTTCGAGAAAGTCGCGATAGGCCTGCGCGGTGGTGGCGAAACCGCCGGGGACCGACACACCGGCACCCGCCAGGTTGCTGATCATCTCGCCCAGGGATGCGTTCTTGCCCCCCACATGCTCAACATCGTGTTTGCCGAGCTTATCGAGGGAAACTACGTACTCTACCAAGGTGATCTCTCCACTAACTGTGTTGGAAAAGCTCAGAAACCGGCTGCTCGGGGGAGCGTTGGCCGGTTGTATGGCCTGGACCTGGAAAATAAGTGAGAATGCGGGCCAATGGCGGCCGGCAAATCGCGCCTATCATATCCAGAAATGCTCATTAGCTTAAGGCCCAAGGTGCAAATGAAACGATCTGCTTTCTTTATCTCCGATGGCACCGGCATCACTGCCGAAACCCTGGGTCAAAGCCTTCTGGCGCAGTTCGAAAACATTACCTTCAGCAAGGTCACGCGGCCGTATATCGACAACGCGGACAAAGCGCGGGCCATGGTACAACAAATCAACAAAGCCGCCGAAACCGACGGCATGCGCCCGATCATCTTCGACACCATCGTCAATCAGGACATTCGTGAGATTCTCGCAACCTCCAATGGTTTCATGATCGACATTTTCTCGACCTTCCTGGCCCCGCTCGAACAGGAACTGACCGAGCATTCTTCCTACACCGTCGGCAAGTCGCATTCGATCGGGCACAACTCCAATTACATGGAGCGCATCGAGGCGGTTAACTTCGCTCTCGACAACGACGACGGCGCGCGCACCCACTATTACGACAAGGCCGACCTGATACTAGTGGGCGTGTCGCGTTGTGGTAAGACGCCGACGTGCCTGTACATGGCGATGCAGTTCGGTATCCGCGCGGCCAACTATCCGCTGACCGAAGACGACATGGAGCGTCTGACCCTTCCGACTGCCCTGCGCGCCCATCAGCACAAGCTGTTCGGCCTGACCATCGACCCGGACCGCCTCACCGCTATCCGTAACGAGCGCAAACCCAACAGCCGCTACTCGAGCTACGCCCAGTGCGAATTCGAAGTGCGCGAAGTGGAAAACCTGTTCCGCCGCGAAAACATCCCGCACATCAATTCCACGCATTTTTCGGTGGAAGAGATTTCGGCGAAGATCCTGGTGGAGAAAGGCGTGGAGCGGCGTTTCAAATAACAAAACTCATCCCCTGTAGGAGCTGCCGCAGGCTGCGATCTTTTGATTTTGATCTTGAAAAGCAAAATCAAAAGATCGCAGCCTGCGGCAGCTCCTACAGTGTTTGGTGTCAGATGACGAACAGGTCGACGAAGCGATTTACGGGAGTAGATTCAAGCTTCGCCTGATCCTTGCACAGTGCGAAGATCTCACCGCTACGCTGCGCGGTGAATCGTGTCAGCAGATTCGCCTTGAATTTGCCCTCCAGCAATGGAATGCCTTCGACCCGGCGTCGACGATGGCCGATCGGGTATTCCACCACCACGTTCTCGGTACTCGTCCCGTCCTTGAAAAACACCTGCACCGCGTTGGCAATCGAGCGTTTGTCAGCCTCCAGGTATTCGCGGGTGAAACGCGGCTCTTCGACGATGACCATTTTCTCGCGCAGTACATCGATGATCGGGTGCGCGGCGTGGAACTCGTCCTCGTACTGCTCGGCCACCAGATTGCCGAACGCCAGCGGCACGGCTGTCATGTACTGAAGGCAGTGATCGCGATCCGCCGCGTTCGCCAGCGGCCCGACCTTGGAAATGATACGAATCGCCGACTCGTGGGTAGTGATGACGATGCGGTCGATTTCCTGCAGCCGGTTGCGCACCAGCGGGTGCAAGGTGACCGCCGCTTCGCAGGCGGTCTGCGCGTGGAACTCGGCGGGAAAACTGATCTTGAACAGCACGTTTTCCATCACGTAACTGCCGTAAGGCCGCGAGAAACTGAAAGCGCGTTTGCCTTCCGGCTTGAGCGCCAGATCGTTGTTGGTGTGGCTGAACGAGACGTCGTAGAAGCCCCACTGTTTGGCCGTCAGCACGCCGGGAATACCCATCTCGCCGCGCAGGGCGATGTCGGCCAGACGCACGCCACGACTGGTCGCATCCCCCGCCGCCCAGGATTTGCGCGACCCGGCATTCGGTGCATGGCGATAAGTGCGCAGCGCCTGACCGTCAACGAAGGCATGGGACAGCGCCGACAGCAGTTGCTCGCGATTGGCGCCCATCAGTTTGGCAGTGACGGCGGTCGAAGCGACTTTCACCAGTAGAACGTGGTCGAGGCCGACGCGGTTGAAGGAGTTTTCCAGGGCGATCACGCCTTGAATCTCGTGGGCCATGATCATCGCTTCAAGCACATCGCGAATTGTCAGCGGACTCTCACCATTGGCAATGCGCTTCTGCGAAAGATGATCGGCCACCGCAAGAATCCCGCCAAGGTTGTCCGACGGATGCCCCCATTCAGCGGCCAGCCAGGTGTCGTTGTAGTCGAGCCAGCGCACGATGCAACCGATGTCCCACGCAGCTTTCACCGGGTCGAGGCGATACGACGTGCCGGGCACCCGCGCGCCGAACGGCACCACGGTGCCTTCCACGAGCGGGCCAAGGTGTTTGGTGCATTCGGGAAAACGCAGCGCCAGCAGGCCACAGCCCAGCGTATCCATCAGGCAGTTGCGGGCGGTGTCGAGGGCTTCAGCAGATTCGACGTTGAAGGTGAGGACGTAATCGGCGATGTCCTGCAGGACACGGTCGTAGTCGGGGCGGTTGTTCAGGTCGACGTTGGCGCTCATGTTCGATTCACTCTTGCAGTGGTTCGTTGATGGGACCTCGGTTCAGGCGATGCATTTTTATTTTTGAATTACGTACTCATGTAGGAGCTGCCGCAGGCTGCGATCTTTTGATCTTGATCTTAAAAAACAAGATCAAAAGATCGCAGCCTGCGGCAGCTCCTACAGGGAGGTGTCGGGTTGCAATGATCCCGTGTGTTGGGTCAGAAGGAGTCGCCGGGCACGCGCACGTAGCCTTCCATCAGCACCCGCGCACTGCGGCTCATGATGGCTTTTTTCACCACCCACTCACCGTTTTCCAGGCTGGCCTCGGCACCGACGCGCAAGGTGCCGGACGGATGGCCGAAGCGCACTGCGGTGCGTTCAACGCCACCGGCGGCGAGGTTCACCAGAGTGCCGGTGATCGCTGCAGCGGTGCCGATGGCCACGGCGGCAGTGCCCATCATCGCGTGGTGCAACTTGCCCATCGACAGCGCGCGCACCAACAGATCGACATCAGCGGCGGCGATCGCCTTGCCGCTGGACGCCACGTAATCCGCGGGCCTGGCGACAAACGCGATTTTCGGCGTGTGCTGACGCTTGGCCGCTTCGTCCAGATTCGAAATCAGGCCCATGCGCAATGCACCGTAGGCGCGGATGGTTTCGAACATCTGCAGCGCTTGCGGATCACTGTTGATCGCGCTCTGCAGCTCGGTGCCG
The DNA here is from genome assembly GCF_003061005.1 of Pseudomonas sp. HMWF021. Taxonomy (GTDB): domain Bacteria; phylum Pseudomonadota; class Gammaproteobacteria; order Pseudomonadales; family Pseudomonadaceae; genus Aquipseudomonas. The sequence goes on along the minus strand of NZ_QAIK01000125.1, from coordinate 20,107 downwards.
GTGTAGCCGATGTCTGCGGCGTTGACAAAAATCGTCGGGATCCCGGCATTGATCATGGTCGCCTGGAATGTGCCGACACCCGGCACCTCAAGCTGATCGACCAGGTTGCCGGTGGGGAACATCGAGCCCCCACCGCCCTCTTCTTCCGCCGCCGGGTCCATGAATTCGACCTGCACTTCGGCGGCCGGAAAGGTCACGCCGTCGAGTTCGAAATCACCGGTTTCCTGCACCTCGCCATGGGTGATCGGCACGTGGGCGATGATGGTCTTGCCAATGTTGGCCTGCCACACGCGCACCACCGCCACGCCGTTGTGCGGAATGCGGCTGGCGTCCACCAGACCGTTGCTGATGGCGAACGAACCGACCGCTGCCGAGAGGTTGCCGCAGTTGCCGCTCCAGTCTACGAACGGCTTGTCGATGGACACCTGACCGAACAGGTAATCGACGTCGTGATCGGCCTTGATGCTTTTCGACAGGATCACGGTTTTGCTGGTGCTGGAGGTGGCGCCGCCCATGCCGTCGATCTGCTTGTCGTACGGGTCTGGGCTGCCGATCACCCGCAGCAGCAAGGCATCGCGGGCCGGGCCGGGAATCTGCGCGGCTTCGGGCAGATCCTTGAGGCTGAAGAACACGCCTTTGCTGGTGCCGCCGCGCATGTAGGTGGCGGGGATTTTGATCTGCGGTGCGAAATTAGCTGCGTGAGCCATGGTGCTCCTTATCCGCAAACGCGGGTCAACCGACCCGCGCTCGCACTACGTGATTTAAACGGCAACAGCCGACTCTTCGAGGAAGTCCTGGGCGAAGCGCTGCAACACGCCGCCGGCCTCGTAGATCGACACTTCTTCAGCGGTGTCCAGCCGGCAGGTCACCGGCACTTCAACGCACTCGCCGTTCTTGCGGTGGATCACCAGCGTCAGGTCGGCGCGCGGGGTGCGGGCGCCGATCACGTCGTAGGTTTCGCTGCCGTCGATGGCCAGGGTGTGGCGGTCGGTGCCCGGTTTGAATTCCAGCGGCAACACGCCCATGCCCACCAGGTTGATGCGATGGATGCGCTCGAAACCTTCGGCGACGATCGCTTCCACGCCCGCCAGACGCACGCCCTTCGCCGCCCAGTCGCGGGACGAACCCTGACCGTAGTCGGCGCCGGCAATGATGATCAGCGGTTGCTTGCGCTCCATGTAGGTTTCGATGGCTTCCCACATGCGCATCACTTTGCCTTCTGGCTCGACCCGCGCCAGCGAACCCTGTTTGACCTTGCCGTTTTCCTGAACCATTTCGTTGAACAGTTTCGGGTTGGCGAAGGTCGCGCGTTGCGCGGTCAAGTGGTCGCCACGGTGCGTGGCGTACGAGTTGAAGTCCTCTTCCGGCAGGCCCATTTTCGCCAGGTATTCGCCGGCGGCGCTGTCGAGCATGATCGCGTTGGAGGGCGACAGGTGATCGGTGGTGATGTTGTCCGGCAGCACCGCCAGCGGACGCATGCCCTTCAGCGGCCGCGCCCCGGCCAGTGCACCTTCCCAGTACGGCGGACGGCGGATGTAGGTGCTCATCTCGCGCCAGTCGTATAGCGGCGTGACTTTCGGGCCGGTGTCTTCATGGACGGCGAACATCGGAATGTAGACCTGACGGAACTGCTCCGGCTTGACCGACGACTTCACCACCGCGTCGATTTCTTCGTCGCTCGGCCAGATGTCTTTGAGGCGGATTTCCTTGCCGTCGACCACGCCCAGCACATCCTTCTCGATGTCGAAACGGATGGTGCCGGCAATGGCGTAAGCGACCACCAGCGGCGGCGAGGCGAGGAACGCCTGTTTGGCGTACGGGTGGATGCGCCCGTCGAAGTTGCGGTTGCCGGAAAGCACGGCAGTCGCATACAGATCGCGGTCGATGATCTCTTGCTGGATCACCGGATCGAGGGCGCCGGACATGCCGTTGCAGGTGGTGCAGGCAAACGCGACGACGCCGAAACCGAGCTGTTCCAGCTCCGTGGTCAGCCCCGCTTCGTCGAGGTAAAGCGCCACGGTTTTCGAACCCGGTGCCAGCGAGGATTTGACCCACGGCTTGCGCGTCAGGCCAAGCTTGTTGGCATTGCGCGCCAAGAGGCCTGCGGCGATCACGTTGCGTGGGTTGCTGGTATTGGTGCAACTGGTGATGGCGGCGATGATCACTGCGCCGTCGGGCATCTGCCCCGGTACGTCATCCCACTGCCCGGAGATGCCTTTGGCCGCCAGATCCGCTACCGCGACGCGAGCGTGCGGGTTGCTCGGGCCGGCCATGTTGCGCACCACCGACGACAAGTCGAACGTCAGGCCACGCTCGTATTGCGCGCCCTTCAGGCTGTCGGCCCACAGGCCGTTGAGTTTGGCGTATTGCTCGACGAGCTGCACTTGCTGGTCTTCGCGACCGGTGAGTTTCAAGTAGTCGATGGTCTGCTGGTCGATGTAGAACATCGCCGCGGTGGCGCCGTATTCCGGGGCCATGTTGGAGATGGTCGCGCGGTCGCCGAGGGTCAGCGCGGACGCGCCTTCGCCGAAGAACTCCAGCCACGCGCCGACGACTTTCTGTTTGCGCAGGTATTCGGTCAGGGCCAGCACCATGTCGGTGGCGGTGATGCCCGGTTGCAGCTTGCCGGTCAGTTCGACGCCGACGCTTTCCGGCAGGCGCATCCACGAGGCGCGACCGAGCATCACGCTCTCGGCTTCAAGTCCACCGACGCCGATGGCGATCACGCCCAGCGCATCGACATGCGGGGTGTGGCTGTCGGTGCCGACGCAGGTGTCGGGGAACGCCACGCCGTCGCGCACCTGAATCACCGGGGACATTTTCTCCAGGTTGATCTGGTGCATGATGCCGTTGCCCGGCGGGATCACATCGACGTTCTTGAAAGCCTTTTTGGTCCAGTTGATGAAGTGGAAACGGTCTTCGTTGCGCCGGTCTTCGATGGCGCGGTTCTTCTCGAACGCCTGCTGGTCGAAACCGCCCGCTTCCACCGCCAGCGAGTGGTCGACGATCAGTTGCGTCGGCACCACCGGGTTGACCTGCGCCGGGTCACCACCCTGCAGGGCGATCGCGTCACGCAGGCCGGCGAGGTCGACCAGTGCGGTCTGGCCGAGAATGTCGTGGCACACCACGCGTGCCGGGAACCACGGGAAGTCGAGGTCGCGTTTGCGTTCGATCAGTTGTTTCAGCGAATCGGTGAGCGTGGCCGGGTCGCAGCGACGCACAAGGTTTTCCGCCAGCACGCGGGAGGTGTACGGCAGGGTGTCGTAGCTGCCGGGCTGAATCGCCTCGACCGCCGCACGGACGTCGAAATAATCCAGGGAACTGCCGGGCAGGTTTTTGCGGAATTCTGTGTTCATCGGGTCAGGACTCGGGTCACGGTAGTTTCAAAGGGAAGAGGCCTCCACACCGCCCCCCTGTAGGAGCTGCCGAAGGCTGCGATCTTTTGATTTTGTTTTTTAAGATCAAGATCAAGATCAAAAGATCGCAGCCTTCGGCAGCTCCTACAGGGGTTGCGCTTTGTGGCTGGCCCTCACCATTCAGCGACGTTCGATTGGCACGAACTTGCGCTGTTCAACGCCGACATACTCGGCGCTTGGACGGATGATGCGGTTGTTGGCGCGCTGTTCGAACACGTGCGCGGCCCAGCCGGTCAGGCGCGAGCAGACGAAGATCGGCGTGAACAGCTTGGTCGGGATGCCCATGAAGTGGTACGCCGAGGCATGGTAGAAGTCGGCGTTGGGGAACAGTTTTTTCTGCTCCCACATGGTCTTGTCGATGGCTTCGGAGACCGGAAACAACACCTTGTCACCGACTTCGTCCGCAAGTTTTTTCGACCAGCCCTTGATCACCTCGTTGCGCGGATCGCTGTCCTTATAGATCGCGTGGCCGAAGCCCATGATCTTGTCCTTGCGTTCGAGCATGCCGAGGGTGCCTTTGATCGCCTCTTCCGGCGAGCTGAAGCGCTCGATCATCTCCATCGCCGCCTCGTTGGCACCGCCATGCAGCGGGCCGCGCAACGAACCGATAGCAGCGGTGACGCAGGAATACAGGTCGGACAGGGTCGATGCGCAAACGCGAGCGGTGAAGGTCGAGGCGTTGAATTCGTGCTCGGCGTAGAGGATCAGCGAAACGTTCATCACCTTGACGTGCAGCTCGCTCGGCTTCTTGTCGTGCAGCAGGTGCAGGAAGTGGCCGCCGATGGTCGGTTCGTCGCTGACGCAGTTGATGCGCTTGCCGTCATGACTGAAGCGATACCAGTAGCACATGATCGCCGGGAATGCGGCGAGCAGGCGGTCAGTCTTGTCGCGCTGTTCGGAGAAGTCTTTCTCCGGTTCGAGGTTGCCGAGGAACGAGCAACCGGTGCGCATCACGTCCATCGGGTGAGCGTCGGCGGGAATGCGTTCGAGCACTTCTTTCAGAGCTTGCGGCAGGTCGCGCAGCTTGCTCAGCTTTTGCTGGTAGGCGTCGAGTTGCGCCTGGGTCGGCAGTTCGCCGTACAGCAGCAGGTAAGCGACTTCTTCGAACTGCGCGTCTGCCGCCAGTTCACGCACGTCGTAGCCGCGATAGGTCAGCCCGGCACCGGCCTGGCCCACGGTGGACAATGCGGTTTGTCCGGCAACCTGGCCCCGGAGCCCGGCGCCACTGAGTACTTTTGCTTCGGCCATTGCTGTCTCCAATCTTGAATTTGTTAGGGAATCTGCAATTACGGTGTTGTTTGCAAAAGATCGCAGCCTCGTTGCACTCGACAGCTCCTACAGGGGAATGCGGTTCATGTAGGAGCTGCCGAAGGCTGCGATCTTTTGACTTTTATTTTTTCGCGGCAAACAACGCATCAAGCTTCTGCTCGAACGTGTGGTAGTCGATGCGATCGTAAAGCTCCATGCGCGTCTGCATGGTGTCGATGACATTCTGCTGGGTGCCGTCGCGGCGAATCGCGGTGTAGACATTTTCCGCGGCCTTGTTCATCGCGCGGAATGCCGACAGCGGGTACAGCACCAGCGACACGTCGGCGCCGGCCAGTTGCTCGGTGGTATACAGCGGCGTCGAGCCGAACTCGGTGATGTTGGCGAGGATCGGCGCCTTCACGCGGTTGGCGAACAGCTTGTACATCTCAAGCTCGGTGATGGCTTCCGGGAAGATCATGTCGGCGCCGGCCTCGATGCACGCGGCGGCGCGATCCAGTGCCGACTCCAGACCTTCAACGGCCAGCGCATCGGTGCGCGCCATGATCACGAAGCTGTCGTCGGTGCGCGCATCGACCGCTGCCTTGATGCGGTCGACCATTTCCTGCTGGCTGACGATCTCTTTGTTCGGGCGGTGGCCGCAACGCTTGGCGCCGACCTGGTCTTCGATGTGAATCGCCGCCGCGCCGAACTTGATCATCGACTTCACGGTGCGCGCGACGTTGAACGCCGACGAACCGAAACCGGTGTCGACATCCACCAGCAAGGGCAGATCGCAGACGTCGGTGATGCGCCGCACGTCGGTCAGCACGTCATCCAGGCCGGTGATGCCCAGATCCGGCACGCCGAGCGAACCTGCGGCCACCCCGCCACCGGACAGGTAGATCGCCTTGAAACCGGCACGCTTGGCCAGCAGCGCGTGGTTGGCGTTGATCGCGCCGACCACCTGCAATGGATGCTCGCTGGCGACCGCATCGCGGAAACGCTGGCCTGGAGTGTTCTGCTTGGAACTCATGACTCACCTCGTTCAGTGGCTGTCTTATTGTCGGCGCCGTCCTGGTAATGACGGGCGATGTTGCGTTTGGAGGCGCCGATGTGGCGGCGCATCAACAATTCCGCGAGTTCGCCGTCACGGTCGGCGATGGCATCGAGAATGCGGTGGTGTTCGGCGAAGGCCTGACGCGGGCGGTTGGGCGTGGTGGAAAACTGGATGCGGTACATGCGCACCAGTTGGTACAGCTCGCCGCAGAGCATCTGCGTCAGCGTGCGGTTGCCGCTGCCCTGAATGATCCGGTAGTGGAAGTCGAAATCGCCTTCCTGCTGGTAGTAGCCGACGCCCGCCTGAAACGCGGCGTCGCGCTCGTGGGTTTCGAGCACACGGCGCAGTTCGTCGATTTCTTCGACGCTCATGCGTTCGGCCGCCAGCCGACAGGCCATGCCTTCAAGGGATTCGCGGATTTCGTAGAGTTCGAGTAATTCGGCGTGGCTGAGCGACACCACCCGCGCGCCGACGTGCGGTACACGCACCAACAGACGCTGGCCTTCGAGCCGATGAATGGCCTCGCGCAGCGGCCCGCGGCTGATGCCGTAGGTGCGCGCCAGCTCTGGCTCGGAGATCTTGCTACCCGGGGCGATCTCGCCTTTGACGATAGCCGCCTGGATGCGCCGGAAGACGTTTTCCGAGAGCGTCTCGGAATCCTCGCCGCTGATGACCGGGGGATCGAGTTGATCCAGCATGATTGTCGACACCTTCAAATCCAATGCGGCAAAACCTAGCCAATTAGCCGGCGCCAGTCAAAGGATAAATGGATATTGTCGACAATCGTCTAATAACCCGAAAAGATCGCAGCCTTCGGCAGCTCCTACATTGGATTCGCGTACACCCTGTAGGAGCTGCCGCAGGCTGCGATCTTTTGATCTGTTTATAGACCGGCCCAAGCGCTGGCGCCATAAAACCACCGTGCTAGAATGCCGCCCGCATTTGCTGGCCATTTATACGGCTTGTCATAAAAAGCTGATAGGCACACGAAGGAGCTTGCGCAGTATTGCCAGGAACCTGAACCGAAAACGGAACGCTGCGCACCAGGATTTATGAGACTCAAGCCCTTCTCCACATTTTTTGCGCTGTTTTGCCTGCCTGGCCTCGCCGCGGCGGGGGAAAAAACCGTGTACGGCCTCAACGAATATGCAGCGCTGGACGGCATCAATCTGCAAGTTGCAGCCAAGCTCGACACCGGCGCCAAAACCGCCTCGTTGAGCGCCCGCGATATCAAACGCTTCAAACGCAACGGCGAGTCCTGGGTACGCTTCTATCTGGCGATCGACGCGGCACATTCGCATCCGATCGAACGGCCGCTGGCCCGGGTCAGCAAGATCAAGCGCCGCGCCGGCGACTTCGATCCGGAAGAAGGCAAGAAGTACACCGCCCGTCCGGTGATCGAGCTGGATATCTGCATGGGCACGGCGATGCGCAGCATCGAAGTGAACCTGACCGACCGTAGTGCGTTCCAATACCCGCTTTTGATCGGCTCCGAAGCCCTGAAACGCTTCGACGCGCTGGTCGACCCCAGTCTTAAATACGCTGCCGGCAAACCCGCCTGCGCCATCGCCGCTCATACCGCCGAGTAATTTCCATGCGTTCTCTAACCTTCCACCTGAAAATCCTGATCACCATTCTGGTGCTTCTGGGCGTTTCGGTTACGGCCTATCAGATTTTCGTCCTCGGCATCCCGGTGACCGAAGACGCCACGGACGACTTGTGGAACATCGACGCCAAGGTCGAGTTCGTCGCCAGCACCAAGGATCCGGTCAAGATCCAGATGTTCGTACCACCGCTGAGCCGCGACTACGTAAGCCTCAACGAAAGCTTCATCTCCAATAACTACGGTGTGGCGGTCAACCGTGTCGACGGCAACCGCAAGGTCACCTGGTCGGCGCGCCGGGCCAAGGGCAACCAGACCCTTTATTACCGTCTGGTGCTGACCAAGCGTTACACCGCTGAAAAAACCAAGATCAAAGGCCCGACCTTCCGCGACAGCATGGCCATCGAAGGCCCGGAAAAAATCGCCGCCGAAGCCCTGCTCGCGCCGATCCGTCAGCACTCGGCCGACGTCGAAACCTTCATTGGCGAAGCGATCAAACGCGTCAACAACGCCAACGACGACAATGTCAAACTGCTGCTGGCCGGCGACCCGTCGACGCCGCACAAGGCGAAAATCGTCGAACTGCTGCTGTCCATCGCCCACGTACCCGTGGAAAAAGTCCACACCATCCGCCTCGTTGCCGATCAACCGCAGACCCCGGAACTGTGGCTGCGCAGCTTCAATGGCAGCGACTGGTTGTACTTCAACCCTGAAACCGGCGAGCAAGGCCTGCCGACCGACCGCCTGCTGTGGTGGACCGGTGATGAAAACCTGATCACCATCGAGGGCGCGAAGAAAGCCAACGTGACCTTCAGCCTGAACAACAGCGAGATGAACGCGATTCGTCTGGCCAAGCTGACCGACGAAAACACCGACGCCAACTTCCTCGAATACTCGCTGTACGGCCTGCCGCTGCAGACCCAGCAGACGTTCATGATCATGGTGATGATCCCGATCGGCGTGCTGGTGATCCTGATCCTGCGCAACCTGATCGGCCTGCAGACCCTCGGCACCTTTACCCCGGTACTGATCGCCCTGGCCTTCCGCGAAACGCAACTGGGCTTCGGTATCCTGCTGTTCACCGTGATCACCGCGCTGGGCCTGTCGTTACGTTCGTACCTGGAACACCTGAAGCTGCAGATGCTGCCGCGCCTGTCGGTGGTACTGACCTTCGTGGTGGTGCTGATTGCGGCGATCAGTCTGTTCAGTCACAAGCTGGGTCTGGAGCGCGGTCTGTCGGTGGCGCTGTTCCCGATGGTGATTCTGACCATGACCATCGAACGCCTGTCGATCACCTGGGAAGAACGCGGCGCCAGCCATGCCATGAAAGTGGCGATCGGCACCCTGTTCGCCGCCTCGCTGGCACACCTGATCATGACCGTGCCGGAGCTGGTGTACTTCGTGTTCACTTTCCCGGCGATCCTGCTGATTCTGGTCGGTTTCATGCTGGCGATGGGGCGTTATCGCGGTTATCGCCTGACTGAACTGGTGCGTTTCAAGGCTTTCCTGAAGAAGGCTGAAGCCTGATGTTCGGTTTCTGGAAGACCTGGAAGGCCCTGGAGGCCCGGGGCATCATGGGCATCAACCGGCGTAACGCCGACTATGTGCTCAAGTACAACAAGCGCAGCCTGTACCCGATCGTCGATGACAAGATCATCACCAAAGAGCGCGCCATCGAGGCCGGCATTCATGTGCCGGAGCTGTATGGCGTGATTTCCACCGAGAAGGAAATCGACAAGCTCGACGAGATCATCGGCGGGCGCAACGACTTCGTGATCAAGCCGGCTCAAGGTGCGGGCGGTGACGGCATCATCGTCATCGCTGACCGCTTCGAAGGCCGCTATCGCACGGTGTCGGGCAAAATCCTCGCTCACGAAGAACTCGAGCACCATATCTCGAGCATTCTCACCGGCCTGTATTCGCTGGGCGGTCACCGCGACCGCGCGCTGATCGAATACCGGGTAACCCCGGACCAGATCTTCAAAAGCATCAGCTACGAAGGCGTGCCGGACATTCGCATCATCGTGCTGATGGGCTATCCGGTGATGGCGATGCTGCGCCTGCCGACCCGTCAGTCCGGCGGCAAGGCCAACCTGCACCAAGGCGCCATCGGCGTCGGTGTCGACCTCGCCACCGGCCTGACCCTGCGCGGCACCTGGCTGAACAACATCATCAACAAACACCCCGACACCACCAACGCGGTGGACGGCGTGCAACTGCCCTACTGGGACGGTTTCATGAAACTTGCCGCTGGCTGCTATGAGCTGTGCGGGCTGGGTTATATCGGTGTGGACATGGTGCTGGACCAGGAGAAAGGCCCGCTGATTCTCGAGCTGAATGCACGGCCGGGGCTCAATATCCAGATTGCCAATGATTGCGGGCTGACCCAGCGTACGCATGCGGTCGAAGCACATCTGGAGGAGCTGAAGGCGCGTGGCGTGACCGAATCGGTTGAAGAACGGGTGGCGTTCACTCAGGAAATGTTTGGGCATATTCCGGCGGTCGAGGGCTGATCCAGCACTGAGGCGCGGCTATCGCGAGCAGGCTCACTCCTACAGGGGAACGCATTCCAGATTGTAGGAGTGAGCCTGCTCGCGATAGCGGACTTACCGCCACCACAAGACTCAACCCTGCCCCCAATCTGCTCATCCCCGACATCCCCTCTAGGAGCAACTCCCGCAGAGGACTACAATTCCCACCCCGCCTCGATGGCCGATCTGCCCCGCCCATGTTGACCTGTTCCGTACACCCGCTGCCCTACCGCGCCAACCCCGCCGACTACTTCGCGGCCATCCGCCATGCGCCCGGCGCCGTGCTGCTCGACAGCGGCCGGCCGAGTGCCGACCGTGGCCGTTACGACCTGCTCAGCGCCTGGCCGCTGGAACAACTGGCGGTGTTGCCTGACGAAAGCGGAAGCGTTTTCCTGCAACGCCTGCGGGATAATCTGACCCGCCTGGGCGAAGCACAGTTGCCTGCGGGATATGACCTGCCCTTCGCCGGCGGCCTGATCGGCTATCTGAGTTACGACTTTGGCCGGCATCTGGAACACCTGCCGAGCCAGGCCCGGGACGATCTGCAATTGCCCGACTCGCGGTTCGGCCTGTACGACTGGGCGCTGATCAGCGATCACCAGACCGCCACCAGCCAACTGGTGTTTCACCCGTCGCTGGCCGACAGCGAGCGGCAACGGCTGATTACCTTGTTCAGCCAATCGGCAACGACGACGCTGACACCCTTCAAATTGAATACGCCGATGACCGCCGACCTGTCGCCGGACGACTATCGCCAGGCGCTGGAACGCATTCATCAATACATTCAGGCCGGCGACTGTTATCAGGTCAATTTCGCCCAGCGCTTCCGCGCAACCTGTCAGGGTGACCCGTGGCTGGCCTATTGCGCGTTGCGCGAGGCCTGCCCGACGCCGTTCTCCGGTTACCAGAGCCTGCCCGATGGCGGCGCGGTGCTGAGCCTGTCGCCGGAGCGTTTCGTCAAAGTCAGCCAGCGCCAGGTTGAAACCCGCCCGATCAAAGGCACCCGCCCCCGTGGCCTGTCACCTGCGGAAGACGCCGCCAACGCCGCCGAACTGCTGGCCAGCCCCAAGGATCGCGCGGAAAACCTGATGATCGTCGACCTGCTGCGCAACGACCTCGGCCGCACCTGCCGCATCGGCTCGGTACGGGTGCCGGAGCTGTTCAGCCTGGAAAGCTATCCCAACGTGCATCACCTGGTCAGCAGCGTGACCGGTGAACTGGCCGAGGATCGCGACGCACTGGATTTGATCGCCGGCAGCTTCCCCGGTGGCTCGATCACCGGCGCCCCGAAGATTCGCGCGATGCAGATCATTGACGAATTGGAGCCGACGCGGCGCGGTTTGTATTGCGGTTCGTTGCTGTACCTGGACGTACGCGGCGAGATGGACAGCTCCATCGCCATTCGCAGTCTGTTGGTCAAGGACGGGCAGGTGTGTTGCTGGGGCGGTGGCGGGATCGTGGCCGACTCGGACTGGCAGGCGGAGTATCAGGAGTCGATTACCAAAGTCAGAATCCTGCTCGACACCCTGCAAAACCTCTAAACACCACACCCCGTGTAGGAGCTGCCGCAGGCTGCGATCTTTGCTTTTAAGGATCAAAAGATCGCAGCCTTCGGCAGCTCCTACAGAGTGATTGGGTTACAGGGACAGGTCGCGGTTCGAGGCCTTGAGGAATTCCTGCTTCAACTCGGCAAACGTATGCACCGCCGGAAACTGCGGGAACTCGCGAATCACATTGTCCGGCGCATGGAACAGAATCCCCGCATCCGCCTCGCCGAGCATACTCGTGTCGTTATACGAATCCCCCGCCGCAATCACGCGGTAGTACAGGCTCTTGAACGCCAGCACTGACTGGCGCTTGGGATCTTTCTGGCGCAGTTGATAACTGGTCACTCGCCCGCTGTCGTCGGTGATCAGGCGATGGCAAAGCAAGGTCGGGAAGCCCAACTGGCGCATCAGCGGCTGGGAGAACTCATAGAAGGTGTCAGAGAGAATCACCACCTGGAAGCGCTCGCGCAGCCAGTCGACGAACTCCACTGCGCCGTCCAGCGGCTTGAGGGTGGCGATCACTTCCTGGATGTCCGAAAGCTTCAGGCCGTGCTCGTCGAGGATGCGCAGACGCTGCTTCATCAGCACGTCGTAATCGGGAATGTCCCGGGTGGTGGCCTTGAGGGATTCGATTCCGGTTTTTTCGGCGAAGGCGATCCAGATTTCCGGCACCAGTACCCCTTCAAGATCCAGGCAAGCAATTTCCACAAGACACTCCCGTTTGTAGTGATTATTGAGTCGAGCGAGCCCGAACTCTAGCGACTCCCCCGCGACCGCGCAACGCAGCGGGCGCCCCGTACCCCGCCGCTTTTTGTTAACATCGCCGCCATATAGAGCGCCCAGCGCCACCGACCTGTAGGAAGCCGCCCTGATGAGCCCAACGTTCGATGTCGTGGAACTCGCCACGACCTATGCCAACAAATCCGCCCAGGACATCCTGAAACTCGCGTTCGCCGAGTTCGGCGACGAGCTGTGGATCTCTTTCAGTGGTGCCGAGGACGTGGTGCTGGTGGACATGGCCTGGAAGCTGAACAAAAACGTCAAGGTGTTTAGCCTCGACACCGGCCGCCTGCCCCCGGAGACCTACCGCTTCATCGAGCAGGTGCGCGAGCACTACAAGATCGACATCGAAATCGTCTCGCCGGACTACACGAAACTGGAACCGTTCGTGAAGGAAAAGGGCCTGTTCAGCTTCTACAAGGACGGCCATGGCGAGTGCTGCGGCATCCGCAAGATCGAGCCGCTGCGGCGCAAACTGTCCGGCGTCAAAGCCTGGGCCACCGGCCAGCGCCGCGATCAGAGCCCGGGCACCCGCAGCGCCGTGGCGGTGCTGGAAATCGACACCGCGTTCTCCACCCCGGAACGCACGCTCTACAAGTTCAACCCGCTGGCGCAGATGACCAGCGAAGAGATCTGGGGCTACATCCGCATGCTCGAGCTGCCATACAACAGCCTGCATGAGCGCGGCTTCATCAGCATCGGCTGCGAACCCTGCACCCGCCCGGTCCTGCCGAATCAGCACGAGCGCGAAGGCCGCTGGTGGTGGGAAGAAGCGACGCAGAAAGAGTGCGGGTTGCATGCGGGGAATATCATCAGCAAGTCCAACAGCTAAAAGATCGCAGCCTGCGGCAGCTCCTACAGGTGACCGCATTCCCATGTAGGAGCTGCCGCAGGCTGCGATCTTTTGATCCTGAAAAAATGTGTACACACGAATGTCACCATCGGTGCCATTTATGTGTGCACTTTTTTGTTTTCGCGCCCTGAAAAGTTACATCCTTGCTGTACACCTCTGCGCTTCGCCCTCCCCGCAAATCCCTCGTAAAAAATAAATACCTGTTCGACCGGTCAATTTATAACCAATTATTTTCAGAGACTTAGCGCTCTTCGATAACTTTTCGAAATGAGCGTAGCCCGGCATAGATCGGCAACTGGCACAGATCTGGCTTTAGTGCATACATGTTTTGTATACAAAACTGCAAAACATGACCGCACACTTTCGATCCGCAAGCCTGAAGCGCCCTATCCCGTACAGGCTGCAGATGCCCCATAACCAGTGATGTTTGCTGGCCGCGCCGAAGATTTGTCGAGCCCTGGGCTCATGCACAGTCATCGCGGCCCCGCACATCAGGAGCCTGCCGGAATGCGTACAAGTCTCTCCAACAACATCGCGCTGAATCTGCCCGCCTCTGCCCTCGACCAGCCATTGCCCGAGTCTGGCCTGACCGAACCGTTACAACTGAGCCCCCGCCTGCACAACCGCGACCTGGCCCCGACCCGGGCCGAAGGTCGGCGCTGGGGCAAATACAGCATCTTTGCCCTGTGGACCAACGATGTGCACAACATCGCCAACTATTCGTTCGCCATCGGCCTCTATGCGCTGGGCCTGGGTGGCTGGCAGATTCTGCTGTCGCTGGGCATCGGCGCGGCGCTGGTGTATTTCTTCATGAACCTGTCCGGCTACATGGGGCAGAAAACCGGGGTGCCGTTTCCGGTGATCAGCCGGATCAGTTTCGGCATCCATGGCGCGCAGATCCCGGCATTGATCCGGGCGGTGATCGCCATCGCCTGGTTCGGCATTCAGACGTATCTGGCGTCGGTGGTGTTTCGCGTGTTGCTGACGGCGATTCACCCAGGTTTTGCCGATTACGACCACAACTCGATCCTCGGTCTGTCGACTTTGGGCTGGGTATGCTTCGTGGCGATCTGGTTCGTGCAACTGGCGATCCTCGCCTACGGCATGGAAATGGTCCGCCGTTACGAGGCGTTTGCCGGGCCGGTGATTCTGCTGACCGTCGCCGCCCTCGCCGCATGGATGTACACCGAGGCCAACGCAACCATCGCCTGGTCAATCCGCGAACCGCTGACTGGTGGCGAGATGTGGCGCAACATCTTTGCCGGCGGCGCGCTGTGGCTGGCGATCTACGGCACGCTGATCCTGAATTTCTGCGACTTCGCCCGCTCCTCGCCATGCCGCAAGACCATCAAGATCGGTAACTTCTGGGGCCTGCCGGTGAACATTCTGGTGTTTGCCGCCATCACGGTCCTGCTGTGCGGTGCGCAATTCCAGATCAACGGGCGGATCATCGAAAGCCCGACCGAGATCATCGCCTCGATCCCCAACACGTTCTTTCTGGTGCTCGGTTGCCTGGCGTTCCTGATCGTCACCGTGGCGGTGAACATCATGGCCAACTTCGTTGCGCCGGCGTTCGTGCTGAGCAATCTGGCGCCGAAATACCTGACCTTCCGCCGCGCCGGGCTGATCAGCGCGACCCTCGCCGTGCTGATCCTGCCGTGGAACCTCTACAACAGTCCGCTGGTGATCGTGTATTTCCTGTCCGGTCTTGGCGCCCTGCTCGGCCCGTTGTACGGGGTGATCATGGTCGACTACTGGTTGATCCGCAAAGGCCGGATCCACGTCCCGCAGCTCTACAGCGAAGATCCTAACGGCGCTTATTACTACAGCCGCGGGGTGAATTTCCGCGCGGTGGCGGCGTTCATTCCTGCGGCTTTGATCGCCATCGTCCTGGCGCTGGTGCCGGGTTTCCACAGCATCTCGCCGTTCTCCTGGCTGGTGGGCGCCGGCATTGCCGGAATGCTCTACCTGATCATCGCCAGACGTCAGCCGCACTACGCCGACGTCAGCGGCGAATCCATCGCCGTCGACAACGTCAGCCATTAACTTCCTCGCGGCCCGGATTTCGGGCCGCTGAACTGCCCGCAATAAGGACTTCTCATGCGTATTCTTGTGGTCAACGTCAACACCACCGAATCCATCACCCAGGCCATCGCCCGCTCGGCGCAGGCGGTCGCATCCCCCGGTACGGAAATCGTCGGCCTGACGCCGTTCTTCGGCGCGGATTCGGTGGAAGGCAATTTCGAAAGTTACCTGGCGGCCATCGCCGTGATGGATCGGGTGATGTCCTACGACCAACCGTTCGACGCGGTGATTCAGGCCGGTTACGGCGAACACGGTCGCGAAGGTTTGCAGGAACTGCTCAACGTACCGGTGGTGGACATCACCGACGCCGCTGCCAGCACCGCGATGTTTCTCGGCCACGCCTATTCGGTGGTCACCACGCTGGATCGCACCGTGCCGCTGATCGAGGATCGGCTGAAACTCTCGGGCCTGTGGGATCGTTGTGCGTCGGTGCGGGCCAGCGGCCTGGCGGTGCTGGAGCTGGAACATGAACCGCAACGCGCGCTGGAAGCCATCGTGCAGCAGGCGGAACTGGCGGTGACTCAGGACAAGGCCGAAGTGATTTGCCTGGGTTGCGGCGGCATGGCCGGGCTGGATGAACAGATCCGTCGCCGCACCGGAGTGCCGGTGGTGGATGGCGTGACGGCGGCGGTGGCCATCGCCGAATCGCTGGTGCGATTGGGGTTGTCGACGTCCAAGGTGCGGACGTATGCGACGCCGCGGCCGAAGCAGATCATTGGTTGGGCGCAGCGGTTTGCCCGGTAGACCGCGTTATCGTTTATCGCGGGCAAGCCACGCTCCCACAGGTTTCGCGTTGTATCACCATCATGGGAACAACGAAGAACCTGTGGGAGCGTGGCTTGCCCGCGATGGCATCACCTCGGTCCCAAAGTCCTGCTCAGACAGCACTGAACCGCTGCGCCAACCCCCGCTGTGCAAACTGCTCAATCAAAAAATCGACAAACGCCCGGGTCTTGCCCGGCAGCAACTTGTGTTCGGCGTAATAGATCGAGGTGTAGCCGTCGTCGATGTACCAGTCCGGCAGCACCCGTTGCAACCGGCCCGACTCCAGATACCCCGAAGCAAACGGCATGCTGACCAAGGCAACGCCCAGACCCTGGCATGCCGCGATGCAAGCGGCCTCGGAGTCGCTCATGGTCATGCGCGCCTTGAGCGTCAAGGGGCGACAGACCTGAGGATCACGACCGGTCAACTGCCAGGAACGTACGCGCCCGGTTTGCGGCGAACGAATCAGAATGCCGTCGTGGTACTTGAGTTCGTCCGGCTCTGTAATGGCCGGATTGGCCTGCAAATAATCCGTAGACGCCACCAACACCCGATGCGCCGGACTCAGCCTGCGGGCCACCACCCCTTGGGGCAATTCGAAACCGCCACCGATGGCCGCGTCGAAACCCTGCCCGATCAGATCGACCTGACGGTTATCAAAATGCCAATCCGGGCTGATCGCCGGGTAGCGCCGTAGAAACTCGCCGAGCATCGGCACGATGTGCAGGCAGCCGAAAGCCGTGCCCATGCTGACCTTCAGCGACCCCGCCGGAAGCCCTTCGACACTGGCCAGATTAGCCACGGCATTCTGGATGGTGGTCAGGCTGGCGCTGACCTGATTTAAGAACAACTGACCGGCCTCGGTCAGGGTCAGGCTGCGTGTACTACGCTGGAACAGCCGTACACCGAGCCGCACCTCGAGCTTCGCCACACTCTTGCCGACAGCTGCCGGGGTCAGGCTCAGGCGTCGTGCGGCCTCGGCGAAGCTGCCGACTTCGGCGCTGCGCACGAAGCATTCGATGCTGCTGAACGTTTCCATGATCGTCACTGTAAACTTCTGGTTTACACAGACTATAGCAATCATGGTCTACACGGTTGTCGATGCCAGGCCGATACTCGGCTCCAACACCAAGGCACCCCGCCTTCAACTTCCTGGAGATCGAACATGACCACTCAACACCTCAGCGGTAAAGTTGCTCTGATTCAGGGCGGTTCCCGTGGCATCGGCGCCGCTATCGTCAAACGTCTGGCTGCAGAAGGCGCCGCCGTCGCGTTCACCTACGTCAGCTCCGCCGCCAAGGCCGAAGAACTGCAGAACAGCATCACCGCCAAGGGCGGCAAAGCCCTGGCGATCAAAGCGGACAGCGCCGACGAAACAGCTATCCGCAACGCGGTCAGCGCCACCGTCGAAGCTTTTGGTCGCCTCGATATTCTGGTGAACAACGCTGGCGTGCTGGCCATCGCGCCGCTGGAAGACTTCAAACTGGAAGACTTCGACCAGACTCTGGCGATCAACGTGCGCAGCGTATTCATCGCGTCTCAGGAAGCGGCAAAACACATGGGCGAAGGCTCGCGCATCGTCAACATCGGCAGCACCAACGCCGACCGCATGCCCTTCGGCGGTGGCGGGGTGTACGCGATGAGCAAATCGGCGCTGGTCGGTCTGACCAAAGGCCTGGCCCGCGATCTCGGCCCGCGCGGCATCACCATCAACAACGTGCAGCCCGGCCCGGTCGACACCGACATGAACCCGGCCCATGGTGATTTCGCCGAGAGCCTGATCCCGCTGATGGCGGTGGGTCGTTACGGCACCGCCGATGAAATTGCCGGTTTCGTCGCCTACCTGGTAGGCCCGGAAGCCGGTTACATCACCGGTGCCAGCCTGACCATCGACGGTGGTTTTGGCGCCTGATGCGCTGAATCCCGGGTACAAAAAAACGCCGCACCTCAATGGCGAGGGCGGCGTTTTTTTTTAAGGCGCTTATGGGTCGGTCAAGCCCACTCCAGCGCCGGCAAACCGCAAGCACTTGGGGTGAATGCCTTGAGCGTGCGCAAAATCCCGTCGGCGTGGGCGTATTTTTCGTCGGCCATGGCCGCATCGGGAATTGCGATGGCGGTCATCCCCGCCGCTTTCGCTGCGGTGACGCCAAACGGCGAATCCTCGAACACCAGGCAGTCTTCAGGCGCGACGCCCAGACGCCGGGCCGCGGTGAGGAAGATGTCCGGTGCCGGCTTGGCTGCGCTGACTTCCGGGTCGTCCGCCGTAACGATGAAGTCGAACAGCGCAAACCAGTCGCGGTGTAACGTGGTTTTCTGGCCGAACGACTGTCGCGACGAGCTGGTGCCCACGGCGATCGGAATGTTGTGCGCCTTGAGGTGGCGAATCAGTTCCTCCGCCCCCGGCATCGCCTGGGCCTTGGGAAAGCGTTCGCGCATCAGCGGCTCGCGGATCACCAGAAACTCTTCGGCGCTGATCGGCAGATCCAGCGCCTGCACCACGTAGTTCGCCAGGTCATTGGCGCCACGGCCGATGATGTTCTGTTTGACGCTCCAGTCGAACGTGCGGCCGTAGCGCTCGGCGATGAGCGACGTGACCTCGGTGTAGATGCCTTCGGTGTCCAGCAGCAGACCGTCCATGTCGAAAATCACGGCCTTGATCGGGCCAAACGTCTTCATCGGTGCATTCATCATCGGATCCGTTATCAAAACATCCCGGGCGGCCCAGCGGCGCCGCTGCGCGGATCTGATTAATGGGTTCAGCAGCATAGCGAGGCCAGCGGACATTGAGCAACGGGCAATGTTGACCTCGCCGGAAGGGTTCGCCGTTATTTAGAGAAACATCCTACAAATAAAGCCTACTTTCCCGACTTCTTTCCTTTTTGATCCCCCGCAAAGTCCGCGCACTTTTTTCACGTGCGCGAGTGCCTGCGAATGTTCCAAACCGATCGGCTTCTGGCCCTGAACAACAGCATCGGCCTGCTGGTGGTTGCTGCGCTGAACCCGGAGCATCCGGACTTCGAAACGCTGATCCGCGAATTTCGCCTGTGCCTGAACAACTACGAGGCCTGGGCCGAGCAGTTCTGGACGGGTACGGCACTGGATGTCGAGCAGGCATTCAAGGTTGGCAACGATGTCCACCTCAGCGCGCCCGTGCACTCCCGCCAGCCGATCCAGACCTCGGTAGTCATGTGCCCGGCGAGCGGCCCCTTGACCCTGGTGCACCTGTTCGAGGCGGCGCGCTTTGTACCGATAGGCGATACCCCGGTGCTGCTCGAACCGGTGATCGGCGAAGTCGACGGGGCATTGAGCTTCGGTGAACCGCTGCGCCATACCATCGGCCCGAGCGGCATTCTGCAAGTGAGCGACTGCGACCGGGGCCAGCGTTATCGCATCACCTTTTTTCCCGATGTTTCCACTGCCCAGGTCAAAGCGCTCTACGCCTCCTATGAAGAGACTCTGGATGGGCTGGAAGTCTGGCTTCGTCAGGAATGGGACGGGTTTCAACCACTCTGGACGGAGTTTTCCGGCGCCGGTTTCGGTGACCGTTATCGCCAGTTGCAACAGGCCGACTGGCGTGGGTTCGAGAAGGCCCTGCACGGCATCTGGGATGACATCAAACAGCTATTTGCCCTGCTCGCCGATCTGCAGACCAACAGTGAAAAACTGCTGCAGTACCTGACCGATATCGAGCTGCAAGCGTTGCTCAACGCCTCCAGTGAGGCCATCGCCAATGGCTTGCTGGTCCTCAGCGACGAGCCGTTGCTGTTTATCCATCTGGCAGCGTTTACCAGTTGGTTGAAGATGCTACCGCCGCAGTACCTCGCGGAAGTGGTCGCTGAAGTTCGGGTCGAACTGTTGATCAGCTTTTTACTGATGCGGGTTTCCAGCGGCGTTGGTGTGCCCGTGCGATTGAGCAGCAAGGCGCTGAGCAAGATCAAATCGCCTCGGGCGCGAGAATGGCTGGCCGCGTCGGCGTTGCGTCTGAGCGAACTGACCTCCCCTGCGGATCTGAACAAGCACGCGGTCGCATTGAAGCCGTTGATGGTCAATGCGCGCAATGTGGCTTTGAAGCCGACACCTGCGATCCCGCTGAACATTCGCCAAACCGATTCGGTGGTGCTGAGCGTGCCAAATCCGGCGCCGATGGCGCGGGACAAGTCGCGGACCACAACCCGGATGGAGCGTCACGAACCCCACGACGACGCTTCGAACCAGGCCAAAA
>NZ_QAIK01000124.1:13783-31479 GCF_003061005.1 Pseudomonas sp. HMWF021 | reverse complement strand
CGTGAGCCCTACGAAATGGATCCCACCCGCCCTGTAGGAGCTGCCGCAGGCTGCGATCTATTGATTCTGCTTCTTGAAAACCATGAGCAAAAGATCGCGGCCTTCGGCAGCTCCTGCAGGGGTTGTTACAGTATTAAATAAATCCGTTTCCTTATCCCCTTGAGGAAGCTGCCGGTTTGCTGGGGTATCCAGCTCAACTTACCTGATGCCGTACCCTAATGCCGTATTGCCTCCAAAACCGAAGTCTTTTAAAGCCTGTGTCTGTCCTGTCGCCGGAAAAATCGACCAGCGTTTTAAAAGGCCAGCCGAATCAGCCGCCCAAGCCCATCCCATATCCAACCTGATACCTGCATAAGTGTTGATGTGTGAACGCCACTCCGCCAGGGATGGAATTCGCCCGCCCTGGTTACCCGCCGCCTTGCTGCATTCGGTATAGGTATTGAATGCGCCGGTCCCAAAGATTCGATGCACGTTCGAGACCGAAACAGAGTAGGAAGCTGCCTGGTTTGCACGATCGCGGACGGTGATGACAGCGCTGCCGTTGCCTTTGGAGATCACCCGCCCGGTGCTGACGTTTACCTCCGCGACGGCCGGGTTGCTTGATGAGTATTGATAGGGTGGGACACCGCCGCTTGCCTGCCTGTCGATAAAACTGCCAGCCGGAGGATTGGTAGGGGTGGTATCCGAGCGGAAAATCCAGCCGCCCAACGCGACCGGGCTGGTGTTGAAATACAACGGCGGCAAAGGAACTTCTCGGGTGAAGCTGCGCGACACGGTCTGTTGATTGTTGGCTACCGACTTCGCGAAAACCGTATTCGAACCCAGAGGAATGCCGAGGCTGAGTGACCAGACACCGCTCCCGTTGGCAGGCACGATTTGCCCCGCCTCGTTGTTGAGAAAAACCTGCACGCTGTACAGCGGCGTTGCCTCTCCGCTCACAATCACCGAAGTGTCTGTGGTTTTGCCGCCGTCAGCCAGTTCCCCGCCCGAATGCCGAACCGAGGTCAGCGTGGTGGGGAGGTGGGCGCGGACTGTAAATGCGTGGATGGGGGACTCAAGTTGACTGCCATAAAGTGCTCTGGCCTTGAGCGAGTAAGCCTTCTGTTGAAGATTTGATAATGGGGTGCTGCCATCGCCGTTGCCGTCCAGATCAATCGGCTGTCCGATGGGCGATGCACTGTCGTAAAGTTGAGCTTTTTGGTCCGGATCGGCATTCACACTGACCGTTACCTGATTGTCGTAGGTTGTGCCGTTGTTGCCCACAGCTCCCTTGCTGTCCCTGACGCCGGTGATACTGGGCAACGTTGCTTCTTTGATGGTGAAGGATCTTGGATTACTGATCCTGTCGTCGGCCTCATATTGGGCGATTGCAACGACGCGATGCAGGCCTTCGATCAAGTCGACGGTGATAGTGAACTCGCTATTGGCATCGACGGTAGGCATACCCTTCGAGACCCCGTCGATCTGAACATCGACTTTCTCGGCACGCGTCGCTGTACCCACGATCGTCAAACGTTTGTCGTAAGTCAGGCCACCCTCGGCAATGACCGTGCCTTGCGCCGTCTTTACGATGGTGATGACGGGCGTGACGTACTCGTAGTGCTGGCGGATGACCAGCGGCAGTTTCGGGAAAACGATGGCGGCATGTTCATCCGTGTTGTTATCGAAAATGACTTTGCAGACCACGGAGGCGTTGGAGCCGTGAAGCAAGTTCAATAACTGCGTTTTGAGCAGGGTTTCATGCAGGCCTTGAGTGAGTTGCGTCGAGTTCACTTTATGCGCGGTGAGCAGATCGATTCGATGGTTGCCCGTGCTGGTCTGCCCTTCGATGTATAGCCAGACCAATTGGTTCAGGGCAATAAACGGCCATGCCTTGACCAGAACGCTCGCGTTCGCGGCTAGCTCCATTACCAGTAACTCGCCAGCCCTCGCTTCTGGAACCTCGGGTCTTGGCAGTTCCGTTTCAGGGTTTTGAAAGTTGAGTACCTTCAGCGCAAGAATTTCCGAGGGCGTCTCTAAGCCATAGCGCTGGACGACGTAATTGACCCACACCTCGTGGCCGATATTGGCGCCGACAAAGGAGGGCGGAAGGTGGAACCTCACGGTGCCGGTGGTTTCGGCAGGTTTCTCCATGTCCTCTGAGGTCCCGGCGCCGGGCGTACCCCGCCATTTCAATCCGAGATTGTCGAGCAAGGCGTCCATGGTCGCGTAGCTGCAATCGATGTCCACGCCATTGCGTGCATTCATCGGATTCAGTATGCCATCTGGGGCCTGAACCACCGTAGGTGGCAGCAACCTGCCCAGAGGAATGCCGACCAGCACCCTCAAAGAGGCGGAATAACTGTATTTTCCGGTGGCAGCGTGCAGCAACGTATAGATAACGGTCACGTAATAGCCGATATTGGCCGAGACATATTGTTCGTCTACGCGGAACCTTACGGGCTGGCCGACAGTTGCCAGGGTGATCGGTATGCTTGCGCTTGTGCTGCCATACTGGGTCATCCCGATCCAGTGGTAAGTCAGCGTATCGCCCTTGACCCAATTCACCGGTTTGACCAGCACATGAACCAGCTTGTCCGTTTGAGACGGATCGAGAATGTCGTTCGGTGCTTCTTCAACCTTGGGCGCTGGAAGCGTTGCCTGCCATGTTCCCACGCTGACCCGCAAAAAATCGGATTCGCGGGTGCCGTACTGGCCGGCAGCATCGTTGAATGCCCGGTACTGCACTTTGAGGCTGCCATTTTCCAAGGCTTTTACGTGCTCGCCCATGACGTAAATGATCACCTCGCCGATTTTCTGTTCTTCAGCCGAGACGGCGTATTCCTCTTCATGCAGGTAGGCATCACCGTTGGATTTTATGCCCACCCAGATCAACGTGATGTGATCGCCATTTCGGATACCTGGATATCTGATTACTACCGATGCCACTTGTGTCAGGACGGGCAGAATGTTCCCGACCACCTCAATGATTGTCGGTGCTGGCAGCAACGACGGATTGCCGATCACCGTAGCGAAGGTGCGCTTGGAGTAAAGCGTCGGGCTGCCATCCTGCTTGCGCAGCGCGTATGAGGCATCAAGGGTGCCTTGGGCGAAGAGTTTCACGAACTCGTAGGCAACCGGGATTTCATGAACATAGGGCGGAGTGCGGACGATGGCTTCAACGGTGAATGTCTGAGGTGGTCTGCCGGGAATCGGCGTGCCGATCACGGTGATCAGGAGTGTGTCACCGGCAGTGAAGACATCGCCGAATTTGATCAGGATCTGCAGGGTTACAGGTTTGGCGTCCAGGTCTGCAAGAATTATTTTCCCGTCATTCGCTTCCTTGATGATGAGCTCATCAAGGCGTGATGCCCCAGCGTCAACGCGCACTGAGGTGGCTTCTGACCACTTGACGCTCCAGTTGTAAACCAGGTCGCAAACGTTGTAATGGACCTTCATTGCAGCACTGTCACCGGCAGTAAGGATATCTTCGGGCCTGGCCATGACGACAATGTCGACGGTGCCATCCACTTCTGCCTGTGTCAGCGTATGTGGCGGAATAAAAACGCTACCCCACATTGCGAGAATGATGTCGCCCACCGCGATATTGGGATAACGCGTGATGGTCATCGGCACGCCTTTGTCGGCCCACTCCTTGGTCACGCCGTTATCGATGACATCCTGCGGTAACCCGACCTTCTTCAGCTCCGAATGCCAAGGCTCGAAGGGACGCTTGTCGTCACCGGCCGGGTCGTCGATCTCCAGCAACAGCGTCAATTTGGCCGATGGATCATCGGGTATGGTTTCGCCGACGCGGGTCAATACGTAGTGGCAGGTGAACAGTCCCGGTATCAGTCCGTCCTTGGGCACGAAGAACAACCATCGATTATTGAGGTGTTCATCCTTGACCTTCAGTTCGCCGACCTTTTTGTCATTCAGGAAGACCTCCAGCAAATCATCGATCGCCATTGACCGGTAAGGGTCGATAAGGGCAAACAATCCTTCATCGAACGCTTCGAATGCGTTTTTGTTGATCCCTCCATCGGCATCCGGTACAGGGATAATCATGTCGGCGAAAAAGGGAGGGACCAACCCTGACAATGGAGCGGGCAGTTCATTACGACTGGGGAACAGGGACCGGCGGAAAGTGAACATGATCAACTCCATCCAAGGGGGTACGTCAGTGACGTCAAGGGTTTCTGGCCTTGGACGCGACGACCGGATGACGGGATTCCCGGGCAGGAACGAACGATTGGGAGTTCGAGCCGCAGGTCAAGGGCTGGGTTGATTTAAGTGGGCAAGCGAGCTAACTGTCTACTGTCAGAAATAACAGGTAGGCAGGTATATCCGATGAGCGGTCTGTCGTTTGGAAGGGTTGGAAAGCGGGGGAATCAAGGTTTGCGCAAGGTTTTCTGTCTGAGGATATAAACCGTCACCAGCACCGCGCTGGTCAGCATGAACCCCCGCGCCCACGGCAGTGGCACCAGGTAGCAGGAGAACAGAATGCTCGCCCACATCAGCCCGATCGCGTAGACCTTGCCTTTGAGCGGTATGCCGTTGCCGTCGAGGTAGTCGCGGATCCATGGCCCGAGCCGGGGATGCTCGACCAGCCAGTGATAGAAACGCGGAGAGCTGCGCGCGAAGCAGGCTGCGGCGAGCAGAAGGAAGGGGGTGGTGGGCAGGACCGGCAGGAAAATCCCGATCACCCCCAATGCCACGCTGAGCCAGCCGATGGCCAGCAGCAAGTAGCGCAACATCAGGGGGCGGTTGCCTATGGGGTTGTCCATAGGCCGTATCTTAGTGATGGCGTGGCTTGAGGATCGCCGGTTTTTCGTCCGGGGCCTGGCACAGCAAGTACAGTGCGGTCAGGGCTTCCGGGATCTGCACGATCATGTCGTCCATCAGGTTGGCGTCCTTGGCGATGTCTTCGAACTCTGGCTGCTCGTCGAACAGGCCCGAACCGACCATGATCGGCAGGAGCATTTCGCTGACTTCTTCTTCGGCGGTCTCGAACCAGGCCGCTTCGCGCAGGAACACGCCTTCCATGAAACCGATGCACCAGCCGCGCAGTTCGGAGTCGTCCGGCTCGTCGCCCAGATCCAGATCGCACGGCAGTTCGAATTCTTCGTCGGACGCCAGTTGGCGGGCGATGTGTGCCTTGAGGCCGATCAGCGTGGCTTCGATCTCTTCGCGCTGGGCTTCGCTGCTGTAATGCGGCTCTTCGGCGAACAGGGCGTCGATCCACTCACGTTCCGGTACGTCTTCTGCACAGATCGACAGGGCGGTCAGGTAACCGTGGGCGGCCACGTAATCCAGCGCCTCTTCGTGCAGCTCGTCGGCGTCGAGGAAGACTTGCAGGCGGGTCAGTTGCTCAGCGAAGGACATTACGGGGCTACCTTGGGGGAATAAACAATGCGGGAATTCTAGGCCTTCTTGCGCGCTCAAGCCAGCCGCATGGCAGATTTGCCCCGCCACGACCCGCAGATCCACCGCCCACCCCTGTAGGAGCTGCCGAAGGCTGCGATCTTTTGATTTTGTTTTTCAAGATCAAGATCAGAAGATCGCAGCCTTCGGCAGCTCCTACAGAAGATGAGTCTTCTCAGCGGCACCCCTCGTCGGGAAGGGCTCGGGTATACTGCCGCGTTTTGCGCTCCCTGCTCGTATTGCGGCTGGCTTGCAATGCGCTCTTACGTTTTGTTTAAGCAGCCCTGGCTGTCCTGAACCAGCCTGTGCAGGGATGTTTCGGTAGATTTTTGGAGTTTTTATGCTCGAACAGGCTCAACGCGTCCTCAAGGACATCTTCGGCTACGACAGTTTCCGTGGCCGCCAGGGTGCAATCATTGAGCGCGTGGCCAGCGGCGGTGATGCGCTGGTGCTGATGCCTACCGGTGGTGGCAAATCCCTGTGCTTCCAGGTCCCGGCGCTGCTGCGCGAAGGCCTGGCGGTGGTGGTGTCGCCATTGATCGCCCTGATGGACGATCAGGTCGCCACCCTTGAAGAGCTGGGCGTGGCTGCCGCTGCACTGAACTCCACGCTGAGCGCCGAACAGCAGCGCGATCTGGCGGCGCGAATCAAGCGTGGCGAAGTGAAGATGCTTTATCTGGCGCCCGAGCGTCTGGTACAGCCGCGCATGCTGTCCTTCCTGCAAGGGCTGAACATAGCGCTATTTGCCATCGACGAGGCGCATTGCGTGTCGCAATGGGGCCATGACTTCCGGCCGGAATACCTGCAACTGGGCCAGTTGGCGGAAATGTTCCCCGATGTGCCGCGCATCGCCCTGACCGCCACCGCCGACAAACGTACCCGCGAAGAAATCGTCACCCGCTTGCACTTGCAGAACGCCGAGCGCTTTCTGTCGAGTTTCGACCGGCCGAACATCTTCTACCGCATCGTGCCCAAGGAGCAGCCGCGCAAGCAGTTGCTGGCGTTCCTCGCCGAGCGGCGCAGCGATGCCGGCATCGTGTATTGCCTGTCGCGCAAGAAAGTCGAGGAAGTCGCCGCGTTCCTAAGCGAGCAGGGCTTCCCGGCGCTGCCGTATCACGCCGGTCTGCCCAACGATCTGCGCGCCTACCACCAGAAACGCTTCCTCAATGAGGAAGGCCTGATCATGGTCGCCACCGTGGCGTTCGGCATGGGCATCGACAAGCCCAACGTGCGTTTCGTTGCGCACCTCGATCTGCCCAAATCCCTTGAGGCCTATTACCAGGAAACCGGGCGCGGCGGTCGTGACGGCCTGCCGGCCGATGCGTGGATGGCCTACGGTCTGCAAGACGTGGTGATGCTCAAGCAGATGCTGCAGAACTCCGAAGGCGATGAGCGCCACAAGCGTCTGGAGCAGCACAAGCTCGACGCCATGCTCTCGCTCTGCGAAGAAACCCGCTGCCGCCGCCAGGCCCTGCTGGCGTACTTCGATGAAGACATGCCCGAGCCGTGCGGCCACTGCGACAACTGCGTCGACGGCGTGCAGACCTGGGACGCCACCGAACCGGCGCGTCAGGCACTCTCGGCGATTTATCGCACCGGTCAGCGCTATGGCGTCGGCCATCTGGTGGACGTGCTGCTGGGCAAGGATAACGAAAAGGTCCGCAGCTTCGGCCATCAGCACCTGTCGGTGTATGGCGTCGGCAAGGCGCTGAGCGAGAGCGAATGGCGCTCGCTGTTCCGGCAACTGGTGGCCCGTGGTCTGGCCGACGTCGATCACGAGGGTTATGGCGGTTTGCGCCTGAGCGACACCTGCCGGCCGTTGCTCAAGGGCGAGGTGACGCTGGAACTGCGCCGCGACCTCAAACCGCAGGTCACCGCCAAGACCGCCAGCAAGAGCCCGGCCAGCCAGCTGGTGCGCGGCGAAGAGCGCGAACAGTGGGAAGCCCTGCGTGCGCTGCGGCGCAAACTCGCCGAGGAGCATGGCGTGCCGCCGTACGTCATCTTCCCCGACTCGACCCTGCTGGAAATGCTGCGCAGCCAGCCGACCTCGCTGGCCGACATGGCGCGGGTCAGCGGTGTCGGTGCACGCAAGCTGGAGCGTTACGGCGAGGCCTTCCTTGAAGTGCTTGGCGGCGAGGCCGAAGCGCCGAAAGCGGTGGCCGACGTGCGCCACGAGCTGATCACCCTGGCCCGCGCCGGCATGACCCCGATGCAGATCGCCGGGCAGTTGCAGTGCTCGGAAAAGAACGTCTACACCATGCTCGCCGAGGCCATCGGCAAGCAGCAGTTGTCGCTGGAGCAGGCACTGGACTTGCCGGAAGAACTGATGGGTGAAGTGCAGGACGCGTTCCTCGACGGCGAGGGCGAGTTACCGTCGGTCGCCGAAGTGGCCGAACTGTTCGCCGGTCGCGTGCCGGAGGGCGTTCTTTATTGCGTAAGGGCTGCGTTGCAATCCGAGTTTGAAATGTAAGAGGGCGTTTGCGCCAACCGTCAGGCAGTTGTAACGATTCAGTACAGGTCGGCTCTTGCCTATAGCCAAAGGTCATGCTTAGCTGACTAATAATTAGTTTTTCTCTATTTGTCAGTCTACTCATGAGTATTTTATGCCGTTAACCGATCAACACCGCTTTGGTATGCAACTGGCCCAGATGTCCCGTGGCTGGCGTGCCGAACTGGATCGCCGGCTGGCCGGTCTGGGCTTGTCCCAGGCACGCTGGCTGGTGCTGCTGCACCTGGCGCGTTTCGAAGACGCGCCAACCCAACGCGAGCTGGCGCAGAGCGTCGGCGTCGAAGGTCCGACCCTCGCACGTTTGCTCGACAGCCTGGAAAGCCAGGGTCTGGTGCAACGCCAGTCCGTGATGGAAGACCGCCGGGCGAAAAAAATCGTGCTCTGCGCCCCGGCGTTACCGCTGATCGAACAGATCGAAACCATTGCCACGCAACTTCGGCATGAATTGTTCGAAGGCGTCGACGAGGCGGATTTGAAGGTGTGCATGCGGGTTCACGGACACATTCTGGCCAACCTGGAAAAATCTTGAGGCATAACCGCACGCCGGTTTTTTGAGGGATTGCGCTGAGCAGACTATAAGAACTACTGGGCAATATCGTGTTCGTACCGGATGTGCGAACGCATAGAAACCGGTTTTGCTTATTTAAGGGATGCTCATGCACGCAAGTCGGCACGTGGTACTGCGCGGTGGCGCCAAATGGCTGCTGGTCGCTGGCGTATTCAGCTATTCGACCTGGTCGATGGCATTGGGGCTGGGAGACATCACCGTTCACTCGGCCCTCAATCAGCCACTCAAGGCTGACATAGCGCTGGTGGATGCCGGTGGCTTCAGTGCCAGCGATCTCTCGGTCAGCCTGGCAACGGCCGATGAATTCGGCAGGGCCGGGGTCGAGCGGGTGTTCTTCCTCAATGACCTCAGGTTCACCCCGATCCTGCATGGCAATCACCAGATGATCCGGGTGACTTCGCGCAAACCGGTCAACGAACCCTTTCTGAATTTTCTGGTGCAGCTCAATCAGCCCAACGGCCGCTTGCTGCGCGAGTACACGGTGCTGATCGATCCGCCCGGATCACCGACCATCGTACCGGCCACGGATGAACCCGATCCTCGTCCGCAGTCTTCCGAGTTTCCCACCGTAGAACCTGCCACAGCGGCGCCGCAGTCTGCCCAAGGCAAACGCGATACGGCGCCTGCTGCGCCTGTTCCTGCGGTCAATGATGCGGTGGCCGAGCAGCTGGCGGCCAGCGTGCTGCAGAATCAGCAATTGCAAAAGACCGTCGACGAACTGAATGCCAGGCTGCAGACGCAGGATGTCCAGATTGCCGACGGCAAAAAGCAGATCAGTGATCTGCAAACACGCTTGAGTGAGTTGCAGAAACCGCCAGCGCCGGCGGTCACACCGCCAGTACCGGCGCCAGTCACCAGCGCGCCTGAAGCTGCCGACGATGGCCTCAACTGGCCGCTGCTCGGTGGGTTGCTGGTGCTACTGGGAATGTTGATGGGGGGCCTTTTCCTTCGGCGTCGGCGTCAACAAGTGCAGGGCGCTGCACCGCTGGCGGACTTTTCGACCGCTCGGCAAACGGATCCTGAAGACACGCCGACCACCCAATCGGCCGGCATCAGCACAGTCACCGAACATCGGGAGGAACCGGCGGCCGGCGATGTCCTGGAGGCGGTGGGGATCTATCTCGCCTACGGTCGCTTGAATGAAGCGGCAGGGCTGTTACGCAACGCCATGGACAAGGAACCGGAGCGCACCGATCTGGGCGTGCAATTGCTCGAAGTGCTGGGGCGCCAGGGTGACAGCGCGGCTTATGGGCCACTGGAAGACCGTTTGCGTGAAGCGGGCGTTGATCCTCAGCAATTGGCTGCTATCCGTGAGCGTCATCCGAAATTGCACGGTACGGCGCCATCCATCCCGGTATTGCCGATAGTCGCTGCCGCACCGGTCGCCGCTGTTCAACCGGCACCCGAGCATGATTTCGAGCTGAATCTGGGCGAGTTGTCGATGGCGTCCAGTTGGGATCTTGAAGACAGTCGTTCGACACCTGAGCAGCCCGCAGACCTGACGGCATCAAAGTCCGGTCTTGAGGTTCTGCCAGCGGACTTCGAGTTGCCCGAAAGCGTGTCCAGCGATGAGGCGGAGCTGGAGTGGATCCCCGAACCGGACGCGCAGCCGCTGGACGATGACTTTCTCAATGAGTTTGGCGACCCGGGCGAGTCGCTGGCGCTGGAGCCGCTGGATCTAGCGGCCACTGAGCCGGAGCACGGCTCGGAGAAACTCGAACAGGCGCAGACCTGCATTGATGACGGGGATATCGACAGCGCGATTGCCTTGCTCAATGAGTTACTCAAGGAGGGGGACGAGCCCCTCAAGCAAACGGCGCGGACGTTATTGGCCGGTATCCGCTGATCTGAGTGCCATTGGCTGATGCGGTGCCTGTACTGACGCCTTCGCGAGCAAGCTCGCTCCCACAGTTGGAATGCGCTCCATTGTGGGAGCGAGCTTGCTCGCGAAGGCGTCAAGGCCGACAACATAGATCCACCTGAATACTCAGAACGTCTGCCCCAGATTCAAATAAACCGCCTGCTCATTCGCATCATTCAAGCCATAGGTGAAGTTCAACGGCCCCAACGGCGTATCGAAGCCGATAAATACACTGGCGGCATTGATGTAGCCGCTGTCGAATTCGTTGTCGTTGTTCCACGCCCGTCCACGCTCCAGCGACGCCCCGGCATACAGCGGGAAGTCCAGCGGCAAATAAGAGCGCGGCGTCAACCGGCGGTAGTACACCGCGCGCATCAGGCTGACGTTTTGCCCGGAAATCGAGTCCTCCCTGAAGCCCGACAACTGCCGTGCACCGCCGAGCAGGAAGCTCGACGTCACCACGTTGGCATCGTCCAGCGTTCGGCCATAACGGCCGCCGAGAATCAGCGTATCCGGGCCATGGCTCATGGCTTTATCGAGCTTGAATTCCCACTGCCGGTAGCGCGTGTCCGACCCCAGCCCCGGTTCGAATTGCATCAGGGTCAGGCTGACGTCCTTGCCCTCGTGAGGAAAGTAGACGTTGTCCAGCGAATCGAACGAGTACTTCAGCGAGTAGAAACCTTCAGTGAAGTTTTCCCTCGGCAGGTCCTGATCGCCGATGCGCACATCCGCTTTGCCCCAGGCTTCGCCGACCCCGAAGCGAATTTCGCCGTTGTTGCCGATCTGCCGACCGAAATTGAGGCCGAAACCATAGCGCTCGACGCGGTATTGAGCGATCGGATCGTTGTCGAGTATTGAATCGACGTTCTGCGCTTCAAACGCAGCATACGGGGCGACGAAGTAGCGCGAGCCGACGTCCAGTGGCTGATAGAACTCGGTATACAGTTCCTGCTTGTCGCCGATCTGCGCTCGGGTCAGCCATTCCGCGCCGAGGCGGTTGATGCCGTTGATGCGGTAGCTGGCGCCGAGGTTGAAGGCGCTGTCACCGCGCATGTCGTCCGACAGGTTCAGGCCGACCCGCAGGTAATCGGTGCCGCTGCGTTTGCCCCGGGCGCTGATCACCAGGGTGTGATCCTGACCCTTGTGCACCACGCGGTACTGCACCTGTTCGAAGTAGTCGAGGCCGTACAGCGTGCCCATGTCCGAGTGCAGTCGGCCCAGATCCAGCGGCTCGCCGATCGGCTGACGGATGTAATAGCGAATCACCTCATCGCCGACTTTCGAGTCGTTCTCGACCCTGATCGCGGTGATGATCGGCGTGCGCTGGCCCGGGGCGCGGGCTGCGTTCAGTTCGGCGTCCTGGGATTCCTGAGGTTTGAGCTGAGCGAGGCGGCCGTCGAGAATCCGCGTGGCGCGGTAACCGGCGTCAATCATCTCCTGGGCCTTGCCGAAATCGGTGACGCCGAATGCCGCCAGCGCCGGCTGGATCAGCACGTCGGTGGGTTTGAGGGCGGCCAGTTGCTCTTCGGAGTTGCGCCGGGTCATCAGGGTGATCGACTGGTTCAGCACATCGACCACGGTCGTCAGTTGTTTGCGGTTGCGCAGTGGCGTACCGATGTCGACCACGATTGCCACGTCGACACCCATCTCCCGCGCGACGTCGAGCGGGATGTTGTCAGTCATGCCGCCGTCCACCAGCAGCCGCCCGTCCAGTTCGACCGGGGCAAACACCGCCGGAATCGACATGCTGGCGCGGATCACCTGCGGCAGGTGGCCTTTGCGGAACACCACTTTTTCGCCATTGGCGATGTCGGTGGCGACGGCGCGGAACGGGATCGGCAGCTTGTCGAAGTCGCGGGTGTCACTGGTGTGCGCCAACAGGCTCTCCAGCATCAGCGCCAGGTTCTGGCCCTGAATCACCCCCAGCGGCAGGCCGAGGCTACCGTCATCGCGAAAACTCAGTTGCTGTTTCACCAGAAAATCGCGGTCGTCCTGCTTGCGGCGAAACGGCACGTCTTCCCGAGGCGGTGCGTCGGACAGCGCCTGCTGCCAATCGATGTTCAGCGCGAGTTTTTCCAGTTCATCGATCTTGTAGCCCGAGGCATACAGGCCGCCGACCACCGCGCCCATGCTGGTGCCGGCAATCGCATCGATCTTGATGCCTTGTTCTTCAAGAGCCTTGAGCACGCCGATGTGCGCCAGGCCACGGGCGGCACCACCGGACAACACCAGGCCGACTTTCGGGCGGGGCGCTTCGGCGGCATGCACGGTGACATTAGCAAAGAGGGGCAGGAAGCCAAGCAGCAGGCAGAACAGCAAACGGCGCATGGTGAGTCTCGGGGCAAGCGATAAAGCCGGCTATTATAGCGGCGCCCTCTGTCTCAGGAGTTTCAGCGAACATGACCGTGAAAAAAGCGGAAGTCGTCATCACCTATTGCACCCAATGCCAGTGGCTGCTGCGCGCCGCGTGGCTGGCGCAAGAGCTGCTCAGCACTTTTGGCGATGACCTCGGCAAGGTCTCGCTGGTGCCGGGCACCGGCGGGGTATTTCACATCAGCTGCGACGACGTGCAAATCTGGGAGCGCAAGGCCGACGGCGGTTTTCCCGAGGCCAAGGTACTCAAGCAGCGGGTGCGCGATCAGATCGATCCTGATCGCGACCTCGGCCACAACGACCGCACTCAGTGAGACGCAGCTTCGGCAGCCACGGTTTTCTTGTCGGCGCTGCCTGACATCCGCGCCGAGACCACGATGGCGACGATGATCAGCGCGCCGCCGAGCAGCATGCGCAGCGTCGGGTTTTCATTGAACAGCAGCCAGGCGATGGTGATGCCGTAAACCGGTTCCATGGCGAACACCACGGCGGCAGTGCGTGCCTTGATCACCGCGAGGCTGGCGACGAACAGGCTGTGCGCGACGCCGGTGCAGAACACCCCGAGCAGGCCGATCCACAGCCAGTCCAGCGCGCGCACTTCGCTCAGTTGCGGGGCCGCGACCGGCAGCAGACACAGTGCCACCACCACGTTCTGGCACAGCGCGGCCTGCACCGCCGGGATGCGTCCGGAGCTGGCGCGGTTGGTCAGCGAGAGCAGGGCGAACAGCAAGCCCGACAGCACCGCCCAGAGCAACCCGGTGGTGGCGCCGCTGGCCAGGTCGAACGCCGGGGTGACCAGCACTAGACCGACGCTGACCAACACCACCAGCACGATTTCATTGGCGCGGATGCGTTCGCGGAAAATCAGCCCTTCGAGTATTACGGTGAACGCCGGGAAGCTGGCAAAGCCCAGGGTCGCGATGGCCACGCCGGCGACTTTTACCGCGATGAAAAAACTCACCCAGTGCCCGGCCAGCAACACGCCGCTGAGCGCCAGACGGCGCCAGTCGAGCGCCTGCAGTTTCTGCCAGCCGTTCTGACTGGCGAAGCGGGCGAAAAACGCCAGGGCGAGCACGGCAAATGCGGCGCGTCCGAAGACGATCACCGCCGGCGAGGCGATCGCGAGTTTGCCGAACACACCGGTCAGGCCGAACATCAGAGCGCCGATATGCAGGGCGCCGAGGGCGGTACGCGGAGTCATTGCAATCCTTCTTGAGTCTGTCGATACGCAACATGATCACTGTAGGAGCTGCCGCAGGCTGCGATCTTTTGATCTTGATCCTTCAAAGCAAGATCAAAAGATCGCAGCCTGTGGCAGTTCCTACACGTAGATGCACATTGAAGCGTATTGCGGCTCGCAAGTCTGTCGGCCGACTAGCGTTTTTTGTCGCAGGAATCGCGGCGCAACTGGCCGGGTGAGGCGCCGAACTCTCGCAGCACGGCGGCCGAGAAGGCACTTTGCGAGCTGTAACCGACCCGACTGGCGATTTCGCCGATCGGCAACGCGGTCTCGCGCAGCAAGCCTACTGCCTTGTGCAGGCGTCGGCTGCGAATGTAGTCCATCGGCGTTTGCCCGCATTCCGCCATGAACCGTGCGTGCAGGCGAGCGCTGGACAGCCCGGCGATCTGCGCCAGATCGGCCACTTGCAGCGGGTAGGCGGCGTACCGCTCGATGTGCGCATCGAGTGCCGGGTAGGGCAGGCGCCGTGCCGAGACTTCAGCGGGGCTGGCGTGGTTCAGGCTCGCGAGCAGCAAGACTGCGCCTTGTTGCGCAATCAACGGATCACTGACCGGACTGTTCGCCAGCCAGTTGACCAATTGGCTTTGTCCCGCATCAAGAGACAACCGCGCAGGCTGGTCAAGCAAGCGCTGGCTGGCATCGGCATGCTCGCCCAACGAGTCGTTCAGCCATTGTCCATCGGGGATGTCCAGCACCAGGCAACGACTGCCATCGGGACTGCCGCAGGCGTGATGGGCGCCGGAGGGAATGACCACGAAACTCTGCTGGCGTACCTGACTGCCCTGACCCTCGACTTCGAAATCCAGCGCGCCGGACAAACCGAACACCAACTGGGCGTGGTCGTGGCTGTGGATGATCAGATCGTGGGTGTACTGGCGCAGTGTCAGGATCGGGCGCATGGCAGAAGTCTCCGAAGTGAGCGCCAGTCTACACCGGGACACCGGGCCTGCGCGCTGTCACACGACTGACGCATGCCTGTCATGGTCGATTAACCCGGCAGGCGCACTCTTGCGGAAACATCGCAGAGGGTTGCCCATGACCAGCGCCGAGCTCGCCAGACCCAGCCGTAAACAACGGGTGCGTACCCTGTGGATTTCCGACGTGCACCTGGGCACGCGCGATTGCCAGGCCGAGCACTTGTCGCAATTTCTCAAGGGCTACCACGCCGACAAGATCTATCTGGTGGGTGACATCATCGACGGCTGGAAGCTCCGTGGCGGCATGTACTGGCCGCAGGCGCACACCAACGTGATCCGCCGCCTGCTGACCATGAGCAAGCGCGGCACCGAAGTGATCTACGTCACCGGCAATCACGATGAATTCCTGCGCCGTTATTCGAAACTGATTCTGGGCAATATCCAGTTGGTCGACGAGGCGGTGCATGTCACGGCGGATGGCCGGCACCTGCTGGTGATTCACGGCGACCAGTTCGACGTGATCACCCGCTATCACCGCTGGCTGGCGTTTCTCGGCGACTCGGCCTATGAGCTCACCCTGACCCTCAATCGCTGGCTCAACCACTGGCGTGCGCGCTATGGCTATGGGTACTGGTCGTTGTCGGCGTACCTGAAGCACAAGGTGAAAACAGCGGTGAGTTTTATCAGCGACTTTGAAGAAGCCATCGCCCATGAATGTGTGAAGCGTGAATTGCATGGCGTGGTCTGCGGGCATATTCACCATGCCGAGATCCGCAAGGTGGGGGAGGTGGATTACCTCAA
Source organism: Pseudomonas sp. HMWF021 (assembly GCF_003061005.1). Taxonomy (GTDB): domain Bacteria; phylum Pseudomonadota; class Gammaproteobacteria; order Pseudomonadales; family Pseudomonadaceae; genus Aquipseudomonas. Next base: position 15,807 of record NZ_QAIK01000124.1, on the reverse strand, counting down.
CTGTGGTGATTGGGTGGAGTCGTGCACGGCGTTGATCGAACACTGGGACGGCACGATCGAGCTGTATCGCCTGGCGGATGCCCAGGCGCGGGAGGCGCAGCTCAAGGCGGCCAAGGTTGCCGAGATCGCATAAAAGCAAAAGATCGCAGCCTGCGGCAGCTCCTACATGAGACCTGTGTAGGAGCTGCCGAAGGCTGCGATCTTTTGATCTTAGGCGGGCGAATGTTCTTCCATCGCCGCCTTGTAGATCGAGTTCTTCGGCTGCGCAAACAGCCGCTCCAGCATCGGCTCGAAAAAGCTCAACGGCAGGGTGTCATACGCAGGATCGAACGCCGCCGCATCGTATCTGGCGCAGAACTCCACCGTCGCCTGATACTGCGGATGCGCGGCGAACTGCTCGCGCAGGTGCCGATCCATGCCCAGATGATGGAAAAAGTAGTAGCCCTGAAAGATGCCGTGCTTTTCCACCATCCACAGATTTTCGGCACTGACGAACGGCTTGAGAATCGCCGCGGCGATGTCCGGGTGGTTGTAGGAACCGAGAGTGTCGCCGATGTCATGCAGCAGCGCACACACCACGTATTCCTCATCACGCCCGTCACGATAGGCGCGGGTCGCGGTTTGCAGCGAGTGGGTCAGGCGATCCACCGGGAAGCCGCCGAAGTCGCCTTCGAGCAGCTTCAGGTGCGCAACGATCCGCGACGGCAGTTGCCGGGCGTAAGCGCTGAAGTCAGCGGCGATGATCGCCCAGTCTTCCTGGGTGCCGTCCTGCATGTGGGTGAAGCGGGCATTGGCGTTCATCGGCCAGCCTCCAGGTGTGTCGGGTTTCAGAACGCCACGCGGCCGAGAATCATGTCGCGGTACATGACGAAATCGCCGAGCAGGCTGTACAGCGGATGCTGGAAAGTTGCCGGACGGTTTTTTTCAAAGAAGAAGTGCCCGACCCAGGCAAAGCTGTAACCGGCCAGTGGCAGGGCCAGCAACAGCAGCCATGCACCTTTGGCGATGGTCATGGCCAGAATGAATATCACCAGCGTGGTGCCGATGAAATGCAACCGGCGGCAGGTGCTGTTGGCGTGTTCGCTGAGGTAATACGGATAGAACTCGGCGAAGGTATTGAATTGCTTGATGTTTTCCACGACCGCGATCTCTGTGGTTATTGTTCTGATGGCAAGTTGTTCGGCGGGTAGCTTATTTGAGTCTAGAGTGAACACTGGCAACAGCCAGTGACAATGGGCGCCACTTTAGTATCCTTCGCAAATCGGGTCGCAACATGCGATCCATCATGTTAAAGAATAACGCCATGAGCGAACGAACAACTTCTGCAAGCTGGGCGATGGGGATTGTCAAAGCATTGGAGATGGACGGCCTGGATTGCCGGGTACTGTTCAAGCAACTGGGGCTCGACTACGCGGCCCTGAATGATCCGGATGCACGCTTTCCGCAAGATTCCATGACCCGGCTCTGGCAACGGGCAGTCGAGCTGTCGGGCAACCCGGCGATTGGCCTGAACATGGGCAAGGTGGTGCGACCGGCCTCGTTCCATGTTGCCGGCTATGCCTTGATGTCGAGCAACACCCTGGCTGAAGGCTTTCAACGGCTGGTGCGCTATCAGCGAATCATCGCCGAAAGCGCCGACCTGAGTTTTCGCCTGCTCGAAGAAGGCTACGCACTGATCCTGACCGTGCACGGCGATCACCTGCCACCGACCCGGCAGAGCGCCGAAGCCTCGCTGGCCTGTGCGCTGGGGCTGTGCGGCTGGTTGACCGGGCGCACCCTGCATCCGGTCAAAGTGCTTTTTCAAGGCGACGAGCCCGCAAACTTGCAACCCTACCGCCAAGCCTTCCACGCGCCGCTGATGTTCAATGCGCCCTATGATGCGTTGATCTTCGAACGCGCCGACATGGAAGCACCGCTGCCCACCGCCAACGAAGCGATGGCGCTGCTGCACGACCGGTTTGCCGGGGAATATCTGGCGAGGTTTTCCGAAAGCCGCGTGACCCACAAGGCGCGGCAAGTGCTTT
>NZ_QAIK01000124.1:0-13773 GCF_003061005.1 Pseudomonas sp. HMWF021 | reverse complement strand
GCGCAGACCCTTCACCTGTCACAGCGCACCTTGCAGCGCCGGTTACAGGAGGAGGGCACCAGTTTTCAGCAATTGCTCGACGACACCCGCCGCGAATTGGCCGAGCAGTATCTGGCGCAGCCGAGCATGACCCTGCTGGAGATTGCCTATCTGTTGGGGTTCGCCGATCCGAGCAACTTCTTCCGCGCGTTCCGCCGCTGGTTCGACACCACGCCCGGCGATTACCGGGCGCGGCTGTTGCAGGCGCCGGTCAGTGACGCCAAAAGGCCGGAATACACAACACAAACACCGTAATGATCTCCAGTCGGCCGAGCAGCATGCCGAATGACAGGATCCACTTCGCGGCGTCCGGCAGGGTGGCGAAGTTGCCCGCCGGGCCGATGGTTTCGCCCAGGCCCGGGCCGACGCCGGACACGGTGCTGGCAGCGCCGGTCAGTGCAGTCATCCAGTCCACGCCGAGCAGCGACAGCAGCAGGGCGATCACGCAAATCGTGATGGCGAAGAAGAACGAAAAGGTCAGGATCGAACGCACGATCTCTTCGTCGAGTCGGTGACCGTTGTACTTCTGCTTGATGACCGCACGCGGGTGAATCAACTGGTTAAGGTTGGCCTTGAGCAGGATGTAGGCGACCTGAAAGCGGAAGATCTTGATCCCGCCCGCCGTCGAGCCGGAGCAGCCGCCGACAAAGCCCAGATAGAAAAACAGCATCAGCGAGAAGTTGCCCCACAGGCTGTAGTCGCCAAGGGCGAAACCGGTGGTGGTGACCACCGAGGTCACGTTCAGCGCCACATGCCGCAGCGCATCCAGCCAGTGCAGGTTGGTGGTCCACCAGTACCAGGTGCCGAGCACCAGCCAGGTCACCAGCAACATGCCGATCAGGCCCTGCACCTGCTGATCCTTGATCAGCGCCCGGCGGTTACCGCGCATGGTCGCCACGTACAGGGTGAATGGCAGGCTGCCAAGGATCATGATCACCACCGCGACCCAGTGCACCGCCGGTTGCGTCCATTTGGCCAGCGACTGGTCAGACGTCGAGAAGCCGCCGGTGGAAATCGCCGACATCGCGTGGTTGATTGCATCGAACGGGCTCATCCCGGCCCACCAGAATGCCAGGCTGCCGAGGATGGTGATGCCGACATACGCTGCCACAATCAGGCGCGCCACCATGTGTGAGCGCGGCATGACTTTTTCCGAACGGTCGGAGGACTCGGTCTGAAACAGGCGCATGCCACCGATGCGCAGCAGCGGCAGAATCGCCACCGCCATGCCGATGAAGCCGATGCCGCCGAGCCAGTGCAGCAGCGAGCGCCACATCAGGATGCCCGGTGACATGGTGTCGAGCCCGCTGAGCACGGTCGAACCGGTGGCGGTGATGCCGGACATGCTTTCGAAGAACGAGTCGGTGTAACTGATGTGCTGGGTCAGCAGGAACGGCAACGCAGCAAAAATGCACACCACCAGCCAGCTGCTGACGGTCAACAGATACATGTCCCGCGGACGCAGATGTATGTGCTCGGGACGCCCGGGAATCACCAGTGCGAGGCCGGCGACAAAGGTGATCATGCTCGCCCAGAGGAATGACGGCAGATCGCTGGTGCGCTCGAAAATGACCAGAGTGGCCATGGGCACGACCATGGCGATGGCCAGGGTGATCAGGAAGATGCCGATGATGAAACCAATGATCCGTAAGGTCGGCAACGCCATGAAGTCCGCTCGGGCTGAAGTGGGAAGGACGCCATTCTACCCGTGGGGCAGGGCATGTAAACCGGCATCCTGATGGCAGAAGCAGCTAGAATGGCCGCACATTTTTCTCAGGAGGTGGCCGATGCAGGCTCTCGACGCTTTGCTCAACCGTGTTTCCGTTCCACGACTGGTCGAACCGGCCCCCACTGACGAGCAGCGCGAAGCCCTGTTTGGCGCAGCCCTGCGCGCCCCCGATCACGGGCACTTGCAGCCGTACCGTTTCCTCACCATCGAAGGTGCAGCACGCGAGCAAATGGGCGAGTTGCTGGCCGAAGCGGCGCAGATGCAGGAAGGCGAAGTCACTGAAGCGATGATCGACAAGGCGCGCAACGGCCCGCTGCGGGCGCCGCTGGTGGTCGTGGTGATCGCGAAACTGCAGGACCACGTCAAGTATCCGAAGGCCGAGCAGTTGCTGGCGGCGGGGTGTGCAGCCCACGGGATTTTGCTGGCGGCGTACGCGCAGGGGATTGGTGCGGTGTGGCGCACCGGTGATCTGGCGTATTCGAAACATGTGGCCCAAGGGTTGGGGCTGGTGGAAGGCGAAGAGGTGATCGCGTTCCTGTATCTCGGCACGCCGCAGAAGGAGCCGCGTGTGGCCGAGAAGGTCGATCTGGCCGAGTTCGTCAGCGCCTGGCCCGGCAAGGTTTAAAGTCAAAAGATCGCAGCCTGCGGCAGCTCCTACAGGTGTTTCGACTCTGTAGGAGCTGCCGCAGGCTGCGATCTTTTTTGTGTCACCGCGAATTTAAAGCTGGACAACCGCGCCCGGCACCAGCGGCAATTCCAGGCTGGCAATAAACCCGCCGTCCGGATGATTGGCCAGCACCAGACTGCCGCCATGCCGCTCCGCCGCCCGCCGGGCAATCGCCAACCCCAGACCATGTCCCGGCGCCGTCTGCCCCGGCGCCCGGTAGAACGGTTCGCCCAACTGGTTCAGATGCTCGGCCTGCACCCCCGGCCCGTGGTCGCGCACACTCACCACAATGCGTTCGCCCTGACGCGTGGCCTGCATTTCGATTGCCTGCCCCACCGGGTTGAAGCGTTGGGCGTTGCGCAGCAGGTTGTCGACGGCGCGCTCGATCATGGTCGGCCAGCCGGTCAGATTCAGGTGCGGCTCGGCATTCAGTTGCACGGTCTGCTCCGGCGAGCCGAGCTGCGCATCTTTCTGTAGCGTGCCGAGCAAAGCGTTCAGATCCACCTCTTCAGCACTGGCGTTGTCGGCATCGACCCGCGCCAGCACCAGAATTTCGCTGATCAGCGCTTCCAGCCGATCACATTCGCGGGTCAGGCGCGGCCAGAGTTTTTCCCGTTCTTCCGGATTGGCCCGTTCCGCCAGTGCCAGGGCAATGCGCAGCCGCGCCAAGGGTGAGCGCAGTTCATGGGATACATCGCGCAGCAACTGGCGCTGACTGCCGATCAGGCTTTGCAGGCGCGCGCCCATGCGGTTGAAGTCGGTGGCGAGCACGCCGAATTCGTCGCGGCGGTTCGCCAGTTTCGCCAGGCTGTTCTGTTGATAGGTGGTCTGCCCCAGATCATGCACGGCACCGCGCAAGCGGCTGAGCGGGCGGGTAATGGAGAAGGTCACCAACAGGCTGAACAGGGTCAGCACCACCAGCGCGATGCCCAGCGCACTCAGCGGCCAGAGCAGGCTTTCGCGGTGCCAGGCGTCGAGTTCCGGGTGCGGGATGCGGAAGATGAACAGGTAGGTGTCGCCGGTTTTTTCGCTGGTGAACTCGTCGGTCAGACGCCGCCAGGGCAGGCGACGGTCATCGTTGTTCTGCCGGGCTTCGAAGGCGGCGGCGCGGCGCGGGAAAGTGCCGCGCACCACCGGGTCGCCGCTTTCGTTCAGCACCTGGACGTCGATGTGATATTGGCGTTTGCGTTGTTCGAGGATGTCCTGCGCGGCGTCTTCGCCCTGGGCTTCGTAGGTCTGCGTCCATTCGGCGGCCAGGGTGTTGAGGCCCGGATGACGGCTGAGGATCCACGCGTCCTGATTGAGCATGTGCCCGAGCAGAATCGACAGCCCCGCCACTAGAGCGATGGCCAGCCAGAAGCTCGCGAGAATACGCCAGAACAATGAACGCACAGAAACCCCTCAATCAAACGCGTAACCCCTGTAGGAGCTGCGGCACGCTGCGATCTTTTGATCTTGTTTTTCAGAAGCAAAATCAAAAGATCGCAGCGTGCCGCAGCTCCTACAGAGGGCGGATGTGAACAGGCCCGACGGGGTTAGCCGTCGGGCCTGTGATTAGAACATTATTGCGCCTTTTGCGGCTGTTGCGCTTTCCACGCTTTGAACTCGGCCCATTCGGCGCGGCGTTCGGCCTGTTTCTTCTGGATTTCGTCGAATTTCTTCTGTTGATCCGGTTTCAGCAGGTTGCGTACATCGGCTTCGGCCTTCTTGTGGTTGGCCGCCATCTCGTCCTTCATGGCTTTCTGGTCAGCCGGCGAGAGTTTTTCCAGGTACTTCTCAACCACCTGGCGACGCTCGTGCATCTGCTCGCCCATGATCTTGCGGATCTGATCGCGCTGTTCGCGGGACAGGTCGAGTTGGCTGTACGGGCCTTTGCCGTGCATGCCGTGCATCTGACCGCCGTGGCGTGGGCCGTCGAGCGGGCCACCCATCGGGCCGCCATCCTGCGGCACAGCCATGGCGACGGTTGGCAGAGCGGCAGCGAACATCAGAGCGATAAGAGTCTTGCGCATGGTGTATCTCCTTGTCTCGTTCCCGGTACGTTCCGGATGAGTTCAGATTACGGAGATCAAGGTCAGCGGCGGTCAGCGCTGCGTAAAGCTTGGGTAAAGACGCTTTGTCTTCAGCCTTACACATATCCCCCCTGTAGGAGCTGCGGCACGCTGCGATCTTTTGATCTTTAAAAGCAAAGATCGCAGCCTTCGGCAGCTCCTACAGGGGAGCGAGGTGTCTTCAGAGGCTGTAGTAGTAGCCGCGGCTGCGCAGGGCGACGATCCGTGGGCGGCCATCGGGGTGCGGGCCGATCTTCTTGCGCAGGTTGCTGACGTGCATGTCGAGGCTGCGGTCGTACAGGGTCAGCTTGCGGCCGAGGGCCAGTTGCGCCAGTTCCTGTTTGTCCAGCGGCTCGCCAGGTTGCTTGAGCAGGGCTTCGAGCAGGCGGCTTTCGGAAACGGTAAGTGTCAGTTCTTTTTCGTCGATGCTGACCACGCCGCGCACCGGGCTGAAGCTCAGGTCACCCAGTTCGAGCTGGGTCGACACGGCGGCCGGGTGACTGCGGCGCAATACGGCGCGCAGGCGCGCGGTGAGTTCACGCGGATCGCAGGGCTTGGCCAGGTAATCGTCGGCGCCCAGCTCCAGACCGAGGATGCGGTCCAGCGGTTCGCCCCGGGCCGAGAGCATCAGCACCGGCAGGTCGGCGTGATCGCTGCGCAATTGCTTGAGCAGTTCCAGACCGCTGCCGTCCGGCAGCATCACGTCCAGCACCACAGCGGCGGGGGCCGACTCGGCCAAGGCCTTGCGCGCGCTCTGGCCATCGTGGCAGGCGCGTACCTGGAAGCCTTCCTGGCTCAGCCAGCTACTCAGGAGTTCGCACAACTCCTGGTCATCATCAATCAGTAACAGCTCGCTCATGACTCACTCAATTTAGCCATTGCCGACGTTTTCGGCTTGCTCCACTGGCAAAGATACCGCAGAGCAGCGCCAATAGCGCTACCCCGGCGCCGGTGACGAACCATTGCTGCTGTTCGGTCAACAGACGCGGCAAGGGACTTGCCTGGGCTTCCTTGAGTTGCAGCTTCAGGCGCTGGTTCTCTTGGCGCAACCGGGCAAGCAGGGCGCTTTCGCGGGTATTGTCGGCATTTTGCAGTTGTTTGTTCAGTTCTTCCCGCTGCTGCTCACTGGCCTTGAGGCGCTGCTGCAACTCGGTAATCTGGCTGCCGGCACTCAATGACAATGGCGTGGAGCTGCCGCTTTCGGTGGTTTCTTCACCATGGGCGGGCGCCATGATCGTCAACGTGACCCACATCAGACACAACGGACCTTTGCGCATTGCGATTCCTGCTAGCAAATGGATATTGGGCAGGTTGTCGGCAGGCAAACGAGAATAATGAGCGATTGAGAGTGGGGAGAGGCGGGAAGGTTCAGTGCGGGTGGAGGGGATATTGCGGTTGATGATTTTTGTGGTGAGGGGATTTATCCCCGATGGGCTGCGAAGCAGACCTGAAATGGGAGCATGCGGTGTGTCAGGTACACCGCATTGAATGGCTTAGGGGTTGCTGCGCAACCCATCGGGGCGGTGCGACGTTTCGCTGAATCCCCTCGCCACAGAGTCCCTCGATATTCCTTGGTTACGGGAGGACTTGCTTGAACGGCTTGACGATCACGTTGGCGTACACGCCGGCGGCAATGTACGGATCGGCGTCGGCCCAGGCTTGCGCCGCGCTCAGGGAGTCGAATTCGGCGACGATCAGGCTGCCGGTGAAACCTGCAGCGCCCGGGTCATTGCTGTCGACCGCCGGGTGCGGGCCGGCCAACACGATACGGCCTTCGCCCTTGAGCACTTGCAGGCGTTCCAGATGGGCCGGACGCGCGGCGAGGCGGGCATCGAGCGAGTTGGCGACGTCGGTGGCAATGATTGCGTAGAGCATGTCAGTCCTCGGTTTTTGGAGTTGTGGTATCGGCGTCGTGCAGATGGCGGGACAGGTAGATGCCCTGACCGACCAGGAACAGCACGGTCATGCCCAGGCTGCCGAACACCTTGAAGTCGACCCAGATGCTCTGGAAGGTGAACGCCACGAACAGGTTGGCGGCCCCGCAGAACAGGAAGAAGGCGATCCAGGCGATGTTCAGGCGGGTCCAGACCGGATCGGGCAGGGTCAGCGCGTGGCCCATGATGCGTTTGATCAGCAGGCGGTCACCGATGAAGTGGCTGCCGATGAAGGCCAGGGCGAACAGCCAGTTGACCACCGGGGCTTTCCATTTCAGGAAGGTCTCGCTGTGGAACGCGAGGGTCAGGCTGCCGAACACAAGACAGGCGATCAGGGTCAGCCATTGGCTCTTTTCCAGCTTGCGCTGCTTGATGAACAACGCGCCGTAGACCACCAGGGAGCTGATGATCAGCATGGCGGTGGCGCTGTAGATACCGCCTACAGTCACTTGATGGCCAGCGATGTCGACGACCCGTGGATCCAGTTTGTAAACGATGAAAAACAGCAGAAGCGGGATGAAATCGATGAATTGTTTCACAGTGAGAGCCAGAAGCTGGATGTGGCGGCATAATAACAAACATATGGGCGCGCGATAGCGCCAGCTGATTTGAGGTTACAACTCCCCGTGAATGTTGATTTGCACTGCCACAGCACGGCCTCCGACGGCGCCCTGGCGCCAGCGGTATTGGTCGCGCGTGCGTTCGAAAACGGCGTGCGAGTCCTGGCGTTGACCGACCACGACACCCTCGAAGGCCTCGCCGAAGCGCGCAGCGCCGCCGAAGAGCTGGGCATGCAACTGGTCAATGGCGTCGAGCTGTCCTGCACCTGGGGCGGTGCGACCATCCACGTGCTGGGTTACGGCTTTGACGTCAATGCTGCGCCATTGGTCGAGGCCATCGCCAAATTGCACGATGGCCGCTGGCTGCGGTCGGAAGAGATAAGCCGCAAGCTCGCTCTCAAAGGCATGCCCGGTGCCCTCGACGGCGCCCGGCAGATCCAGCAGGAACTGGGCGACAGCGGCAACGCGCCGGCCCGTCCGCATTTTGCCGACTGGATGGTGCGTGAAGGTTTTGTAAAGGATCGCGCCGAGGCGTTCCGCAAATGGCTCGGCGCCGGCAAGCTCGGTGACGTCAAACAGCACTGGCCGACGCTGGAAGACACCGTCGGCACCCTGCGCGCCGCTGGGGCGTGGGTCAGTCTGGCGCATCCCTGGCACTACGATTTCACCCGCAGCAAGCGCCGAAAGCTGATTGCCGACTATATTCAAGCAGGCGGGCACGCCATTGAAGTGGTCAATGGCCATCAACCTGCGGAACAGGTCGGCAGCCTGGCAATCCTTGCCCGTGAGTTCGGTCTGCTGGTCAGCGCCGGCAGTGATTTCCATGGCCCTGGTGGCTGGTCCGAGATTGGCCAGTACCGTCCGGTTCCCGAGGACCTTCCACCCCTGTGGGGTCGGTTCAAACATGACACAGATATTGCCGCCGTCTGAACAGGTAGAGAATGTGAGTCAATTTTTCCAGATCCATCCGGAAAACCCGCAAGCGCGCCTGATCAAACAGGCGGTCGAGATCATCCGCAAGGGCGGGGTGGTGATTTATCCCACGGACTCTTCCTACGCCATCGGTTGCCAGATCGGCGACAAGACGGCGATCGAGCGCGTGCGACGCCTGCGTCAGCTCGACGAGAAGCACAACTTCGCGCTGATCTGCAGCGACCTGTCGCAACTGGGCAACTACGCCAAGATCGACACCGGCACCTTCCGCATTCTCAAGGCCCATCTGCCGGGGCCTTACACCTTTATCCTCAATGCCACCCGCGAAGTGCCACGGCTGTTGCTGCACCCGAAAAAACGCACCATCGGCCTGCGGGTGCCGAGCCATCCGATTGCCCTGGCCTTGCTGGCCGAACTCGGCGAGCCGCTGATGAGCGTGACCCTGATCATGCCCGGCGACGAAGACCCGCTGAGCGATCCGTACGAAATGCGCCAATTGCTCGAGCATCAGGTCGATCTGATCATCGACGGCGGTTTCGGCGGCATCAAGGCGTCCACCGTGATTGACCTGACCGGCGACGACCCGGAAGTGATCCGCGTCGGTTGCGGCGACCCCGCGCCGTTCATGGTCGAGGCCTGAATGTCCGCAGTGGAAACCGTTGTCGATCCCCAGGCCGGCGCCCAGCAGGAACTGCCGTTTGCCATGGTCTATGGCCAGGCGGTCACGGAAATGCCGCTGGACCTGTACATCCCGCCGGATGCGCTGGAAGTCTTTCTCGAAGCCTTCGAAGGCCCGCTCGACCTGCTGCTGTACCTGATCCGCAAACAGAACATCAACATTCTCGACATTCCGGTGGCGGAAATCACTCGCCAGTACATGGGCTATGTCGAGTTGATGCAGTCGGTGCGCCTGGAACTGGCCGCCGAGTATCTGGTGATGGCCGCGATGCTGGCCGAGATCAAGTCGCGCATGCTCCTGCCGCGCGCCGAAACCGTCGAAGACGAAGAGGACGACCCGCGCGCCGAACTGATCCGCCGCCTGCAGGAATACGAGCGCTTCAAGGCTGCCGCCGAAGGCATCGACGGCTTGAGCCGGGTCGGTCGCGACGTGGTGGTGCCCAAGCTCGACGCCCCCGAAGCCCGGGCGCGCAAGCTGTTGCCGGATGTCGCGCTGGAAGAAATTCTGATGTCCATGGCCGAGGTACTGCGCCGGGGCGACATGTTCGAGAGCCATCAGGTCAGCCGCGAGGCGCTGTCGACCCGCGAGCGCATGAGCGATGTGCTGGAACGGCTCAAGGGCGGCGGTTTTGTGCCGTTCGTCGAGCTGTTTACCGCCGAGGAAGGCCGCCTCGGTGTGGTGGTGACCTTTATGGCGATCCTTGAACTGGTCAAGGAATCCTTGGTCGAGCTGGTGCAGAATGAGCCGTTCGCCGCGATCCACGTGCGAGCCCGAGCCGAATAACGAGTCGAAACATGAACCTGACTGAACCCCGCGAGCTGGCGCCCCTGCTTGAAGCCTTTCTGTTGGCCTCGGGAAAGCCGCAATCGCTTGAACGCCTTTTCGAACTGTTCGAAGAGGGCGAACGGCCGGAACCTGCGGTCTTCAAGAAAGCCCTGAGCCTGCTGGCCAAGTCCTGCGAAGGGCGGGCGTTCGAGCTCAAGGAAGTCGCCTCCGGCTACCGCTTGCAGATCCGCGAGAAGTTTTCGCCGTGGGTCGGTCGTCTGTGGGAGGAGCGCCCGCAGCGCTATTCCCGTGCGCTGCTGGAAACCATGGCGCTGATCGCCTATCGCCAGCCGATCACTCGCGGCGAGATCGAAGACGTGCGGGGTGTGGCGGTCAACACCAATATCGTCAAGACCCTGATCGAGCGTGAGTGGATCCGCATCGTCGGCTATCGCGACGTACCGGGCAAACCGGCGATGTTCGCCACCACCAAGGCGTTTCTCGATCACTTCAACCTGAAGAACCTCGAAGACCTGCCGCCGCTGGCCGAACTGCGCGAGATGGAAACCGAGCCGGTCCTCGATTTCGACGACGCACCGGTGCCGCAAGGCCTGCAAGAGCTGGCCGACGCCAGCGCCGAACCGGAAGAGCCGAAGGAAGAGACCAGTTTCCATACGCTGTTGCTGGAACTGGACAGCATGGAGGAGGGGATCAAGACCGACTTCGATGATCTGTTGCGCGATGCGGCTGATGGCGAAGCGCAGCCGCCAGAGCCTGAAACCCAGACCCTCGAGCCGACAATTGAAGTTGAACTTGAAATCGAACCTGAAGCCGAACCGGAAGAAGACCTTCTTGGCGTCGCCGAAGCCCGGGCAAAACTCCTGGCCGCTGTCGCCGCCCTCGAACAACCGGCGCCGGAGCCTGAACCCGAGCTGAGCGAAGAAGAAGCTGAAGCCCGCGCCCTGGCCGAAGCGATCGAGGCCGAACGCCGCGAGTTCGAGGACTGACAATCAAATTTTCTGAACACTGACGAACCCTGTGGGAGCGGGCTTGCCCGCGATTACGGTGCATCAGACAAAAATATGCTGGCTGACACTCCGTCATCGCGGGCAAGCCCGCTCCCACAGGGATCAATGTGTTCTGGAGAAAGGTATGAGCTCGACAAAAGACCCGTGCATCAGCCTCTGCAAATTCACCGACGACATCTGCCTGGGCTGTGGCCGCAGCAAACGCGAGATCCGCGCCTGGAAGAAACTCGACAAGGACGACAGGCGCACGGTACTGGCCGAAGCCGCGCTGCGCTTGATCAAACTCGGTGGCGCCGGTCGGCGGAAAAAGAAATAAGTCGCCCACCATCAGCTAGTCTCTGATGCGCGATGGCGCACATCCGCGTATGATTCGCGACCCTTCGGCGATCCCTTCGCCCGAAAACCAGATTTCAATGCTTCAGGCGCCGCCTGAACAGACCACACCGGGAGGTGCCCAGATGAGTGACATCAATCAGAAAGACGACCAGGAAATCGGCCCCGCAGGCGAAAAACTGCAGAAAGTCCTCGCCCGTATCGGCGTCGGCTCGCGCCGTGACGTCGAAGCCTGGATCAGCCAGGGCCGGATCAAGGTCAATGGCAAAGACGCCACCCTCGGCCTGCGCGTCGACATGCACGACGCCATCACCATCGATGGCAAGGTGATCAAGCGCGAAGAGGCTGCCGAATCGGTGCGCCGCGTGATCATGTACAACAAGCCCGATGGCGAGATCTGCACCCGTGACGACCCGGAAGGCCGTCCGACCGTGTTCGACAAGCTGCCGCGTCCGAAAGAAGGCCGCTGGATCAACATCGGTCGTCTCGACATCAACACCACCGGTCTGCTGATGTTCACCACCGACGGTGAACTGGCCAACCGTCTGATGCACCCGTCCTACGAGATGGACCGTGAGTACGCCGTGCGTGTACGCGGTGAAGTCGACGACGAGATGATCGAGCGCCTGAAGGCGGGCGTGGTGCTGGAAGACGGCCCTGCGCGTTTCACCGACATTCAGCAGGCGCCGGGCGGCGAAGGCTTCAACCACTGGTATCACTGCGTGGTGATGGAAGGCCGTAACCGTGAGGTTCGTCGTCTTTGGGAGTCCCAGGGGCTGGTGGTCAGCCGTCTGAAGCGCGTGCGTTTCGGCCCGGTGTTCCTCAACTCCGACCTGCCGATGGGGCGCTGGCGCGAAATGAGCCAGTACGAAGTCGACGTGCTCAGCGCCGAAGTCGGCCTGACCCCGGTGGCGATGCCGCAACTCAACGCCAAGAGCAAGGACAAGCTGGAGCGTATGCAGCGCAAATCGTCGCGGCCGATGGCCAAGACCGAGCGCGTGCGTACCCTGCGTCCAGCTGCTGGCGCGCCGACCGGCCCGCGTCCGAGTCGCGAGCCGCAGATCGAAGGCGAGCGCCCTGGCCGCAAGCCGGTTGCCCGTGATGGCGAACGCGCACCGCGTCCGGCCAACGGTCGCACCGAGCGTGGCGAAGGCCGTGCGCCGGCCGGTCGTGGTACGCCAGTGGCGGATCGTCCTGCCGACACCAGCAACAAGCGTCCGGCCAAGCCTGCAGCCAAGCGCCCGGGGATCAAACTGGTCGACGGTGACAAGCCGTCGGGCAAGCGCCGTGGCGCACCGGCCGGCTCCGGTCAGCGTCCGGGTTTTGGTCGCAAGAAGCCTGAGTAAGGCAGTTGTGAGCTTTGAGCGGCAAGCTTCGAGCTAAAGCAAAAAAACGCCAACCGCAGGGTTGGCGTTTTTTTTCGTCTGGCGAAAGTATTGTGTTGCCTGAGCCGGCCTCTTCGCGAGCAAGCCCGCTCCCACATTGGATCGGCGTCGAACACAAATCCCATTGTGGGAGCGGGCTTGCTCGCGAAGGCGTCAGTCGCCTGAAACACAAAGCGCCCGTCTGGATTATTGCTTGGGGTACACGCTATATCTGTAGGAGCTGCGGCACGCTGCGATCTTTTGATCTTGATCCGCAAAAACAAGATCAAAAGATCGCAGCCTCGTTTCACTCGACAGCTCCTACAGGGGGCAGTGGCTTCAGATCGGAAATTTTTGTTTAGAAGACAAAACGCCCATCAAACACTGGCTTGTCATCCAGCGCCAACACCCCGCCGGAGAAGATCAGGTCCAGGTGATGACTGCCCTTGGCCCCACCGCCGAGGCCCAGGTGCAGCCCGCAATGCCGCTCCTCGAAGCCGGCATTGCGCGCATACAGATCTTTCACCCCTTCATTGGTGCCGATCCCCAATTCCTCAATGCGCCGATTCGACGGATTGGCGTCCAGGTACTTGTTGAAATCATGCTCCAGCCCCGGCACATCGGTGGCGATGCGGCTGATGGTCGAGTTCTCGATCCACAGTTCCAGTGGCGATTCGAGCACGCCGTACTTGCGCGCAAACGGGATGGTACTGAGGAACGTGCCCTTGAATTTCACATGACCGTTGATGGCTTCGCTGTGGGTGGCGATCTCGCCGGGGGCCAGGTCGAAGTTACCCACGCCGTTGATGTCGGTCCACTTCTTGATGCTGCTCAGCGGTGTTTCGAACCGCGAACCGTGTTCGTCGGTAAAACTCAGCGTGGTGGCCTGGGACATGCGCTGGATCAGGTGACTGTTGAGCCCGGCGATACGTTGCGGGGTGACGCTGAAGGTGTCGTAGAAATAGTCGCCGTAATCCTTGAACAGCAGCGACTTCCTCCAGTTTTCCGCCATCACGCCTTGCAGTGCGCGAACGAACTCCGGGCCGTCGGGGCGCGGGTTAGGCAGGGTGGAAGAGTCATAGAAGAAAATGTACAGATCGCTGTCGGCAATCGCCGTCGCCAGCGCTGCGGTGCTTTCCAGATCCAGCCGACGGGCGCTGAAGGTGAAGCGAGGATGATCGCCGGCCTGTTCGGCGATGGCGCCGGTCAGGGCTTCGTAATCGGCGGTGTGACCGAGCAGTACCTTCGCCGAGTCGAGGCCGGCAAGGGCAGGGTGATGTTCGAGGTAGTAAAGGAAATGCGAGATCGCGCGGGGCTTATCCATGAGTCCTCCCTGACTGACCGTGAAGAAAAGCGGCAGGCACGCCCGGCCGGATCGCGCCTGCCCGGGGATGTCTTACAGAGGCCACATCGCCGTGCCGAACGGAACCACCGCGTCGGCTTGCATCATTTCTACAGCCGCCTCATGGGTCGGTGCTTCGAACCATTCGTCCAGTTGCAGCTCGGTGTCCAGGTCTTTTTCCAGTGCTTGCATGGTCGATCTCCTAGATGACTTTTCACGGTTATGACTGGCCGGTCGAGTTGGCCGGCAAGACGTGAAGAACCTAGTTCAGGGTGTTTTGTAATGCAAAAAATTATTTATTTAAAATTTAAATAGACTTTTTATTCTGTTTTTTGCCGGGGGTTTTCTT
>NZ_QAIK01000123.1 GCF_003061005.1 Pseudomonas sp. HMWF021 | reverse complement strand
TCTGGTGATTGCCAAACCCGGCAGTGGCTCCGACCTGCCTTACCCCGACATCGCCGTGGGCGATGTGATCATCGCGAGCTGGGGCGGCAAGCTGGTGGAGTCGAACCCGGTCACCCAGGCGCAGATCGACGACCCGCTGAATAATCCGATCATTGTCCATATCAGCAAAGCCGTCATCCTGGCGGCGGGTGACTCCGGGAGCGATAAGCTGGCGGTGTCATTCCTGGTCAGAGACTTTGCCGACAACGACTCCGAGGACTGGTGCAAGGAAGCGCGCATCCGCGTCGACACCGGCAACTCGCGTCTGGATGCGCCGATTCTCAAACAGGCTGACGGCAATGAACTCGACCTTGACCAGTTGGGCAATGAGCAATTGGTGCTCCAGGTCTTTGCTGCATCATCCGTCGACTTCAACCTCGGCGATATCATCATCATGCACTTGCAGGGCACCACCCTCGACGGCGAACCCGTGGAGGTCGAAGTTCGCCAGCGCATCGACAAAAATCCACCGCTTGTCGTCGACGTACTGATGGACAACGACGGTGCCCGGGCACTGGCAAAAACCCAGGGAGTGTTCTTCTTCGATCTCGAACGTGGCGGCAGCATCATTCAACGCTCCAGAGGCCGCTTCATCAACATGAAGGGCGAACCCAAACGTCTGGCAGCCCCGATCATCGAAAGCGCCGTGGGCGGTGCACTGGATCCAGATCTGGCGAACGTGATCGTACGCATCCCCTACGATCCGCTGATTACCCCGGACAACGCCATCGAACTGATCTGGAGCATCACCCTGGCGGACGGCACCGTTTTCGAACCCGAGCTGGACTGGATCTTTCCGACCGAGGATGAGGCCGATGACCCCAATGGCTTCATCACCATCATTTCAGGCCCCAAGTACCTGAAGCCCGGGGAAGGCGGCACGCTGGTGGTGTCGTACAACGTGCTCAGCGAAGACCAGAACGGCGAGATCGTTCGCAGGCCGTCAACGCCTGCCGCACAATTGAACATCGGCGAGCCAAGGTTCGAACTGGTTCCGCCCATCCTGCTCGGTGAAAAGGACGGTGCGCTGGAACCCAAAGACCTGCCCAACGGCATCAGCGAGGTCAATTGCCCCAACCCGGTGAACAATCCGACCAAAGCCAAAGACGTCGTGCACTGGCAACTGCATGATGCGTCGGGCAAGGTGCTGTTCGAGGACAACAAGACACTCAACACACTGAGCGCCGGTAAAGACGTTAAATTTCCGCTCAACGCTGCGTTTGTGCAGCAGTACTTTGAAGCCCATCGCGGTGAACGGTTGAGCGTCCGTTACCACATCGAGCGGTTTGATACGGGCAAGATCAGTTATTCGAATCCGCTGGAGTTCAGAGTCGGGGCGGCGCTGGAACTCCCGGCGCCCGATATCAAGGAAGCGCCAAATGGCATCAGCCTCGACCCCCTCGCCGCCAAGGACAGCCTGACCGCCATCATCAATTACCCGATGCAGGCCGGCGACAAGCTGACCGTTACCTGGACTGGCGCACCCGGCACACCGGCCGAAGGTTCGCACACCACAACCCTGATCAATGCCGGTACGCAACCGCAGCCAATCCCGCTGCTCAACTCGGTGGTGGCGTTCAACCTGAATAAAACGGTGACCGTCACTTACACCGTCACTCGCGGCGGGGTCGCGCTGCCGCCGTCACCAGCGTTGACCTTGAGTGTGCTGGCATTGCCGGTTAGCGCGTTGCCCAAACCGCGGATCCCTCAGGCTGCCAACAACGGCGAAGGCCCGGAGCTGAACCTGGGCAATTTCACCAGCATCGCCTTGCGCATGGACAGCTATCCGTTTATGGCCGTCGGCCAGTTTTGGTGGTTGCGTATGAGAGGTACCAACGCCAACGGAAGTGTTTTCGACACGGTGTACTGGAAGGCCCCAACTGCCGTGGTCACCCAGTCCTTGATCAACAACGGCTTCTATGAGGGTCCTATTGCAGCAAGCAGCCTTATGGGGCTTAGAGACGGCAGCCCACTGACCATGGAGTTCAAGGCCGCATTGGGCAAAAGCCAGAATGAAGCCGAAGCCGTGACCTTCCCGCTGCGCACCTACACCGTCAGAACCGTTGCGCTGGTGGCACCCGTGATCAGCGGCGTGAAAGACGCCAGCGGTTGGGACATTCCTGACAATGGCTACAGCGTGCGCGACAGCGTCACCATCAGCGGCACCGCGCCCGCCGGGCAGCAGGTGGAAATTTTTGATGGCAACGTTTCAAAGGGCAAGGTGACCGCCACTGGCGGAACATGGTCGATCACCCTGAATGGCCTGGCGTTGAACGTGCTGCACAGCATTACAGCGGTCGGGCAGTACGGGAGCAATCCAAGGTCGAATGTGTGGCGGTTTACGTCGGTGCAGGGCCAAGTGCCGGCGATCACCCGTGTAAACGACTCAAAAGGCACGGCGATTGCCAACGGTGGGAGTACGTCCGATAGCACCATAACTCTGACGGGGACAGCTAATGCGTTACTACGGGTAGAAATCTTCGACAACGGTGTATCTACCGGCAAAACGGTTGCGGCGAATGCCCAAGGTGTCTGGGAGCTTGTATTGACGGGACTGGGAATTGCCACGCACGCATTTACGGCCAAGGCGTTATATGGTTCGGGCACAACCTCAAATGCATGGACGATTAAATTAACTCCTAGTTTTAGTATTGATACGAGACAAATGGAGTTGAACGGCCTGGCCGTAAAAATCAATTGGCCAACAACCGGGCGGGATTTTATTGGTAATACTGAGATCCGGACCCCGACCGGAGGAGTTGGCACATTGAGCTACACCTCAAGTAATACCAGCGTGGCATCTGTAGCAAGCAACGGTAAGGTGACAGGCCAGCGTAATGGAACGGCCACGATTACCGTGAGGGACGCGAGCCAATCCGCTGTATCTTATAATGTGCGGGTCAGTAATATATTTCGTTTAGAACATAGCGCAGCAATTGGGCAACCCGGTATGAACGCCGATCAAGCATTCAACTGGTTAAATGCTGTTGCAGGTTCAATACCTCTCACTAGTGCACTGCCTGCGATGTATGAAGTGTATGGATCGTTTCTCTACTGGCCGGGCTATCCCTCCGACTGTATTTACTGGATGTGTGATGCTTCAGGTTGTTCTGGAAACTCGATACTGTGGTTTGTATTTGCACGTGGCGGGTTACAGTGCCATCCGAACCGCTATGAATCCAAGCTCGCATGGTGTTTGAGGCCGCTTTAGAGTAAATATCTATGGGCGAAGGGGACGGATTTATTAATTGCGGTGATTGGTTCGGACGCTAAAAGATCGCAGCCTTCGGCAGCTCCTACAGGGGGATACAGATACCTCTGTAGGAGCTGCCGAAGGCTGCGATCTTTTGCTTTGGGATTCATTGTTTAAATGTGTTTATCTCTCATTCCAACAACCCACAACACCTTGCGCCATTGCCTACACCTGCGCCAGAATCCGCCGGCTTGTGCGCCTTGGGGGCGGGTTCTATTGTGGGTCGGTCGCTGACGAATCAGCGATCGGATTTGACCGTCCGCCCAATATCAAGGCGCGCCAGCGTCCTGCACATGTTCAGACATTGTCTGAAATCATGTCGCGGTGGCTGTGCGTGGGACACCTTCGGGTGTGCCGGATTCCTTGATGTCCGGTCGGTCAACCCGCGTACAGCTGCCACCCTGTTTGTTTGACCGCGAACGGTGGCGGCTCCATCCATCAAGGAGCTTCACCATGATCAAACCCACACCCAACCCGCCCGAAACCGAATCCACCTCCCCCTACGCTTCCCTCGACTCACGCAAACTCCACGAAGCCGCCGAACGCGCCCTCGACCATTACCTCAACCCCAACACGCCCCCCGACGCCACCAAACCCGGCACGCTGTAC
>NZ_QAIK01000013.1 GCF_003061005.1 Pseudomonas sp. HMWF021 | reverse complement strand
GTTACATCTTTGATTTCTCGCGGAGTAACTTGTGATGCTGATAATCTTGTTGACTATCAGCCTGACTCCACAAGCACCCACACGAATTGCTTGATTCAATTGTTAAAGAGCGGTTGGTTAAGATCTTTCGTCTCAACCGAGGCGCGCATTCTACAGCAGCCTCATTTGCTGTCAAGTGATTATTTTCAGAAGTTTTCGAAGATTTCTTCAACAACTTCAACCACTTGCGCTTCCGATCTCTCGTTAGCGGGAGGCGAATTCTACAGCGTTACACGCTGCTGTCAACACCTCTTTTTCACCGCTTCGACCGAGAAGATCGAACCGTCAAAAGAGCCAAACATCACCGCCCTTTCAACTCCTTCCAAGCCTCGATGAACTGAAGCAAGTCGCTGCCGATAATCGTATAACTCATTGAATCTCAAGGAGTTTTCCGTTTCGACTGCGCCGGAAGTGGGGCGAATTATAGAGACTCAGAATCTGCCGTCAACCCTTATTTTCATAAATCTGTCATATCGGTCAAAAAAGCCCGAAACGCGAAGGCCGACCTTATAAGGTCGGCCTTCTGTGCACTGCCCTTCTACTTACAAGCTAGGGAAAGCGAACTGCGAAGCTTCATGGCTCGCACGTTGCGGCCAGCGCTGAGTGATGGCCTTGCGACGGGTATAGAAGCGCACACCATCCGGGCCATAGGCATGCAGGTCGCCGAACAGCGAGCGCTTCCAGCCGCCGAAGCTGTGGTAAGCCACCGGCACCGGCAGCGGTACGTTGACGCCGACCATGCCGACTTCGATCTCGTCGCAGAACAGCCGCGCCGCTTCACCGTCACGGGTGAAGATGCAGGTGCCGTTGCCGTATTCGTGATCGTTGATCAGCTTCATCGCCTCTTCCAGGCTGTTGACCCGAACCACGCACAACACCGGCCCGAAGATCTCTTCCTTATAGATGCGCATCTCAGGGGTGACGTTGTCGAACAGGCAGCCACCGAGGAAGAAGCCCTCTTCGTTACCTGGAATGCTCAGGCCACGGCCATCAACCACCAGGGTCGCGC
The DNA here is from genome assembly GCF_003061005.1 of Pseudomonas sp. HMWF021. GTDB lineage: Bacteria > Pseudomonadota > Gammaproteobacteria > Pseudomonadales > Pseudomonadaceae > Aquipseudomonas. Next base: position 18,602 of record NZ_QAIK01000013.1, on the reverse strand, counting down.
CCGCTGCCACGCCGTCATCGACGTAACCGCTGACCTTGTCCCGCGCCTGACCAGTCACCAGTGGCCCCATGTCGAGACCGCACGAAGTGCCGGCACCGATTTTCAGCGCCTTGATCTGCGGTACCAGTTTCGCCACCAGCGCATCCGCCACCTGATCGCCGACGCACACTGCGACCGAAATCGCCATGCAGCGCTCACCGCAAGAACCGTATGCCGCGCCCATCAGTGCGCTGACGGCGTTGTCCAGATCCGCATCCGGCATCAGCACCGCGTGGTTCTTTGCCCCGCCCAGTGCCTGAACGCGTTTGCCGCGCTTGGTGCCTTCGGCGTAGATGTACTCGGCAATTGGCGTCGAGCCGACAAAGCTCAGCGCTTTGACTTCTGGTGCTTCGATCAGCGCATCAACCGCAGTCTTGTCGCCATGCACCACGCTCAGCACGCCTTTCGGCAAACCGGCTTCGATCAGCAATTGAGCAATAAGCAGCGTCGAGCTTGGATCACGCTCGGACGGTTTGAGAATGAAGCAGTTGCCGCAGACAATCGCCAGCGGATACATCCACAGCGGCACCATCGCCGGGAAGTTGAACGGCGTGATACCGGCCACCACGCCCAACGGCTGGAAGTCCGACCAGGCGTCGATGTTCGGGCCGACGTTGCGGCTGTACTCGCCCTTGAGGATTTCCGGGGCGGCGCAGGCGAACTCGACGTTCTCGATACCGCGCTTCAGTTCACCGGCGGCGTCTTCGAGAGTTTTGCCGTGCTCTTCGCTGATCAATTGCGAGATACGCGCTTCGTTCTGCTCCAGCAATTGCTTGAAGCGGAACATCACCTGGGCACGTTTGGCCGGTGGGGTGTTGCGCCATGCCGGGAACGCAGCCTTGGCGGCGTCGATCGCGTGTTGGATGGTTTCGCGGGTGGCCAGCGGCAGCTTGTGGATCGCCTGACCGGTGGACGGGTTGAACACATCAACCGCGCGACCGTTCTCGGTCACCAGTTCGCCATTGATCAAATGCGGGATAACGCTCATCGAAAACTCCTGAATTCTTGTGTACAGACGCCCGCATGGGGCGCCTGTTATTCGCAGGTATATATAGAGGGAAAAATCAGTCGAGCTTGTTCAGCACTTCGCCAACCGCGTCGAACAGACGATCGAGGTCTTGCGGCTTGCTGTTGAAGGTTGGGCCGAACTGCAGGGTGTCGCCGCCGAAGCGCACGTAGAACCCGGCTTTCCACAGGGCCATGCCGGCCTCGAATGGACGCACGATGGCGTCGCCGTCACGGGCCGCGATCTGGATCGCGCCGGCCAGGCCGTAGTTACGGATGTCGATGACGTTCTTCGAACCCTTCAGACCGTGCAGGGCATTTTCGAAATGCGGGGCAACCTCGGCCACGCTCTGCACCAGGTTTTCCTTTTGCAGCAGATCGAGTGCTGCCAGACCTGCGGCGCATGCCACCGGGTGCGCCGAGTAGGTGTAGCCGTGCGGGAATTCAACTGCGTACTCAGGCGTCGGCTGATTCATGAAAGTCTGGTAGATCTCGGAGCTGGCAATCACCGCGCCCATCGGGATCGCACCGTTGGTGACTTGCTTGGCGATGCACATCAGGTCCGGGGTCACGCCAAAGCTCTCGGCGCCGAACATCGAACCGGTGCGACCGAAGCCGGTGATCACTTCGTCGAACACCAGCAGGATGTTGTGCTGATCGCAGATCTCGCGCAGACGCTTCAGGTAACCCTGTGGCGGAACCAGCACGCCAGCGGAACCGGCCATCGGTTCAACAAAGACCGCCGCAATGTTCGAAGCGTCGTGCAGTTCGATCAACTTCAGCAGCTCATCGGCCAGGGCGATACCGCCCTGCTCCGGCATGCCACGGGAGAATGCGTTGCTGGCCAGCAACGTGTGCGGCAAATGATCGACGTCCATCATCGCCTGACCGAACAGCTTGCGGTTGCCGTTGACGCCGCCGAGGCTGGTGCCGGCGATGTTCACGCCGTGATAACCACGGGCACGGCCGATCATTTTGGTTTTGGTCGACTGGCCTTTCAGGCGCCAGTAGGCACGGACCATTTTCACTGCAGTGTCGGCGCACTCGGAGCCGGAGTCAGTGAAGAACACGTGGTTCAGATTGCCCGGGGTCAGATCGGTGATCTTTTCCGCCAACTGGAACGACAGCGGGTGGCCGTACTGGAAGCCTGGCGAATAATCGAGGGTGCCCAATTGTTTGGAAACAGCTTCCTGGATTTCCTTGCGGGTGTGCCCGGCGCCGCAGGTCCACAGACCAGACAGCGAGTCATAAACCTTGCGACCCTTGTCGTCGATCAGCCAGCTGCCTTCAGCGCCAACAATCAGACGCGGATCGCGCTGGAAGTTGCGGTTGGCGGTGTACGGCATCCAGTGCGCGTCCAGCTTCAGTTGGCTGGCCAGTGGCGACTGAGCATTTTCAGGCATGTTCATCGGGCAAAACCTCGCAGGGCAATAAGCGTCAGGGAGATAGAAAGCGTTGTTGCAGCTAAATTGCCACGGCGATAAAGTCGGTGAAATCCAACTTTTCTAACCTTCAGTCAGAAGTCTGCTAAACAATGAGAACAACAAGATGAGCAGCCGTCGTCCCGATCCGCTGGCCCAGGTCAGTGACTTTGATATTCGCTTGCTGCGAATTTTCCGCAGTGTGGTGGAGTGTGGCGGCTTTTCTGCCGCGGAAACCGTGCTCGGCATCGGGCGCTCGGCGATCAGCCAGCAGATGAGCGATCTCGAACAGCGCCTCGGCCTGCGCTTGTGCCAAAGGGGCCGCGCCGGCTTCTCGCTGACCGAAGAGGGCCGCGAGGTTTACCAATCGGCGCTGCAACTGTTAAGTGCGCTGGAAAGTTTCCGCACCGAGGTAAACGGCCTGCACCAGCACCTGCGTGGCGAACTGATCATTGGCCTGACCGACAACCTCGTCACCCTGCCCCACATGCGCATCACCCACGCTCTCGCGCAGTTGAAGGAACGTGGGCCGGACGTGCAGATCCAGATCCGCATGATCGCCCCCAACGAAGTCGAACAAGGCGTGCTCGACGGCCGTCTGCATGTCGGCGTGGTGCCGCAGGCCAGTGCGCTGTCGGGGCTGGAGTATCAGCCGTTGTACAGCGAGCGTTCGCTGCTGTATTGCGCGGTGGGCCATCCGCTGTTTTATGTGGATGACAAGCAGCTGGATGACGAGCGCCTTAACAGTCAGGACGCGATTGCGCCGACCTTCCGTTTGCCGGCGGAGATTCAGGCGCATTATCAGGCGCTCAATTGCACGGCCAGTGCGTCTGATCGTGAGGGAATGGCGTTTCTGATTCTGACCGGGCGTTACATCGGTTATCTGCCGGATCACTACGCCAGTTTGTGGGTGCAGCAAGGGCGATTGCGTGCGCTGAAATCGAAGACGCGTTTTTATGATTTGAGTCTGGCATCGGTCACGCGCAAGGGGCGGCGCCCTCATTTGGTGCTGGAGAGCTTTCTTGAGAGTCTGGCTGCGACGCGTTGAAAGCAAGATCAAAGGATCGCAGCCTTCGGCAGCTCCTACATTTGGTGGCCGCAATCCCTGAAAGCTGAGCAGGTGGACAGGTTTTTGCAGTGAAGGGAGAACTCGATCCCTGAACAAGAAGCCAAGTCCATGCAGCCAGATACCGAATCGTCCAGCGAACTGATCTACGGCCTCGACGACCGCCCCAAACCGCCCGCCGCGATCCTCGCCGCGCTGCAACACGTGCTCGCCAGTTTCGTCGGCATCATCACCCCGCCGCTGGTGATTGGCTCGGCCCTCGGCTTGACCGCGCACTTGCCTTACCTGATCAGCATGGCGCTGATGGTCTCCGGGGTCGGCACCTTTATTCAGGCGCGGCGGCCGTTCGGCATCGGCGCCGGAATGATCTGTTTGCAGGGCACCAGTTTTGCCTTCCTCGGCGCGGTGCTGTCGGCCGGTTTTCTGGTCAAGCAGCGCGGCGGCAGCCCGGAAGACATTCTGGCGATGATCTTCGGCGTGTGCTTCTTCGGCGCCGTGGTGCAGATCGTCCTCAGCCGCTTCATCGGTCAGTTGCGCCGGGTCGTCACGCCGCTGGTGACCGGGATTGTCATTACTTTGATCGGCATCAGCCTGATCAAGGTCGGCATCACCGATCTGGGCGGTGGTTTCAACGCGCCGGACTTCGGCGCGCCGGGCAATCTCGCGCTAGGTGTGTCCGTGTTGCTGACGATCATCCTGCTCAATCGCTCGAACACGTCGTGGGTGCGTTTGTCGGCCATCATTGTCGGATTGCTGCTTGGCAGTCTGGCCGCGTGGTTCAGCGGAAAACTGGTCCCGCAGGCATTGCCTGACCTGCCGCTGGTCAGTCTTCCTGCACCGTTCAAGTTCGGTTTCAGCTTCGACTGGACGGCTTTCCTGCCCGTCGCGCTGATTTATCTGATCAGCACCATCGAAACCGTCGGCGACCTCACGGCCAATTGCATGCTCGCCCGCCAGCCGATCAGCGGCCCCTCTTATATAAGCCGACTACGCGGCGGCGTGCTCGGTGACGGCGTGAGCTGCATGATCGCCGCGACCTTCAGCGCCTTCCCCAACACCACGTTTGCGCAGAACAACGGCGTGATCCAGTTGACCGGCGTCGCCAGCCGCTACGTCGGTTTATACATCGGTGCGATCCTGTTTTGTCTCGGCCTGTTCCCCATGATCGGTGCGGTGCTGCAGCAGATCCCCAAACCGGTGCTCGGTGGCGCCACCCTGGTGATGTTCGGCAGCGTCGCCGCAGCCGGGGTGCGGATCCTTGCGCAGTCGCCGCTGGACCGACGCAGCATGCTGATCATCGCCACTTCGCTCGGCGTCGGCCTGGGCATCGCCGCGCAACCGAGCCTGCTGCACCTGTTGCCGAAACTGGTGCAGAACCTGTTCGACTCGGCGATCACCAGCGGTGGCCTGACCGCGATCATCCTCTGCCTGCTACTGCCAGAAGCGAAAACCAACCGCGTCGAATCCGCCGCAGCGCTGAACAAGATCGAACAGGCGTAACGGTTTTATTGCTTCAGGACTTGTCGGATGCCTGTGGGTGCGTTATCAACGCAACTGGTTGCACCCACAGACAAACCGGAAGTGCCTATGACCTTTGAAGTCCCCGCTCACGGCGGCAAACCCGCCAGCCGCATTCGTCAGAAGAACGAAGAGACCATCCTCAAAGCCGCCGAAGACGAGTTCGCCCGTCACGGTTACAAAGGCACCAGCATGAACACCATCGCCCAGAATGCCGGGTTGCCCAAGGCGAATCTGCATTACTACTTCACCAACAAGCTTGGGCTGTACGTGGCGGTGCTGAGCAACATTATCGAGCTGTGGGACAGCACCTTCAACACCCTGACCGCCGAGGACGATCCGGCCGAAGCGCTGACCCGCTACATTCGCGCCAAGATGGAATTCTCCCGCCGCCAACCGCAGGCTTCGCGGATCTTTGCGATGGAAGTGATCAGCGGTGGCGAATGCCTGACCGAGTATTTCAACCAGGATTACCGCGCCTGGTTCCAGGGCCGCGCGGCCGTGTTCCAGGCGTGGATCGATGCCGGCAAGATGGACCCGGTGGATCCGGTGCACCTGATCTTCCTGCTGTGGGGCAGCACCCAGCATTACGCCGACTTTGCCACGCAGATCTGTCGCGTCAGCGGTCGCAGCAAGCTGACCAAGCAGGACATGGAAGACGCCGGCAACAACCTGATCCGCATCATTCTCAAAGGCTGCGGCCTCACCCCGACTATTTAAGACGTTTATGCCTTTCACCCTCAGCGGTTTTTGCGAGTACCGCGAAGAGATTCGCAAAAGCCGCTTCATCACCTTCGCCGCACCGATCGCCAGCCCCGCCGACGCGCAGGCGTTCTTCGAACAACACAGCGACTTGAATGCCTCGCACAACTGCTGGGCGTGGAAACTCGGTGCGCAATACCGCAGCAACGACGACGGCGAACCCGGCGGCACTGCCGGGCGGCCGATTCTGGCCGCCATCGAGGCGCAGGATTGCGATCAGGTCGCGGTGCTGGTGATCCGCTGGTATGGCGGCATTCAACTGGGCACCGGCGGTCTGGCCCGGGCCTATGGCGGCGGCGCGAACAAGTGCCTGCAAGCGGCGGCGAAAGTCGAGTTGGTCAGCCGGGTGCCGCTCAGATGTGCCTGCGGGTTTGCCGAGCTGGCGCTAGTGAAGCTGCGGGTGGCGGATGTGGGGGGTTTGGTGGTGGAGGAAAACTTCACGGCCAATGGTGTTGAGTTGCAGTTGGCGGTGGGTGAGGCGCAGATCGGGTTGCTGCAGACGCAACTGGCGGATTTGAGCCGGGGGCGGATTGTGTTGCAGCGTTGAAAGCAAGATCAAAAGATCGCAGCCTTCGGCAGCTCCTACACAGGACTGTGCGTTTCCCTGTAGGAGCTGCCGAAGGCTGCGATCTTTTAGGGCATCGACGGATTTCTTTATTCCAGCAACTTGCCCACATCTGCTGTGCACCCGACTGTGGATAACCTGAGCACATACCGCTGTAACCCTTCTGTCACGTGGCTTTGCGCGATTTGCTCACTTTTCGCGCAATTCACATGAAGAAAGTTTAATTTCGACTGAAAACAAGCAGTTAGCGCTGTTTATCGCCATTGGGAGATAACCCCGCAGTGCTTATGCCAAGGTTTTCTGATTGCGCACAGATACTGTGGAGCAACCTGTGGATAACCCGTTTATGGCTGGCGCAGCCGCAGGTGCTGCATGGCCCCCATCAAGTTGCTCGTTTTTTAACCAAATGTTTGCGGGCAAAACTGGAGCCTGATCAACACCTTTGCTCCTGATTGGTGCTGCAGATCTGAGCGATTTTGCCTTCCAGGCTCTACGCCAACCGCTGGCGCCCAATAGCTGCACAGGTTCCTGACTCAATGGCCAGGAAATTGCTTTATCCACAGGCACAACTCCAAGCCAGTCGAGCCTGTCATGCCCACCCCGGACTCAACACCACGCCTGCAACTGCGCCACATCAGCAAACGCTATCCCGGTTGTCTGGCCAATGACGCCATCGACCTGAGCATCGCGCCCGGGGAAATCCACGCTCTGCTCGGCGAGAACGGCGCGGGCAAAAGTACCCTGATGAAGATCATTTACGGCGTCACTCAGGCCGATACCGGCGAGATGCTCTGGCAAGGCCAGCGGGTGAATATCCGCAACCCGGCGCAGGCCCGGCAGTTGGGGATCGGCATGGTATTCCAGCACTTCTCGCTGTTCGAAACCCTCAGCGTGGCGCAGAACATTGCCCTGGCGATGGGCGCCAGAGCCGGCACGCCGAAACAGCTTGAACCGAAAATCCGCGAAGTGTCGCGCCGCTATGGCATGGCGCTGGAGCCGGAGCGACTTGTCCACAGCCTGTCGATCGGCGAACGACAGCGGGTGGAGATCATTCGCTGCCTGATGCAGGACATTCGCCTGCTGATCCTCGACGAGCCGACGTCAGTGCTGACGCCGCAAGAGGCCGACGAATTGTTCGTCACCCTGCGCCGTCTCGCCGCCGAAGGCTGCAGCATCTTGTTTATCAGCCATAAACTCGGTGAGGTGCGTGCGTTGTGCCATAGCGCGACGGTGCTGCGTGGCGGACGTGTAGCCGGGCATTGCATCCCCGCCGACTGCTCGGATCAGCAATTGGCGCAGTTGATGGTCGGCGAAGCGGCGGCATTGATCGGCGAGTACCCGAAGGTCAGCGGTGGCGCTGCATTTCTGCAGGTCAACGGTTTGAGCTGGCACAACCCCGATCCGTTCGGTTGTTCGCTGATCGATATCGACCTGCAAGTGCGCAGCGGCGAGATCGTCGGCATCGCCGGGGTCGCGGGCAATGGACAGGATGAGTTGCTCGCCCTGCTCAGCGGTGAGCAAGCCCTGCCCCGCGACAGTGCGACAACGATTTGTTTCGCTGGGCAAGCGGTGGCTGATTTGCGCCCGGATGCACGGCGCCAACTCGGCCTGGCGTTTGTCCCGGCAGAACGTCTGGGCCACGGCGCGGTGCCGGAACTGAGCCTGGCTGACAACGCCCTGCTCACGGCCTTCCAGCAAGGACTGGTCAGCCATGGCTTGATCGAGCGCGGCAAAGTCCAGGCGCTTGCCCAACAGATCATTCAGCGCTTCGGGGTGAAAACCCCGGGCACTGACGCCGCCGCGCGCAGCCTGTCCGGCGGCAATCTGCAGAAATTCATCCTCGGCCGGGAAATTCTCCAGCAACCGAAACTGCTCGTCGCCGCGCACCCGACCTGGGGCGTCGACGTAGGCGCGGCAGCCACCATTCACCGCGCACTGATTGCCCTGCGCGATGCCGGCGCGGCGATTCTGGTGATCTCCGAAGACCTCGACGAACTGTTCCAGATCAGCGATCGCCTCGGCGCCCTGTGCGCCGGACGCCTATCGCCCCTGCAAAACACCACCGACACCCTGCCCAGCGACGTCGGCGGCTGGATGGCCGGGCAAATTAATGACACGCCTTCATCGGCCATGCTCTGACGGAGTTTTTCCACATGCTGCTTTCCCTCGAACCCCGTGGCCAGCAATCGCGTTTGATGCTGTGGTGCTCGCCGTTATTGGCGGCGCTACTGACGCTGGGCTGCGGCTCGCTACTGTTCATCGCCCTTGGCCATGAGCCGCTGCACACTTTGCACACCCTGTTGATTGCACCGGTCAGCGATCTGTATGGCGTCTCCGAACTGCTGGTTAAAGCCCTGCCGATTCTGCTTTGCGCGCTCGGTCTGGCCGTGGCGTATCAAGCGCGGATCTGGAACATCGGCGCCGAAGGGCAATTGCTCCTTGGTGCACTCGCCGGCAGTGCGTTGGCGGTGAACATCATCGACATGCACAGCAGCTGGGCCCTGGTGCTGATTCTGTTTACCGGCACTGTCGCCGGTGCAGCCTGGGCCGGGCTGACGGCATGGCTGCGCACGCGCTTCAACGCCAACGAAATCCTCACCAGCATCATGCTCAATTACATCGCGCTGAACCTGTTGCTGTTCTGCGTGCACGGGCCGCTGAAGGATCCGGCCGGCTACAACTTTCCCGAGTCGGCGATGTTCGGCGACGCCAGTCGCTTGCCGCTGCTGATGGAGGATGGCCGAGTGCACGCCGGGGTGTATTTTGCCCTGCTCGCGCTGGTCGCGGTGTGGGTGTTGCTGCAAAAAAGCTTCGTTGGTTTTCAGATCAAGGTGCTGGGGCTGGATAAACGCGCGGCAGGGTTCGTCGGTTTTCGCGAGAAGCGTCTGATCTGGTTCGTGCTATTGATCAGTGGCGGCCTGGCCGGGCTGGCCGGAGTCTGCGAAGTCACCGGGCCGATCGGGCAATTGGTGCCGCAGGTTTCGCCGGGTTACGGCTACGCAGCGATCACCGTGGCGTTTCTCGGGCGGCTGAATCCGATCGGGATTCTGTTTTCCAGCTTGTTGATGGCGCTGCTGTACATCGGTGGGGAAAGCGCGCAAATGACCCTGAATCTGCCGCAAGCCATCACCCAGCTATTTCAGGGAATGATGCTGTTTTTCCTGTTGGCCTGCGACGTGCTGATTCTCTATCGGCCACGCCTGAAACTGCGCTGGGGACGGCACGCGTCGTCCCCCGCCGTAACCGCTGGAGCGCTGTGATGGATATCGATCTGCTGAGCAATATTTTCTACGCCATGGTGCGTTGCGGCACTCCGCTGTTGTTGGTGGCGCTGGGCGAGTTGATCTGCGAGAAGAGCGGCGTGCTCAACCTCGGGCAAGAAGGGATGATGCTGTTCGGCGCGGTGATCGGTTTTATCGTCGCCCTCAACAGCGGCAGCCTGTGGCTCGGCATGTTGTTGGCGATGCTCGCGGGGATGCTCCTGTCATCGCTGTTTGCCCTGGTGGCGCTGGTGTTCAATGCCAATCAGGTGGCGACCGGGCTGGCGCTGACGATCTTCGGCGTGGGCCTGTCGACCTTCGTTGGTGCGGCGTGGGTCGGCAAGCCGCTGGCGGGTTTCGAGCCGGTGGCGATTCCGTACTTGAGTGAGATTCCGCTGATCGGGCGGATGCTGTTTGCTCAGGACTTGCTGGTGTACCTGTCGTTCGCGCTGTTTGCGTTAGTGGCTTGGGTGATCGTGAAAAGCCGTGTCGGGCTGATCATTCAGGCCGTTGGCGAGAACCCGGATGCGGCCAGTGCGATGGGCTTGCCGGTGTTGACCGTGCGTACGCTGGCGGTGTTGTTTGGCGGGGCGATGGCCGGATTGGCCGGTGCGTATCTGTCGCTGGCGTACACACCGATGTGGGCCGAGAACATGACCGCCGGGCGCGGCTGGATTGCCCTGGCGCTGGTGGTGTTTGCCAGTTGGCGGGTGTGGCGCTTGTTGCTCGGGGCGTATCTGTTTGGCCTCGCCAGCATCCTGCACCTGGTGGCGCAGGGGTTGGGGCTGGCGATTCCGTCGAGTCTGCTGGCGATGCTGCCGTATGTGGCGACGATTGTGGTGTTGGTGCTGTTGTCGCGCGATGCGGTGCGGACTCGGTTGTATGCGCCGGTGTCGTTGGGGCAGCCGTGGCAATCAGGGCATTAAGGCGGTGATTTCACTGACCTCATCGCTGGCAAGCCAGCTCCCACAGGTTTTTGCGGTGTGATATGGATTTCACTTACACCCTCGATCCTTGTGGGAGCTGGCTTGCCAGCGATGGGGCCCTGACAGGCAACACCTGCGCAACGCCCCACGCCAACTCGAAGACCAGAAACCCGATCAGCAACGAACTGGCGCCATGCACCAAGGCATACCCCTGCCAAGCCGCAAACAGAAACCGCGCCATCGCGTCATAGCGCCCATAGACCGGTTGCGGATCACGAATCCGCAGCACCGCCCACACACAAACCACCGAGCCCAGCAGGTTTGCCATCAACATATGCACGGGCTGAAACGCAGGCAGCTCACCGGGCAAATTCAGCGCGGTCAACAAACCGTGCAACACGGCAAAACTCCACGGCGTGGCAAACGCCGCCGTCACGATCAGGTCATACCAGGCGCTGCCGCGCACCACGTTGCGATACTGATTTGCAGTCCACATCATCCATGCTCCGGAAATTCAGGAAGCACTCACGGTAAAGCCTGGAGTATGCTCCAGGGTCAAGACCTCTTTTGAGACCCAGCATGCGCATCGGTGAATTAGCCCAGGCCAGCGCCGTCAGCCGCGATACCTTGCGTTTCTACGAGCAGCGCGGGCTGATCGCTGCGCAACGCAGTGCCAACGGTTATCGCGACTACCCGCCGGAAATGCTGCAACTGGTGCTCTACATCAAGACCGCGCAGCGCCTGGGTTTTACCCTCGGCGAAATCGGCAACAGCGTCGCCGCATTGTGGAACGCGCCCGACCCGGAAAACGCCGTGGCGCAATTGCTGCGCGACAAACTGCATTTGATCGAAACCCGCATGAGCGAACTCGACGCGTTGCGACACGAGTTGCAACTCCGGCTCGGCCAGGCGTGTCCATTGAATCCTCAACCCTGACTTTCAAGGAACCATCATGTCCCAGGCAAAACACGCACTGATCATCGGCGCTTCCCGTGGCTTGGGCCTCGGGTTGGTGAAAACCCTGCTGGCCGACGGCTGGCAAGTGACCGCCACCGTGCGCAATCCGCAGAAGGCCGAGGCGCTGCAAGCGCTGGGTAACGTGCGGATCGAGAAACTCGACATGGACGACCAGCAAGCGGTGATCGCCCTGAGCCAACAGCTCAAGGGTGAAACCTTCGACTTGCTGTTCGTCAACGCCGGGGTCAAAGGCCCGGAGGTGCAAACCCCGGGCGGCGCAACACTGGCCGAAGTCGGCCAGCTGTTTTTCACCAACGCCGTGGCGCCGATCAACCTCGCGCAGCGCTTCGTCGGGCAGATCCGCGACGGCAGCGGTGTGCTGGCGTTCATGAGCTCCGGGCTGGGCAGCGTGACCGTACCGGACGCGCCGGAGCTGGCGCTGTACAAGGCGAGCAAGGCCGCGCTGAACTCGATGACCAACAGTTTCGTCACCCAGTTGGGCGAACAGAAACTCACCGTGCTGTCGTTGCATCCGGGCTGGGTGAAGACGGATATGGGCGGTGAAGGCGCCGACCTGGATGTAGAGACCAGCACTCGCGGGCTGATTGATCAGGTGAATGCGTATGCCGGCAAGGGTGGGCATCACTTCATCAACTACAAGGGCGAAACCATTCCCTGGTAAGCACTGAAAGTTCTCTGTAGGAGCTGCCGCAGGCTGCGATCTTTTGATTGTAAAAAACAAGATCAAAAGATCGCAGCCTGCGGCAGCTCCTACAGGGGGTGATGCGTTGGCTGTCGGGTTGGGCTTGCCCGATCCGGCGATTTGTTTGAAACTGCGCGCCTCGTCCTTCGCGGCGACCCTGGATCAGCAGACAGGGCAACACTGAGCTGGCAACCCTGAACCCAACTTTCAGAGGAGCCGGCCACAATGCCTGCGACCCGTACCTGGTTAAAAAATCCCCTCGCCATTTTCACGGCCAACGCGCTCGATGCCCGTGGCGGTCTGGTGCTGCAAGACGGTGTGATCGTCGAAGTGCTGGCAGCCGGTCAGCAACCGTCCGCGCCGTGCAATGAAGTGTTCGATGCCCGCGAGCATGTGATCCTGCCGGGCCTGATCAACACCCATCACCACTTCTATCAAACCCTGACCCGCGCCTGGGCGCCAGTGGTCAATCAGCCGTTGTTCCCGTGGCTGAAAACCCTGTACCCGGTGTGGGCGCGGCTGACCCCGGAAAAACTTGCCCTCGCCACCAAGGTCGCTTTGGCCGAGTTGCTGCTGTCGGGTTGCACCACCGCCGCCGACCACCATTACCTGTTCCCGGACGGTCTGGAAAACGCCATCGACGTGCAAGTCGACACCGTACGTGAACTGGGCATGCGCGCCATGCTCACCCGCGGTTCGATGAGCCTCGGCGAGAAGGACGGCGGCCTGCCACCGCAGCAGACCGTGCAGGAAGGTCAGGTGATTCTCGACGACAGTCAGCGCCTGATTCACGAGTACCACGAGCGCGGCGACGGTGCGCAAATCCAGATCGCGCTGGCACCGTGCTCGCCGTTCTCGGTGACCCCGGAAATCATGTCCGCCAGCGCCGAACTGGCGAACAAACTCGACGTGCGCCTGCACACGCATCTGGCCGAAACCCTCGACGAAGAGGATTTCTGCCTGCAGCGTTTCGGCCTGCGCACCGTGGATTATCTGGACAGCGTCGGCTGGCTCGGCCCGCGCACCTGGCTGGCCCATGGCATCCATTTCAACCCGGACGAAATCACCCGCCTCGGCCAGGCCGGCACCGGTATCTGCCATTGCCCGAGTTCGAACATGCGCCTGGCTTCCGGCATCTGCCCGAGCATCGAGTTGACCGATGCCGGTGCGTTGTTCGGTCTGGGCGTGGACGGTTCGGCCTCCAACGATGCCTCGAACATGATCCTCGAAGCGCGGCAGGCGCTGTACATTCAGCGCCTGCGTTATGGTGCGGAAAAGATCACCCCGGAACGCGTGCTGGGCTGGGCCACCAAAGGCTCGGCAAGCCTGTTGGGGCGTACCGACATTGGTGAGCTGGCGGTGGGCAAGCAGGCGGATCTGGCGTTGTTCAAGCTCGATGAGCTGCGCTTCTCGGGTAGCCATGATCCGATTTCGGCGCTGCTGTTGTGCGGCGCGGATCGGGCGGACCGGGTGATGATTGGTGGCAAGTGGCGGGTGGTAGACGGTCAGGTTGAGGGGCTTGATCTCAAAGGCCTGATCGCCGATCACAGCCAGGCGGCTCGCCAGTTGATCGCCGGCACCTGATCCAATAAAAACCCTGTAGGAGCTGCCGCAGGCTGCGATCTTTTGATTTTGATTTTAAAAAAACAAGATCAAAAGATCGCAGCCTTCGGCAGCTCCTACAGGGGATTTTGGGTGTTCTTAGAGGCCCAGTAACGACAGCATGATGAACGTCGCAAACAGCACAAAGTGCGTCATGCCTTCGATGGCATTGGTCTCGCCGTCATTCAGGTTGATCGCACTGACGATCAGCGTGATGAAGATCATCACCGTCTGCACCGGGGTCATCGCCATTTGAAATGGCTGGCCGGTGTACAGCGCCATCGCTTCCATCACCGGCACGGTCAGGATCACCGTCGACAGTGACGCGCCCATCGCAATGTTCACCACCGACTGCATGCGATTGGCTAGCGCGGCACGCAATGCCGTCAGAATCTCCGGCGCTGCGGAAATCGCCGCCACCAGAATCGCCGTGATCACCGGCGGTGCGCCCGTGCCTTCCAGGCCCAAATCGAGGGTCTTGGACATCACTTCGGCCAGTGCGCCGATCACCACCACGCCGAATACCAGAATGCCGATCGACCATGCCAGGCTCAGCGGTTTTGGCTCATCCTCCACCGGTTCTTTCTTGCGGCGCTTGTCCGGGTAGCTGTAGCTGAAAAAATAGCTGTGCGGCCCGACCTGCATGCGCAGAAACAACGCATAAAGCACCACCATCGCACCGATGGTGAACGCCGAATAAACCTTCCAGTTCGCCGCCGGAATGAACTCCGGCACCACCATCGACACGCCCATGGCGGTGAGGATCATCACGCTGTAACTGCGCGCCGAATCATCGTTGTACGACTGCTCGCCGTGCTTGAGCCCGCCCATCAACGCGGCGAGGCCGAGGATGCCGTTGATGTCGAGCATCACCGCCGAGTAGATCGTGTCCCGCACCAGTGTGGCCGAGGCTTCGTTGCTCATCATGATCGCCAGGATCACCACTTCCACCAGCACCGCGGCGAGGGTCAGGATCATCGTGCCGTAAGGGTCGCCGACCTTTTCTGCGAGCAGTTCGGCCTGATGAGCGACGCGCATCGAGGCGGCGACGATGAAGGCGATCAATACCAGACCTGAAATCAACGCGACGATCTGCCCGCTGTGCAGCATCCAGTGTTCCAGCGGATAAGCGATGCACGCGGCGATCACCGCCAGCAGCAGAAAGCTTTCTTGCTTGAGGATCGTGAGCATGGCGGGCCTTTTTGCCGAGAGGTTCGAATGAGCTACTGACTGCGGCGTGGCGCTAACGTTTCGTTACACCTTAGCGCACCAGCCGATAGCGTGAATCCACTGGCTTGCACTGCGTTGGTTCCGGCGCTGAAAAGATCGCAGCCTGCGGCAGCTCCTACAGGTTGCGCATTCCCCTGTAGGAGCTGCCGAAGGCTGCGATCTTTTTGTTTGTTGTCCTGTTGGTCAGCAATTTGCATTGCCCCTGTCCACACACAACAAAATGGAGCTCCAATTCATGCACATACGCCCGCTGCACAAACTGCTGTGCGCCGCCATCGGTCTGGGGATCAGCCTGAGCGCCAGCGCTGCCGATCCGCTAAAGGTCGGTTTCGTTTACATCGGCCCGATCGGCGACCACGGCTGGACGTATCAGCATGAACAGGGGCGCAAGGCGCTGGCAGAGAAATTCGGCCCGCAGATCACCACCAATTACGTCGAGAACGTCGCCGAGGGCGCCGATGCCGAACGGGTGATCCGCAACATGGCCAAGGACAACTACGACCTGATCTTCACCACCTCTTTCGGCTACATGAACCCGACGCTGAAAGTCGCCAAACAGTTTCCCAAGGTGACCTTCGAACACGCCACCGGCTACAAGCAGGACAAGAACCTCGGCACCTACCTGGCGCGCACTTACGAGGGGCGTTACGTCGGCGGTTTCCTCGCGGCGAAGATGACCAAGACCAAGAAGATCGGCTACGTCGCCTCGTTCCCGATTCCGGAAGTGATCCGCGACATCAACGCCATCCAGCTGGCCCTGAACAAGTACAACCCCGGCACCGAAATCAAAGTGGTGTGGGTCAACTCGTGGTTCGACCCGGGCAAGGAAGCCGATGCCGCCAACGCGCTGATCGACCAGGGCGTGGACGTGGTGTTCCAGCACACCGACAGCCCGGCACCGATCCAGGCCGCCGAACGGCGTGGCGTGTACGCCGTGGGTTACGCCTCGGACATGGCGCACTTCGGCCCGAAAGCGGTGCTGACCTCGATCGTCAACGACTGGGCGCCGCACTACATTCAGGCGACCCAAAGCGTGATCGACCACAGCTGGAAATCCCAGGACTACTGGGGCGGGCTGAAGGAAGGCACGGTTGAACTGCCGATCAGCGATCTGGTGCCAGCGCCGGTGAAAGCCGAGGCCGAGCAGATCATTGCCGACATCAAGAGCGGTGCGCTGCAACCGTTTACCGGGCCGATCAAGGATCAGGCCGGCGTGGAGAAAATCCCGGTGGGCGTGAGTGCGACCAGTGCGGAACTGGCGTCGATGAACTATTACGTGGAAGGGATGAAGGCCGAGATGCCGAAGTAATTTTTACTACCGACACGGACCCTGTGGGAGCTGGCTTGCCAGCGATGAGGCCCTCACATTCGACATCATTGTTGCCTGTCAGACCGCTATCGCTGGCAAGCCAGCTCCCACATTTTGATCTTCAGCGTCTCAAGGATTGTGTATGGAACAGCTCCCGATCATCGACATCAGCCCGCTCTACAGCGCCGACCAGAACGCCTGGCCCACCGTCGCCACACAAATAGACCAGGCCTGCCGCGAATGGGGCTTTTTCTACATCAAGGGCCATCCGATTACGGCGCAACGCATCGCCGCGCTGCTCGACCACGCCCAGCGTTTCTTTGCTTTACCGGCAGCAGAAAAACTCCAGATCGACATCACCCAGACCCGCCACCATCGCGGCTACGGCGCCATCGCCACCGAACAGCTCGACCCGGACAGACCCAGCGACCTCAAAGAAACCTTCGACATGGGCCTGCATCTGCCGGCGGATCATCCCGACGTGCTCGCGGAGAAACCGCTGCGCGGGCCGAACCGCCATCCGCAAATGCCCGGTTGGCAAACGCTGATGGAGCAGCATTACCTCGACATGCAGGCGCTGGCGCAAACCCTGCTGCGGGCGATGACGATTGCGCTGGGGATCGAGCGCGACTTCTTCGACTCGCGCTTCACTGAACCGGTCAGTGTGCTGCGGATGATCCACTACCCGCCGCGCCACACCGCCAGCAGCGCCGAGCAGCAAGGCGCCGGAGCGCATACCGACTATGGCTGCATCACCCTGCTCTACCAGGACAGCGCCGGCGGCCTGCAAGTGAAGAACGTCAATGGCGAATGGATCGATGCGCCGCCGATTGACGGCACCTTCGTGGTCAACCTCGGCGACATGATGGCGCGCTGGAGCAACGACCGTTATCGCTCGACCCCGCACCGGGTGATCAGCCCGCTGGGGCTGGACCGTTATTCGATGCCGTTCTTCGCCGAGCCGCACCCGGACACCCGCATCGAATGCCTGCCCGGTTGCCGGGATGCACAGCATCCCGCGAAATATCCGACCACCACCTGCGCCGAATTCCTGCTGTCGCGCTTCGCCGATACCTACGCCTATCGTCGCGAGCCGCAAGGAGTGTGATGGATCGCTTGGTCAGGTTTTGCCAATTGTTTCGGCGCGCATCTGTAGAATGCCGCCATTGCACCTGATGAGAAAAGCATATGTACGACTGGCTCAACGCCCTGCCCAAGGCTGAACTGCACCTGCATCTGGAAGGCTCGCTGGAGCCCGAGCTGCTGTTCGCCCTGGCCGAGCGCAACAAGATCGCCCTGCCGTGGAACGACGTCGAGACCCTGCGCAAGGCTTATGCCTTCAACAACCTGCAGGAATTTCTCGACTTGTATTACCAGGGCGCCGACGTGTTGCGCACCTCGCAGGATTTCTACGACCTGACCTGGGCCTACCTGCTGCGCTGCAAAGAACAGAACGTGATTCACACCGAACCGTTTTTCGATCCGCAGACCCACACCGACCGGGGCATCCCGTTCGAAGTGGTGCTCAACGGCATCGCCGCGGCACTCAAGGATGGCGAGCAGCAACTGGGCATCACCAGCGGTCTGATCCTGAGCTTCCTGCGCCACCTCAGCGAAGACGAAGCACAGAAAACCCTCGATCAGGCGCTGCCATTCCGTGATGCGTTTGTGGCTGTAGGCCTGGACAGCTCCGAGATGGGCCATCCGCCGAGCAAGTTCCAGCGTGTGTTCGACCGTGCCCGCCACGAAGGCTTCCTGACCGTTGCCCACGCCGGTGAAGAAGGCCCGCCGGAGTACATCTGGGAGGCCATCGACCTGCTGAAAATCCAGCGCATCGACCATGGCGTACGCGCCATCGAAGACGAGCGCCTGATGCAGCGGATCATCGACGAGCAGATCCCGCTGACCGTGTGCCCGCTGTCGAACACCAAGCTCTGCGTGTTCGATCACATGTCGCAGCACAACATCCTCGACATGCTCGAGCGTGGGGTGAAGGTCACGGTGAACTCGGATGACCCGGCGTACTTCGGCGGTTACGTCACCGAGAACTTCCATACGCTGCATGAACACCTGGGCATGACCCAGGATCAGGCCAAACGCCTGGCGCAGAACAGCCTGGATGCGCGCCTGGTAAAACCGTAAGTACAAAGCAAATCCCCTGTGGGAGCGGGCTTGCTCGCGAAAGCGGTGTGTCAGTCGACATATTGGTTGAATGACACACCGCTTTCGCGAGCAAGCC
>NZ_QAIK01000122.1:57913-65590 GCF_003061005.1 Pseudomonas sp. HMWF021 | reverse complement strand
GTGCAGAAGGCTCAGGACAACTACAACCGCCGGAAGAACCTCGCCGCTGGCGGGGCGATTTCCCAGGAAGAACTGTCCCACGCCCGCGACGACCTGACCTCGGCGCAAAACGCCCTGGCCAACGCCAAGCAGCAACTGAAAACCACCAGCGCGCTGGTCGACGACACCGTGGTGTCGTCGCACCCGGACGTGATGTCGGCGGCTGCCGATCTGCGTCAGGCGTATCTGACCAATGCGCGTAGCACCCTGATAGCGCCAGTCACCGGTTACGTCGCCAAACGCACCGTGCAACTCGGTCAGCGCGTACAGCCGGGCACCGCGCTGATGGCGGTGATCCCGCTGGATCAGCTGTGGATCGACGCCAACTTCAAGGAAACCCAGCTGCGTGACATGCGCATCGGCCA
Source organism: Pseudomonas sp. HMWF021 (assembly GCF_003061005.1). Taxonomy (GTDB): domain Bacteria; phylum Pseudomonadota; class Gammaproteobacteria; order Pseudomonadales; family Pseudomonadaceae; genus Aquipseudomonas. The sequence goes on along the minus strand of NZ_QAIK01000122.1, from coordinate 65,186 downwards.
ACCGGTGGACATCGAGTCCGACATCTACGGCAGCAGCGTGAAGTACAGCGGCACCGTCGACAGCCTCGGCGCCGGCACCGGCAGCGCATTTGCCCTGCTGCCGGCGCAGAACGCCACCGGCAACTGGATCAAGATCGTGCAGCGTGTGCCGGTGCGGATCCACATCAACGCCGAAGAACTGGCCCAGCATCCGCTGCGGGTCGGCTTGTCGACCAACGTTGAGGTGAACCTGCACGACCAGAGCGGCCCGGTGCTGGCCCAGCAACCGCCGCAAAAAGCCTCGTTCAGTACCAACGTCTACGACCGGCAACTGGCTGAAGCCGACGCGATGATTGCGCAACTGATCCACGACAACAGCGCTGCGGTGAGCAAGACCGCGCAACGCTGAATCTTTCCCCTGTGGGAACAGGTTCTCAAGGTGATGAGATTTACTGTGGTGAGGGGATTTATCCCCGATGGACTGCGCAGCAGGCCCGGCTTTTCTGAATCAAAAGAGGGGCCGCTTCGCGACCCATCGGGGATAAATCCCCTCACCACAGATGAACTTCCTCACACAGATGAGCTTCCTCATCACAAGGGCCTGTTCCTTATGGGCAACTGCTTCTTTAACAGACGCAGCGTCAACCCGGTTTCATAGGATTCACAATGAGCAATAACGCCTCTTTCACGCCGCCCAGCCTGTTGCTCAGCACCATCGGCCTGTCGCTGGCGACGTTCATGCAAGTGCTCGACACCACCATCGCCAACGTGGCCCTGCCGACGATCTCCGGCAACCTGGGGGTGAGTTCGGAGCAGGGCACCTGGGTGATTACCTCGTTTGCCGTGAGCAACGCCATCGCGCTGCCGCTGACTGGCTGGCTCAGTCGGCGCTTCGGCGAGGTGAAGCTGTTTCTCTGGGCCACCATCCTGTTCGTGCTGGCCTCGTTTCTTTGCGGTATCTCCACGTCGATGCCGGAACTGATCGGCTTCCGCGTGCTGCAAGGTCTGGTGGCCGGGCCGCTGTACCCGATGACGCAAACCCTGTTGATTGCGGTCTATCCCCCCGCGAGGCGCGGCATGGCCCTGGCGCTGCTGGCGATGGTCACGGTGGTGGCACCGATTGCCGGGCCTATTCTGGGTGGCTGGATTACTGACAGCTACAGCTGGCCGTGGATCTTCTTCATCAACGTACCGATCGGCATCTTTGCGGTGATGGTGGTGCGCTCGCAACTGGCCAAACGCCCGGTGGAAACCAGCCGTCAGCCGATGGACTACGTTGGGCTGATCTCGCTGATCGTCGGTGTGGGGGCGTTGCAGATCATCCTCGACAAGGGCAATGACCTGGACTGGTTCGAATCGAACTTCATCATCATCGGCGCGGCGATTTCGGTGATCGCGCTGGCAGTGTTCATCATCTGGGAAATGACCGACCAGCATCCGGTGGTCAACCTGCGGCTGTTCGCCCACCGCAACTTCCGCATCGGCACGCTGGTGCTGGTATTGGGTTATGCCGGCTTCTTCGGTATCAACCTGATCCTGCCGCAGTGGCTGCAGACGCAGATGGGCTACACCGCGACCTGGGCCGGTCTGGCGGTGGCGCCGATCGGGATTCTGCCGGTGCTGCTGTCGCCGTTTGTCGGCAAATATGCGCACAAATTCGACCTGCGCCTGCTGGCCGGGCTGGCGTTTCTGGCGATTGGCCTGAGCTGCTTCATGCGCGCCGAGTTCACCAACGAGGTGGACTTCCAGCACATCGCTCTGGTGCAGCTGTTCATGGGGATTGGCGTGGCGCTGTTCTTCATGCCGACCCTGAGCATCCTGATGTCGGACCTGCCGCCAAGCCAGATCGCCGACGGCGCAGGTCTGGCGACCTTCCTGCGCACCTTGGGCGGCAGCTTCGCCGCGTCGCTGACCACATGGATCTGGATCCGCCGCGCCGATCAGCACCATGCGTACATGAGCGAAAGCATCAGCACTTATGAGCCGGCGACCCGCGAGACGCTGAATCATCTGGGCGGCGCGAGCCAATCGGCTTACGCGCAGATGGATCAGATCCTCACCAGCCAGGCGTACATGCTCTCCACCGTGGATTACTTCACGCTGCTGGGCTGGGGCTTCATGGGGCTGATTCTGATTGTGTGGCTGGCGAAGCCGCCGTTTGCGGCGAAGGCCGGTCCGGCGGCGTCCGGACATTGATTGTGCGGTGATTGCTAAAAGATCGCAGCCTTCGGCAGCTCCTACATTGGAATGCGTTTCCCTGTAGGAGCTGCCGAAGGCTGCGATCTTTTGATCTTGGCTATTAGATGGTGGGAGCAGGCAGGGCCGGCGGCGGGGCGAAGTCGAACGGCGCCAGGGCATACCCGTTCTCATCCACCTGCAACGCCCAACCCTGGCGATCCCAGTCCCCCAGCACAATCCGCTTCGCCGCCTGCTCACCGAGCTGCAGCTTGTGGATCGCCGGGCGATGGGTGTGCCCGTGAATCAGGGTTTTCACCCCGTATTCCTGCATGATCCGCGGAATTTCCTCCGGCGTGACATCCACGATGTCATTGGCCTTCATCCGTGTCTGCGCGCGGCTTTCACTGCGCAGCTTGCGCGCCAGTTTGTGGCGGGTGCTCAGCGGCAGGTGGCGCAGGATGAACAGGGTAATCGGGTTACGCAGGTAGCGGCGCAGCTTCATATAGGCTTCGTCGCGGGTGCACAGGCTGTCGCCGTGCATCAGCAACACCGGTTCGCCATAGAACTGCACGACACTCGGGTCCTTCAACAGCGTGCAGCCGGCTTCTTTGCAGAAGGCCTTGCCGAGCAGGAAGTCGCGATTGCCGTGCATCAGAAAGATCGCCGTGCCGCTGTCGCTCAACTGGCGCAGGGCCTGGCAGATGGAACGCTGGAAGGGCGTCATGGCATCGTCGCCAATCCACGCCTCGAAAAAGTCGCCGAGGATGTACAACGCACTCGCCGAGCGGGCGCGTCCGGCGAGCAAATCCAGAAACGCCCGGGTAATGTCCGGGCGCTCCTCTTCCAGATGCAAGTCTGAAATCAGCAATATCACGCTTCGATGATCTCGGCTTTCTCGATGATCACGTCGTCTTTCGGCACGTCCTGGTGACCGGCCTTGGAAGTGGTGGCAACGCCTTCGATCTTGTCGACTACGTCGGTACCGGCAACCACTTTACCGAACACGGCATAACCCCAGCCCTGAGCGGTCTTGGCGGTGTGGTTGAGGAAGCTGTTGTTGGTGGCGTTGATGAAGAACTGCGCCGAGGCCGAATGCGGGTCCATGGTGCGGGCCATGGCCAGGGTGTACTTCTCGTTCTTCAGGCCGTTGTCGGCTTCGTTCTGGATGCTTGGGCGCTTGTCTTTCTTTTCCTGCATGCCAGGCTCGAAACCGCCGCCCTGGATCATGAAGCCCTTGATCACGCGGTGGAAAACCACGTTTTCGTAGTGACCGTTTTTAACGTATTCGAGGAAGTTGGCAGCGGTGATCGGCGCTTTTTCCGCGTCCAGTTCGATGACGATGTCGCCGTAGTTGGTGGTCAGTTTGACTTGAGTCATGATCGCTACTCTTTATAAGGAATTCGTGGTTTTCGGACACTGAGTACCGAAACCGGTTCAGCCTGCATCGGCCAAGGTGCGCAGTTTAGCGTGACAGGCGCGAATTTCGAGGCTGTTTTTCCAAAACCCTTCGATTAAATGCACTCCTTTATAGGCCGTGCTCTGTCAGCCCCTTGACAGCATCGGCTATGATAGCGGCTTTGTTTTGTCTGGCCCCCTTTGCGGCCGCGCACATGTAAGTCAAGGATCCTATGAGCAAGCCCACTGTCGACCCTACCTCGAATGCCAAGTCCGGCCCTGCCGTGCCGGTCAATTTCCTGCGGCCGATCATCCAGGCAGACCTGGACTCGGGCAAGCACACCCAGATCGTCACCCGTTTTCCGCCTGAGCCCAACGGCTACCTGCACATCGGCCACGCCAAGTCGATCTGCGTGAACTTCGGCCTGGCCCAGGAGTTCGGTGGCGTCACGCACCTGCGTTTCGACGACACCAACCCGGCCAAGGAAGACCAGGAATACATCGACGCGATCGAGTCCGACGTCAAATGGCTGGGCTTCGAGTGGTCCGGCGAAGTGCGCTACGCCTCGCAGTATTTCGACCAGTTGCACGACTGGGCAGTGGAGCTGATCAAGGCCGGCAAGGCCTACGTCGACGACCTGACCCCTGAGCAGGCCAAGGAATACCGTGGCAGCCTGACCGAGCCCGGCAAGAACAGCCCGTTCCGCGACCGTTCGGTGGAAGAGAACCTCGACTGGTTTGCGCGCATGCGTGCCGGTGAGTTCCCGGACGGCGCCCGCGTGCTGCGCGCCAAGATCGACATGGCCTCGCCGAACATGAACCTGCGCGACCCGATCATGTACCGCATCCGCCACGCCCATCACCACCAGACCGGTGACAAGTGGTGCATCTACCCGAACTACGACTTCACCCACGGTCAGTCGGACGCCATCGAAGGCATCACCCACTCGATCTGCACCCTGGAGTTCGAAAGCCATCGTCCGCTGTACGAGTGGTTCCTGGACAACCTGCCGGTGCCGGCCAACCCGCGCCAGTACGAGTTCAGCCGCCTGAACCTGAACTACACCATCACCAGCAAGCGCAAGCTCAAGCAACTGGTCGATGAAAAGCACGTCAATGGCTGGGACGACCCGCGCATGTCCACGCTGTCGGGTTTCCGCCGTCGCGGCTACACCCCGGCATCGATCCGCAATTTCTGCGAGATGGTCGGCACCAACCGCTCCGACGGTGTGGTCGACTACGGCATGCTCGAGTTCAGCATCCGTCAGGACCTCGACGCCAACGCCCCACGCGCCATGTGCGTGCTGCGTCCGTTGAAAGTCGTGATCACCAACTACCCGGAAGGTCAGGTCGAAAACCTCGAACTGCCGCGTCATCCGCAGAAAGAAGAGCTCGGCGTGCGCCAGTTGCCGTTCGCCCGTGAAATCTACATCGACCGCGATGACTTCATGGAAGAGCCGCCAAAAGGCTACAAGCGCCTGGAGCCGAACGGCGAAGTGCGCCTGCGCGGCAGCTACGTGATCCGCGCCGACGAAGCGATCAAGGATGCCGACGGCAACATCGTCGAACTGCGTTGCTCGTACGACCCGGACACCCTGGGCAAGAACCCTGAAGGCCGCAAGGTCAAGGGCGTGATCCACTGGGTGCCGGCGGCTGCCAGCATCGAGTGCGAAGTGCGTCTGTACGATCGCCTGTTCCGTTCTCCGAACCCGGAGAAGGCCGAAGACAGCGCGAGTTTCCTTGACAACATCAACCCTGACTCGCTGCAAGTGCTGACCGGTTGTCGTGCTGAGCCATCGCTGGGCAACGCACAGCCGGAAGACCGTTTCCAGTTCGAGCGCGAAGGCTACTTCGTTGCCGACATCAAAGACTCGAAACCAGGTCAGCCGGTATTCAACCGTACCGTGACCCTGCGTGATTCGTGGGGCCAGTGATTCTGCGTCAAGGAAATTAACGTGCTGACGATCTACAACACGCTCACCAAGAGCAAAGAAGTCTTCAAGCCGCTCGATGGCAACAAGGTGCGCATGTACGTGTGCGGCATGACCGTGTACGACTACTGCCACCTCGGCCACGGCCGCAGCATGGTCGCGTTCGACCTGGTGACCCGCTGGTTGCGGTTCAGCGGCTACGACCTGACCTACGTGCGCAACATCACCGATATCGACGACAAGATCATCAACCGTGCCAACGAGAACGGTGAGTCGTTCGAAGCGCTGACCGAGCGCATGATCGCCGCGATGCACGAAGACGAAGCGCGCCTGAACATCAAGAAGCCGGACATGGAACCGCGCGCCACGGATCACATTCCGGGCATGCATGCGATGATCCAGACCCTGATCGACAAGGGCTTCGCTTACGCTCCGGGCAATGGCGACGTGTACTACCGCGTCGCCAGATTCATGGGCTACGGCAAGCTGTCGCGCAAGAAGATCGAAGACCTGCGCATCGGCGCGCGCATCGAAGTCGACGAGTCGAAAGAAGACCCGCTGGACTTCGTGCTGTGGAAAGCCGCCAAACCGGGCGAGCCGAGCTGGGAATCGCCGTGGGGCGCCGGGCGTCCGGGCTGGCACATCGAGTGCTCGGTGATGTCCACCTGCTGCCTCGGTGAAACCTTCGACATTCATGGCGGCGGCAGCGACCTCGAGTTCCCGCACCACGAAAACGAAATCGCCCAGAGCGAAGCGGCCACCGGCAAGACCTACGCCAACGCGTGGATGCATTGCGGCATGATCCGCATCAATGGCGAGAAGATGTCCAAGTCCTTGAACAACTTCTTCACCATTCGCGACGTGCTCGACAAGTATCACCCGGAAGTCGTGCGTTACCTGCTGGTGTCGAGCCATTACCGCAGCGCGATCAACTACTCGGAAGACAACCTCAAGGACGCCAAGGGCGCACTCGAGCGTTTCTACCACGCGTTGAAAGGCCTGCCGAGCGTTGCTCCGGCTGGCGGCGAAGCCTTCGTTGAGCGCTTCACCACGGTGATGAACGACGACTTCGGTACGCCGGAAGCCTGCGCCGTGCTGTTCGAGATGGTGCGTGAGATCAACCGTCTGCGCGAGAGCGATCTCGATGCGGCGGCCGGTCTGGCGGCGCGTCTGAAAGAACTGGCCAGCGTGCTGGGTGTGTTGCAACTGGAAGCCGATGACTTCCTGCAAGCGGGCGCTGAAGGGCGTGTCGATGCGGCTGAAGTCGATGCGCTGATTGCTGCACGTCTGGCGGCACGCGCCGGCAAGGACTGGGCCGAATCCGACCGCATCCGCGACCAGCTCACCGCCATGGGCGTGGTGCTGGAAGACGGCAAGGGCGGCACGACCTGGCGTCTGGCTGACTGATTGCCTGATCCGTAAAAAAAACAAAACCCGCCGAGTGCGGGTTTTGTTTTTTCTGGCGGGGCCTTAGCTCAAGGCCCCGGTGCTGACCGCGACGATCAGGAAAATCCCCAGCACCGCGCGGTAAACCACAAACGGCCAGGTGGAGAATTTCTCCAGAAAGCGCATCAGGCCCCAGATCGCGAAGAACGCCGAGATGCTGGCGATCACCAGACCGAAAATCAGGTGCCCCCAAACGGCGGCGGGAAGGTCGGCATGGAACAACACCCACAACTCTTTCAGACCGGCGAGGGCGATCGCCGGCAGCCCGAGCAGGAACGAGAACCGCGCTGCTTCTTCACGCTTGAAGTTGAGAAACAATGCCGCCGTCAGCGTCGAGCCGGAGC
>NZ_QAIK01000122.1:49837-57903 GCF_003061005.1 Pseudomonas sp. HMWF021 | reverse complement strand
GTTCGGCAGCCGCCAGCAGCACCGCCATGACCACACAGGAAATCCCGATCACCATCAGGCCGCGCAACGGTGAGTTGCAGGCATTGAGTGTCGATGACAACGCTATGCCGGCGATGCCGATGGGAATCGTCGCCAGCACAATCGCCACCGCGAGGATGAACCAGCGGTTGTTGAAATCCCGCTGGCGCACCGCATTGACGCTGCCGCCGACCACTTGCCGGACATCGCGCCAGAAATAACTGACCACCGCCGCCAGTGCGGCCAATTGCATCGCTGCAGAAAACGCCGAGCCGGGATCCGGCCAGCCGAGCAGGGCCGGAACGATGCGCATGTGCGCGGTGGAGGAAACGGGCAGCAACTCGGTGATGCCTTGAATGATGCCGAGGAAGCCGATCTGCAGGTAGTCCAGCGAAGCGAAGCCGATATCGAGGCCGGTGGAACAGATGTTGGTCAAAGCACGTGTCCTGTGAAGATCAGGAGGAGGGAGGTGTCTGGATCAAAGGCAGGGCGAAAAGCTGAAACATTTCGTCACAGTCTAGTCGGTTCGGTCAATGGGGGCGGTTTGATAGTGGTGGGGTGAATGGTCTGACGCCATCGCGGGCAAGCCCGCTCCCACAGGTTTATTTGTGGTTCACCCTTGTTGCGTACAACCCGAAACCCTGTGGGAGCTGGCTTGCCAGCGATGAGGTTCGCTCAGACAACGCGCCATTACGCCTGACGCAACCGCTTGTAAAGGGTATTGCGACTAACCCCCAACCGCCGCGCCAGATGCGAAATATTGCCCCCGGCCGCCTTCAACTCCCGGTTCAACGCCTCCACATCATTCAGATCCAGCCCCAGCGGCTGCACGCTCTCCACCGGCTCCATCTCCAGATCGACAAAAAAATCATCCGGCAAATGCTCCGGCCGCACCGGTTGTTCCTCGGCCATTGCCAGCGCGACCTGCATCACGCTGCTGACTTGGCGCAGATTGCCCGGCCACGGATGCCGGCTGAACAGTTCCAGCACTTCGCGGCTCAGGCCGGCCCATTGCGTCGGTTCGCGATGCTGTTCCCACAGGCGTTTGAAGAGCGCTTCTTTGTCACTGCGCTCGCGCAGCGGTGGCAGTTCCAGGGTCAAACCGCCAATTCGATAGTACAAATCCTCGCGAAACCGGCCCAACTGCACTTGCTCGCGTAAAGAGCGGTTGGTTGCCGAGATGATCCGCAGATCCACCGGGAACAACTCGCTGCTGCCCACCGGTTGCACGCAGCGCTCCTGCAATACCCGCAATAGCCGCGCCTGAGTCGGCAGCGGCATGTCGCCGATTTCATCGAGGAAGAGGGTGCCTTTGTCCGCCTTGCGGATCAGGCCGATGCTGCCCTTCTGGTTGGCGCCGGTGAACGCACCTTTCTCATAGCCGAACAGCTCGGATTCCACCAGTTCAGCGGGGATCGCCGCACAGTTGACGGCAATGAATGCCTGTTTGCTGCGCGAGCTGGCCTGATGCAGGGCTTTGACGAAGACTTCCTTGCCGACCCCGGTTTCGCCGTGGATCAGCAGCGGGATGTCCTTTTCCAACAGCCGTTCGGCTTGGCGCACGGCTTTTTCCACGCGGCTGTCTCCGAAATGCAGGGAATTGAGGCTGATCATTCCCGGTACTTTGATCGGCGCCGTTTTGGGCTCGGCAAATACCCGAGGCTGAATCGGCGCCTGTTTCGGGCGCTTCAACAAGCATTGGAAGCGATTGCGCCCCGATGTCTGCAGGGCGAACGGCAATCCATCTGGCTGATTGATCAACTCCAGCAGCGACACGTTGAACAGACTCTCGACGCTGACCCGCGACAGCCGCACACCGAGCAGATTGTCCGCCCGGCGATTAGCCGACAGTACCTGACCACTCTCATCGAAAATCAGCAGCCCGGCCCACTGACTGTCGAGGTTGTTCAACCCGGTGTTGAAAGTCAGTTGAAAGTGCTGACCGTGGAACAGGTTGAGGATCAGCCGGTTCTCCACGGTCTGGCTCATCATCTTGACCATGCCCAACGTGTGCGAGGGCGGCAGGTAACTGTCGCTGGACACGTCGAGCACGGCGATGACCTTACGCTCGGCATCGAAAATCGGTGCGGCGGAGCCGGTCATGAAGCGGTTGGCCTTGAGGAAGTGTTCATCGTGCTCAATGTGCACCGCTTGCTCGCAGGCCAGCGCGGTGCCGATCGCATTGGTGCCGCTGCAGCGTTCCATCCAGCTCGCCCCGGCGCTAAACCCTCGGGCGAGGTTCGGCTCGATGAAGCGCTGAGTGCCCCACGACGTCAGCACCTGGCCCTGATGGTCGGCGAGCATGATCAGGCAATTGGAGTTGCTCAGGATGTTCTCGTAATACGGCAGCACTTCCTGATGGGTGGTCTGCACCAGCGCGTGGTGCCGGTCGAGCAATTGCGCGATGCCGGCGGCGGGCAGTTGATCGAAGGCCGGAGCGCTTTGATGGTTGAGACCGAAGGCGCGGCAACGTTGCCAGGAATTCTGGACGATTGTGTCATGGGACAGCGGCGGGGCAGGTGCGGCCATGGTGGTGGGCCTCTGATGCAGCGTCTTTATTATTGTTATGACCCACACATTTCCCCTGTAGGAGCTGCCGAAGGCTGCGATCTTTTGATCTTGTTCTTGAAAACAAAAGTCAAAAGATCGCAGCCTTCGGCAGCTCCTACAGGGGGGGTGAGCAGTTCATAGAGTGTTGTTCACTATTGTTCATTGTCAATCGCCCGACTGTTCAAATGTGTTCAGCAATGAACGCTCATTCCTCGCGTTTTCGGCGCTTTTCGTCACAAATCAACCACTTGCCATTTCTGGCACGAATGTCGCTCTGCTGCACAGGTCGCTTGACTCCAATAATAAAAAAGGCCGAGCCATGTCACTCACCCTGGAGCACGTCAGCCGTACCGTCGAGGGCCAGACCTGGATCGACGATGCCTGCCTGACATTCGAACCCGGATCCTTCAACGTTCTGCTCGGCCGCACGCTGTCCGGCAAGACCAGCCTGATGCGCCTGATGGCCGGTCTGGACAAGCCCGACAGCGGGCGGGTCCTGATGAACGGCGTCGACGTCACCCAGCGCCCGGTGCGCCTGCGCAACGTGTCGATGGTCTATCAGCAGTTCATCAATTACCCGACCATGACCGTGTTCGAGAACATCGCCTCGCCGCTGCGGCAGGCCGGTGTGGCCAAGGACATCATCCACAGCAAAGTGCTGGAAACGGCAAAGATGCTGCGCATCGAGAAATTCCTGCAGCGCTATCCGCTGGAGCTTTCCGGCGGCCAGCAGCAGCGCACGGCGATGGCCCGGGCGCTGGTCAAGGATGCCGAGCTGATCCTGTTCGACGAGCCGCTGGTCAACCTCGACTACAAGCTGCGCGAAGAACTGCGCCAGGAAATGCGCGAGCTGTTCAAGCTGCGCCACACCATCGCGATCTACGCCACCACCGAACCCAACGAAGCCTTGGCGCTGGGCGGCACCACGACGATTCTGCACGAGGGCCGGGTGATCCAGAGTGGCGCCTCGACCTCGGTCTACCACCAGCCGCAAACCGTGTTGGCGGCGGAGCTGTTCTCCGAACCGCCGATCAACCTGATGCCCGGGCGCATCGCCGGCAACGAAGTCAGCTTCGCCAACTTCGTGCACTTCCCGCTGAACGTCGATCTGCGCCCGGTGGGCGAGGGCGAGTTCCGCTTTGGCGTGCGCCCCAGCCATATCTCGCTGGTGCCGAGCAACGATGATGATCTGGAACTGGCGGTCACCGTCGAAGTGGCGGAGATCAGCGGTTCGGAAACCTTCCTGCATGTGCGCAACGAACATTTCCTGCTGGTGCTGCACCTGCCGGGGGTTCACGAATACGACGTCGATGCGCCGATCCGCATTTACATCCCGACCCACAAACTGTTCGTGTTCGATGCGCAGGGCCGTCTGGTGCAGGCACCGGGCCGGCGTGTCGCGAGGGTTGCCTGATGGCCGAAATCCGTTTGCAGCACCTCGCCCACAGCTACAGCAAAACCCCGAGCGGGCCTGACGATTACGCGATCCGCGAGATGGATCACATCTGGGAGCAGGGCGGCGCCTATGCCTTGCTCGGCCCTTCGGGTTGCGGCAAATCGACCTTGCTCAACATCATTTCCGGCCTGCTCAGCCCCTCGCAAGGGCACGTGCTGTTCGATGGCAAAGCGGTGAATGACCTGACCCCGGAGAAGCGCAACATCGCTCAGGTTTTCCAGTTCCCGGTGGTCTACGACACCATGACCGTGTTCGATAACCTGGCTTTCCCCTTGAGAAATCAGGGCATGGCCGAGGCGAAAGTGCACAGCAAGGTGCAGGAAATCGCCGAAGTCCTCGACCTGCAAAATCTGCTCAGCAAAAAGGCCCGCAACCTTACCGCCGACGAAAAACAGAAAGTCTCCATGGGCCGTGGTCTGGTGCGTGACGACGTTTCGGCGATCCTCTTCGACGAGCCGCTGACGGTGATCGACCCGCACCTGAAGTGGAAGCTGCGGCGCAAGCTCAAGCAGATCCACGAGCAGTTCAACATCACCATGGTCTACGTCACCCATGACCAGCTCGAAGCCTCGACCTTCGCCGACAAGATTGCGGTGATGTACGGCGGGCAGATCGTGCAGTTCGGCACGCCGCGGGAACTGTTCGAGCGGCCGAGCCACACCTTTGTCGGCTACTTCATCGGCAGCCCGGGGATGAACCTGATCGAGGTGCAGCCGCAGCCGGGCGGGGTCGGTTTCGCCTCGACGCACTTGCCGTTGTCCGACGCCTTGCAGCGACACATCGAACACGGTCAGTGGAGAAATCTGAAGGTCGGCATCCGCCCCGAGTTCATTCACGTCTGGGACGAGCCGTTTGACGAAGCGATGCAGGCGCGGGTGGTCCACGTCGAAGACCTCGGCACCTACAAGATCCTCACCCTCGACCTCGACGGCGCGCCGCTGAAGGTGCGTCTGGCCGAAGACAAACCGGTGCCGCAGGGCACGGCTTATATCAGTTTCCCGGCGCAGTGGCTGATGGTCTATGCCGACGAGTTTCTGCTTGAAGCCGATGATGAGGTACAGCCATGAACAAGGTGCAGAACAACAAGGCCTGGTGGCTGGTGTTGCCGGTGTTTCTGCTGGTGGCGTTCAGCGCGGTGATCCCGATGATGACCGTGGTCAACTATTCGGTGCAGGACATTTTCGACCAGTCCAGCCGCTACTTTGTCGGCGCTGACTGGTACAGGCAGGTGCTGCTCGATCCGCGTCTGCACGACTCGCTGTTGCGCCAATTCATCTACTCGGCCTGCGTGCTGCTGATCGAAATCCCGCTGGGCATCGGCATCGCCCTGACCATGCCGACCAAGGGCCGCTGGTCGTCGGTGGTGCTGATCATTCTGGCGATTCCGTTGCTGATTCCGTGGAACGTGGTCGGCACCATCTGGCAGATTTTCGGCCGTGCTGATATCGGCCTGCTCGGGTCGAGCCTGAATGCGTTGGGCATCAGCTACAACTACGCGGCCAACACCATGGACGCCTGGGTGACGGTGCTGGTGATGGACGTCTGGCACTGGACTTCGCTGGTGGCGCTGTTGTGTTTCTCCGGGCTGCGGGCGATTCCCGACGTGTATTACCAGGCCGCGCGGATCGACCGCGCCTCGGCGTGGGCGGTGTTCCGGCACATCCAGTTGCCGAAGTTGAAAAGCGTGCTGCTGATCGCGGTGATGCTGCGCTTCATGGACAGTTTCATGATCTACACCGAGCCGTTCGTGCTCACCGGCGGCGGGCCGGGTAATGCCACGACGTTCCTCAGTCAAACGCTGACGCAGATGGCGGTCGGCCAATTCGATCTGGGGCCGGCAGCGGCGTTCTCGCTGGTGTACTTCCTGATCATCCTGCTGGTCTCGTGGCTGTTCTACACCGCCATGACCCATTCCGACGCCAACCGCTGAGGCCCGGCCATGAGCAAAAGAAAACTTGTTCCGTTGCTGGTGTACATCCTGTTCGTGCTGGTGCCGATCTACTGGCTGTTGAACATGTCGTTCAAGAGCAACACCGAAATTCTCGGCGGCTTGACCCTGTTTCCGCAGGAGTTCACCTGGCACAACTACAAGGTGATTTTCACCGACCCGAGCTGGTACAGCGGCTACATCAACTCGCTGTACTACGTCAGCCTGAACACGGTGATTTCGCTGAGCGTGGCGTTGCCGGCAGCCTATGCGTTTTCCCGCTATCGCTTTCTCGGCGACAAGCACCTGTTCTTCTGGCTGCTGACCAACCGCATGGCGCCGCCGGCGGTGTTTCTGCTGCCGTTCTTTCAGTTGTATTCGTCGATCGGGCTGTTCGACACCCACATCGCCGTCGCGCTGGCGCACTGTCTGTTCAACGTGCCGCTGGCGGTGTGGATTCTTGAGGGTTTCATGTCCGGGGTACCCAAGGAAATCGACGAAACCGCGTACATCGACGGCTACAGTTTCCCCAAGTTCTTCGTGAAGATTTTCATCCCGCTGATCGGCTCCGGCATTGGCGTCACCGCGTTTTTCTGCTTCATGTTTTCCTGGGTCGAACTGCTGCTGGCGCGCACGCTGACCTCGGTGAATGCCAAGCCGATTGCCGCGGTGATGACCCGCACCGTGTCGGCCTCGGGCATCGACTGGGGCGTGCTGGCGGCGGCGGGGGTGTTGACCATCCTCCCGGGCATGCTGGTGATCTGGTTTGTTCGCAACCACGTGGCCAAGGGCTTTGCTCTGGGTCGGGTCTGAGGAACACATGATGGAATGGATGAGCTGGACCACCCCCACCGCGGGGTTCTTTATCGCCATCGGCCTGTTGCTGGTGGGCATGACCACTTGGGAACTGCGCTCGCCGAGCATCCTGCGGCGCGGTTTTCTGCCGATTGCCACCACCCGTGGCGATCGCTTGTTCATCGGTCTTCTCGGCAGCGCCTACCTGCATCTGCTGGTAATCGGCGTCACCGACTGGAGCATCTGGGTAGCGTCCGCGCTGTCTCTGGTGTGGCTGTTGGTTGTGATGCGCTGGGGCTAGTCGAGTCGCTCGGCAATCGTGCTCCGTAACTCAAACTGGAGGTCTCTATGTTCGACAAAAACAATAAGCTGCGACATAGCATTTCATTGGCAGCCATGCTGGCACTCAGCGGTTTGAGCGCGTCTGCCTGGGCCGATGCCTACGAAGACGCGGCGAAAAAATGGATCGGCAGCGAGTTCAAGCCGTCGACCCTGACGGCGGATCAGCAGCTCGAAGAATTGAAGTGGTTCATCAAGGCCGCCGAGCCGTTTCGCGGCATGGAAATCAAAGTGGTTTCCGAGACCCTGACCACCCATGAATACGAGTCCAAGGTGCTGGCCAAGGCCTTCACCGAAATCACCGGGATCAAGCTCACCCACGATCTGCTGCAAGAAGGCGACGTGGTGGAGAAAATGCAGACGGTGATGCAGTCGGACAAGAACATCTACGACGGCTGGGTCAACGACTCGGACCTGATCGGCACGCACTTTCGCTACGGCAAGACCGAATCGATCACCGACCTGATGGCCAACGAAGGCAAGAACTTCACTTCGCCGACCCTCGACATCAAGGACTTCATCGGCATCTCGTTCACCACCGCGCCGGACGGCAAGATCTATCAGTTGCCCGATCAGCAGTTCGCCAACCTGTACTGGTTCCGCGCCGACTGGTTCGAACGCGCCGATCTGAAAGCCAAGTTCAAGGAAAAGTACGGCTACGAATTGGGCGTGCCGGTGAACTGGTCGGCCTATGAAGACATTGCCAAATTCTTCAGCGAAGACGTCAAGGAAATCGACGGCAAGCGCGTCTACGGGCACATGGACTACGGCAAGAAAGACCCGTCGCTGGGCTGGCGTTTCACCGATGCCTGGTTCTCCATGGCCGGTGGCGGCGACAAAGGTTTGCCTAACGGCTTGCCGGTGGACGAGTGGGGGATTCGCGTCGAGGACTGCCATCCGGTCGGTTCCAGCGTGACCCGCGGCGGCGACACCAACGGCCCGGCGGCAGTGTTTGCCACGCAGAAATACGTCGACTGGCTC
>NZ_QAIK01000122.1:44073-49827 GCF_003061005.1 Pseudomonas sp. HMWF021 | reverse complement strand
GAAGCGGCGGGCATGACCTTCTCCGAGTCCGGCCCGGTGCCGTCCCAAGGCAACATCGCTCAGCAGATCTTCTGGTACACCGCGTTCACCGCCGACATGACCAAACCGGGCCTGCCGGTGGTCAACGCCGATGGCACGCCGAAATGGCGCATGGCGCCGTCGCCGCGCGGGCCGTATTGGGAGGAGGGCATGAAGCTCGGGTATCAGGATGTGGGTTCGTGGACGTTCATGAAATCCACGCCTGAGAAACAGAAGCTCGCGGCGTGGTTGTACGCGCAGTTCGTCACCTCGAAAACCGTGTCGCTGAAGAAAACCATCGTCGGCCTGACGCCGATCCGCGAGTCGGACATCAACTCGCAGGCGATGACCGATCTGGCGCCGAAGCTTGGTGGCCTGGTCGAGTTCTACCGCAGCCCGGCCCGCGTGCAATGGACCCCGACCGGCACCAACGTGCCGGACTATCCACGCCTGGCGCAATTGTGGTGGAGCCACATCGCCGAAGCGGCCAGCGGCGAGAAGACTCCGCAACAGGCGCTGGACGGCCTGGCCAAGGATCAGGACGCGATCATGACCCGCCTCGAACGCTCCAAGGCCCAAGCGGTTTGTGCCCCGACAATGAACCCGGAACGCGACGCGCAATACTGGTTTGACCAACCCGGCGCACCGAAACCGAAACTGGCCAACGAGAAGCCGAAGGGCGAGACCGTGAGCTACAACGAACTGCTGAAATCGTGGGCGGATGCGCGTAAGTAAAAGCTGAAATGTGAAAAGCGAACGGCACCGAAAGGTGCCGTTTTTTTGTTGCCTGATCTACCGTAATCGCTTGCAGGCAAGCTCCCACAGGTTTGCGTGCTATCCACAAAACCCAAAACACCCCGACCCTCTGTAGGAGCTGCCGCAGGCTGCGATCTTTTGATCTTGATTTTCAAAGGCCAAAGCTAAAGATCGCAGCCTGCGGCAGCTCCTACAGGACATCGGTCTATGCCAGGTTCATGCTTGAGTTTCTTCAAAGGTATCAAGCATGGCGTCAGGCCCGTATACACCTGGATTAACTGTGGGAGCTGGCTTGCCAGCGATGGCGGTGGGTCAGATAACAAGGATGCGGCTGACCCGCCGCCATCGCTTGCAGGCAAGCTCCCACAGGTTTGCGTGCTATCCACAAAACCCAAAACACCCCGACCCTCTGTAGGAGCTGCCGCAGGCTGCGATCTTTTGATCCTGATTTTCAAAGGCCAAAGCTAAAGATCGCAGCCTGCGGCAGCTCCTACAGGACATCGGTCAATGCCAGGTTCATGTTTGAATTTCTTCAAAGCTATCAAACGTGGGGTCAGGCCCGGGTACATCTGAATTCACTGTGTGGCTTGCCAGCGATGGCAGCCTGGCAGCCAGCATTGATGTGTGACGGTGCTGGATGTGTCTTGATCAGACCAGAACAGCCAGATCGGTGTACCGCGCAACCAGAGCATCCGCCGTAAGCAACTTCATCGGTTCGGTCACCGCTGTGGCGACGATAATGCGGTCAAACGGATCGCGATGATGGTGCTCAAGATCCTTCACGGCGATGGCGTGCTCCGCAGTCACTGGCAGTTCGATAAAACCACTGTCGAGACAATATTGGCGGACTTCTTCCAGATCAATATTCAGCTTGCCGAGCCCGACCTTGATCGCCATTTCCCAGAAGGTGGCAGCGCTGATGTAGATTTCGGCGGCGTTCTCAATCAGTTTTCTGGCTTTGCCGGACAGTCTGGCGTCATCACTGAGCGTCCAGAGCAAAACGTGCGTGTCGAGCAGAAGTCTCATGCTCGAGTGCCCTCAAATGCATCAAGCATGTCATCGGGCAATGGGGAGTCGAAATCGTCGGGCAACACCAGTTTGCCTTTCATTGCGCCAATACGTTGAGCACTGGGTTTTCCTACGGGAACAAGACGGGCCATCGCCCGGCCATGTTTGGCAATCGTGATGACCTGGCCAGCAGCGGCATCATCGACGAGTTTGGATAAATTGTTTTTGGCTTCAGCCAGCGGAACGATGATCATCAGCTCACCCCTGTATTCTGGACAAATATAGCCAGAATATTTCAGTGCTGCCAATCCGTAGACTTTTTCAGCCCCTTCACAAACGATATCCCTGTTCATTTTTTTCCTCTCATCGGTATTCCATCTGCCAGGGCCTCCACCATAAAGCTATCTACTCAAAACTGGCTGTAGGACGAGACGGAGGTTGCGGCGAGAGGTTTCGGCGTTTGCACGGGGATGGGAGCAAGTTGGTAAAAAATCGTACAAAAACACCGCCTGACCCGCCGCCATCGCTGGCAAGCCAGCTCCCACAGGTTTCAGTGGTGCCACAAAACCCCAAAACACCCCGACCCCCTGTAGGAGCTGCCGCAGGCTGCGATCTTTTGATCCTGATCTTAAAGGCCAAAGCAAAAGATCGCAGCCTGCGGCAGCTCCTACAGGACATCGGTCTATGCCAGCTTCATGTTTGAATTTCTTCAAAGCGATGGGGCCATGGTTTTCGCCGCGGGAAAACCGAGGCGGAATACGGTCATGACGCCCGGCAAGCTCTTCACCTCCGCTACCCCCTGATGCAGGCTCATGATCGAGCGCACGATTGCCAGCCCCAGCCCGGTGCTGCCGTGTGAGCGCGAGCGGGCGCTGTCGACGCGGTAGAAGCGGTCGAACAGGTGCGGCAGGTGTTGCGCCTCGATGCCGGCGCCGGGATTGCTCACCAGCAGTGACGCCTGCGTCGCACCTTGCTCGATCAGCAAGGTGATGGTTTTGCCATGCGGGCAATGACGCAGCGCATTGGACAGCAGATTGGAAATCGCCCGCTGAATCATCAGCCGATCGCCCAACACCGATGCGCTGCCAATGACGTTCAAATGAATCTGCTTGTCCTGCGCCGACAGCGAAAACATCTCCGCCACTTTCGCCGCTTCAACCTCCAGTGCCACCGATTCAAACGGTGCCAGCGCCGACGGATGACTGACCTGCGCCAGAAACAGCATGTCGGAAACAATCCGCGCCACGCGTTCCAGTTCCTCGATGCTGGACACCAGCACATCCTTGTATTCTTCCGTCGTGCGCTCGCGGGACAAGGCCACCTGCGCCTTGCCCATCAGGTTGTTGATCGGGGTGCGCAACTCATGGGCGAGATCATCGGAGAACTGCGACAACTGCTGCACCCCGGCATCCAGCCGATGCAGCATGAAGTTGATGCCCTGCGCCAGTTCGCTCAGCTCCTGCGGCATGTTCACCACCGACAGCCGATGATCCAGATCCTGGGTCGAAACCATAGCCGCCACTTTGCGAAACTCGCGCAGCGGCGCCAGTCCACGCTGCACCGCACCCCACGCCGTCAGACCAATGAACACCAACAGCAACGGCAGGGCGATCAGCGTTGAACGCAGGTAAGCGCTGAGCAAGGCTTGATCATGCGCGTTGTCCATCGACAACAGCACCGGCACGCTGCTGCCATCCTTGAGCCGAATCAGTTGCGAGGCGGTGAGGAACTTCGCGCCCTCGTCATCGGTGCTGTCGCTGTAGGTCAACTGCTCGGTCGTGGCTCGCACCGCGCGTAATTCGGCGCGCGGATCCTTCAGTCCTGAGCCGGACCTGAGCAGCGGCGAACGCAGGTTCGACCGGTCATAAATCGTCAGCGTCAGGTTGTCATGGCCCATGACCTGATCAAGAAGAATGTGCGGCTTGCCACTGACTTCGCTGGCGTCTACATACAGCGACAGGCTGTGTTCCACCTGCGCCATCTTCTTTTCCAGGCTGTCGCGGGACAGCGCGTTCAGCTCATGGGTCAACGCGAAATAGGCGAGGATCGCCAGAAACACCACCAACAGCGCGCCGAGAATACTTACCGTCAAACCGAGACGCATCGACAGGCTGGCGGGCTTCATTCCCGGGCCTCCAGCACGTAGCCGACACCGCGCAGGGTGTGGATCAGCTTGTTGTCGAACGGGTCATCAATCTTCGCCCGCAGACGGCGGATCGACACTTCGACCACGTTGGTGTCGCAATCGAAATTCATGTCCCACACCAGCGAGATGATCTGCGTGCGGGTCAGCACCTCGCCGGACTGGCGCATCAGCAAGTGCAGCAGGGCGAATTCCTTGGTGGTCAGGTCGATGCGCTGCGCGCCACGAAACGCCCGATGCCGGCCCGGATCGAGTTCCAGGTCGGCGACTTTCAATACCTGCGGCAGCGGAATGTTCTCGCTGCGGCGCATCAGGGTGCGCACCCGTGCCAGCAGTTCGGGGAACTCGAACGGCTTGACCAGATAGTCGTCGGCGCCCAGATCAAGCCCACGGATCTTGTCAGCCAGACGCCCGCGCGCGGTGAGCATCATCACCCGCGTGGAATGAGTGCGGCGCAGTTGTTCCAGCACGCCCCAGCCGTCCAGTTCCGGCAGGTTCACGTCGAGAATGATCAGGTCATACACCTGTTGTTGCGCCAGATGTAACCCGTCGGCGCCATTGACGGCGTGGTCAACGATATAACCACTTTCGGTCAAACCCTGATGCAAGTATTCGGCAGCTTTAAGCTCGTCCTCGACGACAAGGATTCGCATGATCTATCACCACTTTTATTTAATGGATATTTAATTAAGGTGGCCGGGAAAGTTATTGTTTTTGTAAGGTTTCCGGACGGAGTTCAATAACAGAATGACGAACACGGTAAAGGCTGAAGTGGCTACAGGGTCAACCTCCAAGGCCTTTAAAGCGGCCATCCGCGACAGCCTGTCGCAGCCTGAGAGCGTCAGCCGACAGATATTGCGTTCAGGCAAGTGCTGTTCGGCAGATAACTACCGAGTATTTGTTTCCATGTATTGCGCCAAAGCCTTTTTGCACTTCGCATCCTAGAACAAAACAACTTTTCCAACCCGTGGATAACGGATTTGTAATGTTCCAGTCACCTTGTCGATAAGTTCAAAACCCTAACGTGGCCGCATCGAAAGTCCTGAATTAAAGGAAGTCTTCCATTGCCCGGTTTAATTGAACTGAAGGCGCGATCACGCCTGAGAAAAACAGCCGGCGGCATTCTGTTGCTGGCCTGCACCAGCCTTGCGAGCGCCTCGACGCTGACCCTCGATCAAGCGCTGCAAAACGCCTTAGCCAGCAACCCGGATCTCGCCGCCGCACAGTGGGAAATCGGCATTGCCGAGGGCGATCGTCAGCAGGCTGGCCTGATCCCCAACCCCGAGGTGTCGTGGGAAGCCGAAGACACCCGGCGCAACTCGCGCACCACCACGGTGATGCTCAGCCAGCCGATTGAACTGGGCGGTAAGCGTGGTGCGCGGATCGACGTTGCCAGCCGTGCGCAGGACGCCGCCGGCATCGAGCTGGAGCGCAAGCGCAATGCCTTGCGCGCCGATGTGATCCAGGCGTTCAACAGTGCGCAGACCGCGCAACAACGCCTGCAATTGTCGCGTCAGTCGCTACAACTGGCCGAGCACGGTGTGCGCGTTGCTCAGGGGCGCATCGAGGCCGGTAAATCGTCGCCGGTCGAAGGCACGCGGGCGCAAGTGCAGCTCTCGGAAGTGCGCCTGGAGGTGAGCCGTGCCGAGCGCGATCAGGCCAACGCCTATCAGCAACTGGCGCAAGTCATGGGCGCACCATTGCCGACCTCGACCCACGTGCAAGCCGCCACGCAAAACCTCGCCACGCTGCCGCCGTCCGGCCGTTTGCTCGAGCGTCTGAACCAGACCGCCGAGCTGCGGCTGGCGAAACTGCAGATTGATCAGCGC
>NZ_QAIK01000122.1:43026-44063 GCF_003061005.1 Pseudomonas sp. HMWF021 | reverse complement strand
CAGGGCAACGTGCTCGCCGCTGCACGGCGCAGCGATCAGGCGCGGGATCTTCGCAACGCCACCGAGCTGCGTTTGCGCACCGAAGTCCAGACCAGCCTCGAGCAATGGCAGACCGCCAACGGCGAAGTCAACGCGTTCAACCAGACCATCCTGCCCGCCGCACAAAGCGCCGTGGACAGCGCCACCCGCGGTTTCGAAATGGGCAAGTTCGGCTTCCTCGACGTGCTCGATGCCCAGCGCACCCTGATCGCCGCGCGCAGCCAGTACATCCAGGCCGTCAGCGAGGCGACCGATGCCCGCGTGCGCCTGGAGCGGATCTTCGGCGACCTCAGCGTCAGCCCTTGAATTTCACTGTTCAGACAACTGCGCGATGGCACGGCGCAGAGGAGTTTCCATGGATAAAAAACTGATGGTGGTCGCGGTGGCGACCCTGGCGCTGGGCATTGGCATCGGTTCGATGTGGCCGGTCGCGAGCAATATCGATGCGCATGCCGATGTGGCTTCCGAACACGCGGATCACGCCGAGGAAGGCGCTGCCGCCGAAGGCGAACATGCCGAAGAAGGCCACATCGAATTGAGCGCCGAGCAGATCGCCGCCGCAGGCATTCAACTGGCCGAGGCGCGGGCGCAGAGCATCAGCCTAGGTCTGTCGTTCCCCGGCGAAGTGCGCTTCGACGAGGATCGCACGGCGCATGTCGTGCCGCGCGTGCCGGGGGTGGTCGAGTCGGTGGCGGTCAACCTCGGGCAGTCGGTGAAAAAGGGCCAATTGCTGGCAGTGATCGCCAGTCAGCAGATCTCCGATCAGCGCAGTGAGCAGGCCGCCGCACACCGGCGTCTGGCCTTGGCGCGGACCACCTACGAACGCGAGAAAAAGCTCTGGCAGGACAAGATCTCCGCCGAGCAGGATTTCCTCCAGGCGAAGCAGGCGCTGGAAGAAGCGGAAATCGCCATGAACAACGCCCGGCAGAAAATCAGCGTGCTCAGCGGCAGTGTGGTCGCCACTGGCGGCAATCGCTACGAACTGCGCGCGCCGTTCG
>NZ_QAIK01000122.1:36158-43016 GCF_003061005.1 Pseudomonas sp. HMWF021 | reverse complement strand
GGTCGATGAGACCACCGCCGCTTTCACTCTTTCGGACTTGTCCCGCGTGTGGGTGACCTTCGGCGTTTCACCGAAGGATCTGACCCAGGTGCAGGTGGGGAAACCGGTGACTGTCAGCGCGCCTGAACTGAAGGCCGAAGTGACTGGCAGTGTGGCGTACGTCGGCAGTCTGCTCGGCGAACAGACCCGCACCGCGACCGTACGCGTGACCCTGGAAAACCCGCAGGGCTCATGGCGTCCGGGGCTGTTTGTCACCGCACTGGTCGCCACCGACAGCCGCGAGGCCAAAGTCGCCGTGCCGGAAACCGCAATCCAGACCGTCGAGGACAAACCCACGGTATTCGTCCGTACCGACGACGGCTTCAAGGCGCAGGCGGTGGAGCTGGGCAGCCGCGCCGCCGGCCACGTGGAAGTCACCCAAGGGCTGGAACCGGGCGTGCAAGTCGCCAGCGCCGGCAGCTTCGTTCTCAAGTCGGAGCTGGGCAAAGCCTCGGCCGAGCACAGTCATTAATTCTGGAAGGTCCCCATGTTCGAACGCCTGATCCAGTTTGCCATCGAGCAGCGCATCATCGTGCTGCTCGCCGTTCTGCTCATGGCCGGCCTCGGCATCGCCAGTTATCAAAAGCTGCCGATCGACGCCGTGCCCGACATCACCAACGTCCAGGTGCAGATCAACACCGGCGCCGCCGGGTTCTCGCCGCTGGAAACCGAGCAGCGCATCACCTTCCCGATTGAAACCGCCATGGCCGGTTTGCCGGCGCTGGAGCAGACCCGTTCGCTGTCGCGCTCCGGGCTGTCGCAGGTCACGGTGATCTTCAAGGACGGCACCGACCTGTTCTTTGCTCGCCAACTGGTCAACGAGCGTCTGCAGATCGCCAGGGAGCAATTGCCTGAAGGCGCGGAAGCGGTGATGGGGCCGATCTCCACCGGCCTCGGCGAGATCTTTCTGTGGACGGTCGAGGCGAGGGAGGGCGCGCTCAAGGATGACGGCACAGCCTACACGCCGACCGATCTGCGGGTGATTCAGGACTGGATCATCAAGCCGCAATTGCGCAACGTACCGGGGGTGGCCGAGATCAACACCATCGGTGGGTTTGCCAAGGAATACCAGATCGCGCCCGACCCGAAACGCCTCGCCGCGTACAAGCTCACCCTCACCGATCTGGTCACTGCGCTGGAGCGCAACAACGCCAACGTCGGCGCCGGGTACATCGAGCGCAGCGGCGAGCAGTTGCTGATCCGCGCGCCGGGGCAAGTGGCAAGCACCGAGGACATCGCCAACATCGTAATGGCCAACGTCGATGGCACGCCGATCCGGGTGAAGAACGTCGCCAGCGTGGAAATTGGCCGCGAATTGCGCAGCGGCGCGGCCACCGAAAATGGTCGCGAAGTGGTGCTCGGCACGGTGTTCATGCTGATCGGCGAGAACAGCCGCACCGTGTCACAGGCGGTCGCCAGCAAGCTTGAACAGATCAACAAATCCCTGCCGCCAGGCGTGATCGCCGTGCCGGTGTACGACCGCACGCACCTGGTCGACAAAGCCATCGCCACGGTGAAAAAGAACCTCGTCGAAGGCGCGATTCTGGTGATCGCGATTCTGTTCCTGTTCCTCGGTAACATCCGCGCCGCACTGATTACGGCGATGGTGATTCCGCTGTCGATGCTGTTCACCTTCACCGGCATGTTCAGCAACAAAGTCAGCGCCAACCTGATGAGCCTCGGGGCGCTGGACTTCGGGATCATCGTTGACGGCGCGGTGGTGATCGTCGAGAACACCCTGCGCCGGTTGGCTCACGCACAGCAGCATCACGGCCGTTTGTTGACTCGGGCCGAGCGTTTCAAGGAAGTGTTCGCGGCGGCGAAAGAGGCGCGCCGACCGCTGATTTTCGGCCAGTTGATCATCATGGTGGTGTACCTGCCGATCTTCGCCCTGAGTGGCGTCGAAGGGAAAATGTTCCACCCGATGGCGTTCACTGTGGTCATCGCGCTGCTCGGTGCGATGCTGCTGTCGGTGACCTTCGTCCCGGCGGCGATTGCGCTGTTCGTCACCGGCAAGGTCAAGGAAGAAGAGGGCGCAGTGATGCGCGGTGCGCGTCGGGTGTATGCACCGGCGCTGACGTGGGTCATGGCCCACCGCGCGGTTGCGGTAGGCGCGGCGCTGGCTGTGATCGTATTCAGTGGCGTGCTCACCAGCCGCATGGGCAGCGAGTTTGTGCCGAGCCTCAGCGAGGGTGATTTCGCCCTGCAAGCGCTGCGCGTGCCGGGCACCAGCCTGACGCAATCGGTGGACATGCAGCAGCGCCTGGAAACGTTGATCCTGGCCAAAGTGCCGGAGGTTGAACGGGTGTTCGCGCGCACCGGCACCGCAGAAATCGCTTCCGACCCGATGCCGCCAAACATCTCCGACAGCTACGTGATGCTCAAGCCCAATGAGCAGTGGCCGGACCCGAACAAATCCCGCGAAACCCTGATGGCTGAACTGCAAGCCGCTGCCGCGACGCTGCCGGGCAGCAACTATGAACTGTCGCAGCCGATCCAGTTGCGTTTCAACGAACTGATCTCCGGCGTGCGCAGCGATGTCGCGGTGAAGGTGTTCGGCGATGATATGGACGTGCTCAACGCCACGGCAGCGAAGATCGCGGCGGCGATGCAGAAGGTCAACGGTGCCTCTGAAGTGAAGGTCGAGCAGACCACCGGGTTGCCGGTGCTGACCATCAATATCGACCGCGACAAGGCGGCGCGTTACGGACTCAATGTCGGCGATGTGCAGGACACCATCGCTGTGGCCGTCGGCGGGCGTCAGGCCGGCACCTTGTATGAGGGCGATCGGCGTTTCGACATGGTGGTGCGTTTGTCCGACGCCATGCGCAAGGACATCGACGGCTTGTCGGCGCTGCTGATTCCGGTGCCGGCGTTGAGTGGCGCGGCGAACCAGATCGGTTTTATTGCACTGAAGGACGTCGCCAGCCTCGATCTGGTCCTCGGGCCGAACCAGGTCAGTCGCGAGAACGGCAAGCGTCTGGTGATCGTCAGCGCCAACGTGCGCGGGCGGGATATCGGCTCATTCGTCAGCGAGGCCGGTGCGCTGATCGAGCGCGAGGTGCAGGTGCCGGCCGGTTACTGGACCAGTTGGGGCGGGCAGTTCGAGCAACTGCAATCGGCGGCCAAGCGCTTGCAGATTGTGGTGCCGGTGGCGTTGCTGCTGGTATTCGGGTTGTTGTTCATGATGTTCAACAATCTGAAGGATGGCTTGCTGGTGTTCACCGGGATTCCGTTTGCGCTGACCGGTGGGGTGATGGCGCTGTGGCTGCGGGATATTCCGTTGTCGATTTCCGCCGGCGTAGGTTTCATCGCGTTATCGGGCGTGGCGGTGCTCAATGGCTTGGTGATGATCGCGTTCATTCGCAATTTGCGTGAAGAGGGAAGGTCGCTCACAGAGGCGATCAATGTCGGCGCGCTGACCCGGTTGAGGCCAGTGTTGATGACGGCGCTGGTGGCATCGCTGGGGTTTATCCCGATGGCGCTGGCGACGGGTACCGGGGCCGAAGTGCAGCGACCGCTGGCAACCGTGGTGATCGGTGGAATCCTGTCCTCGACCATTCTCACGTTGCTGATCTTGCCCGCGCTCTACCAGATCGCCCACCGCCGGGATGAAGACCCAGTCTCCACCCGGTAGGTAACCCTCAGGTTTCAGTGGCGCTCACAGATGACTGCGGTCACTGTGGGAGCGGGCTTGCCCGCGAAAGCGGTGGGCCAGCCGATGAAGATATCGCCTGACCTGACGCTTTCGCGGGCAAGCCGCGCTCCCACAGGTTCAGTGGTGTTCACAGAATGTGCGGATGACTGCGGTCACTGTAGGAGTGAGCCTGCTCGCGAATGCGGTGGGCCAGCCGATGAAGATATCGCCTGACCTGACGCCTTCGCGGGCAAGCCGCGCTCCCACAGGTTCAGTGGTGTTCACAGAATGTGCGGATGACTGCGGTCACTGTAGGAGTGAGCCTGCCCGCGAAAGCGGTAGGCCAGCCGATGAAGATTTCGACTGACCTGACGCGTTCGCGGGCAAGCCGCGCGCTCCCACAGGTTTCAGTGGTGTTCACAGAATTGGCGGATGACTGCGATCCCTGTAGAAGTGAGCCTGCTCGCGAATGCGGTGGGCCAGCCGATGAAGATATCGCCTGACCTGACGCCTTCGCGGGCAAGCCGCGCTCCCACAGGGTTCAGTGGTGTTTACAGAATGTGCGGATGACTGCGATCCCTGTGGGAGTGAGCCTGCTCACGAATGCGGTGGGCCAGCCAAAGGTGAAGCAGTTTTCCGCCCGGATTCAAAACTGCCACCACATTACGAATCTGTAATTGCGCCGCCACCGTCACGAAAGGTGCGCCTTGTTACCTTGATTCCGTCAATTAATAACGAGGAATCAACCATGAAATTCGCCCAACTGAGTGCCTTCGCAGCCGCCCTGATGCTGTCTTCTCTGGTGATGGCCGAAGGCGGCGGCGACCGCACCTTCGAACGCATGATGACCGCCAACGATCGCTCCGTGGAGTTGTTCGTCGCCAAGGAGAAGGCCGCCGGCAGCCCGGTTGTCGCCAATGAAAAGAAAGACGACACATCCCGAGACCTGTAGGCGCACAGCACTGGAACAAGCCCGTTGTCGTGAGTCGATCCCGGGCTTTTTATGGAGGTAATGCAGATGAAATTGATCCACTTTTTGACGTTCACCGGTGTTATGGCAATGTCGCTGAGTGCACTGGCTGAAGGAGGCGGTGACCGCACTTTCGAGCGAGCACTGAGTGCCAACGTCAAGGCCATGGAGCAATACGCTGCCAGCCAGGGTAAGCCGTCCCCGGTGATTCGGGACTACGAATACGGTATGAAGCTGGATGTGGTGAAAGTGGTCAGTGTCGTACGCCCGCAAGTCGCCTGCGCCGTAGTGCCTGCCGCAATGACTTACGAAGATTCGAAGGGTCGCCTCAACACGGTCAAATACACTGTGGCGGGTGATTGCCGTCAGCGTGGCGGGTGAATAAGTCGATGACCGTCCGGCGGTTCGATATACCACTGATTGCCCCGGCCAGCCTGGCTTGATCGACATCGATACTTGAGCGATTCATTCCAGCCTTGCCTGATCGGCCGGAGCCCGACGTCGTCCGCGTGTTTGCGGGACAACCACATTGCCGTTGGACACGATGAAAAAACGCTCCAGCCCGGGGATCACCACGTTGACCAGCGTTGTCCCCAGCGCTGTCCGATGCAGTACGCATACGCCCAGTGTCCGACCGTGATCGAGCAGGTCCTTTTCCAGTCGCCCGATTTGCTCGCACAGAGGGCGTTCGGCGCTGGCGGCAGTTAGTGTGACCCTGTCCTGAAGAGGTTTTTGCAGCAAGGTTTGCGCGTCGAACCTGGCGCAACGTAACAGTCGCGGGAAATGCCTCAGGTGTCTTTGCGAATTGCTCTGATACTGCTGATGTTCGCTGTCCGACGCAGTGTGGTGCAGTTGCACGAGTTCGGTGATCGCGCGCCAGGCGCCGTGTCGCGGATTGAGGGAGCAACCTGTGCCGCACACACTGCTGAAGCTGGTTTTCGCCGAAAAAGCGAGAAAAGTGCGGGCAATGAATTCGCTGCTGATATCGATCAACACGATACTCGAACCGATCTCTCGTTCTGCGTCGGCCCACAATCGTCCCAGCGGATCGCTTTCGGCCAGCCGCGCGACTACGCGCAGTGGCGGATGATTTTCATAATAAAAATGATCCAGCAGAAACAGTGACAGTGCGTCGCGCTCGATGCATTCGTTGGCGGCGTGCAGCACGGCTTCATTGTAGGTCGCTCCAATCGCGGTTCCGCTATTGCTGCTGTAGCGGCGCAGTACACGACAGTCCGCACTTTCATGTAGCGGCGAATTGGGCGAGGTCAGGGCCATTGGATAGGAGAAAACGGTCTGGAGCGCTGCCGATTCAAAGGTTCTGCAAGCGACCTGGGCATCCGGTTGCCGACTGAGAAATTGCAGGACCGAGTCATCGTGAAACAGCGCAGTCTGCGCAAAATACGTCGCTGGCATGTTATGGGCGCTTGTCTGGAAAAAGACGTCGGACCAGTAATGTTCGAGGGCTTCATACAGCGCGCCGAGACGAGCCTGTTGAGGGTATCCCTTGCCAGAGCCTTGCGCCCGAATCCCGGTTTCGGTAGCCAGCTGGACTTGCACCAGTACAATTTCCTTGCCAACGGTGCGTACGCAGACGGCAAGTCCGATACCCGCAAGTTCGGCATGCACCCGTTGTTCTGACTGCACACACGTCAACTCGCGCCCAGCCAATTTTTTCCTGCTCATGGAATCTGTTCCTCATGCAAGCGCGGGGAAATCACTTCGCCGCACGTCTTGAACCACGAGCTCGGCCAGCTCTTCCTCGTTCAGTTGCAGGGCTTCGATCTGTTCAGGCGTTGGCGCTTCCAGCTGTTCGAGGTCGGTTACTTCATTGGCCTGCCAGCCACCGTTCATATAGCCCATAGGTAAGCTCTCTCTTCAAGAATCGTGATGCGCCGACTTGGCACCGGGCGAATCTATAAGCGAGCGGATGACAGGGTCAAAGATGTCCGGACATTTCCGTTTCGGCATCGGGTCGGTGTCGAAATACGTACATGAACTATTTCCCTTGTGTCCAAAGACTCCCGAATACAGGGCGGGAAAAGCGTTTTGCGGCGTTCTTTTGCACAGAAAAGCTGCGCCATGCGCAGGATTTGAAGTGCGAGAGCTGTCGGAAATTTCAGCAGGTAGCAGGTACAAAATCTCGCTAATGGCCGACTATGAGAGTTTGAGCCGTTGATGCAGTGAGTTTTCCCATGCAGGTCGAGAAAAC
>NZ_QAIK01000122.1:16292-36148 GCF_003061005.1 Pseudomonas sp. HMWF021 | reverse complement strand
AGCCGGCACTGAAATGAAAGGGGAAGTCAGCTGGGTAAGGGCGGGAATGGGGCCGAAGCACTGAGCGTCTCTGGCCCCAAGACGTGAGCCAGAGAAGCTCGACAGATTCTATTTGACGTGCAACTGCTCTGCTTCCACGACGGCAGGTGCAGCAGGCATTTCATTGCTCAGCTTGCGTCGGGCTATTTCTGCTCCGCGCTGACGCAGGGGCGTTTCGATGAAACGATAGTTCAGCTCGCTCAGCACCAGCAGCAGGCCAACGGATGTCACCAGCAACTCAAGCGTAAAACGACCATCCAGCGGTACGCCTTGACTGACTGCGACGCGCGTCCAGATTTCAGTGCTCAGGTGATTGGTGAAAACATGGATCACGTAGAGTCCATAGGACCTTGATCCAAGCCATTTCATGAACCCTTGCAAAAATGTCGGGCAGTAGATGTAGCCTTTTTGATAGCTCGCCAGCCAGACAATCAACACCGCGACGATCGCGACCATGCCGACGGCAATTGGCATGGCGATCAGTTGAATGGCCACTGCGCCCAGCATGTACAGCAGAAACAGCGTACAGAGCAGGGGTTTGAGCGGTCCCTGACCCAGGCCGAGGGGTTCGATCTGCCGATAGAGCCGCGAGCGGGTAAACAGGCACAGGAGAATCCCCCAGAGCATCGCATCCAGACGGAAGGAGCTGAGCATCCCGCTTGGATAGGCGCCGAACGGATTTCGATCCAGGCCGAACTGCAAGGCAATGAGCGCAAACAAAGCGATCACACGCCAGCGCGGAACCGTGATGAACAGCAGAAAAAACGGAAAGAGGAAGTAGAACTGCTCTTCAAGCGCCAAACTCCAGTATTGCGGGCTGGGGCCGAGCAGGCTGTTGTACTGATTCGCCAGATTGCCGCTGAATGTCGCGACTGCGGTGAAACTGCGCAGATTGTCGTACCACGAAGCGAAGGCATTGGACTGGTTGAAGACAACGGAGAAGAACAGCGGAATCAGGATCCAGAGCCATGCGGTCGGCAACAACCGGTAAGCACGGCGTAGCCAGAAACACGCCGCCGCCAGGCCAAACTGGCCTTGTGCGCGATGCTTGTCGAAATAATCCAGATACGCCTTGCTGACCACGAACCCGGAGATGCAGAAGAACAGATCGACCCCGGTCCAGGGCATGAAAATCGAGAAAATCCGCAGGAGGGTATCGACGTGAAACGGCAGCAGCATGTTGACGTGGCTCAAGAGGGTCATGGCCACAGCAGCCCCTCGCAGATACTCGATTTCCAGATTTTTACGGCTACTCATCAGTCCCTCGTTATTCTTATGGATCAACGCCCGCGACGATGGCAGGTGGGTCGCCGTTTGGTCAAGAAGACGATAGCAATCTGATGGTCCAACCGGCGGGAGCGGGCTTGCCGCAGGCAAAAAAAGCGTCCCGAAGGACGCAAAAAATTCACCTCTGACCAAAAGGAGCAAGGAGCTTCCAAAGGTGAATGGCACTGCTCGTGAAATTCAGAGAATCGCCAGCGGGTACTCGACGATCACCCGCACTTCATCCAGGTCCGACTCGAATGCAGTGGCGCGGGTGGTGGCCTGGCGCAAACGCAGCGACAGGTCTTTCAACGAACCGCTCTGCACCACGTATTTGACTTCGATGTCACGCTCCCAGCGTTTCTGCCCGGTCAGCGGATTGCCCTCGGCATCGCGGCGCATGTAAACAGCGTTGGCGTTGGAGTAATCGGCGTCGGTGCCGCGCGCGTAACGGGTCATGAACGACAATCCCGGCACACCGTAGGTGCTCATGTCGAGGTCGTAGCGCACCATCCACGAACGTTCTTTAGGCGAGTTGAAGTCGCTGTACTGGATCGAGTTGTCGAGGAAAATCGAGTCGGACTGGCGCAGATAATCGAAGTCGTCGTTGCCGTTGTTGCGCTGGTGGGAGAGGGCAACCGAGTGGGCACCGAGTTTCACCCCGACGCGGCCGCTCCAGATATTGTTGTCGAACTCACCGAGCAGTTTCTTGCCCTCATCGACCGCCTTGTAATAGTTGAGGCCGCCGAACAGTGACAGCTCGTCCGACAGGGGATAGGTCCATGCGGTGCCCGCGTAATACTGGTTCCAGGCATCCTTGAGGCGACTGGAGTACAGGCTGACACTGAGGTGCTTGTTCAGCACATAGTCGCCGCCGCCGTAAGCGATCCACGGCGAATTGACTGGACCGGCGTAGAACGTGGCGAAATTTTCGCGCATGTCGCTGGACACCGGTTGGCTCATCGCATGCAACCGGCCGCCCTGAATCGACAGACCCTCGATGCTGCTGTTGCTCGCCGTTACGCCTCGAAAGCTTTCTGGCAGCAGTCGCGAGTCACCGGCGGCCACCACCGGGTTGGCCGGGAACACATCACCGACCTTGACCACCGTGTCGAACGCCCGCACTTTCGCGGCGCCACCGATCTTGGTGTATTCGTCCTGTGCCTGGCCGTCGCTGTTGACCGGCAGCACATCGAACGAACTGCGCCCGCCGTTGCGCCCGTCACCGGTGTCGAGTTTCAAGCCGAGCATGGCAAACGCATCGACACCGACCCCGACGGTGCCTTGGGTGAAACCGGACTCGAATTTGCTGATCAGCGCATGCGCCCAGGCTTCGGAATAGCCGTTGCCGGTGGGGCTGGACTGGCCGTAACGATGATCACGATTGAAGTAGACGTTGCGGTTGAGCAGCGTCAGGCTGCTGCCTTCGACAAAGCCCTCGGGCTTGTCTTTTGCAAACACCATGGACGGCCCTGAGCCGACCACCACCGCTAAAGCGGCTATCGATATTTTTGTAGGATTAACCATCAAACACTCCTTGGGTTCGGCAGAACGGGAACGGGCGTCGGCGTGGTTTTATTGTTCGACGGGGCAGGGCCCGCCGGCATTGGTCGCCGGGTCACATCGTTGCAAGCTGCGGATAACGCCAAGGTGATGGGGCAATTACAATTTCGTCATGTGTATGTATGGATTGTGTGAGCGCCACAAAAACTTGTGGGAGCGAGACTGCTCGCGAAAGCGGTGGGTCAGTCGATGAAGATATTGAAGGTGCCGACGCCTTCGCGGGCAAGCCACGCTCCCACAGTAATCGAGGGTGGGCATAGGGGCTGTGAACGACACGTAACCTGTGGGAGCGAGCTTGCTCGCGAAAGCGGTGGGTCAGTCGATGAAGATATTGAAGGTGCCCACGCCTTCGCGGGCAAGCCACGCTCCCACAGTAATCGAGGGTGGGCATAGGGGCTGTGAACGACACGTAACCTGTGGGAGCGAGCTTGCTCGCGAAAGCGGTGGGTCAGGCAATGAAGATATTGAAGGTGCCGACGCCTTCGCGGGCAGGCCACGCTCCCACAGTAATCGGGGGGTTGCCAATGGGCTGTGAACGACACGTAACCTGTGGGAGTGAGCCTGCTCGCGAAAGCGAAAGGTCAGG
The DNA here is from genome assembly GCF_003061005.1 of Pseudomonas sp. HMWF021. GTDB lineage: Bacteria > Pseudomonadota > Gammaproteobacteria > Pseudomonadales > Pseudomonadaceae > Aquipseudomonas. The sequence continues at coordinate 32,697 of NZ_QAIK01000122.1, read as the reverse complement.
CAATGAAGATATTGAATGTGCCAACGCCTTCGCGGGCAAGCCACGCTCCCACAGTAATCGGGGGGTTGCCAAAGGGCTGTGAACGACACGTAACCTGTGGGAGCGAGCTTGCTCGCGAAAGCGGTGGGTCAGTCGATGAAGATATTGAAGGTGCCGACGCCTTCGCGGGCAAGCCACGCTCCCACAGTAATCGGGGGGGTGCCAAAGGGCTGTGAACGGCACGTAACCTGTGGGAGTGAGCTTGCTCGCGAAAGCGATGGGTCAGGCAATGAGGATATTGAAGGTGCCGACGCTTTCGCGGGCAGGCCACGCTCCCACAGTAATCGGGGTTGCCATAAGGGCTGTGAACAAACACGTAACCTGTGGGAGCGAGCTTGCTCGCGAAAGCGGTGGGTCAGTCGATGAAGATATCGCCTGACCTGACGCTTTCGCGGGCAGGCCACGCTCCCACAATGATCCACATTTGTGCGGAAATGGCTGTTACCTTCGCAGGTTCATTCCCGTCCGCACATGGCTCATGGAGAGAGAAATGTTCGACATCAGAAGAGCTACCCCGAACGATGCCCGGATAGCGTTCGACATTCGGCGACTGGCCATCCGGCACCAATGCATCGGTGCCTACAGCAAGCGACAGATGCTCGAGTGGACCAAGGGTTGCGCTGAGGACGGTTACGACACGCTGATGCAAAAGCATTTCTATCTGGGCTGCATTGAGGATGAACCCGTGGCAACCGGCATGCTCGATCTGGAGCACCGGGAGATCGGCGCGATCTTCATTCGCCCGGATTTCATGCAGCATGGGCTGGGCAAGCGTGTTCTGTTCTTTCTCGAAGATTTGGCGCGGGATCTCGGGCTGACCGAGGTGTGCCTGGACGCGACGCTGAATGCCGCCGACTTTTATCGGCGCTGTGGTTACGTCGGGGAGGAGAGTGCGGTTTATCAATCACCTTCGGGTCTGCAACTGGCCTGCGTGCCGATGGTGAAGAGGTTGTAAAGATCAAAGATCGCAGCCTTCGGCAGCTCCTACTCCATTCCCCTGTAGGAGCTGCCGCAGGCTGCGATCTTTTGACGTTGAACCCGCAAAAACAAAAACGGCACCCGAAGGTGCCGTTTCCGTTTCCAGCCAGCCGAATATCAGCCCGCCAGACCCGCTTGCTGAACCAGAGTCAACAATGGCTGCGGGTACACACCCAGGAAGAACGCGACCAGGGCGATGGCCAGCAGCATCACGCCGCCTGCCTTCTGTTCCCAGTGCAGCTGGGCGTCGTGGCGACGCAGGTTCGGTTCGATCAGGTATAGAGTGACCATCACGCGCAGGTAGTAGAACACGCCGATGGCGCTGCCCAGTACCAGCGAGCCGACCAGCCACCATTGGTGCGACTCGACACCGGTGGCGATGATGTAGAACTTGCCGATGAAGCCGGCAGTCAGCGGGATACCGGCCAGGGACAGCATCATCACGGTCAGTACGGCGGTCAGGTATGGACGGCGCCAGAACAGGCCGCGGTACTCGTACAGCGCATCGGCGTCGCGACCGTTGTACGGCGAGGACATCAGGGTGATCACGCCGAACGCGCCGAGGCTGGTGATCACATAAGTCACCAGGTACACGCCGATGGCTTCCACCGCCAGACCCTTGCTCGCCACCAAAGCGATCAGCAGATAGCCGAAGTGCGCGATGGACGAGTAACCGAGCAGACGCTTGAGGTTGCTCTGGGTCAGGGCCAGCAGGTTACCGAACAGGATCGAGGCGATGGCGATCACGGTCAGTACGTCGCTCAGCACGCCACTACTGGCAGCAGGGGAGATCTGGAACAGACGCACCATCACCGCAAACACGGCAACCTTCGATGCAGTGGCGAGGAACGCGGCGACCGGTGCCGGAGCACCTTCGTACACGTCCGGCGTCCACAGGTGAAACGGTACCAGCGACAGTTTGAACGCCAGACCGATCAGCATCATGCCCAGGCCCAGTTGCGCCAGCGAGCTCGGCAGGCCGGTCGCGGCCAGGGCCTGACCGATACCGACGAAGCTCAGCGAACCCGAGTCGGCGTACAGCAGCGCCATACCGAACAACAGGAACGCGGAACCGGCGGCCGACAGCACCATGTACTTGATGCCGGCTTCCAGCGAACGCTTGTTGAAGAAGGCGTAAGCCACCAGACCGTAGACCGGCACCGATAGCAGTTCCAGACCGATGAACAAACCGGCCAGGTGCTGCGCGCTGACCAGAACCAGACCACCGGCGGCGGCCATCAGGATCAGCAGGTACAGTTCTTCACGGTTGCCCGGGTAACCCGAACCGCCATCGCCGAGGTAGGCGTGGGCGAGGGTCACACAGGCGAGGGTGGCGACCAGGATCAGCGCCATGTACAGGCAGGCGAAGGTGTCGATCTGCAGCAATGGGGTCACGGCCAGAGGCGCGACTTTCAGGGCTGGCAGGATCGACAGCAAGGCCAGGTTCAGACCGGCGACCGAGATCAGGAAGGTCTGCGAGTGGTTGCGGCGCCAGGCGATTGCCAGCATCACCACGATAATGGTGAGGCTGGTGATCAACAGTGGCGCAAGCGCAATAAAGTGTTGAATCGTGAATTCCATAGCGCTCTTACCGGGCCGAAGCGAGTTGAGTGAAGGCGGTGCCGAGCCACTGCTGCACGCCATGCATCGTGGCGGCGGAAGTGTCGAGGAACGGTTGCGGGTAGACGCCGAGGTAAACCAGCAGCACCGCAAGGCCCAGCACCATGATCAGTTCGCGACCGTCCATGCCGTGCAGGATCGAATCCGATTTTGACGGACCGAAGTAGGCACGGTGGATCATGATCAGCGAGTAGACCGAACCGAACACCAGACCGGAGGTGGCAATCGCGGTGATCCATGGCGCGCTGGCGAACGTACCGATCAGGATCAGGAACTCGCCGACGAAGTTACCGGTACCCGGCAGACCCAGAGAGGCGGCTGCAAAGAACAGGCTGATCGCCGGCAGGTAAGCGATACGCGACCACAGACCGCCCATCTCACGCATGTCCCGAGTGTGCAGACGCTCGTACAGCTGACCGCTGAGGATAAACAGTGCCGCGGCCGACAGACCGTGCGCCAGCATCTGGATCACGGCACCCTGCAGCGCCAGTTGGCTGCCGGAGTAGATGCCGATCAGTACGAAGCCCATGTGGGAAACGGACGAGAAGGCGATCAGACGCTTGATGTCGGTTTGTGCGAACGCCAGGAACGCACCGTAGAAGATCCCGATCAGACCGAGGGTCATGGCGATCGGCGCAAACTCGGCCGAAGCATTCGGGAACAGCGGCAGGGCGAAACGCAGCAGGCCGTAGGCGGCGGTTTTCAGCAGGATACCGGCGAGGTCGACGGAACCGGCAGTCGGCGCCTGGGCGTGGGCATCAGGCAGCCACGAGTGAAACGGTACAACTGGCAGCTTGACCGCGAAGGCGATGAAGAAGCCGAGCATCAGAATGTACTCGGTGGTCATCGACATCTTGGTCTTCAACAGATCGGCGTAGTTGAAGGTGATCACGCCGGTGTTGTTGAAGTTGACCAGCACCAGACCGAGGATCGCCACCAGCATGATCAGGCCGGAAGCCTGAGTGAAGATGAAGAACTTGGTCGCCGCGTAGATCCGGGTTTTCTTGCCGTCCGAAGAACTGTGACCCCAGAGCGCGATGAGGAAGTACATCGGCACCAGCATCATTTCCCAGAAGAAGAAGAACATGAACAGGTCGAGGGCGAGGAACACGCCGACAACGCCGCCCAGGATCCACATCAGGTTCAGGTGGAAGAAGCCAACGTGACGCTGGATCTCTTTCCACGAGCAGAGTACCGAGAGGATACCCAGCAGACCGGTCAGCAGGATCATCAACAGCGACAGGCCATCGAGGGCCAGGTGCACGTTGATGCCGAAGCGCTGGATCCAGACGTGCTTGAACTCAAGCGCCCAGGTCGGATCGGCGCCAGGCGCCGGAGCAAATGAATAGTCACCGTGGGCCCACAGCCAGAGGCCGAGGGCGAGTTCCAGGGTCATGGTCAACAGCGCAATCCAGCGGGGGAGGGTAGCGCCGAAGCGCTCACCCATCCAGCACAGCAGGCCGCCGATGAAGGGGATCAGGATTAGCCAAGGCAGAATCATGACGGGCTCGTTTCCTTTCGCAAATTCGCAAGGTTCATATCAGACCGCTACCAGCACGATGGCGCCGATTACCAGCACGGCACCAGCAGCCATCGAGGCGGCATACCAACGCAGTTGACCGGTCTCGGTGCGGCTCAGGGCGGTGTGACCACCCTTGGCCATACGCGGGATCAGACCGATGGTCTGGTCGAGCGGGTCTCTGCGCAGTACATGGCTGATCGCAAGGTACGGCTTGACGAACAGTTTGTCGTAGATCCAGTCGAAGCCCCAGGCAGCGAACCACCAGGCCGAAAGGAAACGGCCGATGCCGCTGTTGGCGATTGCCGTCACGAAGCGACGCTTGCCGAGGAACAGCAGGGCCGCCAGCAGGATACCGGCCAGAGCGATGGCACCCGAGGCAATTTCCAGACTGTGCTTGGCTTCGCCACCGGCATGACCAACGCTCTCAGGCAGTACGCCGTGCAGCGGTGGCACGATCATGGCGCCGACGAAAGTCGACAGCACGATCAGCACCGACAGTGGCAGCCAGTGAGAGATGCCGTGGCCGGCGTGGGCTTCGGTCTTGGCTTCACCGTGGAACGTGATGAAGATCAGGCGGAAGGTGTACAGCGAGGTCATGAACGCGCCGACCAGACCTGCGTAGAGCAGACCGTGGTTGCCGCTGGCGAACGCTTCCCAAAGGATTTCGTCCTTGGAGTAGAAACCGGCGGTGACCAGTGGCAGGGCGGCCAGAGCGGCACCACCGACGATGAAGCTGGCGTAGGCCAGTGGCAGTTTTTTCCACAGACCGCCCATCTTGAAGATGTTCTGCTCGTGGTGGCAGGCAACGATCACCGCACCGGAAGCAAGGAACAGCAGGGCCTTGAAGAAGGCGTGGGTCATCAGGTGGAAAATCGCGCCATCCCAGGCACCGACGCCCAGCGCCAGGAACATGTAGCCGATCTGGCTCATGGTCGAGTAGGCGAGGATACGTTTGATGTCGGTTTGTACCAGTGCGGCGAAGCCTGCGAGAACCAGCGTCACACCGCCAACGATGCCGACCAGGTGCAGGATTTCCGGCGCCAGGGTGAACAGACCGTGGGTACGGGCGATCAGGTAGACACCGGCGGTCACCATGGTCGCGGCGTGGATCAGTGCCGACACCGGGGTCGGACCAGCCATCGCGTCCGCAAGCCAGGTTTGCAGTGGCAGTTGCGCCGATTTACCGACCGCACCACCCAGCAGCATCAGGGTCGCCAGGGTGATCCAGAAGTCGCCGACCTGGAATTTCTGCGGTGCCAGCACCAGCAGTTCCTGGATGTTCAGCGTGCCCACTTGCTGGAACAGGATGAACAGGCCGATGGCCATGAACACGTCGCCGATCCGGGTCACGATGAAAGCCTTGAGTGCGGCGTTACCGTTGTTGCGGTTGCTGTAGTAGAAACCGATCAACAGGTACGAGCACAGGCCCACGCCTTCCCAGCCGAAGTACAGGAACAACAGGTTATCGCCGAGGACCAGGAACAGCATGCTGGCGATAAACAGGTTGGTGTACGAGAAGAAGCGCGAGTAACCCGCTTCGCCGCGCATGTACCAGGACGCGAACAGGTGGATCAGGAAACCCACGCCTACCACCACGCCGAGCATGGTGATCGACAGGCCGTCGATGTAGAGGGCGAAGTCAGGCTTGAAGCCTTCGACCGCCATCCACTTCCACAGCACCAGGGTGTAGTGACCGCCTTCGGGAGGCGCGACGTTGAATTGCCAGATGACGTAGGCGGCGACAATCGCCGACAGGCCAATGGAACCCACGCCGATCAGCGCCGAGAGGTTTTCGGACCAGCGTCCACGGGAGAACGACAGCAGCAGGAAACCGATCAGAGGGAATACGAAAGTCAGAAAGATAAGATTCATCCGCGCATCTCACTGGCAGCGTCGATATCGAGCGTGTGGAAGCGGCGATACAGTTGCAGCAGGATCGCCAGGCCAATACTGGCCTCGGCGGCTGCCAGGCTGATCACCAGGATGAACATGATCTGTCCATCCGGTTGCGCCCAGCGGGCGCCCGCAACGATGAAGGCCAGGGCAGAGGCGTTCATCATCACTTCCAGACTCATCAACACGAACAAAATGTTGCGGCGGACCATCAGGCCGACCAGACCAAGGCAGAACAGGATGCCGGCAACGGCCAGTCCATGCTCGAGAGGGATAGCAGGCATGTCTTACTCCTTCGCCTCGTTACGGCCCAAATGGAACGCCGTGACGGCTGCGGCGAGCAGCAACATCGAGGCGAGTTCGACCACCAGCAGATACGGGCCGAACAGGCTGACGCCCACGGCTTTTGCATCGACGGTGGTGTGGCCGATGGCCTGACCGCTCTGGTGAGCGAACAGCACATACAGCAGTTCGGCCAGCAGCAAAGCGGCGAGAATCACCGGCCCTGCCCAGATGCCGGGCTTGAGCCAGGTGCGTTCCTGCTGAACCGAGGCCGGGCCCAGGTTCAGCATCATCACCACGAACACGAACAGCACCATGATGGCGCCGGCGTAGGCGATCACTTCCAGCACGCCGGCGAACGGTGCGCCGAGTGCGAAGAAGGTCATGGCCACGGCGATCAACGAGATGATCAGGTAGAGCAGGGCGTGCACAGGGTTGGTGTTGGTGACCACACGAAGCGTGGACACCACCGCGATACCCGATGCGAAATAGAAAGCGAATTCCATCGTTCTTCCTTAAGGCAGCAAGCTCTTCACGTTGATCGGTTCGGCTTCGTTCTGTGCGGAGCCTTTCGGCTTGCCAGCGATTGCCATACCTGCAACACGATAGAAGTTGTAATCAGGGTTTTTGCCGGGGCCGGAGATCAAAAGATCTTCTTTCTCGTACACCAGGTCCTGACGTTTGAACTCGGCCATCTCGAAATCCGGGGTCAGCTGGATCGCGGTGGTCGGACAGGCTTCCTCGCAGAGACCGCAGAAAATGCAGCGCGAGAAGTTGATACGGAAGAAGTCCGGGTACCAGCGACCGTCTTCGGTTTCAGCTTTCTGCAGCGAGATGCAACCTACCGGGCACGCCACGGCGCACAGGTTGCAGGCTACGCAACGTTCTTCGCCATCGGGGTCACGGGTCAGGACGATGCGACCACGGTAGCGTGGTGGCAGGTAGACCGGCTCTTCCGGGTATTGCAGGGTGTCGCGCTTGCGAAAGCCATGGCCGAAGACCATGACCAGGCTGCGCAACTGGGTACCGGTACCCTTAACGATGTCGCCAATATATTTGAACATGGGTCAAATCCTCACTGAACCGCAACCGCAGGTGTGTTCCACAACACAACCGCAGCGGTTATCAGCAAATTGATCAGGGTCAGTGGCAGGCAGAATTTCCAGCTGAAATCCATCACCTGGTCATAACGCGGGCGCGGGATGGAAGCGCGCAGCAGGATGAACAGCATGATGAAGAACGCGGTCTTCAGTGCGAACCAGACGAAGGACAGTTGCGGCAGGATGCCGAACGGACCGTGCCAGCCACCGAAGAACAGGGTGACCAGCAGCGCCGAGATCAGGATGATGCCGATGTATTCACCGACGAAGAACATGCCCCATTTCATACCGGCGTATTCAATGTGGTAACCGTCGGCCAGTTCCTGTTCCGCTTCCGGCTGGTCGAACGGGTGACGGTGAGTCACGGCCACACCAGCGATGAAGAAGGTACAGAAGCCGAAGAACTGCGGAATGATGAACCACAGGTTCTGCGCCTGGTACTCGACGATGTCGCGCATGTTGAACGAGCCGACCTGCACCACGATGCCCATCAGGGCCAGGCCCATGAACACTTCGTAGGACACGGTCTGCGCCGAGGCACGCAAGCTGCCGAGCAGGGCGAACTTGTTGTTGCTCGACCAGCCGGCGAACAGCACCGCGTAGACCGAAAGACCGGCCATGGCGAAGAAGAACAGCAGGCCGATGTTCAGATCCGCCACGCCCCAGGTCGGGGTGATCGGGATGATCGCGAACGCGATCAGCAGGGCGGACATCGCCACCACCGGTGCCAGGGTGAAGATCACCTTGTCGGCAAACGGCGGGGTCCAGTCTTCCTTGAAGAACATCTTCAACATGTCGGCGGCGATCTGGAACATGCCGAACGGGCCAACGCGGTTCGGACCGTAACGGTCCTGCCACCAGCCCAGCAGGCGACGTTCGACAAAGCTGAGCAACGCGCCTGCGACCACAACGGCCAGCAGGATCACGATGGCTTTGATGACCGTCAGGATCACATCGATCACTTCAGGGGTGAACCAGGTCATTGCGCTGCCTCCTGCAGACCGTCGACGGACACGCCGGCGAATGCCGGTGGAATGCCGGCGATGCCCGCAGGCAAGGCCACCAGACCAGCGCCCAGTTCTTCATTGATGCGCAGCGGCAGACGCAGGGTCTGGCCGGCGACGTTCAGGCTCAGCAGGGCACCGTCGTTGACGCCCAGGCGATCCGCTTCGGATTTGGCCAGCGCCACGTACGGAGCCGGGATGCGTTCCTGCACCGGCGCGGCTTTCGACGAGTTTTCGTCGCTGCCGAACAGGTGATAGAACGGCACGGCCTGCCAGGTGCCCGGCGCCGGGTTGAATGCGCGCGGAGCGGCTGCGAACCAGTTCAGCGAATCACCGGTGCTTTCGATCAGGCGGGTGCCCGGGTCGCCAGCGCGCAGGTGACCACCGACTTCGTCCTGGAACTTGTTCCAGGCTTGCGGCGAGTTCCAGCCCGGCGACCAGGCGAATGGCACTTGCTGACGCGGTTCGGTCGAGCCCGAGTAACCTTCCATGGAGAAGGCGAACGCGGTGTCTTTGTCCTGCGGGGTGCGCGGTTCGTGGACGCTGATGTCGGCGCGCATCGCGGTGCGACCGGAGTAACGCAGCGGCTCACGTGCCAGTTTCAGACCCTTGATGCGGAACGCGGCAGATGGAGCGGCATCGACGATGCGCGCCAGTTGCCCGGTGCTCGACGCCACGGCAGCGGTGACGTGGTCGAGTTGCGTCCAGTCGATCGGCTGGTTCAGCAGGGTCGAGCGCAGGGCGTGCAGCCAGCGCCAGCCTTCGTGAACCAGGATGCTCGCATCCATGTATTGCGGATCGAAAACCTGGAAGAAACGCTGGGCGCGGCCTTCCTGGCTGACCAGCGTACCGTCGCCTTCAGCGAAGCTCGCCGCCGGCAGCACCAGCTGCGCGCGATCGGTGGTGGCGGTCTTCTGGTGGTCGGCAACGATCACTACTTTCGCAGCGTTCAGCGCGGCATCGACCTTGGCTTTCGAGGTGCGGGTGTACAGATCGTTTTCCAGCACGACGATGGCGTCGGCCTTGCCGTCGATCACCGCTTGCAGCGCCGCGTCGACCGATTCGCCACCGAGCATGGCCAGGCCCAGGCTGTTGGCTTCCGGCACGATCAGGCTGATCGAACCGTTCTTCTCGCGCAGCTTCAGGGCTTTGGCGATGTTCGCCGCCGCTTCGATCAAGGCTTTGGAACCCAGCGAAGTACCGGCGATGATCAGCGGACGCTTGGCCGCGAGCAGGGCGTCGGCGATTCGCTTGGCCAGTTCCTGGGCTTCCGCGTCCAGACCTTCAACGGCCGGGGCGCTGGCGTCCAGGGCGTGAGCCACGGCGAAACCGATGCGCGCCAGATCGTCCGGAGCTGCGTGAACGCATTCTTCAGCGATGTCGTCGAGTTTGGTTTCGGCCAGGCTGGCGATGAACAGCGGATTCAGTTCGTGCTGACCGATGTTCTTCACCGCAGCATCGAGCCAAGGCTGTACGCGCATGGCTTCGGCCATGTCTTCGGCCTTGCCTTTGACCGACTGACGCAGGGCCAGGGCCATGCGGGCGGCGGTCTGGGTCAGGTCTTCACCGAGGACGAACACGGCGTCGTGGTCTTCGATGTCGCGCATGTTCGGCACGGGCAGCGGGCTGTCTTTGAGCACTTGCAGGACCAGACGGATGCGTTCCAGCTCAGAAGCTTCGATACCGGAGTAGAAGTGCTCGGCGCCCACCAGTTCCCGCAACGCGTAGTTGCTTTCGAGGCTGGCGCGTGGCGAACCGATACCGACGATGTTGCGACCGCGCAACAGATCAGCGGCTTTATCCAGCGCAGCGTCGACGCTCAGTTTGGTGCCGTCGGCCAGCAGCGGCTGACGTGGACGATCGGTGCGGTTGACGTAGCCATAACCGAAACGGCCACGGTCGCACAGGAAGTACTGGTTCACCGAACCGTTGAAACGGTTTTCGATGCGACGCAGTTCGCCGTAACGCTCGCCCGGGGAGATGTTGCAACCGCTGGAGCAGCCATGGCAGATGCTCGGCGAGAATTGCATGTCCCATTTGCGGTTGTAGCGCTCGGAGTGAGTCTTGTCGGTGAACACACCGGTCGGGCAGACCTCGGTGAGGTTGCCGGAGAACTCGCTTTCGAGGGTGCCGTCTTCAACGCGACCGAAGTAAACGTTGTCGTGGGCGCCGAACACACCGAGGTCGGTGCCGCCGGCGTAGTCCTTGTAGAAACGCACGCAGCGATAGCAGGCGATGCAGCGGTTCATTTCGTGGGAAATGAACGGGCCCAGTTGCTGGTTCTGGTGGGTGCGTTTGGTGAAGCGATAACGGCGCTCGTTGTGGCCGGTCATCACCGTCATGTCTTGCAGGTGGCAGTGACCGCCTTCTTCGCACACAGGGCAGTCGTGCGGGTGGTTGGTCATCAGCCATTCGACAACACTGGCGCGGAACGCCTTGGATTCTTCATCGTCGATGGAGATCCAGGTGTTGTCGGTGGCAGGGGTCATGCAGGACATGACGATGCGACCACGGGTGTCGTTCTCGTCGGTGTACTGCTTGACCGCGCACTGGCGGCAGGCCCCGACGCTACCAAGCGCGGGGTGCCAGCAGAAATAAGGGATGTCGAGGCCCAGCGACAGACATGCCTGTAACAGGTTGTCTGCCCCGTCGACTTCGAGCGCTTTGCCGTCTACGTGGATAGTGGCCATGGTTCAAAGGTCTTCGTTGGCCCGGTGTCAGCGGGCGTGGCTAATGGAATCTTGTTATCCGTCCGAATCCAGTCAGCCCCGAAAGGCGTCATCGGACGAAAGGCGAAGGGCACGGACCCTTCGCCTTTTTAAGCGTTTACGCGCCGATTACGATCGGCCTTGCCAGAGGCGGGACGGCGGCGCTTGCAGGCGCGATACCGGCTTCGAACTCTGGACGGAAGTATTTGATGGCACTGCCCAACGGCTCCACGGCACCCGGTGCGTGAGCACAGAAGGTCTTGCCTGGGCCAAGGAAACCGACCAGACCCAGCAGGGTCTCGATGTCGCCTGGCTGACCGCGGCCTTCTTCGATGGCCATCAGAAGCTTGACGCTCCATGGCAGGCCATCACGGCACGGGGTGCAGAAGCCGCAGGATTCGCGGGCGAAGAACTGCTCCATGTTGCGCAGCAGGGAGACCATGTTGACGCTGTCGTCCACCGCCATCGCCAGGCCGGTACCCATCCGGGTGCCCACTTTGGCGATGCCGCCGGCGTACATCTGTGCGTCGAGGTGTTCCGGCAACAGGAAACCGGTACCGGCACCACCTGGCTGCCAGGCCTTGAGCTTGTAACCGTCGCGCATGCCGCCAGCGTAGTCTTCGAACAGCTCGCGACCGGTGACGCCGAATGGCAGCTCCCACAGGCCCGGATTCTTGACCTTGCCGGAGAAGCCCATGAGCTTGGTGCCCATGTCTTCGCTGCCTTCGCGGGCCAACGATTTGTACCAGTCCACGCCGTCGGCAATGATCGCCGGCACGTTGCACAGGGTTTCGACGTTGTTCACGCAGGTCGGCTTGCCCCACACGCCGACGGCGGCAGGGAAGGGTGGCTTGGAGCGCGGGTTGGCGCGGCGGCCTTCGAGGGAGTTGATCAGTGCGGTTTCTTCACCGCAGATGTAACGCCCGGCGCCGGTGTGCACGAACAGCTCGAAATCGAAGCCGCTGCCCAGAATGTTCTTGCCCAGCAGGCCTGCAGCCTTGGCTTCTTCCACGGCACGGTTCAGGTGCTTGGCGGCGGTGGTGTACTCGCCACGCAGGAAGATGTAGCCACGGTAGGTTTTCAGCGCGCGAGCACTGATCAGCATGCCTTCGATCAGCAAATGGGGCAGTTGCTCCATCAGCATGCGGTCTTTCCAGGTGTTCGGCTCCATTTCATCCGCGTTGCACAGCAGGTAGCGGATGTTGATGGATTCGTCCTTGGGCATCAGGCCCCACTTCACGCCAGTGGGGAAGCCTGCACCGCCGCGACCTTTGAGGCCGGCGTCTTTCACGGTCTGGACGATATCGTCCTGAGCCATGTCGGCGAAGGCCTTGCGCGCAGCGGCGTAACCGTTCTTGGCCTGGTATTCGTCGAGCCACACGGCTTCGCCGTCGTCACGCAGACGCCAGGTCAGCGGGTGAGTCTCGGCCGAACGCTTGATGCGGTTGGCAGGACCGAAAGATGTCAGGGTCATACGTAGCCCTCGAGCAGTTTGGCCACGCCGGCAGGCTGCACGTCGCCAAAGGTGTCGTCGTCGATCATCAGCGCCGGTGCCTTGTCGCAGTTGCCGAGGCAGCAGACAGGCAGCAGGGTGAAACGACCGTCGGCGGTGGTCTGACCCAGGCCGATGCCCAGATTGTTCTGGATTTCGCTGACCACCGACTCGTGGCCGCCGATGTAGCAGACCATGCTGTCGCAGACGCGAATGATGTGACGGCCAACCGGCTGACGGAAGATCTGGCTGTAGAACGTCGCCACGCCTTCAACGTCGCTGGCCGGGATGCCGAGGATTTCGCCGATCGCGTACAGGGCGCCATCCGGCACCCAGCCGCGTTCTTTCTGAACGATCTTCAGGGCTTCGATCGACGCCGCGCGCGGGTCTTCGTAGTGATGCAACTCGTGCTCGATGGCCGAGCGCTCGGTTTCACTCAAGGTGAAACGGTCTGTCTGGATAAGCGTGCTGTTCATGCTTAGCGGTCCACGTCGGCCATAACGAAGTCGATACTACCCAGGTACGCAATCAAGTCCGCGACCATGCTGCCTTTGATCACCGAAGGGATCTGTTGCAGGTGCGGGAAGCTCGGAGTGCGGATCCGGGTACGGTAGCTCATGGTGCCGCCGTCGCTCGTCAGGTAATAACTGTTGATGCCCTTGGTCGCTTCGATCATCTGGAAGGATTCGTTGGCCGGCATGACCGGGCCCCACGAAACCTGCAGGAAGTGCGTGATCAGGGTTTCGATGTGCTGCAGCGTGCGCTCTTTCGGCGGCGGCGTGGTCAGCGGGTGATCCGCCTTGTACGGGCCTTCCGGCATGTTGCGCAGGCACTGGTCGATGATCTTGATGCTCTGGCGCATCTCTTCGACGCGAACCATGCAGCGATCGTAGGCATCGCCATTGGCGGCCAGCGGCACTTCGAATTCGAAGTTCTCGTAGCCGGAGTACGGACGCGCCTTACGCAGGTCGAAGTCGCAACCGGTCGAACGCAGGCCGGCACCGGTGACGCCCCATTCCAGGGCCTCTTTGGTGTTGTACTGCGCGACACCGATGGTCCGGCCCTTGAGGATGCTGTTCTGCAGGGCAGCCTTGGTGTATTCGTCGAGGCGCTTTGGCAGCCATTCAACGAAGTCTTTCACCAGTTTGTCCCAGCCGCGCGGCAGGTCGTGGGCGACGCCACCGATGCGGTACCAGGCCGGGTGCAGACGGAATCCGGTGATGGCTTCGATCACCGTGTACGCCTTCTGGCGGTCGGTGAAGGTGAAGAACACCGGAGTCATGGCGCCGACGTCCTGGATGTAGGTACCCAGGAACAGCAGGTGGCTGGTGATCCGGAAGAACTCGGCCATCATGATGCGGATGACGTCGACTTTCTCCGGGACCTTGATACCGGCCAGCTTCTCGACCGAGAGCACGTACGGCAGGTTGTTCATCACGCCGCCGAGGTAGTCGATACGGTCGGTGTACGGGATGAAGCTGTGCCAGGACTGACGCTCGGCCATTTTCTCGGCACCACGGTGGTGGTAACCGATGTCCGGTACGCAGTCGACGATCTCTTCACCGTCCAGCTGCAGAATGATGCGGAACGCACCGTGGGCCGAAGGGTGGTTCGGACCCAGGTTGAGGAACATGTAGTCCTCGTTGGCTCCGGAACGCTTCATGCCCCAGTCTTCAGGACGGAAGCGCGCGGCTTCTTCCTCAAGCTGCTGCTTGGCGAGGTTGAGGCTGAACGGATCGAATTCGGTGGCGCGCGCCGGGAAGTCCTTGCGCAGCGGGTGACCTTCCCAGGTCGGCGGCATCATGATGCGCGACAGGTGCGGGTGGCCTTTGAAGTCGATGCCGTACATGTCCCAGACTTCACGCTCGTACCAGTTGGCGTTCGGCCAGATGCTGGTGACGGTCGGCAAGCTCAGGTCGCTTTCGGACAAGGCGACTTTGATCATCACGTCACTATTACGCTCAAGCGACATGAGGTGATAGAACACGGTGAAGTCGGCGCCCGATGGCAGCCCTTGACGCTTGGTGCGCAGACGCTCGTCCACGCCGTGCAGGTCATAGAGCATGACGTACGGCTTGGGCAGGTTGCGCAGGAAGGTCAGGACTTCGACGAGTCTGGCGCGCGCCACCCACAGCACCGGCATGCCGGTGCGGGTCGACTGAGCGGTGAACGCTTCGGCGCCAAAACGGTTGTTCAATTCGACGACCACATCCTGGTCGTCTGCCTTATAAGGCGGGATGTACAGAGCGCTGCCTGTAGTCATGGTTATTTTTTCGCTTTCGGTCAACGTAAAGAATGAAGCCAGCTTCTCGTTTCTTTGAAACAGACTGGATCAGACTTCGTCAGGGCTGCGCAGGTTGGTGACTGCGATTCGCTGTTCGCGGCGCTGTTCCTTCTGCGATGGCATGTCGGCGCGATAGACGCCTTGGTCGCCAACGACCCAGGAAAGCGGACGACGCTCCTGTCCGATCGATTCCTGCAACAGCATCAAGCCTTGCAGGAATGCTTCCGGACGAGGCGGGCAGCCAGGTACGTAGACGTCCACGGGCAGGAACTTGTCCACCCCTTGAACCACGGAGTAGATGTCGTACATGCCACCGGAGTTGGCGCACGAGCCCATGGAGATAACCCACTTCGGCTCGAGCATCTGCTCGTAGAGACGCTGAATGATCGGCGCCATCTTGATGAAGCAGGTACCGGCGATAACCATGAAGTCGGCCTGACGCGGTGATGCCCGGATTACTTCGGCGCCAAAGCGCGCGATGTCGTGGGGCGCCGTGAAGGCGGTGGTCATTTCCACGTAGCAGCACGAAAGGCCGAAGTTGTACGGCCACAGGGAGTTTTTACGCCCCCAGTTGACCGCGCCACTCAGCACGTCTTCGAGCTTGCCCATGAAAATGTTTTTGTGGACCTGATCCTCTAACGGATCGGAAACGGTTTCCCGTTCGCCGATCGGATACTGCTCGTTAGGAGCATCGGGGTCGATTCTGGTGAGATTGTATTGCATTGCCAAAGCCTCATTGTTTCAGCTTCGCCTGCCGCTTGCGACGAGCTTCCGGAGCCCAGTCAAGGGCGCCCACTCGGAACAGGTAGACAAGACCTGCCAACAGAATTGCTATGAAAACGAGAGCTTCGACGAATCCGGTCCAGCCGCTTTCGCGGACGGACACAGACCATGCAAAGAGAAAGAGGGCTTCGATATCGAAGATCACGAACAGCATCGCGACCAGATAGAATTTGGCTGAGAGCCGCAAGCGGGCGCCACCGGTAGGTAGCATGC
Organism: Pseudomonas sp. HMWF021; assembly: GCF_003061005.1. Taxonomy (GTDB): domain Bacteria; phylum Pseudomonadota; class Gammaproteobacteria; order Pseudomonadales; family Pseudomonadaceae; genus Aquipseudomonas. The sequence goes on along the minus strand of NZ_QAIK01000122.1, from coordinate 16,779 downwards.
CGGACTCGAACGGTTCGTTTTTGCTGCGGCCCCAGGCTTTTGACCCGAGGAGGCTGGAGACGCCAAGCATGAAGGCACACAGGCCGACGACACCCAGAAGGAAAATGGCAAAGCCCCAGTTGTGGGCCATGAGTCCTGTCGCTTCGGGCATGCTGGTAATCCTTAACAGAGAGCAAAGGTCTCTGAGCTTGATAAAGAAATAGGCAGTGACGATATGTCGCAGCAATCAATCGCGCTGATTTTATGGCTAAACACCCGGCAAGTAAAATTCCTATAGCGAAATTATTTATTGGAATAAGGACATAGCGCACCTCCATTGCCCTGCAGGCCATGCGTTGCGGGCATTAGCCGGGATTCTGCCAATTATGTTTTGTAGGAAATGTAACGAACATAGTTGCCGCTAAATGATAATTAATATCGTTTGGAGTGGTTTTGTAACTGTTTAACGGGGCGCTAGTTGGGAAGTTGTCTTATATGCCCGTTACTG
>NZ_QAIK01000122.1:11336-16282 GCF_003061005.1 Pseudomonas sp. HMWF021 | reverse complement strand
GCGAGCAGAATCCACCCCCTGTAGGAGCTGCCGAAGGCTGCGATCTTTTGATTTTGCTTTTCTAAAAACAAGATCAAAAGATCGCAGCCTTTGGCAGCTCCTACAGGGCGGACGGGGAATTCTGCGGGCAAAAAAACGCCCCGAACCAGTCGGGGCGTCAGTCTTGCGGCTTTGCGGTTAGCTTTCTATACGATCCGCAAAGGCCGTTTGCTCAGCGAAGCGCAATCAGTGGAACTGTTCTTCTTCGGTCGAACCGGTCAGCGCGGTCACCGAGGACGAGCCACCCTGGATAACGGTGGTCATGTCGTCGAAGTAGCCGGTGCCCACTTCCTGCTGGTGAGCCACGAAGGTGTAACCCTTGGCGGCGTCAGCGAACTCCTGCTCCTGCAACTTCACGTAGGCAGTCATGTCGTTGCGGGCGTAGTCGTGCGCCAGGTTGAACATGCTGTGCCACATGTTGTGAATGCCGGCCAGGGTGATGAACTGGTGCTTGTAACCCATGGCGGACAGTTCGCGCTGGAACTTGGCGATGGTCGCGTCGTCCAGGTTTTTCTTCCAGTTGAAGGAAGGCGAGCAGTTGTACGACAGCAGTTGGTCCGGGTATTCCTTCTTGATCGCTTCAGCGAAGCGACGGGCTTCTTCCAGATCCGGCTTGGCGGTTTCGCACCAGATCAGGTCGGCGTATGGCGCGTAGGCCAGGCCACGGGCGATTGCCTGATCCAGGCCGGCACGGACCTTGTAGAAACCTTCCTGAGTACGTTCGCCAGTCACGAACGGCTGGTCGTACGGGTCGCAGTCCGAAGTCAGCAGGTCAGCGGCGTTGGCGTCGGTACGGGCCAGAATGATGGTCGGTGTACCGGCAACGTCGGCAGCCAGACGTGCAGCCACCAGCTTCTGTACGGCTTCCTGAGTCGGAACCAGTACCTTGCCGCCCATGTGGCCGCATTTTTTCACGGAAGCCAGCTGGTCTTCGAAGTGCACGCCGGCGGCGCCTGCTTCGATCATGCTCTTCATCAGCTCGTAGGCGTTCAGGACGCCGCCGAAACCGGCTTCGGCGTCAGCCACGATCGGCGCGAAGTAGTCGATGTAGCCTTCGTCGCCCGGGTTCTTGCCGGCTTTCCACTGGATCTGGTCAGCACGACGGAACGAGTTGTTGATGCGCTTGACCACGGTTGGCACCGAGTCCACCGGGTACAGCGACTGGTCCGGGTACATGGATTCGGCAGAGTTGTTGTCCGCAGCCACTTGCCAGCCCGACAGGTAGATCGCCTGGATACCGGCCTTGACCTGCTGAACGGCCTGGCCGCCGGTCAGGGCGCCCATGCAGTTGACGAAATCTTTCTCTGGGCGGAAGGACGGCTTGGCACCCTGGGTCACCAGGTTCCACAGCTTCTCGGCGCCCATTTTTGCAAAGGTGTGCTCAGGTTGAACCGAGCCACGCAGACGGACGACGTCAGCAGCGGAGTAAGTGCGAGTCACGCCTTTCCAGCGCGGGTTTTCAGCCCAGTCTTTTTCAAGGGCTGCAATTTGCTGTTCGCGTGTCAGTGCCATGGAGATAAACCTCGTCGCGTCTTTATGAAAAGTTGTTCTGCGGTGGAAAATTCCTGCGCTCGCTGACCAGAAGCTTAGGTGGTCAAGTCGGATTCGGCGGGGTAGGCGACGGGATGAACGATGGGCTCGAGGGGAAGTGAGCAGGTAGTGGCGGACTGCGGGGCGCATGCGGGCGTCGTGGGCCTTTATACGGTCTGCAGCATGAAGCCGGGTTACCTAATTACGCTTCCGTCCCTCGGGACAACTTCGTTCCAGTCGGCAACCTCGTCAAACACACCTTGTGGGCGGTACAGACACGAAGCGGTTCGCGGGGTAGGTGCGAACATCGCTTCGAAGGCCCTTGCCAGGGCCTCTGATTAGCGGGAGCGAGGCCATCATGCCTTCGCTTTTTTGGCTCGTCAAACGTTTTGTAGTGCTTTTTTTCAAGCACTACATCTTTCGTCTAATACGACTAATCAGTCAGTTTTCGGTGCTTTAGTCCAAGGCGTCGACTTTCACCTTCAGCGTCATGTCATCCCGGCCTTGAGTCGAGTAGCTGCGGGTCAGGCCCTGTTTGTCGGCTTGAGTCTGGCGATTCACGCCGGCGAGGGTGATCCATTCGCCCAGGCGTCCGCTGACCGTTGTGTCGGTACTTTGCACGTTCACTACATCGGGACGTTCCTGGCTCATGCGGTCACGGTTGGTACTGATCGCCAGATGAACGATGTCGCCGGTGACGCTGGCCGTGACATAGAAACCCTGAGTGACGTTGCGGTATTGAGTCTGGCTGCTGTAATCGCCGTAGGAATTGCTCTGGCTGCTGGTGATCGGCACGCTCTGGCCGACCTGGATCAGCGCCGGCATGCCTTCGCTGGCTTGCACCTGCTGCACGCCGCCGTCACGGCTGGCAGTGCTGCGGCTGATGATGCGGGTCTGTGCGCCGTTGACCGAGTAACCTTCATCGCCACGGCCGTTGTTTTCGTTGGTATCGACCGTGATCAGCAGGCGTTTGGGTGCAGTGTCGAGCTGGGTGATCAGTGCTTTGAACTCCTGGATCTTGTCCGGCTCGGCCTTGATGATCAGTTGATTGCCGTAGGCGCTGACCTGGCCATCCTTGCCCATGAAGTCCTGCGCCATCGGCAACATGTCGGTGCTGGTGCGGTACTTGAGAGGCACGATTTCTGTGGCTGCCATCACCGAAAGGCTGCAGCCAAGCAGCAGGGTGGTGAGCAGGGTGCGTAGGGACATGTCCGTTATCTCCGCTTTCGAAAGGCTTGATATTGCCAGTTTGTCGGCCCGGGGTGGGGCAAGTTGAATCGTAGACAGCAAAACGCCCCGGCATCGGAAAATGGCGGGGCGTTTTGAGAGAGTGCTCAAGAGCCTTTGTGGTGAGGGGATTTATCCCCGATGGGCTGCGAAGCAGGCCTGGAATTTTGGGGCCGCTCCGCGACCCATCGGGGATGAATCCCCTCACCACAGGATCTCCAGAAATCACAAAATCTCCAGAAATCACAAGATCTCCAAAGATCACAAGATCTCCAAAGATCACAGGATCTCCAAAGATCACAAAATCAGTGAAGATCGCAGGATCTCTGCCGATCAGGCCGAATGCCGAACCATATCGACATGTGGGATCCCGGCTTCGAGGAATTCCTCACTGACCAGGCTGAAGCCCAGGCGCTCATAGAACGCCGTGGCCTGCACCTGCGCGCTGAGCATCTGCTGCTGCAGGCCGCGGGCTTCGGCTTCGGCGATCACCGCTTGCATCAGCGCGTCGCCCACTTTCATCCCGCGCCAGTCCTTCAATACCGACACCCGGCCAATGTGCCCGTCGGGCAAGAGGCGGGCGGTGCCGATCGGAAAGTCGCCTTCGAACGCCAGAAAATGCACGGCGGTCGCGTCATCGGCGTCCCATTCAAGCTCGGGTGGCACCGATTGTTCGGCGATGAACACCGTTTCACGAATGCGCCGGATCTCGGCGTTGTCCTTTTGCCAGTCTGCGACACGTACGCGAATCTTATTCATCGGCGAATCCCAGGCTGCCCTGTTTGACCAGCTCGCACAGCAGGCCGCGACCTTCTTCGTCGTTCAGCCACTCGCCGAGGTTGTCGACGTGCAGCGCATCAGCGGCGCAGATCATCTTCAGCAGCTCGCGCAGCTTGCCCGGCAGGTAACGGCTCTGGCCGCTGGCGAACAGCAGCAAGTCGTCATCGACTTCCGACCAGGCCAGGCGTGCACTCGGGTTGCGGATCAGCACCGCGCCGTCTTGCAGGGCGTTGAGGAAGTCGTCTTCTTCAACGTCTTCCGGGCCGACCACCAGTTCCGGGTAGCGCGGCTCGGTCATGTACTGGCCGAACCAGGTCAGCAGCAGGCGTTCGTCACTCATGTGTTCGGCGAGCAGGCTTTTCAGGCGACCGAGTGCGTCGTGCTGGATCTGATGGGGATCATCGCTGACCGGTTTTGCATCGGCATCGGTGTAGCGCTCTTCGTCAGTCAGGAACTGGCTGAGGAAATCGGTGAAGTGAGTCAGCACTTCCGAGGCGCTCGGGGCACGGAAACCGACCGAGTAGGTCATGCAGTTGTCCACGGCGACACCGCAATGAGCCAGGCGCGGCGGCAGGTAGAGCATGTCGCCCGGTTCCAGTACCCACTCTTCGGTTTCGTGGAATTCGGCGAGGATGCGCAGATCCGCGTGTTGCAGCAGCGGGTTCTCGGAGTCGCACATCTGGCCGATCTTCCAGTTGCGCTGGCCGTGACCTTGCAGCAGGAACACGTCGTAGTTGTCGAAGTGCGGGCCGACGCTGCCACCGGGGGCGGCGAAGCTGATCATCACGTCGTCGACGCGCCAGCTCGGCAGGAAGCGGAAGTTTTCCAGCAGTTCGCTGACTTCCGGCACGAACTGATCAACGGCCTGAACGAGCAGGGTCCACTCTTTTTCCGGCAGTTTGCTGAATTCGTCTTCGGCAAACGGGCCGCGACGCAGCTCCCACGGGCGCTCGCCGTGCTCGATCACCAGGCGCGACTCGACCTCTTCTTCCAGGGCCAGGCCGGCCAGTTCGTCGGCGTCGATCGGGCTTTCGAAGTCAGGGATGGCCTGACGGATCAGCAGCGGCTTTTTCTGCCAGTAATCGCGCATGAATTCGCGCGCCGTGAGACCGCCCAGGAGTTGAAGAGGAGTATCAGGATTCATGTGTAACCTATTGAAAAAAAGCATTTTTCAGACGGGAATAAAAACGCCCGGCGCGGCCGGGCGTCTCAAACGGGTCAAGCGGTGAATCAGATGCGTTTGGCTTGCGCTACAGCGTTGCCGATGTAGTTGGCCGGGGTCAGCTGTTTCAGCTCGGCTTTCGCTTCGGCTGGCATGTCCAGGCCGTCGATGAAAGTCTGCAGCGCTTCAGGGCTGATGCCCTTGCCGC
>NZ_QAIK01000122.1:0-11326 GCF_003061005.1 Pseudomonas sp. HMWF021 | reverse complement strand
GGTCAGTTCTTTCAGCTTCTCGTAGGGGTTTTCGATGTTGTAGCGGCGCATCACGGTCTGGATCGGCTCGGCCAATACTTCCCAGCAAGCATCCAGGTCGGCAGCAATCTTGTCGGCGTTGAGCTCGAGTTTGCTGATGCCTTTGAGGCTGGCTTCGTAGGCGATCACGCTGTGAGCAAAGCCCACGCCGAGGTTGCGCAGTACGGTGGAGTCGGTCAGGTCGCGCTGCCAGCGGGAGATCGGCAGTTTGCTCGCCAGGTGCTGGAACAGTGCGTTGGCGATGCCCAGGTTGCCTTCGGAGTTTTCGAAGTCGATCGGGTTGACCTTGTGCGGCATCGTCGACGAACCGATTTCGCCGGCGATGGTGCGCTGCTTGAAGTAACCCAGGGAGATGTAGCCCCAGATGTCACGGTCGAAGTCGATCAGGATGGTGTTGAAGCGCGCGATCGCGTCGAACAGCTCGGCGATGTAGTCGTGCGGCTCGATCTGCGTGGTGTACGGGTTGAAGCCCAGGCCCAGCTCGTCTTCGATGAAGGCGCGGGCGTTGGCTTCCCAGTCGATCTGCGGGTAGGCCGACAGGTGCGCGTTGTAGTTGCCCACGGCGCCGTTGATCTTGCCCAGCAGCGGCACGGCGGCGACTTGAGCGATCTGACGCTCGAGACGGTAAACCACGTTCGCCAGCTCTTTGCCCAGAGTAGTCGGGGAAGCCGGTTGACCGTGGGTGCGCGACAGCATCGGCACGTCGGCGAAGCGGGTCGCCAGTTCGCGGATGGCGTTGGCGGTCTGGCGCATCAGCGGCAGCATCACGTCGTCACGGCCTTCGCGCAGCATCAGGGCGTGGGACAGGTTGTTGATGTCTTCACTGGTGCAGGCAAAGTGGATGAACTCGCTGACCTTGGCCAGCTCCGGCAGCTTGGCCGCCTGCTCCTTGAGCAGGTATTCGATCGCCTTGACGTCGTGGTTGGTGGTGCGCTCGATCTCTTTGACGCGCTCGGCGTGTTCCAGCGAGAAGTTTTCAGCCAGTTCGTTGAGAACGGCGTTGGCCTCGGCGGAGAAGGCGGGCACTTCCGGGATACCGGCGTGGGCGGCCAGGCGCTGGAGCCAGCGCACTTCAACCAGGACGCGGGCACGGATCAGGCCGTACTCGCTGAAAATCGGGCGCAGGGCCTGGGTTTTGCCGGCGTAGCGGCCGTCAACAGGGGAAACCGCAGTGAGCGAAGAGAGCTGCATGGGGTGTTCTCGGACAGTCGGGCAACGAAATGGGGCGCGTATCATACATGAAAAAATCCGCCGGTCCGTTGCCAACTGACCGGCGTATTACGCGCTACAGACTACAAAGCTTTTATTGCGCGACGATTTATTCGCTGCGCATCAATGGATACAGCTCTTTGAGCAGCTTGCGCCGGCTGATCACCAACTGCCAGCGGTGGCCGCCGAGCTGTCGCCACAGGCGTGCCGAGCGGATGCCGGCCAGCAGCAGGGCGCGGATTTTCGAGGCGTTGCTCGGTTGCTGCAGGTTGCGCATGTCGCCGTGCACCTGAATGCGCTGGCGCAGGGTGCTCAGGGTGTCCTGATACAGCGCGCCGCAGGCGGCGATCACGTTTTCGTGAGCCGGGCCGAAGTGTTCGACCTGCGACTGAATCTGGGGCAGGCGCTTGCCAATGGTGTCGAGCATGTCGTCACGTTTGGCCAGTTGGCGTTCCAGACCGAGCATCGACAGGGCGTAGCGCAGCGGCTCGCGTTGCAGAGTGCTCGGGTCGCGCTCGAGGGCGCCGATCAATGCCCGATAACCTTCGCGCAGATTGAGATCGTCGCCGCCGTAGACATCCAGTGTGTCCTTCGGGTCGCGCACCAGCAGGCTGCCGAGCATGCAGCTCAGGCCGGCCTCGCTGGTCTGGCCGGTCTTGGCGATCCGGTCGACCAGCACGGCGGCGAGAAACACGCCGCCCAGCGCCGTCAGCTGCTCCTGAGTCGGGCTCATGCCTGGCCGCTCCACGGCTCGGCGACTTCGATCACGCCGCCACCGAGGCAGATTTCACCGTCGTAGAACACCACGGACTGGCCCGGGGTCACCGCGCGCTGCGGTTCGTCGAACACGGCGCGGTAGCCAGTTGCGGTTTTTTCCAGGGTGCAGGCCTGATCGCTCTGGCGATAACGCACTTTGGCGGTCAGGCGCAGCGGCTGGCTCAGGTCGATCGGGTTGACCCAATAGATTTCCGAAGCGAGCAGGGCGCTGGAAAACAGCCACGGATGGTTGTTGCCCTGGCCGACGATCAGCTCATTGGTGTCCAGATCCTTGCGCAACACGTACCACGGCTCGTCGCCGGCGTCTTTCAGGCCGCCAATGCCCAAGCCCTGACGCTGACCGATGGTGTGGTACATCAAGCCGTGGTGACGGCCGATGACTTCGCCTTCGGTGGTCTTGATCTCGCCCGGTTGCGCCGGCAGGTATTGCTTGAGGAAATCGCTGAAACGACGCTCGCCGATGAAGCAGATCCCGGTGGAATCCTTCTTCTTGGCAGTCGCCAGCTCGTATTTCTCGGCAATGGCGCGCACTTCGGGCTTTTCCAGCTCGCCGACCGGGAACAGGGTCTTGGCGATCTGTTCGCCGCCAACGGCGTGCAGGAAGTAGCTCTGATCCTTGTTCGGGTCGAGGCCCTTGAGCAGTTCGGTGCGGCCATCGATGTCGCGACGACGCACGTAGTGGCCGGTGGCAATCAGATCGGCGCCGAGCATCATGGCGTAGTCGAGGAACGCCTTGAACTTGATCTCGCGGTTGCACAGGATGTCCGGGTTCGGCGTGCGACCGGCCTTGTATTCGGCCAGGAAGTGCTCGAACACGTTGTCCCAGTACTCGGCGGCGAAGTTGGCGGTGTGCAGCTTGATACCGATCTTGTCGCACACGGCCTGTGCATCCGCCAGGTCGTCCATGGCGGTGCAGTATTCCGTTCCGTCGTCTTCTTCCCAGTTCTTCATGAACAGGCCTTCCACTTCATAGCCCTGCTCGATCAGCAGGAGAGCGGAAACGGAAGAGTCCACGCCGCCGGACATGCCGACAATGACGCGCTTCTTGGATGTGTCAGAAGGGGCTGGATCACGCATAGGGATTCAATGAGTGTCTTGAAAAAGGACGCGATTCTATCAGGCTCACGGCCTCAAGGCTAAAGAGAAGGGCGGATCAGTTCGAGACTGAAGTGATGGCCGGCCAGATAATCGTCGATGCAGCGGATGATCAGCTCGCTGCGCCAGTTGTCGCGCTGGGCGATTAATTCGCTGCGGGTCAACCACTTGGCGCCGACGATGCCGTCGTCCAGTTGATAGTCCGGGTGATGTTTCACCGCTTTGGCGCTGAAGCACACACGCTGGTAAGTCACGCCGTTGCTCGGCGCGGTGTACAGGTAAATGCCGATCACGCCGGTGGGTTCGACGTCCCAGCCGGTTTCCTCGAGGGTTTCGCGGATGGCGGCGTCGATCAGGGTTTCGTCCGGGTCGAGATGGCCGGCGGGCTGGTTGAGCACATTACGCCCGGCCTTGTGCTCTTCGACCATCAGGAAGCGGCCGTTGTCTTCGACGATGGTGGCGACGGTGATGTGGGGGAGCCATTCCATGAAACTGTCCTCAATATCCAGGTTAAACCCGATTCCCTGTGGGAGCTGGCTTGCCAGCGATGGCGGCTTATCATTCAACATTGAAGGTGCCTGATCCACCGCTATCGCTGGCAAGCCAGCTCCCACAAGGGGTTTCGTGTTGTGTTCGGAAACACAAACCCCGGCGCAGGGCCGGGGTTTGTGATGTTCCCTTTACAACCTTAAACCAGCGCAGCAATCGCCGCGTTGAAGGTTGCGCTTGGGCGCATGGCCTTGCTGATCAGCTCGGCGTCGGCGTGGTAGTAACCGCCGATGTCCACTGGCTTGCCCTGCACGGCGTTGAGTTCGGCAACGATGGTCGCCTCGTTCTCGGTCAGGGTTTTGGCCAGGGGCGCGAACTGCGCTTGCAGTGCCGCGTCTTCGGTCTGGGCGGCCAGGGCCTGAGCCCAGTACAGCGCCAGGTAGAAGTGGCTGCCGCGGTTGTCGATGTTGCCGACTTTGCGCGATGGCGACTTGTTGTTGTCGAGGAACTGGCCGGTGGCCTGATCCAGGGTCTTGGACAGAACCAGCGCTTTCGGGTTGTTGTAGTTCACACCCAGATGCTCGAGGGACGCTGCCAGCGCGAGGAATTCGCCCAGCGAGTCCCAGCGCAGGAAGTTCTCTTCAACCAGTTGCTGCACGTGCTTCGGCGCCGAACCGCCAGCGCCGGTTTCGAACAGGCCACCGCCGTTCATCAGCGGCACGATCGACAGCATCTTGGCGCTGGTGCCCAGTTCCATGATCGGGAACAGGTCGGTCAGGTAGTCACGCAGTACGTTGCCGGTCACCGAAATGGTGTCCTTGCCTTCGCGGGTGCGCTGCAGGGTGTACTTCATGGCATCGACCGGCGCCATGATCTGGATGTCCAGACCGCTGGTGTCGTGATCCTTCAGGTACGCCTGAACCTTCTCGATGACCACGCCGTCGTGGGCGCGCATCGGGTCCAGCCAGAAAATGGCTGGAGTGCTGCTTGCACGAGCGCGGTTGACGGCCAGTTTGACCCAGTCCTGGATCGGCGCGTCTTTGGTCTGGCACATGCGGAAGATGTCGCCGGCTTCAACAGCCTGTTCCATCAGCAGGTTGCCCTTGCTGTCGGTGACGCGAACCACGCCGTCAGCCTTGATCTGGAAAGTCTTGTCGTGCGAGCCGTACTCTTCGGCTTTCTTCGCCATCAGACCAACGTTCGGCACGCTGCCCATGGTGGTCGGATCGAACGCGCCGTTGGCTTTGCAATCTTCGATCACAGCCTGGTAGATGGTTGCGTAGCAACGATCCGGGATCACGGCCTTGGTGTCGTGCAACTGGCCGTCGGTGCCCCACATCTTGCCGGAGTCACGGATCATGGCCGGCATCGAGGCGTCGACGATCACGTCGCTCGGCACGTGCAGGTTGGTGATGCCCTTGTCGGAGTTGACCATCGCCAGCGACGGACGCGCAGCGTAGACCGCAGCGATGTCGGCTTCGATCTGAGCTTGCTGCTCTGCCGGCAGGGCCTTGATGCGGGCGTACAGGTCGCCGATGCCGTTGTTCAGGTTGAAGCCGATCTGAGCCAGCACGTCGGCGTGCTTGGTCAGGGCGTCTTTGTAGAACTCGGCAACGATCTGGCCGAACATGATCGGGTCGGAGACCTTCATCATGGTCGCTTTCAGGTGTACCGAGAGCAGTACGCCCTGCGCCTTGGCGCTGTCGATTTCAGCAGCGATGAACGCGCGCAGGGCGTTTTTGCTCATCACGGCGCAGTCGAGGATCTCGCCAGCCTGAACGCTGGTTTTTTCTTTCAGGACGGTGGCGGTGCCGTCTTTGGCGATCAGCTCGATTTTCACAGCGTCAGCGGCGTCGATCAGGGCGGCTTTTTCGCTGCCGTAGAAATCGCCGGTGCTCATGTGAGCCACGTGGGACTTGGAGTCTTTGGCCCAGGCGCCCATTTTGTGCGGGTGCTTGCGCGCGTAGTTCTTGACCGACAGTGGAGCGCGGCGGTCGGAGTTGCCTTCACGCAGAACCGGGTTCACGGCGCTGCCCTTGACCTTGTCGTAACGCGCCTTGGCTTCTTTTTCGGCGTCGTTGGTCACGGTTTCCGGGTAGTCCGGCAGGTTGTAACCCTGGGCTTGCAGTTCTTTGATCGCTGCTTGCAGCTGAGGCACCGAAGCACTGATGTTCGGCAGCTTGATGATGTTGGCTTCAGGCGTAACGGCCAGGTCGCCCAGTTCGGCGAGGTGGTCGGCTACGGCTTTGTCGCCCAGTTGCTCGGGGAAGCTGGCCAGGATGCGCGCTGCAAGAGAGATATCGCGGGTTTCCACGGCGATATCGGCCGAGGCGGTGTAAGCCTCGATGATCGGCAGCAGGGAATAGGTGGCGAGGGCTGGAGCTTCGTCGGTGAAGGTATAGATGATCTTCGAGCGGGTGGGCATATTCGGATTAACTCTCTCTTCTTTGCTAAAGCGTGCGCGGAAACTCGAGGGGCGCCGGGTAAGCGCGTTCGTTCAAAGTCATCCATGAACCGAATGTCGAGAATCTTCGCGGTGATGTTGGGTGCATCGTTGAGCGTCAAGCAGTCGGACTGCGGTAACAGCCCGACCAATCAGGCGGAAAGTCTCGTGCTAGAGAGGCCAGCCGTCGTGACCCTTTGGTCAGCGGGCGGCATTATACATAGGTAGCTGGCAATCTGCCGATGGTTCATATGCAACCGGTCTCGTCCATTGGTCTAAAGGTCGCAGGGCAGGGTGGGGCGTAGAGTCGCTGCGAATGCTTGAGATTGGCGCTTTTCCCTTTGCTTTCAGGCTTGTACGAAACCGGATGTGCCCGCGCCGTGAACAGAGGGTTTGCGTGTTGATTTAACTGGGTTACGCTCGAACCAAGCCAGATGTTCAATCCAAACAATGGAGTTCAGCATGGGTTACAAGAAGATTCAGGTTCCAGCCGTCGGCGACAAAATCACCGTCAATGCAGACCATTCTCTCAATGTTCCTGATAACCCGATCATCCCCTTCATTGAAGGTGACGGCATTGGCGTCGACGTCAGCCCGGTGATGATCAAAGTGGTTGATGCTGCCGTGGCCAAGGCCTACGGGGGCAAGCGCAAGATTTCCTGGATGGAGGTTTATGCTGGCGAAAAAGCGACTCAGGTCTATGACCAGGACACCTGGCTGCCCCAGGAAACCCTGGACGCCGTCAAAGATTACGTGGTCTCCATCAAGGGCCCGCTGACCACCCCGGTCGGTGGTGGCATCCGCTCCCTCAACGTTGCCCTGCGCCAGCAGCTCGATCTTTATGTGTGCCTGCGTCCCGTGGTGTGGTTCGAAGGTGTACCGAGCCCGGTGAAAAAGCCTGGCGACGTCGACATGGTGATCTTCCGCGAGAACTCCGAAGACATTTATGCCGGTATCGAATGGAAGGCCGGTTCCCCTGAGGCCACCAAGGTCATCAAGTTTCTGAAAGAGGAAATGGGCGTCACCAAGATCCGTTTCGACCAGGATTGCGGTATCGGCATCAAGCCTGTTTCCAGGGAAGGCACCAAGCGTCTGGTGCGCAAGGCCCTGCAATACGTGGTGGACAACGACCGCAAGTCGCTGACCATCGTGCACAAGGGCAACATCATGAAATTCACCGAAGGTGCCTTCAAGGATTGGGGTTACGAGGTGGCGAAGGAAGAGTTCGGCGCCGAGCTGCTCGATGGCGGCCCGTGGATGAAATTCAAGAACCCGAAAACCGGCCGTGAAGTCATCGTCAAGGACGCTATCGCCGACGCCATGCTCCAGCAGATCCTGCTGCGTCCGGCCGAGTACGATGTGATCGCCACGCTGAACCTGAACGGGGACTACCTCTCCGACGCCCTGGCGGCGGAAGTGGGCGGTATCGGTATCGCGCCGGGCGCCAACCTGTCCGACACTGTGGCCATGTTCGAGGCAACCCACGGTACCGCGCCGAAGTACGCCGGCAAGGACCAGGTCAACCCGGGGTCGGTGATTCTGTCGGCCGAGATGATGTTGCGTCACCTGGGCTGGACCGAAGCCGCTGACCTGATCATCAAGGGCACGAACGGCGCCATCAAGGCCAAGACCGTGACCTATGACTTCGAACGTCTGATGGACGGTGCCACGCTGGTGTCTTCCTCGGGCTTCGGTGAGGCGATCATCAAACACATGTAAGCCATGCAGGTACAAAAAAACCGCCTTCGGGCGGTTTTTTCATGACCAGGTGACGGTTATGTCAGCCCGACACCTTTTCTTTATGAGGAGCAGGCGTCGCCGTTTCGCTTGCCACGGGCGCCGCTTTGATCTTTACCGCGTGCAAGCCTTTGGGGCCTTGCACGATCTCGAATTTTACGAGCTGCCCGGCCTTGAGGGTTTTATACCCTTCCATCTCAATGGCCGAGTAGTGTGCAAAGAAATCAATGTCCTTGCCGTCCTCGTCTCGTCCTTCGCGGGCATCGGTATTGATGAAGCCGAATCCCTTGGCATTGTTGAACCACTTGACCTTGCCGACAGCCATGCTCAAATCCCTCTGCAACAGACTCCATCGCTGGAGTATCATCCAGGACATCCGCAATCTGATTCGTTAAAAGAATTGACTCCGCGGATCTTTTTTACCCACTGTGGGCTCTATTGGTTGTAACACCGTTTTCCCGATAGTCAAGGTGACCGGGCAGTCGGAGTTGAAAAGGTGTGCAGCCGCCCCCACCACTGTATTTGCACAACTGACGAACCTTTCTTTCCATGCATGCAATCAGCCAGATTCGACTAACATTCAATCAGGATCGCCCGCTTCTCCAAAAGGATCTTCCAGAGGAGCACGACGACGATTCGGCAGGCGTTGCTGTTCAGGAAGCAAAGCCTGCGTTACAGGCGCCGCCGATGTACAAGGTGGTTTTGTTCAATGATGACTACACACCGATGGATTTCGTCGTCGAAGTGCTCGAGGTGTTTTTTAACCTGAATCGCGAGCTGGCGACCAAGGTCATGCTGGCCGTTCACACAGAAGGACGGGCAGTATGTGGAGTGTTTACCCGCGACATCGCCGAGACAAAGGCCATGCAGGTCAACCAGTACGCCAGGGAAAGCCAGCATCCGCTACTCTGTGAAATCGAGAAGGACGGTTAATCGCCGACCACTTGGGTATGAGGTGAAGCTATGTTAAACCGCGAGCTCGAAGTCACCCTCAATCTTGCCTTCAAGGAGGCTCGTTCGAAGCGTCATGAGTTCATGACCGTCGAACACCTGCTGCTGGCCCTATTGGACAATGAGGCTGCCGCCACCGTATTGCGTGCCTGCGGCGCAAACCTCGACAAACTCAAGCACGACCTGCAGGAGTTCATCGACTCCACCACGCCACTGATCCCCGTCCACGACGAGGATCGCGAAACCCAGCCAACCCTGGGCTTCCAGCGTGTACTGCAACGTGCTGTCTTTCATGTGCAGAGCTCGGGCAAACGCGAAGTAACCGGCGCCAACGTGCTGGTTGCAATCTTCAGTGAGCAAGAGAGTCAGGCCGTATTCCTGCTGAAACAGCAGAGCGTTGCGCGCATTGATGTCGTCAATTACATCGCTCACGGCATTTCCAAGGTGCCGGGGCATGGCGATCACTCTGAAGGTGAACAAGATATGCAGGACGACGAGGGCGGTGAGTCTTCTTCTTCAGGCAATCCGCTGGATGCTTATGCCAGCAATCTCAACGAACTTGCACGCCAGGGCCGCATCGATCCGCTGGTCGGTCGCGAGATGGAAGTCGAGCGTGTCGCGCAGATTCTGGCGCGTCGACGCAAGAACAATCCGCTGTTGGTAGGCGAGGCGGGCGTGGGTAAAACCGCGATTGCCGAAGGCCTGGCCAAGCGGATTGTCGACAACCAGGTACCGGATCTGCTGGCCAATAGCGTCGTCTATTCGCTCGACCTCGGCGCTCTGCTCGCAGGCACCAAGTATCGCGGTGATTTCGAGAAGCGCTTCAAGGCGCTGCTCAATGAACTGAAAAAACGTCCGCAGGCGATCCTGTTCATCGACGAGATCCACACCATCATCGGTGCGGGTGCTGCGTCCGGTGGCGTCATGGATGCCTCGAACCTGCTCAAGCCGCTGCTGTCGTCTGGCGACATTCGCTGCATCGGCTCGACCACGTTCCAGGAATTTCGCGGCATCTTCGAGAAGGATCGTGCCCTGGCACGACGCTTCCAGAAGGTCGATGTCGTCGAGCCGTCGGTGGAAGACACCATCGGCATCCTGCGCGGCCTGAAAGGGCGTTTCGAGCAGCACCACAACATCGAGTACAGCGATGAGTCGTTGCGCGCCGCTGCCGAGCTGGCATCGCGCTACATCAATGACCGGCACATGCCGGACAAGGCTATCGATGTGATCGACGAGGCGGGTGCCTACCAGCGCCTGCAACCGGCCGACAAACGCGTGAAGCGCATTGACGTGCCCCAGGTTGAAGACATCGTGGCGAAGATCGCGCGGATTCCGCCGAAACACGTCACCAGCTCCGACAAGGAACTGCTGCGCAACCTGGAGCGCGACCTGAAGCTGACGGTGTTTGGTCAGGACGCGGCGATCGATTCGCTGTCGACTGCGATCAAGCTGTCCCGTGCCGGCCTCAAGTCGCCTGACAAACCCGTCGGTTCGTTCCTGTTTGCAGGGCCTACCGGGGTCGGTAAAACCGAGGCGGCGCGGCAACTGGCCAAGGCGTTGGGCATTGAACTGGTGCGCTTCGACATGTCCGAGTACATGGAGCGTCACACCGTATCGCGTCTGATCGGTGCGCCTCCAGGCTATGTCGGCTTTGATCAGGGCGGTCTGTTGACCGAAGCGATCACCAAGCAGCCGCACTGCGTGTTGCTGCTCGATGAAATCGAGAAGGCGCATCCGGAAGTCTTCAACCTGCTGCTGCAGGTGATGGACCACGGTACGCTCACCGACAACAACGGGCGCAAGGCGGACTTCCGCAACGTGATCGTGATCATGACCACTAACGCCGGTGCCGAAACCGCGGCGCGTGCTTCGATCGGTTTCACCCATCAGGACCACTCGTCCGATGCGATGGAAGTGATCAAGAAGAGCTTCACGCCGGAATTCCGCAACCGTCTGGACACCATTATCCAGTTTGGTCGCCTCAGTCATGAGGTCATCAAAAGTGTGGTGGACAAGTTCCTTACCGAACTGCAGGCGCAGCTGGAAGACAAGCGTGTATTGCTTGAGGTCACGGATGCTGCGCGCAGCTGGCTGGCGGCGGGTGGTTATGACTCGGCGATGGGCGCGCGTCCGATGGCGCGTCTGATTCAGGACAAGATCAAGCGTCCGCTGGCGGAGGAAATTCTGTTTGGCGAGCTGGCCGAGCATGGCGGTGTGGTGCACATCGACATCAAGGATGGTGAGCTGACGTTTGACTTCGAGACCACCGCAGAAATGGCTTGAGGGTTGTTGGTCTGTTGTAAAGCGAAAGGCGCCTTCGGGCGCCTTTTTTGTTGTCTTATGGTTTTGGGTGTATATCCGTTGCTGCGGGTGTTGCTGATTACGGTTCCGCCCTTACGGCGGGTCACCTTTTCCAAACGCCGAAAAGGTAACCCAAAAGGCTTTACCCTGACGTTCGGCCCTCGCCTAGGCTCGGGTTCCTTCGCTGCGGGATTCATCCGGGGGGCAGCGCCTACGGTTTGCTTCGCTGCACCTCCTCTCGCTGTGTTTGGCTGCGCCAAACGGTCGCTGCGCTCCCACCCCCGG
>NZ_QAIK01000121.1:73364-75053 GCF_003061005.1 Pseudomonas sp. HMWF021 | reverse complement strand
CCCAACGACGAGCAAGGCCCGGGCGCCCTGGAAGCCGGCGTGCCGGAATACATCGACCGCCAGATGAACACCCCGTACGCCGCCGGTGCCCTGTGGTACATGCAAGGTCCGTTCAATGCCGACGCCGCGCCGGAGATGGGCTGGCAGAGCAAACTGGTGCCCAAAGAGATCTATCGCCTGGGCATCGCCGCCACCGATCAGTGGGCAAAATCGCTCAACGGTAAAACATTTGCCGAGCAAGACAGCGCTACCCGAGAGGATTTGCTCAAGCAACTCGAAGCCGGCAAACCGCAGTTCGATGCAGTCCCCGCGAAGATTTTCTTCAGCCTGCTGCTGCAAAACACCAAGGAAGGGTTCTTCTGCGACCCGATCCACGGCGGCAATAAAGGCATGGTCGGCTGGACCATGATCGGCTTCCCCGGCGCCCGCGCCGATTTCATGGATTGGGTGGAACGCAACGAGCAATACCCCTTCCCGGCAGTTTCGATTCGCGGCGAGAGGGTGTGAGCATGGCAACGGTAATGAAGAAGGTCGACGCAGTGATCGTCGGTTTTGGCTGGACTGGCGCGATCATGGCCAAGGAGCTGACCGAAGCCGGGCTCAACGTGCTGGCCCTGGAGCGCGGGCCGATGCAGGACACCTACCCTGACGGCAACTATCCACAGGTGATCGACGAACTCACCTACAGCGTGCGCAAAAAACTCTTTCAGGACATCTCGAAAGAAACAGTCACCATCCGCCACAGCGTCAACGACATCGCCCTGCCGAACCGCCAGTTGGGTGCGTTCCTGCCGGGCAATGGCGTCGGCGGCGCCGGTCTGCACTGGTCGGGCGTGCATTTTCGCGTCGATCCGATCGAGCTGCGCATGCGCAGCCATTACGAAGAGCGCTATGGCAAAAATTTCATCCCCAAGGACATGACCATCCAGGACTTCGGCGTCAGCTATGAAGAGCTGGAGCCATTCTTCGATTTCGCCGAAAAAGTCTTCGGCACCTCCGGCCAGGCCTGGACCGTGAAGGGCCAGTTGGTCGGGCAAGGCAAGGGCGGCAACCCTTTCGCACCCGATCGCTCCAACCCGTTCCCGCTGGAAGCGCAGAAAAATACGGTTTCCGCACAACTGTTCGGCAAAGCGGCGACAGAAGTCGGGTACAAACCCTACAACCTGCCTTCCGCCAATACCTCGGGGCCATACACCAATCCCTACGGCGCGCAGATGGGCCCGTGCAACTTCTGCGGGTTCTGCAGCGGTTACGTGTGCTACATGTATTCCAAGGCCTCGCCGAACGTGAACATTCTGCCAGCGCTCAAGCCGCTGCCGAATTTCGAACTGCGGCCCAACTCGCATGTGCTGCGGGTCAACCTCGACAGCAGCAAGTCCAAGGCCACCGGCGTGACCTACATCGACGGCCAGGGCCGCGAGATCGAGCAACCGGCGGATCTGGTGATCCTCGGTGCCTTCCAGTTGCACAACGTGCGGTTGATGCTGCTGTCAGGCATCGGCAAGCCTTACGACCCGATCAGCGGCGAAGGCGTGGTCGGGCGTAACTTCGCCTATCAGAACATGGCGACCATCAAGGCGTTCTTCGACAAGGACACCCACACCAACAACTTCATCGGCGCCGGCGGCAACGGCGTGGCGCTGGACGATTTCAACGCCGACAACTTCGACCACGGCCCGCACGGCTTCG
>NZ_QAIK01000121.1:56460-73354 GCF_003061005.1 Pseudomonas sp. HMWF021 | reverse complement strand
GGCCGGCAGCCGTCCGATTGCCGGCACCTCGAACCCGCCCGGCACGCCGGCCTGGGGCAGCCAGTGGAAGCGCGCAACCGCCGATTACTACACCCACCAGGTGTCAATGGACGCCCACGGCGCGCATCAGTCCTACAGAGGCAACTACCTCGATCTGGATCCGGTGTACCGCGATGCCTACGGCTTGCCGCTGCTGCGCATGACCTTCGACTGGCAGGAAAACGACATCAAGATGAACCGCTTCATGGTCGAGAAAATGGGCAAGGTCGCCCAGGCCATGGGCCCGAAAGCCATTGCGGTGATCGGCAAGCAGGTTGGTGATCACTTCAACACGGCGGCCTACCAGACCACTCACCTCAACGGTGGCGCGATCATGGGCACCGATCCGAAGAAGAGCGCGCTTAACCGCTATCTGCAGAGCTGGGACGTGCACAACGTGTTTGTACCGGGCGCGTCGGCATTCCCGCAGGGTCTGGGTTACAACCCGACCGGACTGGTGGCGGCATTGACCTACTGGTCGGCCAAGGCGATCCGTGAGCAATACCTGAAAAACCCCGGCCCGCTGGTTCAGGCATAAGGAGCGATGACCATGAAAAATCTTGTTATCGCCACTTTGGCACTGCTCGGCAGTGCTGCCGTACACGCCGCCGACGTTGATCAGACGTTGATCAAACAAGGCGAATACCTCGCCCGCGCCGGCGACTGCGTGGCCTGCCACACCGCCAAGGGCGGCAAACCGTTCGCCGGTGGCCTGCCGATGGAAACGCCGATCGGCACGATCTACTCGACCAACATCACCCCGGACAAAACCGGCGTCGGTGATTACAGCTTCGAGGATTTCGACCAGGCCGTACGTCACGGTGTCGCCAAAAACGGTAGTACGTTGTACCCGGCAATGCCATATCCGTCCTACGCCCGTGTCAGCGAAAGCGACATGAAAGCGCTGTACGCCTACTTCATGCACGGCGTCGAGCCGGTAGCGCAGGAGAACAAGGCCAGCGACATTCCATGGCCACTGAGCATGCGCTGGCCATTGATGGGCTGGCGCTGGCTGTTCGCGCCGAAGGTCGAGGATTACAAGGCCACCTCGGATGATCCGGTGATCGATCGCGGCGCCTATCTGGTCGAAGGCCTCGGCCACTGCGGCGCCTGTCATACGCCACGGGCCCTGACCATGCAGGAAAAATCCCTGAGCGCGGCGGACGGCAAGAATTTTCTTGCCGGCAGTGCGCCACTGGAAGGCTGGATCGCCAAGAGCCTGCGCGGTGACCACAAGGACGGTCTGGGCAGCTGGAGCGAAGCGCAACTGGTGCAGTTCCTCAAGACCGGGCGTAGCGACCGCAGTGCGGTGTTCGGTGGCATGAGCGACGTGGTCACCCACAGCATGCAGTACATGACCGACGCCGACCTCACCGCGATTGCCCGCTACCTCAAATCGCTGCCGGCAGTTGATCCAAACGATCAGCCCCACCAGTACGACGAGAAAGCCGCCAAAGCCCTGTGGAACGGCGACGACAGTCAACGCGGCGCGGCGGTGTACATCGACAACTGCGCAGCCTGCCACCGTACCGACGGTCACGGCTATACCCGGGTGTTCCCGGCGCTGGCGGGCAATCCGGTGCTGCAATCGGAAGACCCGACCTCGCTGATCCACATCGTGCTCAAGGGCGGCACCCTGCCAGCCACGCACACCGCGCCATCGACCTTCACCATGCCGGGCTTCGCCTGGCGCTTGTCGGATCAGGAAGTGGCGGATGTGGTGAGTTTCATCCGTGGCAGCTGGGGTAACAAAGGCGCGCCGGTCAAGGCCGCCGACGTCGCCGAGTTGCGCACGGAAGACATGAAACACACCTCCGGCGACGACCTCGGTCAGGTCACGCAACACAACTAAAAATGATCCCTGCATGATGCGTTCATGCAGGGGGTTCATTTAAAGACGGTGGCAGACTTGTCACTCTCACCACCGCTCCCTAGTGTCCAGCGAACGGCGTGGAATACAGAGAATATTCAGCGCTTCTTTTAGGATCCTTCCTACAACTCAACTTTAAACCCTGCATTAGTGTGGCCACCCTCTATCCAGGTATGGCCGTTTTGCTATGTGCAGCTGTCCCATTTGCAGACCTCGCAAACTCACAGCGGACGACATCCGTCGCCAACAAGCAGAAATCCTTCGCTATGAACAAGGGTTGGCCCGCGATGAAGCCAGAAGAAACGAAGTACTAAAAAAACCGTCGGCAAACGCTCCGCTATACGGTTGCGTATTCGCCAAAAGCTGTAATCTCCCCGACGGCATAATCAATCACCGCAATCCTGCTGGATTTGTGCCTGTCGAGAAGCTGGCCGACTACGGCATCTGGGCTGTGCTGGGTACCGCCAAAGCAATCACCACCCACGGCACTCCACTGCAACTGATGGGAGGATCTGCGGCTAGCAGTGCAATTGCCGAACGACTTGGTGGTTCACTTGCACTGACGTTGCTTAAGGGTTCAACCGTTTTAGCCGCGAGCACAGTCGTGGGCACGGTTGCGTTACTGATCCCGAACACCAACATTTCACCGGACAGCGCGTTTTACACAAACGATCAGTATGCAATGCTGGATGTTGGTCGTACGCGCGTTCGGGTTAATACGAAAACTTTAACGGATGGCTCAGTAAGTATTTACGGGTTCTACACGGGCGGCAAACCGGACTGGGAGAATGTTCCCGTCATAAAAGCTAGAAAAGAAGGCGAAACGTACGTCGCTGACATCGGCAACGGCATTGGCCTTACTTGGTCGCCAGCAACAAGCCCTGACGGTGTACTGGGTATTCCTGCATTGGAAAGCGCTCCCCCACTATCCCCTGCTTGGGTGTATCCGCCGACCGAGCAGGCCGACAGGATGCTGGTCAACCCGCAACATCCGCCCGTCTACCAAGACGCAATCATCACGTTCCCCAATACCGGCATTCAGCCCATCTATATTTCGCTGAGTGTCACTGGAAACCATCGATATCATCCGGCGCCGAAAGGATTAAAGGCTTTTCCAGATGCGATTAAGGTCGACTTTAAGACAAGGGTTCAAGGTGGTGGAGGCGCCCGCAGACGATGGAAGGATGGCAAGGGTCGCATCTTTGAATGGGATAGCCAGCACGGGGCTGTCGAAATGTACGACAAGCAAGGTAAACATTTAGGAGAGTTTGACCCCGTCACAGGCGAACAAACCAAGCCAGCCAAACCCGGTAGAAAAGTCGAGAAATAGGAGTTTTTATGTACCTTTGTATCAGTGGCTTTTTAATTGACAGTGCCGAAGATGACTCACTGAAATTTGAACTCGATCTGGACACCACCTTCAATGATCGAATATTGAAAATACTTGATCATAAGAGTCTGAACGAAATGGCTAGGGGAGAATGGTTACTGACAACTGAACAAGCTCAGAAAATTGCTCTATTGATCAATCAGGAACTACCAAATGATCTAAAGCTGTTCATTGGTGTTGAAGCGTAGTCTCACAGTTTTCTTAACTGGGGATCCTGACAACGTTGCAGCTGAGAGCGGATCAGGCGCCGAGCGGCGCTGGTACGCAAACTCAACTCGCGATACTGTACATGCACACAGTATCGGGGCGTTTTCATGTCTACTCCATTGCCACCACGCGGTCGCGGCACCGTGACCAACCCGCACAACCGTTTCGCGCCGAACCGTACGGTGGCCGAGGATGACGGCTGGTATCAGGAAGTGCCCGAGACACAGAACACCGAGGTGATGATCGAGACCGCGAAAACCATCATCACCCGCAACACCTCGCCGGACCTGCCCTTCGATCGTTCGATCAATCCCTATCGCGGCTGCGAGCATGGCTGCATCTATTGCTACGCGCGGCCCAGCCACGCCTATTGGG
The DNA here is from genome assembly GCF_003061005.1 of Pseudomonas sp. HMWF021. Lineage (GTDB taxonomy): Bacteria > Pseudomonadota > Gammaproteobacteria > Pseudomonadales > Pseudomonadaceae > Aquipseudomonas. The sequence goes on along the minus strand of NZ_QAIK01000121.1, from coordinate 69,473 downwards.
ACATGTCGCCGGGGCTGGATTTCGAAACCCGGCTCATTGCCAAGACTAACGCCGCTCAGGTCCTGGAAGAACAGCTTGGGAAAAAAGGCTATCAGTGCGCGCCCATCAATCTTGGCTCCAACACTGACCCGTACCAGCCCATCGAGCGTGAACACCGGATCACCCGCCAGACCCTTGAAGTACTGCTGCGCTATCGGCATCCGGTGACCATCGTCACGAAAGGCTCGCTGATTCTGCGCGATCTCGACCTGCTCACCGAACTGGCGCAACAACGGCTGGTGGCGGTGATGATCAGCCTGACCACGCTGGACGATGAACTCAAACGCATCCTCGAACCCCGTGCAGCGGCGCCCAAAGCCAGATTGCGGGCGATCAGGGTGATGCGCGAAGCAGGCATTCCCGTGGGGGTGCTGTGTTCGCCGATGATTCCGATGATCAACGACAGCGAAATCGAAAGCCTGCTGAACGAGGCCCACGCGGCTGGAGCACAGAGTGCCGCGTACATGATGCTGCGCCTGCCACTGGAGGTGGCGCCGCTGTTCGAAGAGTGGCTGCAGGCGCACTATCCGCAGCGCGCGGCCCATGTCCTGAGCCTGATCCGCCAGAGCCGTGGCGGCGAGCTCTACGACAGCCGTTTCGGTGCGCGGATGCGCGGCGAAGGGCCATTCGCCGACCTGCTGGCGCAACGCTTTGCCAAAGCGATCAAGCGGCTCGGCCTCAACCACCGCGAGGGCTATAACCTGGACTGCACTGCCTTCTGTCCGCCGGGTCGCCAGATGTCGTTGATTTAGCGACAATTAGCCTATGGTTGATGGGTTGGAATCCTTCCGCCGAAATACGTCAGTCACGTTTTTTGTGACCTGGAACACACGTTCTAGAGCGTTTGATTCAGTTTGAGTTAAGTTTCGGCGGCTACCTTGTTCATCGAGTGACTGACGGGTCTGGATGACCCGGATGTTTTAAACAGCCACTGGCTTCACACCGGAATACACGGGAATGACTCCCCGAATCCGCCAAAGAGGATGAATCATGAGTGACAAGGATAAACAGCCGTTGGCTGCGTCGGCGCAAGCCGTCCCTGGGGCGGAATCCGCCGATGCAGCGCTGCGCACGATCGTTGACGGCTTTTTGCATTTTCATCATGAGGTCTTCCCGCAGCAGGAAGAACTCTTCAAGAAACTCGCCACGGCGCAATCGCCACGGGCGATGTTCATCACCTGTGCCGACTCGCGCATCGTCCCTGAGCTGATCACCCAGAGTTCGCCGGGCGATCTGTTCGTGACCCGTAACGTCGGCAACGTCGTGCCGCCTTACGGCCAGATGAACGGCGGCGTTTCCACCGCCATCGAATACGCGGTGCTGGCACTGGGCGTGCAACACATCATCATCTGCGGCCACTCCGATTGCGGCGCCATGCGCGCAGTGCTCAATCCGGACAGCCTGGAAAAAATGCCGACGGTCAAAGCCTGGCTGCGTCATGCGGAAGTGGCGAAGACCATGGTGCATGACAACTGCAACTGCACCGACGAAAAAGAAAGCATGCCGATCCTCACCGAGGAAAACGTCATCGCCCAATTGCAGCACTTGCGTACCCATCCTTCGGTAGCCTCGCGCATGGCGAACGGTCATCTGTTCATCCATGGCTGGGTCTACAACATCGAAACCAGCGAAATCAAAGCTTACGACGCGGATCAGGGACGCTTCCTGCCGCTCGACGGCAGCCATCCGATTCCGGTGGCGACGCCCAAAGCGCGCTTCTAAATCTTCCTAAAAATCTGTGTGGTATGACGCCGGCCGCTGTTTCAGCGGTTCGGCGAAGCCATGCCTGAAGAAAACTTCGGGAGAGTCACCATGCGTGCTGCTCAATTGAAAGCGGTTCTGCCACGGGAGCTGCTGGCTTCGGTGGTTGTGTTCCTGGTCGCCCTGCCGTTGTGCATGGGTATTGCGATTGCTTCAGGGTTGCCGCCAGCCAAAGGCCTGATCACCGGGATCATCGGTGGTCTGGTGGTCGGTTGGCTGGCGGGCTCGCCGTTGCAGGTCAGCGGGCCGGCGGCGGGGCTGGCGGTGTTGGTGTTCGAACTGGTGCGCCAGCACGGGATCGAGATGCTCGGGCCGATTCTGCTGCTGGCGGGTTTCCTGCAACTGGTGGCCGGACGCCTGAAGCTCGGATGCTGGTTTCGGGTGACGGCGCCTGCGGTGGTGTACGGCATGCTCGCCGGGATCGGTGTGTTGATCGTGCTCTCGCAAGTGCACGTGATGCTTGATGCCAAGCCGCAACCCTCGGGGCTGGATAACCTCACAGCCTTCCCCGGCGCGGTGGCGCAAGCCTTGCCGTCATTCGGCTGGCAGGCCGGGTTGCTCGGGCTGGCGACCATTGCGGTGATGTGGCTGTGGGAGAAATTTCGCCCGCACTCGCTGCGCTTCATTCCCGGTGCGCTGCTCGGTGTCGGCCTGGCCACTGGCGCCAGCCTGCTGCTGGCGTTGCAGGTCAAACGGGTCGAGGTGCCGGAGAATCTGGCCGAAGCCATCGACTGGCTGAAACCCGCCGACCTGCTCAGCCTCGCCGACCCGACACTGCTGATCGCTGCGTTTGCCGTGGCGTTCATCGCCAGCGCCGAAACGCTGTTGTCCGCCGCAGCGGTGGATCGCATGCACAGCGGCGTGCGCTCGGACTTCGACCGTGAGCTGTCGGCACAAGGCGTCGGCAACATGCTCTGCGGTCTGGTCGGCGCGCTGCCGATGACCGGGGTGATCGTGCGCAGTTCGGCCAACGTCCAGGCCGGTGCGACCACCCGTTACTCGACGATTTTCCATGGTCTGTGGCTGCTGGCGTTCGTGTTGCTGCTGTCGAGCGTGCTTCAAAGCATTCCGGTGGCAAGTCTGGCGGGGGTGCTGGTGTACACCGGCTTCAAACTGGTGGACTTGAAAGCCTTTCGCGGTCTGGGCCGTTACGGGCGGATGCCGATGTTCACCTACGCCGCCACGGCGCTGGCAATCATCTTCACTGACCTGTTGACCGGTGTGCTGATCGGTTTCGGTCTGACGATGTTGAAACTGGCGTTCAAGGCTTCGCGCCTGAAGATCAGCCTGATCGACCTGCCGCAGGACGGCGAGATGGAGTTGCGTCTGGTGGGCGCGGCAACCTTCCTCAAGGTGCCGGCACTGACCCAGGTGCTGGGCAGCATTCCAGCGGGTACGACGGTGCATGTGCCGCTCAATAACCTGAGCTACATCGATCATTCGTGTCTGGAGTTGCTGGAGGAATGGGGCCGGGCGAATGCCGCGAAGGGGTCGAAGCTGTTGATCGAGTCGCGCGGGTTGAAGCGACGGCTTGAGGGGCGGGTTCGGACCAATACCGGGATCGGCTCAGCCGCTTAAATCCCCGGGTTGGAACTCAACCCCTGTAGGAGCTGCCGCAGGCTGCGATCTTTTGCTCTTGATTGTTAAAAACAACATCAAAAGATCGCAGCCTGCGGCAGCTCCTACATTGTGTATAACTCAGGCGGCGGGCTGATCCAGCTCCAGGCCCACACCCAGGCGGCGGCCCATGCACGGCCAGCGCTTCCACGCGGCACCGGTGTCCGGGCTGCTGAGCTTGTCGCGGTAGGCTTCTACCGATTCCAGCGCAAAGCTCTCGTCGTCGAGCATCTCGTCGATAGTGTGATGCACGACTTCGTCCAGTTGATTGGCGAATTCCTCACCGAGCAATTGGTGAGCAATCAGGTTGGCGACCGTCATGTCCAAGGGGATCAGTGGCTGGCCGAGGTGCTTGATGTACAGGTCGTTGACCTCTTCGACAAAGCGGTGCGCCAGATAGGCTTCGTCCAGCAGGCTGTCCAGACCGACCGGCGGCTGGAGAAAGTACTGCTCGGCGATTTTCAGCACCGGTTTGATCTGCGACTCGATTCCCGCTTCCCTGGCAACTTCATTGGCTGCGTCCAGCATGTCTGGTACTTCATCGATATAAGCGGTGACGAAACTGGTCAGCGCTTCTTCGCGGTTGGCGTCCGGCAACTGGATGGCCGAATGCAGATGAGGCAGTTTGGCTTCCAACTGACGCTTGAGGCGTCCGGTTTCGTTTTCGGTTTGTCGGGCTTTTTGGATCTGCTCGCGCAATGCGGCGGTGTTCATGAAAACTCCAGGAAACAAGGCAATGAAATAGGGAAGACATAACTTAGCTGGCTTACGAAAAATGCTAAGACGCATTTGTCATAATTATTTCATCCTTGATACACCTGCGTTATATCGGTTTGCCACCACTCGTCTGCATCCTTCTCCATTCGCACCCTTGAGCGCAAGCCCCGGCTGTTTCAGATGATTTACGCGCCGACATTGCAATTCCCGATGGCTGTCTATACTCGCCATTGAATGGAGTTAGCTGATGACGCCCGACTGCCCACGCAGCAAGGCCCGGCGATTCAAGTTCGTAGTCTGATGCAGCCGCTCCCTTGCCGAAGGCGTTGCGCCTACGGGATAACAAGAACGATAAGGGGAACCCGCAATGATGCGACATCCACACGTCTGGATGGGCCTCCTGTTGTGGTCGATTTTCAGCCCGGCCCATGCGGCCTGGACTGTGAATATGGCGCCTGGAGCGACTGAAATCAGTCACGCAGTATTCGACCTGCACATGACCATTTTCTGGATCTGTGTGGTGATCGGGATCATCGTCTTCGGTGCCATGTTCTGGTCGATGATCGTGCATCGCCGCTCGACCGGGCAGGTCGCCGCAAAATTCCACGAAAGCACCACCGTCGAAATTCTCTGGACCGTCGTGCCGCTGCTGATTCTGGTGGCGATGGCCGTTCCGGCGACCGCCACCCTGATCCGCATGTACGACACCAGTGAGCCGGATATCGATATCCAGATCACCGGTTATCAGTGGAAGTGGCACTACAAATACCTCGGTCAGGACGTCGAGTTCTTCAGCAACCTGGCCACCCCCGCCGAACAGATCCACAACAAGGAAGCCAAGGGCGAGCACTACCTGCTCGAAGTGGACAAACCTCTGGTGCTGCCGGTCGGCGCCAAGGTGCGCTTCCTCGTGACTTCCGCCGACGTCATTCACTCGTGGTGGGTGCCGGCCTTCGCGGTCAAGCGCGATGCGATCCCGGGATTCGTCAACGAAGCCTGGACGCGCATCGACAAGCCCGGCCTGTACCGTGGCCAGTGCGCCGAACTGTGCGGCAAGGATCACGGCTTCATGCCGATCGTGGTCGACGTCAAGGAGAAGGCCGACTACGACAAGTGGCTCGCCGACCGCAAGGCCGAAGCCGCGCAGCTCAAGGAGCTGACCAGCAAGGAATGGACGCTGGACGAACTCAAGGAACGTGGCGACAAGATCTATCACACCACCTGCGTGGCCTGTCACCAGGCTGAAGGCCAGGGCCTGCCGCCGATGTTCCCGGCGCTCAAGGGCTCGCCGATTGCCACCGGCCCGAAAGCCGACCACCTGCACCGCGTCTACTTCGGCAAGCCCGGCACCGCCATGGCAGCGTTTGGCAAGCAGTTGTCGGAAGTCGATATCGCAGCGGTCGTGACCTACGAACGTAACGCCTGGGGCAACAACAAGGGCGACATGGTCACGCCAAAAGAAGTGCTGGAGCTCAAACAGGCGGAAAGCAAATGAGCCGGTCCATCGCGTATTTCGTGAACCGGCCGGGGCACCGTGCCCCGGCCAGCCCCGTCCACTCACGTAAAGGAGACCGGCCATGAGCGCTGTAATCGATGACCACGGTCATGCCGACCACGCCCACGGCCCCGCCAAAGGCCTGATGCGCTGGGTGCTGACCACCAACCACAAGGACATCGGCACGCTGTACCTGTGGTTTGCGTTCTGCATGTTCCTGCTCGGCGGCACGTTCGCCATGGTGATCCGCGCCGAGCTGTTCCAGCCCGGGCTGCAGATTGTCGAGCCGGCGTTTTTCAACCAGATGACCACCATGCACGGTCTGGTGATGGTCTTCGGCGCGGTGATGCCGGCGTTCGTCGGCCTCGCCAACTGGATGATCCCGCTGATGATCGGCGCGCCGGACATGGCCCTGCCACGGATGAACAACTTCAGCTTCTGGCTGCTGCCGGCGGCGTTCCTGCTGCTGGTCTCGACCCTGTTCACCGCCGGTGGCGGGCCGAACTTCGGCTGGACGTTCTATGCGCCGCTGTCCACCACCTACGCGCCGGAAAGCGTCACCTACTTCATCTTCGCCATCCACCTGATGGGGATCAGTTCGATCATGGGTGCGATCAACGTGATCGCCACCATCCTCAACCTGCGCGCCCCCGGCATGACGCTGATGAAAATGCCGCTGTTCGTCTGGACCTGGCTGATCACCGCGTTCCTGCTGATCGCGGTGATGCCGGTGCTGGCCGGGTGCGTGACGATGATGCTGATGGACATCCACTTCGGCACCAGTTTCTTCAGTGCCGCCGGTGGCGGTGACCCGGTGCTGTTCCAGCACGTGTTCTGGTTCTTCGGGCATCCCGAGGTGTACATCATGATCCTGCCGGCCTTCGGCGCCGTCAGCCAGATCATCCCGACCTTCTCGCGCAAGCCGCTGTTCGGCTACACCTCGATGGTCTACGCCACGGCGAGCATCGCGTTCCTGTCGTTCATCGTCTGGGCGCACCACATGTTCGTGGTCGGCATCCCGCTGGTGGGCGAGCTGTTCTTCATGTACGCAACCATGCTCATCGCCGTGCCGACCGGGGTGAAAGTGTTCAACTGGGCCAGCACCATGTGGCAAGGCTCGCTGACCTTCGAGACGCCGATGCTGTTTGCGGTGGCGTTCGTGATCCTGTTTTCCATCGGCGGTTTCTCCGGGCTGATGCTGGCCATCGCCCCGGCGGACTTCCAGTACCAGGACACCTACTTCGTGGTCGCGCACTTCCACTACGTGCTGGTGCCGGGGGCGATCTTCGGGATCTTTGCCTCAGCCTATTACTGGCTGCCGAAGTGGACCGGGCACATGTACGACGAAACCCTCGGCAAGCTGCACTTCTGGCTGTCGTTCGTCGGCATGAACATGACCTTCTTCCCGATGCACTTCGTGGGGCTGGCGGGGATGCCGCGGCGGATCCCGGACTACAACCTGCAATTCGCCGATTTCAACATGGTCTCGTCGATCGGCGCGTTCATGTTCGGTGCCACGCAGATCTTCTTCCTGTTCATCGTGATCAAGACCATTCGTGGCGGCCCGCCAGCCCCGGCCAAACCGTGGGACGGCGCCGAAGGCCTGGAGTGGAGCGTGCCGTCACCGGCGCCGTATCACACCTTTACTACGCCGCCGGAAGTGAAATGAAACGCCTTGCCTTTGTGGGAGGGGGCTTGCTCCCGAATGCGTCAGATCATTCAACTCATGGGTTGAATGATGAATTGCATTCGCGAGCAAGCCCGCTCCCACAGGGGATCTCGATGGAGGCTGACAATAATGGCTGACTCGATCTCGCTGAAAAAACTGGTCTCCCGCCTGCTCGGGGTCGTGGTCGCCATGTTTGTCTTCGGCTTCGCCCTGGTGCCGATCTACGACGTGATGTGCAAGGCCTTCGGCATCAACGGCAAGACCGCCGGGCAGTACGAGGGCGAGCAGGTGGTGGACAGCTCGCGGCAAGTGCGCGTGCAGTTTCTCTCGACCAACAACATCGACATGCCGTGGGAGTTTTACCCCAAGCACGACGAGCTGACTGCCAACCCCGGCGCGGTCAACGAGATGATTTTCATCGCCCGCAACCCCACCGACAAACCGATGAGTGCGCAAGCTGTGCCGAGCATCGCGCCGAGCAACGCGGCGGCGTATTTCCACAAGACCGAATGCTTTTGCTTTACCCAGCAGGTGCTGCAGCCCGGTCAGCAGATCGAGATGCCGGTGCGTTTCATCGTTGACCGCGACATGCCCAAGGACGTGAAGCACCTGACGCTGTCCTACACGCTGTTCGATATCACCGCCCGACATCCTCCGGTGGCTGCAAACACTGGCGGTTAAGCGTGCCCGATAAGGAGAACAATAAATGGCAACTCATGAGCACTATTACGTCCCGGCCCAGAGCAAATGGCCGATCATCGCCACGTTCGGCATGGTCATCACCGTGTACGGCCTGGCGACCTGGTTCAACGATCTGAAGGCTGCGCGCCCGGAATCCCACGGCCCGTACATCTTTTTCGTCGGCGGGCTGTTGCTGGCGTACATGCTGTTCGGCTGGTTCGGTGCGGTGATCAAGGAAAGTCGCGCCGGGCTGTACAGCCCGCAGCTCGATCGCTCGTTCCGCTGGGGCATGAGCTGGTTCATCTTTTCCGAGGTGATGTTCTTCGTCGCCTTCTTCGGCGCGCTGTTTTATGTGCGCCACGTCTCGGGGCCAGCTCTGGGGGGTGAAGGTCCGAAAGGCATCGCCCACATGCTCTGGCCGAACTTCCAGTTCACCTGGCCGCTGCTGCACACCCCGGACCCGAAACTGTTCCCGCCGCCCAAGGAAGTCATCAGCCCGTGGGGTCTGCCGCTGATCAACACGATCCTGCTGGTCAGCTCCAGCGTGACCATCACCATCGCCCACCATGCCCTGAAGAAGGGCCATCGCGGCGCACTGAAGATCTGGCTGGCGATCACCGTGCTATTGGGCTGCGGCTTCCTCGCCTTGCAGGCCGAGGAATACATGCACGCTTACCACGAACTGGGGCTGACCCTGGGTTCGGGCATCTACGGCGCGACGTTCTTCATGCTCACCGGTTTCCACGGCGCCCACGTGACCATCGGCACGATCATTCTGTTCGTGATGCTGATGCGCATCATGAAGGGCCATTTCGATGCCGAGCATCAGTTCGGCTTTGAGGCCGCGAGCTGGTACTGGCACTTCGTCGATGTGGTGTGGATCGGCCTGTTCATCTTCGTTTATGTGCTCTGAGCACTGATCACCAAGGCGCGTGCGACACCAGTTGGCCGCTGTAGAAGCCCCAGGCAATCAAGCCGACGGTGGCAGCGGCCAGAGCCACCCGAACACTCAAGGCGATCACCAGGCGATTGGAGCTGCTGTCGTCCTTGACCAGGAAAAACAGGCCGCTGAACAGGCTGATCACCGTGGCAATCAGCAGCACGACAATGGCTGCCTTGAGCATGGGAAGAACTCCGGGGGACAGGCGATGCAGTTGAGTATAGCGAGCGCGACGACTGCCTTTGTGGCGCGGCCATGAAGCGCTTTCGGCCGGGCGTGATACCGACCGTGGTAGTGGCGCTGTTGCTGCCGCTGCTGGTGGCGCTGGGCTTCTGGCAATTGGGCCGGGGCGCGGAGAAAACCGCCCTGCTCGCCAGTTACGCCGAACGCCGCGCCGCCGAGCCGATGGCCAGCAGCGAATTGCTGCACAGCGCCGACCCGGCCTTTCGCCGCGTGCACCTGTACGGCCAGTTCGATAGCGCCCACAGCCTGCTGCTGGATAACCGTCAGCGCAACGGCAAGGTCGGCATCGAACTGCTGCAGCCATTTCAGGATCGGGCCACCGGCCAGTGGCTGCTGGTCAATCGCGGCTGGCTGCCATGGCCGGATCGCCGGGTAACACCAAAATTTTCCACCCCCGCCGACACGGTGAACCTGGACGCCTGGGTCTACGTCGCCCCCGGCGCAACCTTCCAGTTGCACGCCGACCCCGCCAGCAGCACCTGGCCGCAAACCATCACCGCCGTCGAGCCGGCCAGGCTGTGGAAAACCCTCGAGCGCGACGGCTTCGCCTATGAACTGCGCGCCGAACCCGGCCCTGCCAGCTACGAGGCCGACTGGCCGGTCGTGGCCATGGGTCCGGAAAAACACCTCGGTTACGCCGTGCAGTGGTTCGCCATGGCCACCGCCCTGCTCGGTCTCTACGTCTATTTGGGCTTGCACAACGCAAAGGAGAAAACCCATGGGAACGGCCATGAATCCACCCAGCATGTCTGAGGCAAAAACCCCGGCCACCCGCCGTCGCGGGCGGATCCAGCTGTTGCTGATTCTGCTCGGCGTGGTCGGCCCGATGATCCTCGCCACCGGCATGTACAAATTGCAGTTCTGGGTGCCGGAAGGTCGCAGCTATCACGGCGAACTGATCGGTAACGGCCAGACCCGCGCCGACCTCGGCGTGCAGGCCGATGAACAGCGCTGGCAGATGCTGGTGACCGCGCCGAAGGATTGCGCGGTGGACTGCCAGCAACTGGTGTACCTCGCCCGGCAGATCCAGATCGGTCTCGGCCGCGATGCCGGACGCGCCAGCCACGCCCTCGCCGCTGCACAGCCGCTGAGCGCCGACTACGAAGCCAAGCTGAACCGCGAATATCCGCAGCTGCAACGCTACCCGCTGGACAGCGCAGCGTTGAGCAAAGCCACTGGCGACAAGGCCACACCGCAACTGTGGATCATCGACCCCCACGGCAACCTGGTGCTGCGTTACGACCCGAGCGTGAAGGGCAAGGATCTGCTCAACGACCTGCGTCATCTGCTGAAACTGTCGAACATCGGATAAGGGCATTGTCATGGCCAAACCTGGATTTCGCCTCGCGCTGTTTGCCACCCTGCTGGCACTGATCGTCGTGTTGCTCGGCGCCTACACCCGCCTGACCCACGCAGGCTTGGGCTGTCCGGACTGGCCGGGGTGCTACGGGTTTATCAGCGTGCCGAAAAGCGAAGTCCAACTGGCCCATGCCGAACTGCATTACCCCGACTCGCCGGTGGTGGCGTACAAGGGCTGGAACGAGATGATCCACCGTTATTTCGCCGGCACCCTCGGCCTGATGATTTCGCTTCTGGCCGGGCGCGCCTGGGTTAACCGGCATCATCCGGGTCAACCACTGAAGTTGCCGCTGTTTCTGCTGGCGGTGGTGTTCGCCCAGGCGGCGTTCGGCATGTGGACGGTGACGCTCAAGCTCTGGCCGCAGGTGGTCACCGGGCATCTGCTCGGCGGTTTCGCGACCTTGAGTTTGCTGTTCCTGCTGACCCTGCGCCTGTCCGGCGTGCTGCCGGCACTGACCGTCCCCAAGCGTTTGCAGTATTGGGCGACGGCGGGGCTGTTGCTGGTGATCGGCCAGATCGCGCTGGGCGGCTGGGTCAGTTCCAACTATGCGGCAGTGGCCTGCATCGACTTCCCGACCTGCCACGGCCAATGGCTGCCGCCCGCCGACTTTGCCAACGGCTTTCACCTGACCCAGCACATCGGCCCCAATTACCTCGGCGGTCAGCTCGACAGCGACGCGCGCACGGCGATTCATCTGACCCACCGCATTGGCGCGCTGCTGGTGACGCTGGTGTTGCTCGGTCTGGCCTGGCAGCTCAGGGCTGTCGGCATGACACGTTTGGCCGGGCTAGTCGTCATCGCCCTCGGCGCACAGATCTCTCTTGGCATCAGCAACGTGTTGTTCCATCTGCCGCTGCCGGTGGCCGTGGCGCACAACGCCGGAGGCGCCGCGCTGCTGCTGACCATGGTGCTGGTCAATTACCACGCGCGCACCAGTCTGGTTCGGGTCAAACAGCCGATGTTGGCGCGCTGGCGTCTGAGCCCGCGTAAACATTCGGCTGCGCCCATCACGATAAAAGGAGAAACGCCATGGCGCTTCTGATCGGCGAACGCCCTGCACAAGCGCTATGGCGTGACTATCTGGAGCTGACCAAGCCGAAAGTGGTGGTGCTGATGCTGATCACCTCGCTGGTCGGCATGTTCCTCGCAACCCGCGCCGGGGTGCCGTGGACGGTGCTGGTGTTCGGCAATCTGGGGATTGCGTTGTGTGCCGGCGGGGCGGCGGCGGTCAATCATGTGGTGGACCGGCGCATCGATGCGGTGATGGCGCGCACCCACAAACGGCCATTGGCCGAGGGCCGGGTTTCACCGGCAGCGGCGCTGACCTTTGCTCTGGTGCTGGCGCTGCTCGGGCAGGCTTTGCTGCTGACCTTCACCAATCCGCTGACCGCCTGGCTGACACTGGCTTCGCTGCTGGGTTACGCGGTGATCTACACCGGTTTCCTCAAACGCGCGACGCCTCAGAACATCGTCATTGGCGGCCTCGCCGGCGCGGCGCCACCGCTGCTCGGCTGGACCGCCGCCACCGGCCATGTCAGCGCCGAACCGTTGCTGCTGGTGCTGATCATCTTCGCCTGGACCCCGCCGCATTTCTGGGCGCTGGCGATTCATCGCAAGGAGGAATACGCCAAGGCCGACATCCCGATGCTGCCGGTGACCCACGGCGAGCACTACACCAAGGTGCATATTCTGTTGTACACCTTCGCGCTGCTCGCGGTGAGCCTGCTGCCGTACGTGATCCACATGAGCGGCGTGCTCTACCTGATCTGCGCCCTCGCGCTGGGCGCAAGGTTTCTGCAATGGGCCGTGGTGCTGTACCGTGGCACTCGGCCGCACGCGGCGATCAACACCTTCAAGTACTCTATTTATTACTTGTTCCTGTTGTTCATCGCCCTGCTCGTAGACCACTACTTACTGTTGAACCTATGACTCGAACCCAGAAAACCGTCTTCATCCTCGTCGCCGTGATCGCGCTGATCCTGGGACTGACCGTCAACAAAGTGCTGAGTGGCAAGGGCCAGGGCGACCCCACCGCGCTGATCGACGCCGGTATCATCCTGCTGCCGCAGAGCCGCACCCTGCCGGGCGTGACCATGACCAATCAGGACGGCCAACCGGTCGCCATCGACGAGTTGAAAGGCAAGTGGAGCCTGCTGTTTTTCGGCTACACCTTCTGCCCGGACATCTGCCCGACCACCCTCGCCCAACTGCGCCAGATCAAGAGCGAGTTGCCCAAGGATGCTGTGGATAAACTGCAGATCGTGCTGGTCAGCGTCGACCCGAATCGCGACAACCCGCAGCAATTGAAACAGTACCTGGGCTACTTCGATCCACAGTTCATCGGCCTGACGCCGAAGTCGATCGAAGAGCTGCAGAAAGTCGCCAACGCGGTGAGCATTCCGTTCATTCCGGCCGACACCAGCAAGCCGAATTACACCGTCGACCACAGTGGCAACCTCGCCGTGATCGGCCCGGACGGCACCCAGCGCGG
>NZ_QAIK01000121.1:0-56450 GCF_003061005.1 Pseudomonas sp. HMWF021 | reverse complement strand
GCTGAACAACGCCAAACTGGTTGCGCAGCTGCCGGTGATGCTTGACCGCAAGTAATCAGCGCAAGACATTCCTGTGTAGGAGCTGCCGAAGGCTGCGATCTTTTGCTCTTGATCTTCAAAAGCAAGATCAAAAGATCGCAGCCTCGTTTCACTCGACAGCTCCTACAGGGGAATTTGCCGCACAAAAAAGGCGATCCTGAGGGATCGCCTTTTTTATTGCGCCTGACTCGTCCTGAATCAGAACGCCGGCAGAATCGCGCCTTTGTACTTCTCGGTAATGAACTGCTTCACTTCCGGACTGTGCAACGCAGCCGCCAGTTTCTGCATGGCGTCGCTGTCCTTGTTGTCCGCACGGGACACCAGAATGTTCACGTACGGCGAATCGTTACCTTCGATCACCAGCGCATCCTTGGACGGATCGAGTTTGGCTTCCAGCGCATAGTTGGTGTTGATCAGCGCCAGGTCGACCTGGGTCAGCACGCGAGGAAGAGTGGCGGCTTCCAGCTCACGGATTTTCAGATCTTTCGGGTTTTCGACGATATCTTTCGGGGTCGACAGGATGTTGGTGGCATCTTTCAGCTTGATCACGCCAGCCTTGGCCAGCAGCAACAGCGCACGGCCGCCGTTGGTGGCGTCGTTCGGGATCACCACGTTGGCGCCGCTTGGCAGATCTTCAAGCTTCTTGTACTTGCTCGAGTACGCGCCCAGCGGCTCCAGATGCACGCCAGTCACCGCGACCAGGCTGGTGCCCTTGGCCTTGTTGAACTCATCGAGGTACGGCTGGTGCTGGAAGAAGTTGGCGTCCAGACGCTTTTCGGCAACCTGTACGTTCGGCTGAATGTAGTCGGTGAATACCTTGACCTTCAGATCCACGCCTTCTTTGGCCAGGGCCGGCTTCACGAACTCGAGGATTTCCGCGTGCGGCACCGGGGTGGCAGCAACGGTCAGGGTTTCAGCGTGGGCCGAAAAAGCGGCTACGGCCGCGAAAGCAGCGATCAGTTTTTTCATTCAGCTAACTCCTTATGAGGCACCCGAGTGGCGCCTGCCAGCGAATGGCCGGCTCATCTCTTGATTTACAAAAACCGGTTATTTGCGCGAGAAATGCACGACCAGACGGTCGCCCACCATTTGCAGCACTTGCACCAGAATCAGCAGCAACACCACGGTGACGATCATCACGTCCGTCTGGAACCGCTGGTAGCCGAAACGGATCGCCAGGTCACCCAGACCACCGGCACCGACCACGCCGGCCATCGCCGTGTAGGACACCAGTGTAATCGCCGTCACCGTAATCGCCGCGAAGATGCCCGGACGGGCTTCCGGCAGCAAGGCGTTCATGATGATCTGCCGGGTGGTCGCGCCCATCGACTGGGTCGCTTCGATGATGCCGCGATCGACTTCGCGCAGGGCGGTTTCCACCAGACGCGCGAAGAACGGCGTCGCACCCACCACCAGCGGCGGAATCGCACCGGCCACGCCCAGCGAGGTGCCGGTGATCAGCACGGTGAACGGGATCATCACGATCAACAGAATGATGAACGGCAGCGAGCGCAGAATGTTCACTGCCAGCGACATGATTGCGTACAGGCCACGGTTTTCCAGCAACTGGCGCGGGCTGCAGAGAAACAGCAGCACGCCCAGCGGCAGGCCGAGCAGCACGGTGAACAGCAGCGAACCGCCGAGCATCAGCATGGTGTCGCCAGTGGCCAGCCAGATTTCCAGCCAATCGATGTTTTCGAAGAAAGCCTTGAGCATTTCCATTAACGCAGCACCTCCATGTGAACGTCAGCGGCGGTGAAGCGGGCGAACGCCGCTTCCATGTCGCCACCGGTGACGGCGAGGGTCAATTGCCCGTAAGGAATGTCTTTGATGCGGTCGATGCGACCGGCGAGGATGCTGTAATCGACTCCGGTCTCCCGGGCCACGGTACCGAGCAACGGCGCGTAGGTCGCTTCGCCCTGGAAGGTCAGACGCACGATGCGACCCGGCACGTGAGCGAAGTCATCACGCTGTTCGCTTTCGTCGATCTGCTCGCTTTCCTGGACGAAACGTTTGGTGGTCGGGTGCTGCGGATGCAGGAACACATCGGCCACCGAACCTTGCTCGACGATCACCCCGGCGTCCATCACTGCCACCTGATCGCAGACGCGACGGATCACGTCCATCTCGTGGGTGATCAGGACGATGGTCAGCTTCAGCTCGCGGTTGATCTCGGCCAGCAGTTGCAGGACCGAAGCGGTGGTCTGCGGGTCGAGGGCGCTGGTGGCCTCGTCGCACAGCAGGATCTTCGGCTTGGTCGCCAAGGCGCGGGCGATGCCGACGCGCTGTTTCTGGCCGCCGGACAACTGCGCCGGGTATTTTTTTGCGTGATCGGACAGACCGACCCGCGCGAGCAACTCGGCGACGCGCTGATTGATCTCGCTGGTCGACAGTTCGCCGGCCAGGGTCAGCGGCAGCGCAACGTTGTCGGCCACGGTCTTGGAGGCGAGCAGGTTGAAGTGCTGGAAGATCATCCCGACCTGCTGGCGGAAACGGCGCAGGCCGTTGGCGTCCAGCGCGGTGACTTCTTCGCCGTCGACAATGATCTTGCCGCCGCTGGAGTCTTCCAGGCGATTGATCAGACGCAGCAGGGTACTTTTTCCCGCACCGGAATGGCCGATCAGGCCGAAGACCTGACCGTTTTCAATCGAGAGACTGGTCGGGTGCAGGGCGGGGATGTCCTTACCGGCGACGCGGTAAGTTTTGTGGACGTTTTGAAACTCGATCACGTAGCGAACCTTGTGGGGCGCGTTAGAAAAGGATCAGCGGTTAGCCGGGCGCGCATTTTAGCCTGTCCGTATAGAGGTTCTTAGCATTTATTTCGCAATTAACCTTCGATTTGGCAATAACAAGATCAAAGGTCATAAAAAAGGAACGCCCGTTCCTGCTCATTGGTCACTAGTTAAGCGACTTGAAACCCTGGGTAACCGTGCCCGGAAACGCTCAAGAGTCCCCGTAAAAAGGGGTCAACCGAGGAGTTTACGTCTGATGAGCAGCAAGAAACCTACGACCGACAAAAGCCAGCTGGCCGGAACCGATACCAAGGATCGCGCCAACACCAACGCCAAACTCGATAGCCTGGAGACATTCCGCTCCGACGCTACCGGCCAGGCCCTGCGTACCAATCAAGGGGTGAAGGTCGCCGATAACCAGAACACCCTCAAGGTCGGCGCGCGTGGGCCGTCGTTGCTGGAAGACTTCATCATGCGTGAGAAAATCACGCACTTTGACCATGAGCGCATTCCGGAGCGCATCGTGCATGCGCGCGGCACCGGGGCGCATGGTTTCTTCCAGGCCTACGAGAACCATTCGGCGCTGACCAAGGCCGGTTTCCTGCAAGACCCAGGGAAAAAGACGCCCGTGTTCGTGCGTTTTTCCACGGTGCAGGGGCCGCGCGGTTCCGGCGATACCGTGCGTGACGTGCGCGGTTTTGCCGTGAAATTCTTCACCGACGAAGGCAACTTCGACCTGGTCGGCAACAACATGCCGGTGTTCTTCATTCAGGACGCGATCAAGTTTCCCGACTTCGTCCACGCGGTGAAACCCGAGCCGCACAACGAAATTCCTACCGGTGGCTCGGCACACGACACCTTCTGGGACTTCGTCTCGCTGGTGCCGGAATCGGCGCACATGGTGATCTGGGCGATGTCCGACCGGGCGATTCCGAAAAGCCTGCGCAGCATGCAGGGCTTTGGTGTGCACACCTTCCGCCTGGTCAATGCCGAGGGCAAATCGCGCTTCGTCAAATTCCACTGGCGCCCCACCGCCGGCACTTGCTCGCTGGTGTGGGACGAGGCGCAGAAGCTCGCCGGTAAAGACACCGACTACCATCGTCGCGATCTCTGGGAAGCCATTGAAATGGGCGACTACCCGGAATGGGAACTGGGCGTGCAGATCATCGAGGAGGAAAACGAGCACGACTTCGATTTCGACATCCTCGACCCGACCAAGCTGATCCCCGAAGAGATCGTGCCGATCACCCCGCTGGGCAAAATGACCCTGAACCGCAACCCCGACAACTTCTTCGCCGAGACCGAGCAGGTCGCGTTCTGCCCGGGCCACATCGTGCCGGGGATCGACTTTTCCAACGATCCTCTGCTGCAAGGTCGGCTGTTTTCCTACACCGATACGCAAATCAGCCGACTCGGTGGGCCGAACTTTCATGAGCTGCCGATCAACCGCCCGGTGGCGCCGTTCCACAACGGTCAGCGCGATGCCCAGCACCGCACGGTGATCGACAAGGGTCGCGCTTCTTATGAACCAAACTCGATCGATGGCGGCTGGCCGAAGGAAACCCCGCCGGCGGCTAAAGACGGCGGCTTCGAGAGCTACCCGGAACGCATCGATGCGAACAAGATCCGCCAGCGCAGCGAGTCGTTCAGTGACCACTTCTCCCAGGCACGGCTGTTCTTCAACAGCATGAGCCCGCACGAGAAGGAGCACATCATCGCTGCCTACAGCTTCGAGCTGGGCAAGGTGGAACGTGAGTTCATCCGCGCCCGGGAGGTGAACGAGATTCTCGCCAACATCGACCTGGAACTGGCCAAGCGCGTGGCGGCCAACCTCGGCCTGCCTGCGCCGAGCAAAGGCACAGTCGAGGTGCGTAAAACCTCGTTCGATCATTCGCCGGCGCTGAGTCAGGCCAACCTGCTGCCAGAGAACATCAAAACCCGCAAAGTGGCGATTCTTGCGGCTAACGGCGTCGATGGTGCGGCGATTGATGCGATGAAGAAGGCCTTGGCGGCAGAAGGTGCACACGCCAAGCTGCTCGGCCCTACTTCGGCACCAGTGAAGACTGCCGACGGTAAAGCCCTGCCCGTGGATGCCTCCATGGAAGGCATGCCTTCAGTGATCTTCGATGCGGTGTTCGTGCCAGGTGGCGCGGCCTCGATCAAGGCGCTGAGCGCTGATGGCGTGGCGCTGCACTACGTGCTGGAAGCCTACAAGCACCTGAAGGCCATCGCACTGCACGGCGATGCCAAGCAGTTGCAGGATCTGCTGAAGCTTGAGGCGGATGACGGGTTGCTGCAGGGCAAGGATGTGCCGGGGTTGACCAAGCCGTTCTTCGCGGCAATCGGGCAGCATCGGGTCTGGGCGCGGGAGCCTAAGGCCAAGGCCATTCCAGCCTAAAGCAAAAGATCGCAGCCTTCGGCAGCTCCTACAGGGATTACTTGCACCTGTAGGAGCTGCCGGAGGCTGCGATCTTTTAGGGTTTGGCCGGAATCAAGACCATCTGCGCAGGCACGGTGCGCAGGATCTGTTTTTCAATCTTCAGCTCGAAATCCGGATTGAGTTTCTTCACCCGCTTGCTCAGCAACGTCGCCAGCCATGGATAATCCTGGGTGCGCGGCGCCTGAATGCTCACAGCGCACTCATAATTCACCACATCGGCGGCGATGGCATCCAGTTGCCGGCGAAGTTTGCGGCTATCGTTGATGTTCAGTGCAACCGTAGTGCTTTCTGCCGTCGGGTCGATGACCTTGGCTTTCGGCTTGGCTTCAGCTGCCAGCAGCGCGGCTTCGGCTTTCTCCAGCTCGGCTTTACGGGCTTCGGTGATGGCGCCGTTGACGCCACCGGTAAGCGCCGGGGCTTTGGGCATCAGGGCGCGGGCGCGGCTCAGCGCGGTGGCAGCAGCGTTCACATCACCTTTCTGCAAGACGATCTGGCTGCGGCGCAGGTAGGCTTCGGCCAACTGGCGCTGGTATTGCTCGAGGGATTGATCGTTGGGCGTTTCGGTCTGCAACGCGGCCAATTGGTCTTCGGCGGTGGCCAGTTCGCTGCTGGCCAGGCTTTGCTCCAGCTGTGCGATGGCCGTGGCCCGCGCGTCGGGGGCTTCGGCCATCGGCGGCGTGCTTCGGCAGGCGCCCAGCAGCACGGAAAATGCGACAAGGAGCAGATAACGGGAGGCGAACGGCTTCATTCCTGCGACTCTCTAATTGCGCAAAAAGCGAGCAAGTCTACACCCCTCGACGGGGCAGAACAAAACTCAGCAGAAACAGTGCGGCCGCCGTCACCACGATCGACGGCCCCGCCGGGGTGTCCTTGAACCATGACAGCGCCAGCCCGCCACACACCGCGAGCATGCCCAGCAGGCTCGCGCCCAGCGCCATCTGCTCCGGCGAGCGGGCGTGACGTTGTGCCGCAGCCGCCGGGATGATCAGCAGCGAAGTAATCAGCAACACACCGACGATCTTCATCGCCACCGCGATCACCACCGCAATCAACAGCATCAGCGCCATGCGCAGGCCCGCCACCGGCAGGCCTTCGACCCTGGCCAATTCCTCATGCACGGTGATCGCCAGCAGCGGCCGCCACAGCGTCACCAGTAACACCAGTACCGCCGCGCTGCCGCCGAGGATCCACGCCAGATCGGTCGGGCTGATCGCCAGCAGGTCGCCGAACAGGTAGGCCATCAGGTCGATCCGCACTTCATGCATGAAGCTTAGTACCACCAGCCCGAGAGAGAGCGTGCTTGGTGCGAGAATTCCCAAAAGCGTGTCGGAGGCCAGCGGCTGGCGCTGTTGCAAGGTCACCAGCAGCACTGCCAGCAGCAGGCAGCCGACGGTCACCGCAACGGTTGGGCTGACATCCAGCAGAAAGCCCAGCGCCACGCCGAGCAGCGCGGCGTGGGACAGGGTGTCGCCGAAGTAGGCCATGCGCCGCCAGACCACGAACGAACCCAAAGGCCCGGCCACCACCGCCAATGCCAGACCTGCAAGCAGGGCATACAACAGAAAATCAGCCATGCTTGCAGTTGTCTCCGTGAACGTGGGTGTGGCCCGCACCGGGCGCCTTGACCACCGAACCGTGCAGGTCGTGGGCGTGGTCGTGATGGTGGTGATAGATCGCCAGACTCGGCGCGTTCTTGCCGAACAGCTCGACGAACGCCGGATCGCCGCTGACCTGCTCGGGGTGCCCGGAGCAGCAGACGTGACGGTTCAGGCACACCACCTGATCGGTGGTGCTCATCACCAGATGCAGATCGTGGGACACCATCAGCACGCCGCAGCCGTGACGGTCACGCAGGCGGGTGATCAGACTGTACAGCTCGGCTTGCCCGGCGACATCGACGCCCTGCACCGGCTCATCCAGCACCAGCAGTTCCGGCTCGCGCAACAAGGCACGGGCCAGCAGCACGCGCTGCATTTCGCCACCGGAAACACTCTGCACCGGGCTGTCGATGACGTGTTCGGCGCCGACTTCTTTCAGCGCCGCCAACGCACGCGGACGATCAACCCCCGGCACCAGACGCAGAAAGCGCAGCACCGACAGCGGCAAGGTCGGATCGACATGCAGCTTTTGCGGCATGTAGCCGACGCGCAGTTTCGGCTTGCGCCAGACGCTGCCGCTGTCCGGCTTCAACAACCCCAACACGGCGCGCACCAGGGTGGTCTTGCCGGCACCGTTGGGGCCGATCAGGGTGACGATCTGTCCCGGTTCAACGCTCAGCTCGATGTTGTCCAGCACGGTCTGCCCGGCAAAAGTGACGGCGACGTGCTGAAGACGGATCAACGGGTTGCTCATCAAGCCCCCTGGCAACCGGAGCACAGGCCGACCACTTCGACGGTCTGCGCTTCGACGATGAAACCGACATCCCTGGCGCTGTGGATGATTGCGTCGCTGATGGCTTTCTGTTCCAGCTCGATGGCGGCGTGGCACTCGCGGCAGATCAGGAACTGGCCCTGATGCGCATGCTCCGGGTGCACACAGCCGACGAAGGCGTTGAGCGAGGAGATGCGGTGCACCAGGCCGTTTTCCAGCAGGAAATCCAGCGCGCGGTACACGGTCGGCGGTGCGGCACGGCGGCCGTCTTGCTCACTCAGCACCGCGAGAATGTCGTAGGCGCCCAGCGGCTTGTGGCTCTGCCACACCAGCTCCAGCACCCGCCGGCGCAGCGCAGTCAGGCGCAGGCCTTTCTGGGCGCACAAGGTATCGGCCTCGGTCAGTGCGCTGTGCACGCAATGAGAGTGGTCGTGGGGACGGCTGGCAATCGGTGTAATAGGCATGGGCGGCGACGAGTTTTGATAGAGACGTTATTATGTTACCCGTTCTCGCCTCCTTGAGTGGTCATCGTGTCCCGACTTTTTTCTGTTTTTGTGGCTTTTGTCGCCAGTTTTCTGCTGATCGGTTCGGCTCAGGCCGAGGTCAAGGTCCTCACCAGCATCAAACCGTTGCAGTTGATTGCCGCGGCGGTGCAGGACGGCGTGGCCATCCCGGAAGTGCTGCTGCCGCCGGGCGCATCGCCGCATAACTACGCGCTGCGCCCGTCCGATGTGCGCAAGGTGCAATCGGTGGACCTGCTGTACTGGATCGGCCCGGACATGGAAGGTTTCCTGCCGCGCGTGCTGAACGGTCGTACGCTGCCGAGCGTGGCCGTGCAGGATCTGCCGGGCATGAAACTGCGCCGCTTTGCCGAAGACAGTCACTCCCACGCCGAAGACGCCGACGAGCATGATCACGATCATCGCCCTGGTACCCTGGACGCGCATTTGTGGCTATCGCCGGTCAACGCGCGGGTTATTGCCGACAAAATGGCCGCCGACCTCAGTGCTGCGGATCCGGCCAACGCCGAACGCTATCAGAGCAACGCCAAGGCCTTCGACGAGCGCCTCGATGCGCTGGATGCACGCTTGAAGAAGCGTCTGGCCGGCATTGAAGGCAAACCGTACTTCGTGTTCCACGAAGCCTTCGATTACTTCGAGGACGCTTACGGTCTGAAACACACTGGCGTGTTCAGCGTCGCGGCGGAAGTGCAGCCGGGCGCACAGCATGTGGCCGCGATGCGCAAGCGCCTGCAGGAAGTGGGCAAGACCTGTGTGTTCAGCGAACCCCCGCTGCGTCCACGCCTGGCGGAAACGCTGGTGGCGGGCCTGCCGGTGAAGCTGGCGGAGCTGGATGCGCTGGGCGGATATACGCCGGCGACAGCTCAGGGGTATGAGCAGGTGCTGGAAAAGCTGGGCAACGATCTGGCCGGGTGCCTGGAATCGTTGTAAACCCCATAAAAAAGATCGCAGCCTTCGGCAGCTCCTACAGGGTTTACTGTGTAGGAGCTGCCGAAGGCTGCGATCTTTTGATCTTAAAGGGCGAAAGGCAACGGCGTATGAACCTGTTGCCGCTGCGCCAGCCGCTGCTCGAACTCCCGCGGATCGTGAATCAGCACGTCCTGCCCGGCAAACTGCTCGGCGGCGATCAACCGCGACAGCCAGAACCGCACACAGGCCACGCGCAGCATGGTCGGCCATAGCTCCGCTTCGGCGGCAGTGAACGGACGCAGCGCCGCATACGCGCCAAGGAATGCGCGGGCACGCGGCCCGTCAATCAGACCTTCCTCGTCCGAACACCAGTCGTTCAAGGCAATCGCCACGTCATAGAGCATCGGCCCCGAGCAGGCGTTGTAGAAGTCGATCAACCCGGTCAGGTGCGTGCCTTCGAACATCGCGTTATCGCGGAACAGGTCGGCGTGGATGTTGGCCCGTGGCAGCGCGAGAATTTTCTCTTTCTGCACAGTGATTTCATCCAGCGCCTTGCGCAGCAGCGCACGCGGCTCGTCCGCCAGATGCGAGAGAAACTCTGTGCCCTCCTCCAGCATCCAGTCCAGACCGCGATCGGTCTTGCGCTTGATCATGCGCTCGCCCTGGGTCGCCAAATGCAGATGCGCCTGCAACTCACCGACCTGCGCGCAATGCTGAGCGTTGGCGACCTTGATGTGCTTGCCGGACAGGCGCGGTTGCAGCAGCGCCGGCTTGCCCTTGAGCTCACGCAGCGCCACACCGTCGGTGGTGCGCAGCGCGTAAGGCACCGGCAGATCAGCCTCGTGCAACACGTCGAGCAGGTCGATGAAGAACGGCATTTCCTGCACAGGGCCGCGCTCGACCAGGGTCAGGACGAATTCGCCCTGTTCCAGGCTGATAAAGAAATTGGTGTTTTCGCTGCCGGCGGCGATCCCCTGGAAATCAAGCAGACGGCCGAGCCCGTAAGGGGCGAGAAAGGTTTCCAGCTCGGGCCGAGCCAGGGGGGTGAACACAGACATGGTTAAAAACTGCTCAGTTCGGGCGCCGCGATCGAGCGGCGCCGATTAAAAGTCGGGAATCTTACTTCCAGGTAAAGATTTCCCACGACGGAATCAGCATATCCGGCTGGTCGGAACGGATGTAGTTCACGTCCGAACCATCGGCGCGCACCAGAAAATACGGTTTGCCGCCCTTGGGCGTGACCTTGATCGCATAGACGAAGCCACTGCGGCTGTATTCCTGAATGACCTTGTCGCCTTCGGTGTGCGTGTTAATGGTAACTTCCGGCTCCTTTGACGGCGCATCATCCGCCGCCATCGCGGCCAATGGCGAGGCAGCAATCAAACCGACCAGCAGCAAGCGATTTAACGTACGCATGATAACCTTGTCCCTTTGTCGTCAACGGTCCCGCTATTCTAGCGCCGGGCCCGCCGAAAAGGTTGATTCTGCTCATGAGCCAAGCCCCCCTCGTCCTGGTGGACGGTTCGTCTTACCTGTACCGCGCTTTCCATGCACTGCCACCGCTGACCACCTCCAAAGGCCTGCCGACCGGCGCGGTCAAAGGTGTGCTGAACATGCTCAAGAGTCTGCGCAAGCAGTACCCGGACAGCCCGTTCGCCGTGGTCTTCGACGCCAAGGGCGGGACGTTTCGCGATGAGATGTACGCCGAATACAAGGCCAACCGTCCAAGCATGCCCGACGACATGCGCGTGCAGATCGAGCCGTTGCACCAGAGTGTGATCGCCCTCGGTTTCCCGCTGCTGTGCGTGGACGGCGTCGAGGCTGACGACGTGATCGGCACTCTGGCCCGCAGCAGCGCGGCGGCCGATCGCCCGGTGATCATCTCCACCGGCGACAAGGACATGGCGCAACTGGTCGACGGCCACATTACCTTGGTCAACACCATGTCCGGTAGCTCGATGGACGTGGAGGGCGTGAAGGAGAAATTCGGCGTCGCTCCCGAGCAGATCATCGATTATCTGGCGCTGATGGGCGATTCTTCCGACAACATCCCGGGCGTTCCCGGCATCGGCCCCAAAACTGCCTCCGGCCTGCTGGTGGGCGTCAACGGCGGCCTTACCGAGCTTTACGCGAATCTCGACATCGTGCCGACCCTGCCGATTCGCGGCGCGAAAACCCTGCCGGCCAAGCTCGAAGAGCACAAGGAGATGGCGTTCCTCTCCTATCAATTGGCAACGATCAAGGTCGACGTGCCGCTGGACATCGGCCTCGACGACCTGCAAATGGGCGCGGAAGACCCGGCCAAGCTTTACGAGCTGTACACCCTGCTGGAATTCAAGAGCTGGCTGAATGACCTCGACCGTGACGCCAAGCGCCAGGAACTGAGCGCGGCCGCCAAGCCTGCGCCGGCCGGCGATCTGTTCAGCGCACCAGCGGACGAAGCGCCTGCCGCCCCCGCTGAAGCCGCCTACGAAACCATCCTCGATCAGGCGCGTTTCGACGTCTGGCTGGAAAAACTGAACAACGCCAAGCTGTTCGCCTTCGACACCGAGACCACCGGCATCGACGCGCAACAGGCGCAACTGGTCGGCCTGTCGTTCGCCGTGCAGGCCAACGAAGCGGCGTACATCCCGCTGACCCACTCCTACATCGGCGTGCCCGAGCAACTGGATCGCGACACCGTGCTGCGCGCGCTCAAGCCGATTCTGGAAGACCCGAACAAACTCAAGGTCGGCCAGCACGCCAAGTTCGACATGAATATTCTGGCCAACTGCGCCATCGGCGGCGATCAGAGCCAGGGCATCAACGTGCGCGGGATCGCCTTCGATACCATGCTTGAGTCCTACGTGCTCAACTCCACCGCCACCCGCCACGACATGGACAGCCTCGCGCAGAAGTACCTGGATCACACCACCGTGAGCTTCCAGGACATCGCCGGCAAAGGCGCCAAGCAGCTGACCTTCGACCAGATCGCTCTGGAGCAGGCCGGGCCATACGCCGCCGAGGACGCCGACATCACCCTGCGTCTGCACCAGACGCTGTTTGAAAAACTCAGCGCGATCCCGAGTCTGGCCAGCGTACTGACCGACATCGAGATTCCGCTGGTGCCAGTGCTGGCACGCATCGAGCGTCAGGGCGCGTTCGTCGACGCCGAGTTGCTCGGCATCCAGAGCATCGAGCTGGGCAACAAGATGGTCGCGCTGGAGCGTGAAGCCTTCGAGATCGCCGGCGAAGAGTTCAACCTCGGCTCGCCGAAGCAACTGGGCGTGATTCTTTACGAAAAGCTCGGCCTGCCGGTGCTGAAGAAAACCGCCAAGGGCCAGCCGTCGACTGCCGAGGAAGTATTGGCGAAACTCGCTGAGGATGACCATCGCTTGCCGAAAGTGCTGATGGAACACCGTTCCATGAGCAAGCTGAAAAGCACTTACACCGACCGCCTGCCGGAGCAGATCAACCCGCGCACCGGGCGCATCCACACCTCGTATCACCA
Organism: Pseudomonas sp. HMWF021; assembly: GCF_003061005.1. Lineage (GTDB taxonomy): Bacteria > Pseudomonadota > Gammaproteobacteria > Pseudomonadales > Pseudomonadaceae > Aquipseudomonas. The sequence goes on along the minus strand of NZ_QAIK01000121.1, from coordinate 43,949 downwards.
GGCTGTGGCGTCCACCGGGCGTTTGTCTTCCAGCGATCCGAACCTGCAGAACATCCCGGTGCGTACCGCTGAAGGCCGGCGTATCCGTCAGGCGTTCGTCGCGCCAAAGGGCTACAAACTGCTGGCGGCGGACTATTCGCAGATCGAACTGCGGATCATGGCGCACCTGTCCAAAGACGAAGGCCTGATGAACGCCTTCCGCAACAATCTGGATGTGCATACCGCCACCGCCGCCGAAGTGTTCAAGGTCGAACTCAATGAAGTGACCTCCGACCAGCGCCGTGGCGCCAAGGCGATCAACTTCGGCCTGATCTACGGCATGGGCGCGCAGAAGCTCGGCAAGGACATCGGCGTCGATACCAAGACTGCCAAGGCTTACATCGACACCTACTTTGCCCGCTACCCGGGTGTGCGCGACTACATGGAGCGCACCCGCAAACAGGCTGCGGATCAAGGTTATGTGGAAACCTTCTTCGGTCGTCGCCTGTATTTGCCGGAGATCAACTCCAACAAGCCACAGGAACGCGCCGCCGCCGAGCGCACGGCGATCAACGCGCCGATGCAGGGCACCGCTGCCGACATCATCAAGAAAGCCATGGTGGCGGTGGACAACTGGCTGGCTGCGTCCGGGCTGGACGCCAGAGTCATCCTGCAGGTGCACGACGAACTGGTGCTGGAGGTTCGCGAGGATCTGGTCGATCAGGTGAGTCAGGAAATCCGCCTGCACATGAGCGAAGCGGCGAAACTGGACGTGCCGTTGCTGGTGGAAGTCGGCGTCGGCAACAACTGGGATGAGGCGCACTGAGGCGTCTGGCCCGGGCATTTGCCGCGACACACTGTCGCGGCAAACGGCTGTATCGGGCTTATTTCGAAACGCGCTTGGGCTTATTCCAAAGCTTTTTGAAAAAAATCTGAACTAATCTGACAACTCACTACTCAGAGATACTGAATGGCTGGTGAAGCCCTTCGATGCTCCTATGTTGTGTTAAGTGTTGGCAGATATCTGAACCCCGCCCTAGCGGTTCGGAACTTAAACCCCGGAACTTCTCCCTCCCCATATGAAGTCCGGGGCTTTTTTTGCCCCAAAATTGCCTGTAGCGCAGCCATGCTGCGTTAAAAGCGCAGTTAAAAATGCTCATTTAGGTTCCCTAAACTCCGCTTTTTACCAGCGCTTTTGCCTTGCATGGCAGCACCACAGACAGTTTTGAAAATTTCTTATTCAGCTGTTGCTTCCGCACCCTTGTCCGCCAGTTCCATCCAGCCTGCCAACACAGTGTAGGCCTCTTCCAGGCCCATGCGTTTTGGTGCCGAGAACAACTGGATCGTCACCAGATCACCCCAACCCTTGCGGATTTCCGACTGCACCTTGAGCAGCGTGTTCTTGGCGGCGCCGTAGGTCAGTTTGTCGGCCTTGGTCAGCAGGATGTGCATCGGCATGCCGGCGGCAACGGCCCAGTCGAGCATCAACAGGTCGAAGTCGGTCATTGGATGACGGATGTCCATCATCAGAATCAAACCCTTCAAACTCTCCCGGCCACCGAGGTAAGCCTCGAGGTGACGCTGCCAGTGTTGCTTGAGCGGGATCGGTACTTTTGCATAACCGTAGCCCGGCAGGTCGACCAGACGCCGTTCATCGTCTAGCTTGAAGAAGTTCAACAGCTGTGTGCGCCCCGGGGTTTTCGAGGTGCGCGCCAGGCTGGCGTGAGTCAGGGTGTTCAGTGCGCTGGATTTGCCGGCGTTGGAGCGACCGGCAAACGCCACTTCGAAGCCTTCGTCGTCAGGGCATTGATCGACTTTGGCGGCACTGAGCATGAACGTGGACTGTTGGCACAGGCCGAGGATGGGATTCTTGAGTTGCATGGGATTTCCGATGTGGGCGGCGCCGGGATTGGGCGCGGAACGCGGTGTCGCTTCCGTTTCAGTGACGCCAGTATATAATGCCGCAGATTTTGTGTGTGCTTTGTCCCAGCGAAGGATGAAGTTCACGAGAGCCAAAGACCTTGATTGCGCATCAGAACGCAGAACGCTCTCAACCCTGAAAAGGTCGTTTTATGACGAAATGGCTGCTGGCTGCCGGAGTCCTGATACCGCTTTGCGGCGCACAGGCTACACAGGAACCGGAAGCCGTGTACAACCGTGTTTGTGGTGCCTGTCATTCCGGCCAACTACCCATGGCGCCCGAAAGAGGCGATCAGGAAGCTTGGACGCCGAGGTTGGCGAAAGGTATGGAGACGCTGGTGCAACACGTGACCCAGGGTTTCAAGGCGATGCCGCCGCGTGGTTTGTGCATGGACTGCAGTGCCGAGGATTACCGAGCCATCATCCTCTGGATGAGCAAGAGTAAGCCCGGTCCATAACTCTTAACCCTTAGCCGTAGTTGGATTAGCTGATGAACAAATTGATCGTGAGTCTGCTGTTGACCGTGGGAATTTCAGGCTTCGCCCATGCTGCCGGTGATGCCGCCGCCGGCCAGGCCAAAGCCGCCGTATGCGGGGCCTGCCATGGCCCGGATGGCAACAGCATGGCGCCAAACTTCCCGAAACTGGCCGGTCAAGGTGAACGCTACCTGACCAAACAACTGCACGACATCAAGTCAGGCAAGCGCACCGTTCTGGAAATGACAGGCCTGCTGACCAACCTGAGCGATCAGGATCTGGCCGACATCGCCGCCTACTTTGCCAGCCAGAAAGGCAGCGTAGGCGCCGCTGATCCAAAAATCGTCGCCCGTGGTGAAGCCCTCTTCCGTGGCGGCAACCTGGAAAAAGGCCTGCCGGCCTGCACCGGCTGCCACTCGCCGAACGGTGCCGGCAACGCCGCCGCCGGCTTCCCGCACCTGGGTGGCCAGCACGCTCAATACATCGCCAAGCAACTGACCGACTTCCGCAAGGAAGACCCGGCTGCCGGCCGCAGCAACGACGGCGACGCCATGACCATGCGCACCATCGCGCGCAAACTGAGCGATGAAGACATCGCCGCAGTCGCCAGCTACATTCAAGGTCTGCACTGAGACCGCACGTGGCAGCGATAGAACTCGGGCAACGTTAACGCTCGATTAATCCGTCGCAGCAAGTATAAAAAGGGTGGCTTTGGCCGCCCTTTTTTGTGGCCGCTGCCGTTACACTACAGAACTCATGCCCGCCAGGATCTGTCTGAAAACAGGTCGCGCGAGGCGACCAAAATTGTCCAGGAGTAAAGCATGCGTAATCTGATCATCAGCGCCGCTCTCGTCGCTGCCAGCCTGTTCGGCGTGACCGCCCAGGCCGCTGAAGCACCGGCCGCCCCTTATGTCGAGCTGGCAAACCCGGTGCCGGTGGCAGAACCTGGCAAGATCGAAGTGGTGGAGCTGTTCTGGTACGGCTGCCCGCATTGCTACGCGTTCGAGCCGGTGATCAATCCATGGGTTGAAAAACTGCCATCCGACGTCAACTTCGTACGCATTCCTGCCATGTTCGGCGGCCCGTGGGACGCTCACGGCCAGATGTTCCTGACCCTGGAAGCGATGGGTGTCGAGCACAAGGTTCACGCGGCAGTCTTCAACGCCATACAGAAAGAACACAAGAAGTTGACCGACAAGAACGACATGGCTGACTTCCTCGCCACTCAGGGCGTGGACAAGGACAAGTTCCTCGCCACTTTCGACTCGTTCGCCATCAAGGGCCAGATCGTCAAGGCTCGCGAACTGGCCAAGAAGTATGAAATCAGTGGCGTACCGACCATGATCGTCAACGGCAAATACCGCTTCGACATCGGCTCTGCCGGTGGTGCCGAAGAAGCCCTGAAGCTGGCTGACCAACTGGTCGCCAAAGAGCGAGCGGCCAACAAGGCAGCTGCCAACTAAGCGCGGTCATCGCCATGCGCCGCTGGGGCACCGAACGCATCGTTGGCCTGCATGATCCGCAGGTCAACGAGCATCACCTGGAGTCCACGGGCCTGCCCGCAGACCATCGTCTGCGCCTGCTCAGTTTCAATATCCAGGTCGGCATCAGCACCGAGCGCTATCGGCATTACCTGACCCGCAGCTGGCAGCACCTGCTGCCGCACACCGGGCGCTCAGGCAATCTGCAAAAGATCGGCGACCTGCTTGGCGACTTCGACCTGGTCGCCCTGCAGGAAGCCGATGGCGGCAGCCTGCGCTCAGGCTACGTCAATCAGGTCGAACACCTGGCCCACCTCGGCGCCTTCCCCTACTGGTATCAACAACTCAATCGCAACCTCGGCCGACTGGCCCAGCACAGCAATGGCGTGCTCAGTCGCCTGAAGCCGTGGGCGATCGAAGATCATCCGCTGCCCGGCCCGAAAGGTCGCGGCGCGATCCTGCTGCGCTTCGGCGAAGGTCCCGAAGCGCTGGTGGTGGTGATGATGCACCTGGCCCTCGGCGCCCGGGTGCGCAGCCTGCAACTGGGCTATATTCGCGAGCTGATCGGTGGTTATAAACACCAGATATTGATGGGTGACATGAACACCCATGCCAGCGATCTGTTACAACAGTCTCCGTTACGCGATCTCGGCTTGCTGGCCCCGCAGGTGGAAGCGACATTCCCCAGCTGGCGACCGCAGCGTTGCCTTGATCATATTTTGCTCAGCCCGACCCTGGTTCTGGAAAAGGTCGAAGTGCTGGCACAACCGATTTCCGATCACCTGCCGGTCGCGGTAGAGATCCGTCTGCCGGGTTCGCTCACGGCCGATGCATTGCCCGCGATGAGTCCTGCCCCTCGCGGAACCCCTGAATGAGCGACGACGCCCAGCGCTGGAAAGAGAAGTACCTCAAAAGCATCGAACAGCAGGACAAGCTCGAACGCCGCTGGGCCGCCCGGCTCGACTTGCTGCGTCGTGGCCTGGTGCGCAGCACCCTGGCCGCCGAAGGCACCGACAAGGTCGTTGATCAGTGCATGAAAGAGATGCGCGAGGTGGTGCGCACCGACGACATGGACGCCGGTCTTGCCGCCCTGCTGCCGCGTCTGGAAAAAGCCGTGCTCGACTCCGAGCAGCGCCGCGAGACCCGAATCGATCAGGTCAGCACCGCGCTGACCGCACTGGTCACCCAACTGCAAGCCTTGCCGCTGCCACGGGAAGTCGCCCAGCCGCTGAAGAAATTCGCCAAGCAACTCGACAGCCGCGTCGGGCAGGCACGGGAAATGCCGCTGCTGCTGAGTGAACTCAGCGGTTTGCAGGGCAAGGCACTGAGTCAGCTGGAAACGCCGCCCGAGCCGGACCGCCCGGGCTTCCTGCAGCGCTTGTTTGGCAGCCGCGACAGTGAAGAGACGCCGGAAGCGCCACCGGCCCCGCATCCACCTGAAGCCCCCATGCCTGCGCCACCCGGCGCTGAACACCCGGCGCCCGTCCCCGTGCAGACCGCGCTCGTCGAGCCGACTCCGGCTGCACCAAAACCGGCAGCTCCCATCGCACCAGCAATTGAGGCCGCGCCTCTTCAGGCGCCAGTTGCTCCAGCCGTGCCTGCTCAGGCCCAAGCGCCTGTGGTTTCCTTTGTGCCGCCGATCATTGCTGTCGAGGCAGTCACCGAATCCGGTGCCACTTCGACGCCCTGGGTGTTCGGGCCAGAGACCGAACCCGAAGCAGCCACCACGATTTCACCGCCGATCCCGGTGACCGCGATCAACCCGGACGAATTGATCCTCCCGGGCGATGGCCCGACACCGCTGTTTCTCGACAGCCTGCCCCTGCCCGAACCCATAGCCCAGGCATTGGCCGCGATTGATCCGGACCAATCCGAGCAGGATATTCTCTACGCCCTGCCCGATTCGCCCGAACCGTCCTACAGCTCGGTGGCCAGGCACATCGAAGACACCTTGATCGGGCTGCTCGACGATCTGACCCTGCCCGAGCGCCACCGCCCGCAGGCCGAAGCCATGCGTGATCGGTTGAAAAATGGTCTGAACTGGTACGAGTTGCTGCCGATCCTCGACGATCTTGCCACCTTGATGCTGGCGATCACCGACAGTGGCCAACACGAATTCGAAGCCTATCTGCAGCAACTCAACGAACGCCTCGAAGCCTTCCAGAGTAACTTGCAGGCCGCCAGCGAGGGCCACGCCGACAACAGCTCGGCGGCGCGGGCGATGGACACGCAGATCCGCGAACAGGTCGATGGCTTGCAGACCAGCGTGCAGGAAGCAGCCGATCTGGATGACCTCAAGCAAGTGCTGGAGAACCACCTCGAAGGCCTGCTCGGCACCATGGACCAGCACCAGAAACAACGCGACGCCCGTGAGCAGGAAGTGGCTGCGCGCCTCAAAGGCCTGGCCGAGCGCGTAGCGCACATGGAGCAGGAAGCCCTGGGTTTCCGCGAGCACCTGGAAGAACAACGGCAGAAAGCCCTGATCGACCCGCTCACCGGCCTGCCCAACCGCGCCGCCTGGAGCGAACGGCTGGAACACGAGATCAAACAGTGGCAGCAACACGGCAACACCTTGAGCCTGGCGATGCTCGACCTCGATCATTTCAAGCGCATCAACGACAACTACGGCCATCTGGCCGGCGACAAAGTGTTGAAGATCATCGCCACAGTGCTGCGTAAACGTCTGCGCGCAGCGGATTTCATTGCCCGTTTTGGCGGTGAAGAGTTCGTGCTGTTGTTGCCGGCCACCACGCCGGCCGTGGGTGCCAAGCTGCTGGAAACCCTGCGTGCGGCCATCGAAGCCTGCCCGTTTCACTTCAAGGGTGAACGGGTGACGATCACCATTTCCATGGGACTGGCTTCATTCAAGCCTGGAGAACACAGCGATCTGGTGCTCAAAAGAGCCGATCAGGCGCTGTACCGCGCAAAAAATGGAGGACGCAACCGGGTCGAGCTGGGCTGAGCAATTGTTCCATTTTGTTTAAATCAGCCCGTCGGCCGTCGAGACCCGAGGCAGTACGTTACACTGTTGCATTATTGTCTTGCGTGTACTGCCTTCTGCCATGAAATTTTTTGCCCTCCTCGCGTCGCTGCTTGTCCTGGCCGGTTGTGCCAGTGGCCCGCGTTATGACACCAGTCATCCTTCGGCCAATCACGACAGCCGCGTGCAGTTCGTGATCGTGCACTACACCTCCGCCTCCCTCGCCCGTTCGCTGCAACTGCTGACCCACGGCGAAGTCAGCAGCCACTACCTGATCGGCGACGACAAGAGCGGCACCATCTACAAACTGATGGATGAAAACCAGCGCGCCTGGCACGCCGGAGAAAGCCAGTGGCAGGGCCGTACCTGGCTCAACTCAAGCTCCATCGGCATCGAAATCGTCAACCCGGGCTTCAAGGACACGCCAACCGGGCGCCTGTGGTATCCGTACAGCGAAGCGCAGATTCAAGCGCTGATCGTCCTGCTCAAGGACATCAGCAAACGCCAGGGCATCAGCCCGCGCCATATCATCGGCCACAGCGACATCGCACCGCTGCGCAAACTCGATCCAGGCCCGTTGTTCCCGTGGAAACGTCTGGCCGCAGAAGGCCTGGGCGTCTGGCCCGACGAATCAGCGGTGGCGCGCCAGCAGGTGCAGTTCAACGCCGAACTGCCGAGCATCAGCTGGTTCCAGGCGCAACTGGCGCGGGTCGGTTACGACACCCCGCAGACCGGCGAGCTGGACGTAGCCACCCGCCATGTACTGGCCGCGTTCCAGATGCACTTCCGCCCTTCACGGTTTGACGGTACGCCGGACGCGCAAACAGCCGCGTTATTGCTGGTGCTCAACCAGACAAAATAATGACGCCCGCCCGACGGTCAGGGCGAAATCGTAATCAGCAGCTATAACTCATTGGTAATTCTTCGGATATTCCATGATGGTTGCTACCCGAGCGACGCTGCGTAGCTGGTTTTATCGCCCGTGGTTCCTGGCGATGATCGCGGCTGTCCTCAGTGCGGCCCTGCTGATCGCCGGCGGGATGTTCGTCGCCATGCGCCAGGTCGAACAAAACGAAAGCCAGGCGATGAACGCTCAGGGTGAGCGCTTCCTTGCACGTCTGGAGCAATTGTTCGGCCAGTTGCGCGAGAGCCTCGATGACCTGCAGGCTCAGCCGCTGCGCACCTGCGACGACGAGATGATCGCCACCCTGCAGCAGGTCACCTTCAACTACCGTTTTGTCTATGAAGCCGCGTACAAGGACGGCGCGCGGATGTGCTCCAACCGTCCGCGCCAGGAAGGTCTGACCGTTGTTCGCCCGCCGGACATCAAAGGCCCGACCTACAGCTATTGGCTCAACACCACCACAGAACCCGATGAAAACCGGGCTGCCCTGATGCTCGGCCGTGGCAATTTTCGTGTGGCGACCTCGCGCGGACACCTGACCGACATGGTCGACCTGTCACCCGGCAGCAGCCTTCTGGTCGTGCTTGATCACGGCAAACGAGCCATCCCGGTACTCGGTAAAGAGCAAACCTGGCCACCGGCCGAGCCCTGGCCACCGAAAGCACGCGATGCGCTTCAGATCACCCAGTCGCGGCTGATCTACCGAATGCCCACTGACAACCCCGAATACCAACTGGTTTTGATCACCCCGCGCACCGGGATGCACATGCCCGCCATCTGGTGGTGGGTGGTGCCGGTGTGCCTGATCCTCGGCGCCTTCGTCGGGTTTTTCGTGTTGTTGCTGGTCCGCCAGCGCCAGTCGCTGGACGCCGAATTGCACGGCGCAATCCGTCGCGGCGAATTGCAGGTGCTGTATCAGCCGATCTTCGACCTCGACAGCCGCAACTGCGTCGGCGCCGAAGCATTGCTGCGCTGGCGCCGCCCGGACGGCACGCTGACCAGTCCCGACCTGTTCATTCCAATGGCGGAAAATACCGGGCAGATCCGCCAGATGACCGATTTCGTCCTGCAACGCCTGCTGGAACAACTGGGCCAGCTTCTGCGGGCCAATCCGCAGCTCTACATTTCAGTGAACCTGGCGGCGTGCGACGTAATGGTGCCGCGCATCGGCCAGGTCATGGCCAAGCTGCTGACCCTGCACCGGGTCGCGGCGCGGCAGATCGCGTTCGAAGTCACCGAGCGCGGGCTGATTGATGTGGTGGTGGCGCGGGAGAACCTGCAAGCCTTGCGTGATGTCGGCCACCAGGTGCTGATCGACGATTTTGGCACGGGCTATTGCAGCCTCGCCTACCTGCAAACGCTGCCGGTGGATTGCCTGAAAATCGACAAGGCGTTTATCGACGCCCTCGGCCACGATGCCGCCAGCAGCGGCGTAGCGCCGCACATCATTCACATGGCGCAGGCGCTGGATCTGAAAGTGATTGCCGAAGGCATCGAGCACGAAGCGCAAGCGGTGTTTCTCAGCAGCGAGGGGGTCAAGTTCGGTCAGGGCTGGCTGTTCGCCCATGCCTTGAGCGCGGTGCAGTTCATCGAGCTGATCACCCGCGGGCGCCGACTGGCCGGACGCCGTCTGGACGACGAAGCCTAGACCGCCAGCGCCATGTAGAACTGTGTGCCCTGCCCCGGCCGTGAATAGACGCCCATGCGCCCGCCATGCAGCTGGACGATTTCCTTGCACAGCGCCAGACCCAGACCGGCGCCGCCCTTCTTGCGCCCGACCTGCACAAACGGCTCGAAAATCCGCCCCTGCTGGCCATAGGCGATGCCTTCGCCGTTGTCCTCGACGCTGATGATCACCCGCTCGCCATGCCGGCGGGCCTGCAAGCGGATCTGCCCGTCGCGGGCGGTGTGACGCAAGGCGTTGTCGATCAGGTTGTCGAGCACCCGGTCCAGTTGCGCCTGATCGGCCTGCAAACGCGGCAGCGCTCCCTGCACCTCGACGGTCAAGGCGATGTCCTTGCCTGCCGCCGCATCGGCGAAGCGTAACCGCGCCTGTTCCAGCAAGTCTTCGATGGAGACCGGCGCCAAAGTGAGTTTCTGCAAACCGTTCTGATAACGCGAAAAGTTGAGCAGGTCGTTGATCAGCTGCATCAAACGCTGCATTTCTTCATTGACGGTGTCGAGCAGATCCGCCTCGCGAGATTCCGGCGCAAACTTCGCGCGCTCGCGAAACAACCCGAAAGCCATGTGCATACCGGTAACCGGCGTGCGCAATTCATGGGAAGCGCGCAGGACGAATTCGCTGCGCACCCGCTCGAAAGCACGCTGCTCGGTGACGTCATGCAGCACCATCACCGCGCCGAGAATATGCCCCTGGGTGTGGCTGACCGGCGTCAGGCTGTAAGTCAGCAAGCGCGATTCGCCGTCGACCTCAATGCCCAGATCTTCCGGAGCGCGCTCTAGGGTGCCGCCGCGCAACACCAGTTGCAGTTGCGCATCAAGCTCCGGGCGCCCAAGTGCAGTGCCCAAGCCCTGACCGAGACGGTCATCCTCCCAACCCAACTGCCGCTGGGCTACCGGGTTGAGATGCTCGAGCTGCCCTTTGCGATCAATCATCAGCAGGCCGTCATCGATACTGTCGAGCACCGCCTGCAAGCGCTGCTGGCCGGCCAGCAGCTCATCGACATTGGTCGCCTGATGCTCGCGCAGGGCCTCGGCCATCAGCCCGAAGCGCTTGGTCAGTTGATTCAGTTCCATCGCCGAGGAAATCGGCAGGGTCACTTCGAAATTGCCCTGGCCGATGTTGTCCGCCGCTTGCGCCAGTGCCTCGATCGGCCCGCCGAAACGCCGGGCAATCGCGTGAGCGGTGACAAACCCGATGATCAACACCGCCAGACCGACCAGCCCCAGCAGGCCGGCGACCAGCAGCGCCCGCTCCCGGGCGTGATGCTGGACCGCATTGATATTGTCCAGAGCATGCTTGTGCTCGGTGATCAGACCGTTGCGCAAGGTATTGAAGCGTTCTCTGAGGTCGCTGTTGCCACTGAGCACATTGCCCGGATCACGGGACAGCTCGAACGCCTGCAGAAAACTCAGATAGTCGGCCTTGGCCTGGGTAAATCCGTACTGCCGGCCGTCACCCTCTCCCTCCTGGGCGATGCCCTCGTCGAGCAACTGCAGGTAATGCTGCTTTGACGCTTCGAACGCGACGGGATCGGGCTTCTCGGCAAGCATCAGCACCAGTTGGTCGCCGAGGGTCTGGCGCAATTTGAGGCCCAGATCAAGGGTGACGAAGTTATTGCGGATCGTCGCTTCCTGGGTTCCGGCCATCTGCATCACACTGACCAGCCCGAGCAGAAGCCCGAGCAAGGCAACGGTGATCAGCGCAGAAATGCTCAGAAACAAGCGCGTGCGCAACTTCATCGCCAGCTTCATCGCCGGACGCTCACAGGTTGTACTGCTTGCGCTTGCGATACAGGGTCGAGGCGTCGATACCCAGGGTCTTGGCCGCTTGGTCGAGGGTGCCGGCCGTCGCCAGCACCGCGCCGATGTGGGCTTTTTCCAGCTCATCCAGGCTTAGCGCCGCGCCGACTCTAGGCGCGTTGTTCGCCGGTTGTTCGGCCATGCCCAGGTGACTGATTTCCACGCGCTCCTGCGGGCAGATGATGCTCGCCCGCTCCACCACGTTGCGCAGTTCACGGATATTGCCCGGCCAGCGATAGCCCAGCAGCGCTTCCCGTGCCTCGTCGCTGAAGCCCCGGGCCGGACGCGCATACTCTTTGACGAAGCGCGCGAGGAAGCGGTCGGCCAGGGTCAGGATGTCTTCGGCACGCTCGCGCAGTGGCGGCAGATGCAGGGTGATCACGTTCAGGCGATACAGCAGGTCTTCACGGAAACGACCGTCGCGCACCATGTCTTCAAGGTTGAGGTTGGTCGCGGCAAGAATTCGCACATCGGCGCGCCGGGTGACCGGATCCCCTACCCGCTCGTATTCCTTGTCCTGAATGAAACGCAGCAGTTTTGGCTGCAATGTCAGCGGAAAATCGCCGATCTCGTCGAGAAACAGCGTGCCGCCATCCGCCTGATTGACGCGACCCAAGGTACTTTCGCTGGCCCCGGTAAACGCGCCACGACTGTGGCCGAACAGCTCGCTTTCCATCAGCTCGGCGGTCAACGACGGGCAGTTGATGGTCACGCAGGACTTCTTCTCGCGCTTGCTCCAGCCGTGAATGGCCCGGGCCAGCTCACCCTTACCGGTGCCGGATTCACCAAGGATAAGAATGTTGGCGTCGGTGCTTGCGACCTGACGCGCGGTTTCCAGCACGACTTTCATCGCCGGGCTGTGGGAATCGAGGCCATCCTTGGGTTTGCGGATTTCGCCTTCGAGAGCCTCCAGACGCGCCGAGAGCTGGCGCACTTCCAGTTGCTTGGCGGTGGCCAGGCGCAATTGGTCGGGGCTGCAGGGTTTGACCAAGTAATCGGCAGCGCCAGCCTGGATAGCATCCACGGCGGTATCGACGGCCGAGTGCGCGGTGACGATCACCACGCGCATCCACGGTGCCTGAATACGCATCTGCGCCAGTACATCCAGACCGTTGTCTTCACCCAGGCGCAAATCAAGGAAGCACAGGTCGAATACCTGGCGTTGCAACAATGCCTCGGCCTGAGCCGCGCTGTTGGCGGTGGCTACCGTATAACCTTCGTCTTCGAGGCAGTAACGAAAGGTTCGCAGGATGGCAGACTCATCGTCCACCAGCAGAATGCGGCCTTGATGCTCAGTGGCAGATTCCATTTTTCCTACGCTCCATAGTGATTGGTCTTGGGTTAGTCCCGGAAAAATCGGGCAAGTTGCATGGTTGATTCTGAACGATGCCAGCCATAGCAGGGTAGCCCCCTCCTGCCTTAACGGCCAATTCGTTGATTTTGTTGAAAATCTAAACAATCACCGATTTGCAGGCGGTTGCCTGCGTCCTTTTCTGACATCCGTGACCTGCTCTCAATTCCATAAGAATGAAATCTCCTACGAAATAATCGTGCATTGCGCACGACCGTAGATGACCCATCGTGCAGGATGCGTTTGTCACGATTTTCTGCTCTCGTATAACTTATTGATTTTATTGAATATTTTTCAAATAAAAAACTGGCATGCAGCCTGCAATACCTCATTCAGCCCGGGCAGATTCCATTGCCCCAACCGAATAAGAGTGAGGAACCCAGGATGACTCGCCAACGTGCCGCCCAAGTGCGTATCTCGCCACTGCATATCCAGCAAGGCCTGTTTGGCGTACTTGCACTGTTGATCACCCTGATCGGCTGCCAGCAATACCTGAGCTGGGAAAACAGCCAGAAGCCTGAGCCACTGATCTCGATGCAACACAGCACGCAGACGCACTTCAGTGCCGTCAGCAGCAGTCAGGCCGAAAGCGCCTCGATGCGCATGATGGATGTCGATCAGCCGCAGCCGCTGGACCAGATGCCACGTGAAGAGCGCTGGGTTTTCTGACGAACCAAAGAATTCGGGCGCATCGCGCCGGGACACGCACCATCCCTAAATAGAGAAGTAAGGAGAATCACCATGTTGAGCTGGGCAATTACATTCTTGATCATTGCCATCATCGCCGCCGTACTGGGCTTCGGTGGTATCGCGGGCACCGCCACGGGTATCGCCAAGATTCTCTTTGTCGTGTTCCTGGTGATGTTCATCGCTTCCTTCTTCTTTGGCCGTCGCGGCCGAGGTTAACGATGATTGCTTTAAAGACACTGGCAGCCGCCCTGCTTCTGGGCGGTAGTGCCATGGCGATGGCGGCCAATGATGGCCAGGCGCGGGTCAACGAGCTGCTCAGCTCCGACCCGCAATACAGGGAAACCTGGCAAGGCGTCGTGAAGCACGAAGAACGCCTGCCGGAATGGGTGATGAACCTTTCCGGTACGCCAGACCAGCAGATGAATGCCGTGACGGAAGACGGCGACAAGTATCTGGTCGGCCCGCTCTGCGAATCCGCAGACAAGTGCCTCAACCACCGCTTGATCGTAGCGTTCAGTTTCGACAAGAAAGATGCCTACGCCATGCTCGTCGATGTGCCCGAAGGACTGCCGGCCGACAAGTCGCCGACGCGACATGCCACCTACCGCTTCCTCGGCAAACCGGATCAGGGCATGCAGAACCTGTTGATGGAAACGCTGAAGAAAGATCCGAACTGGTACTGATTCGAACATGAGGGCAGCGCCCCCCGCTGCCTTCTATTGCGCCCACCCGAGGAAGGTCGGCGCATGACCAGGGGGCCGGGACGTTCTGACTGTTACAGGGTCGGAGTGACCTACGGGTACAGGGAGTGCCTGCGCGAGGGCCGGGTCAGGGTAAAAGCTGCGACGCAGGTTCGCCGGCCCACAGCGGTTCGACGGACTTGCGCTGAGCTTTGTCCGATGCAAAACATTGATCCAGAGCGTCCTGCTCATCTTTTTATGGTTCAGACTGCGCGCGAAAACATTTCGCCGTGTTTCCTGGCGACCGTATATCGAGAAAGAATCCCTAAAAATAGTGGGACTTCTAGTCTGCAAACGTAGGCTTTTTCTTAAATTTTCTGTCGAAAACACTCGTTCAAAAAATAATCAACCTACGCTGTAATGGCCGGTTCACGGCACTTATGCCGGCTGAAATGTCGTAATCGAACCGGTTGGGACGCCAGTTTCATTTAAAAAAGCTCATGCCGATTCGGCATAGGGTAGGCGTTTACGGCATTAGACGGCGCAACCTTGCATCGGAATAGTTGCGCCTTTTTTCGCCTGCCGAAGAGCCGTAAACACGCGCTTCGGGGCACCTTATACGGAGGCAGATGCACAGACTTTTCCGCTAGAGAGCGTTCCAGTTGCTGCATGTGCCTGAGTCAAACGCAAGTAAGGGTAAAGATAATGAAGAAGGCAAAACTCAGCCTCGCCTGGCAGATCCTCATCGGTCTGGTTTTAGGGATTGCAATTGGTGCGTTGCTCAACCATTTCAGTGCCGAGAAAGCCTGGTGGATCAGCAATGTCCTGCAACCGGCAGGCGATATCTTTATCCGTCTGATCAAGATGATCGTGATCCCGATCGTCATCTCCTCCCTGATCGTCGGCATTGCCGGCGTGGGCGACGCCAAGAAGCTCGGGCGTATCGGCCTCAAGACCATCATCTACTTCGAAGTCGTCACCACCATCGCGATCATCGTCGGCCTGCTGCTGGCCAACCTGTTCCACCCGGGTGCCGGCATCGACATGAGCACCCTGGGCACCGTGGATATCTCCAAGTACCAGGCGACCGCCGCCGAAGTACAGCATGAACACGCGTTCATCGAGACCATCCTCAACCTGATCCCGTCGAACATCTTCGCGGCCATGGCCCGCGGCGAAATGCTGCCGATCATCTTCTTCTCCGTACTGTTCGGCCTCGGTCTGTCGAGCCTGCAGTCGGACCTGCGCGAGCCGCTGGTGAAGATGTTCCAGGGCGTTTCGGAAAGCATGTTCAAAGTCACTCACATGATCATGAACTACGCCCCGATCGGCGTATTCGCCCTGATCGCGGTGACCGTGGCCAACTTCGGCTTCGCTTCCCTGCTGCCGCTGGCCAAACTGGTGATTCTGGTTTACGTCGCCATCGCCTTCTTCGCCTTCGTGGTGCTGGGCCTGATCGCCAAGCTGTTCGGCTTCTCGGTGATCAAGCTGATGCGCATCTTCAAGGATGAGCTGGTCCTGGCTTACTCCACCGCTTCTTCGGAAACCGTGCTGCCGCGCGTGATCGAGAAGATGGAAGCCTACGGCGCACCGAAAGCCATCTGCAGCTTCGTGGTGCCGACCGGCTACTCGTTCAACCTCGACGGTTCGACCTTGTACCAGTCGATCGCCGCGATCTTCATTGCCCAGCTGTACGGCATCGACCTGTCGATCAGCCAGCAACTGCTGCTGGTGCTGACCCTGATGGTCACCTCCAAAGGTATCGCTGGCGTACCGGGCGTGTCCTTCGTGGTGCTGCTGGCGACCCTGGGCAGCGTGGGTATCCCGCTGGAAGGCCTGGCGTTCATCGCCGGTGTCGACCGCATCATGGACATGGCGCGTACTGCACTGAACGTGATCGGCAACGCCCTGGCGGTGCTGGTGATCGCACGTTGGGAAGGCATGTACGACGACGCCAAGGGCCAGCGCTACTGGAACTCCCTGCCACACTGGCGCAGCAAGGAAAAACTCCCGGCTGGCGAAATCACCAAGAACTGATAGCTGACTCCCTGTAGGAGCTGCCGCAGGCTGCGATCTTTTGATCTTGCTTTTAAAAACAAAAATCAAAAGATCGCAGCCTTCGGCAGCTCCTACAGGTGATTGAGGCCAGCCGTACCGACAAACCCCGGAGCAATCCGGGGTTTGTCGTTTCTGGCGACCCCGCTATCATTCGCCGCATCTTCCGGGGGATTTGACTGATGCTTAATGGCCTGTGGCTTGGCTTCTTCGTCGTGGCAGCAATATCTGCGCTGGTGCAGTGGCTGGTCGGCGGCAACGCCGGGATTTTCGCGGCGATGGTGGAAAGCATTTTTGCTATGGCCAAACTCTCGGTCGAGGTCATGGTGCTGCTGTTCGGCACGCTGACTCTGTGGCTGGGCTTTCTGCGCATCGCCGAGAAGGCCGGGATCGTCGAATGGCTGGCCAAAGTCCTCGGGCCGCTGTTCCTGCGCCTGATGCCGGAAGTCCCGGCGGGGCACCCGGCACTGGGCCTGATCACCCTGAACTTCGCCGCCAACGGTCTGGGGCTGGACAACGCCGCCACGCCGATCGGCCTCAAGGCCATGAAAGCGCTGCAGGAGCTCAACCCCAGCTCGACCATCGCCAGCAACGCGCAGATCCTGTTCCTGGTGCTCAACGCCTCGTCGCTGACCCTGCTGCCGGTGACGATCTTCATGTACCGCGCCCAGCAAGGTGCGCCGGACCCGACCCTGGTATTCCTGCCGATCCTGCTGGCGACCAGTTGCTCGACCATCGTCGGTTTCCTCTCGGTGGCGTTCATGCAACGCCTGCGCATCTGGGACCCGGTGGTGCTGGCCTATCTGATTCCCGGCGCGCTGATCCTCGGCGGCTTCATGGCGCTGCTGGCAACGATGTCGGCCACGGCGCTGGCCGGGCTGTCGTCGATTCTTGGCAATCTGACGCTGTTCGGCCTGATCATGCTGTTCCTGCTGATTGGCGCGTTACGCAAGGTTAAGGTCTACGAAGCGTTCGTCGAGGGCGCGAAGGAGGGCTTCGACGTCGCCAAGAATCTGCTGCCGTATCTGGTGGCGATGCTCTGCGCGATCGGCGTGCTGCGTGCTTCGGGGGCGCTGGACTTTGGTCTGGACGGCATCCGGCATCTGGTGGAGTGGGCCGGTTGGGACACGCGCTTCGTCGATGCCTTGCCGACGGCGATGGTCAAACCGTTTTCCGGCAGCGCCGCCCGGGCGATGCTGATCGAAACCATGAAGACCTCCGGTGTCGACAGCTTCCCGGCGCTGGTGGCGGCGACGATTCAGGGCAGTACCGAAACCACGTTCTATGTGCTGGCGGTGTATTTCGGCGCGGTGGGGATTCAGCGGGCAAGGCATGCCGTTGGATGCGCGCTGCTGGCGGAACTGGCCGGCGTGCTCGGCGCGATTGGCGTGTGCTACTGGTTCTTCGGTTAACCAGAAATCCCCATTGTGGGAGCGGGCTTGCTCGCGAAGAGGGCGTGTCAGTCGATGGATGCATTGCCTGACACACCGCCTTCGCGAGCAAGCCCGCTCCCACAGGGGGTTATGCACAAGGTTTAAGGTCTGGGTTGTTGGGCCAATTGCTGGCCTTGCTGAACAGCCCAAGCAACAACCTTGGCCGTCAGCCGATCACTGGCCTGTCCAAACCCGGCCACCACCGCTGGCACCTGCACATCGCTCAACGGCTGGTGCTCTTCAAAGCGGCGGCTGGCGAGAATCTTCTGGTCATAGCCGCGCACCAGCAGCGCATCGACCCGCACCACGACGCTGGCCTGATTGCCCTGATACTCGGTCTGAAACGCCTGCAAACTGCCGCCCAGTTCCAGATCCGCGGCAAAGTTGCTGTCATCGGTACTGAGCAGCGTCACCCGACCATCGCGAGCGAAACCATCCAGCAGCCGATTACGCACCAGCACCGGCGCCGGGTCGCTCCAGCGCGAGGCCTTGTAGCTGCTGATCACGTCACCCTGAGGAATCACCGCGATGTTCGGCCGATTCAGCGCTTCGCTGGCCTGCAACTTGTTCAGGCGCAGCGACCAGTGCTGGGTCGCCGCCGAACTGGTCGAGGCGGGCGCTTGCGCGGCGGGCAGGCGATAGACGTCCGAAGGCTCGGCCTTGGGCAGGATCGAGCAGGCGCTGGTCAAGGCAAGGCTGGCGAGGAGGGCGAAGTGAGTCAGCTTCATGGGGTGAATTCCTTGTTCTTGTCACTGCCCAGCAGGTAGCCGCTGGGGTTGGCCTCAAGCCGTTGGGAAATGCCGCGCAGCGAGGTCAGGGTCTCGCGCAGTTCGCGGATCGCCGGGGCCAGACCATTGAGGCCCTGCATACCGTTATCGAGCGAGTTCTGGTTCTTGCTCAGCAGGCCGTTGATGGTGGCGCTGCTCTGTTCCAGCGATTTCATTGCCTGTTCGGCACTGCCCAGCGCCTGCTTACCCTGATCGTTGAGCAGGCCGTTGGCGTTGCGCATCAGCGCCGAGGTCTGCTCGAGCATGCTGCCGGCCTGTTTGCCGACGCTCGCCAGTTGCTGCATGGCCTGACGCAGGTCGCCGCGTTGATCGTTGATCGAACCGGTGGTCTGCTCCAGATGCGCCAGCGTGTTGCTGACGCGCTCGACGTTTTCCTGGGAAAACATCTGGTTGGCATTGTTCAGCAGCGCGGTGATGCCGCTCATCAAATCGTTACTGTCGTTGAGCAGGCGGGAAATGGGCGAGGGCGCCGCGACGATGGTCGGCAGCTCACCGTCATGCCCGCGCAGCTTCGGGCTCTCCGGGGTGCCACCGCTGAGCTGGATGATCGAGGTGCCGGTGATCCCGGCCAGTGCCAGTTTGGCCTGTGTGTCTTCCTTGACCGGCGTATCGCCGCCCAGGCGTATCCGCGCCAGCACCCGGCGCGGGTCTTTCGGGTCGAGACGCAGGTTGACCACATCGCCGACCTTGATCCCGCTGTACTGCACCGGGCTGCCCTTGGACAAGCCGCTGACCGCCTCGTTGAAGACCACTTCGTAATCCTTGAACTCGGAATCGACGCTGGACTTGGCCAGCCACAGGCCAAAGAGCAGGGCGCCTGCCACCACTATCACCGAGAACAGGCCGATCAACACATGATGGGCTCGGGTTTCCATGTCAGACCTCGTTGAGCAATTTGGCGGCGTCCAGCGCCGAGCGGCCGCGCGGGCCGTGGAAGTATTCGTGAATCCACGCGTCATCGGTTTCCGAGACCACATCGATGGGACCGGCCACCAGCACTTTCTTCTGCGCCAGCACCGCCACGCGGTCAGTGATGGTATAGAGCGTGTCGAGGTCGTGGGTCACCAGAAACACGCTCAGGCCCAGCGCATCGCGCAGGGTCAGGATCAGTTGATCGAACGCCGCCGCGCCAATCGGATCGAGGCCGGCGGTGGGTTCGTCGAGAAACAGGATATCCGGATCCAGCGCCAGCGCCCGGGCCAGCGCCGCGCGCTTGATCATCCCGCCGGACAGCGAGGCCGGGTATTTGTCCGCCGCGGACAGCGGCAGCCCGGCCAGCGCCAGCTTCACCGCCGCCAGGTGCTCGGCGTCGTTGCGGCTCAGGCCGGCGTGTTCGATCAGCGGCAGGGCGACGTTCTCGGTCACCGTCAGCGAGGAGAACAGCGCGCCTTTCTGGAACAACACACCAAAGCGCCGCTCGACCAGCGAACGCTCATGCTCGGACAGGCTCGGCAGGTTCTGCCCGAACACCTTCACGTTGCCTTCGCTGGGCCGACGCAGCCCGACAATGCTGCGCAGCAGCACCGATTTGCCGCTGCCGGAGCCGCCTACCACGGCGAGGATTTCGCCTTTGTACAAATCCAGATCAAGGTTTTCGTGCACGCTCTGGCTGCCAAAGCGATTGCACAGGCCACGGACTTCGATCACCGCCTCCGAGGGCGCGCGGGGTAGACGACTCACCAGCCCATCTCCATGAAGAACAGCGCAGCCACCGCATCGAGCACGATCACTACGAAAATCGACTGCACCACCGCAGAGGTGGTGTGCGCGCCGACCGATTCGGCGCTGCCGCTGACCTTGAAGCCTTCCAGACAACCAATCGTGGCGATCAGGAAGGCAAAGACCGGCGCCTTCACCAGGCCCACCAGAAAATGCTGAATGCCGATGTCGCTCTGCAGCAGCGAGAGGAACATCGCCGGCGAAATCCCCAGCGACACCGCGCACACCACACCGCCGCCAATGATCCCGCAAAGCATCGCCAGAAACGTCAGCATCGGCAGCGCCACCAGCATCGCCAATACGCGCGGCACCACCAGCAGCTCCATCGGGTCGAGGCCGAGGGTGCGGATCGCGTCGATCTCTTCGTTGGCCTTCATCGAACCAATTTGCGCGGTGAACGCACTGGCGGTGCGCCCGGCCATCAGGATCGCCGTGAGCAACACACCGAACTCACGCAGGAAGGAGAAGCCCACCAAGTCCACGGTAAAGATCGTCGCGCCGAAACTGGCCAGCACCGTGGCGCCGAGAAACGCCACCACCGCGCCCACCAGAAAGGTCAGCAGCGCCACGATCGGCGCGGCGTCGAGGCCGGTCTGTTCGATGTGCGCCACCACCGGGGTGATGCGCCAGCGCTTGGGCCGCAGCAGGTTGCGGGCGATGGTTTCCAGAATCAGGCCGATGAAACCCAGCACTTGCAGGGTGTCCAGCCAGACCGTTTCCACCGCGCGCCCAATGCGGGTCAGCAGTTGCACGCTGACGCTGACTTCCGGCTCCTTGATCGGCACGCAGAAGTCGGTCAGCGAGCGATACACCGTCTGCAGCAGCGCGCGGTCAGCCTGGGAAATCGTGCAGTCGGGGTGTTCGGCGGATTTGCCTAGTCGCTCGGAGCCGAGCAGTTCCACCAGCAAGGAAGCGCCAGCGGTGTCGAGGGCGCCGAGGCTGTTGAGGTCAACCACGGTATTGGCGTCGTACTGGCCGTGGAGCTTTTCGGTCAGGTGCTTGAGGTCGGCGTAATGGGCAAGCGTCCAGTCCCCGGACACCCGCAGGCGGGCAGGGCTGATCGAGGTGTCCAGCTGGGCATTACCGCTCGTTGTGCTGCTGATCATAAGCTCCGTGCTTGTTCGGCTGATGACGCTGGCATACGTAATAGCACGAACCGGATTACTTTTCTTTGATCGCTGTGCTGTCCGTCACTTCGAAACGCAGCACGCCGATCACCTGACCGTCTTCGGTCAGCACCCGCACCTGCCACTTGCCCGCCGGGTTGCCGGGGAAGTTCTGCTTGTGCGTCCAGGCCCGGTAGCCTTCCTTGCGCCCGCCGTGGATATCGAGGGCAATGCGATCGACCTCTTTGCCGTCGAACTGCCAAACATGGTAGATCCGCTCATCCAGCCCGCGCGGCGCGTTGATCGCGGTGTAAGCGTAGAGGCCGCCGTTGCGGATCTGCTCGGCGCTGACCTGTTCGAGGCTGTCGCCCGGGGTGCGATCCTGCAACTGGGTGCTGATCGCCACGTCGGTCATCCACAACGTCGCCGGCGGCACCCATGAGCGCAGGGTCCAGCCCACCGCGCCGATGCCGAAGGTGATGCACAGAATGGCCAGCGCGTTGCGCACGGTGCGGATCGGGAAGATCGACGCCAGGCTCGGGAACGACAACACCACCGCCGTGCCCAGCGCCCATTTGAAACTCTGCGCGGTGGTCAGGTGCATGATCACCGGCAGCGCGGTGAGCAGGGCGGCGAACAGGGTCAGGGTGTGCAGCGCAAGAAACGCCCAGCGCCGTGGCGCCAGCCATTTGTAGTAGAGCGGGTCGACAATCGAGATCAGTGCGGCGATGCACAGCAGGCCGGTGAAAATCAGCTGGCCGCTGTTCCAGGTGGTGGTGATGAAGAAGAACGGCAGGACGAAAAACAGGCTTTCCTGGTGGATCATCTGCGTCGCGTAGCGCAGCAGCGGCTGGGGAATTTCCCGTTTGAAGATGCGCGTGAACAGCCCGGTCAGGGTGTTTTCCAGCATCAGCCAGATCCAGCTGAGCAACATGATGATGGTGATCCAGCTCGCCAGCCCTTGCTGACGATCGACCAGAATGAAACTGCCGACCCCGGAGATGAAACCGCCGAGCGCAATGACCCCGGGGTAGCGCTTCATCAGTTCGAGAATGCGCTGGATCAGCTGGGGTATTTTCGGCATGTGGGCGGTTCACGACTGAGTGGGAAAAAACCTCGACAGAGTACCGCCCGCCGGGCGACGTGGCGAGGCTCCCGGTCAGCAAAATCACCACAGATCCCTGTGGGAGCGGGCTTGCTCGCGAAGGCGGTGTGTCATTCAGCAATGATGTCGACTGACACGGCCCCTTCGCGAGCAAGCCCGCTCCCACAGGTTCAGTGTTTGACTGGCTTACGGCGGTGCAAGCGCCAACCCACCAGGATGAACAGCACGACACCCAACCCACCGGCAATCAGCCACAACACCTCATCATCACTGAGCAACGGCTTTTCGATCCGCAGATACCCCGGCTGCAACAGCAACTCGCGCATGGCCTTGTTCGCCGTTTCCAGCGTCACGCCTTGCAGCTCCCGGGCCGGGTTGGCAAAGCGTCCGTCCTCGTAATCGCCGAGCGCGCTCCAGTAGTAATCCGCCATGGCACTGTTGCCCTGTACCGCCCAGGCCTGGTGGGCGATGGCCGCCTGTTTGATCCGGGCGAACGTGTCGGGATCGAGGCCGTTTTTCAGCAGGTCGGCCTTGAGGTCTTCCAGCACCTGTCTGGCTTCGTCGACGTCATCGCGATCGACGTCGGCGTTGAGGCTCATGAAACCCACCCCGCCAAACACTTCACGCTCGGCCCACGGCCCGTAGGACAAGCCGTGGTTCAGGCGGATCTGCCGGTACAGCGCCCAGTCGAGGTAGTCCTTGAGGATGTCGAAGGTCTCGTCGTACTGATCGTCGAGCATCGGCTCCGGCACCAGCCAGTGCAGCTTGGCGCTGTCGCCGATGAAGCCACGGGTGAGCGTGCGCTCGTGGGCGGCGCTGGTGCGGATGTCCGGCAGCTCACGGTGCTCGGCCGGGTCCACCGCTTCGAGCGCGCCCCAGGTGCGTTCCAGATAGGCCGGCAGCAGTTTGTCGAGCTCGCCGACGACGATCAGGGTCATGTTGTTCGGCGCGTACCAGGTCTTGCGCACCTTCTCCAGTTGCGCCTGGGTCAGATGGCCGACCTCGGCGCGTTGCGGGCATTTCAGGCCCAGCTCCACCGCCAGTTGATTGCTCGCGGTGTGGCCCAGGTCCTGACGGTCGAGAAAGCGCTGCAGGCGTGTATAGTGGCCGCCGTCCTCGCGCTCGACCACGCGTTTGGCGGCGTTGATCGCGTTGTCGTCGATGCGGGTCTGGGTCAGCAGCCCCAGCAGCAGGTCGAGGACCTTGCGCTGGTTCTTCGCCGGGGCTTCGATGACGAACGTGGTGTCGGCGTTGCTGGTGAACGCGTTCCACTCACCGCCCAACGCCTGCATGCGCTCCTCGAGACCGCCTTCGCCGGTGGCATCGACGCCACTGAACAGCAAGTGCTCGAGCAAGTGCGGCAGCTCTTTTTCATCGCAATCGAAATCGTCGAGGCCGACGCCCACCACCAGACGAATCGCCACATGCCCGCGCTCGGTGCCGGGCTTGAGCAACAGCTGCAAACCGTTGGGCAGCGCATAGCCTTCGACCTGAAAGCGATCAACAGCAAAGGCGGGCAGGGAACCGAGCAACAGACAGGCGAACAACAGGCAACGCATAACAGGCTTCCATACGGCTGATTTGGAGATCCGTGTCGTCAGTCAGGCCCTCATCGCGAGCAGGCTCACTCCTACATTTGAAACGCGTTTCTCCTGTAGGAGTGAGCCTGCTCGCGATAGCGCCCTGAAGGCTGAATCAATGTTACTGACTGACCTCAGCCCCAGACGTTCAAGGCGAATGCGTAATGTCTACCATATCGTCCGCTTCCAGCGCCCCGGTATCCGCCGTTTCCAGCACCACATAAGCACTGCTGCAGAACAGCGAATTCAAGCGTTTCATATCGGCAATCAGCTCCAGGTGCAGCGAACTGGTTTCCAGACTCTGCACGATCTTGCGTTGCAAACGGCTGACATGGGCATGGGCCAGACGCCGTTCCTGTGCGCGGAAGCGACGTTTCTCGCGCAACAGCTGACGGGCGCTTTCCTTGTCGCCGCTGAGAAACACCGACAGGCCCAGGCGCAGGTTGGCGATCAGTTGCTGATGCAACCCGGCCAGTTCCTCCAGGCCGTCCTCGGAGAACGAGCGCCGTTGCGAGGTCTTCTGCTGCTGCACCTTGCGCAGCATGCGTTCGATCAGGTCGCTGGCCAGTTTCAGGTTGATCGCCAGTTCGATGGTCTCCGCCCAGCGCCGACTGTCCTGCTCGCCGAGATCCTCGCGGGGCATTTGCGCCAGGTACAGCTTTATCGCGCTGTACAGCGCTTCGACGTCATCGGTCAGTCGGCGCATTTCCTGGGTGATGGCGGTCTGCTTGCCGCGCAGCACATCGAGCATCGCGTCGAGCATGTTGTCGATCAGATCGCCCATGCGCAGGGTCTCGCGGGCGGCGTTGGCCAGCGCCAGGCTCGGGGTGACCAGCGCCGTCGCATCGAGATGCCGCGGCTTGGCGGTGCCGTTGACCTCCGGGCGCTCCGGCAGCAGCCAGGCACAGAGGCGTGCCATCGGCGAGACGCTGGGCAGCAGAATCAGGCAGCGCGCGGTGTTGTAGAGCAGGTGGAAGCCGATGACCATTTCCTGTGGGCTGAAATCCAGACCGTCCATCCAGTGCACCAGCGGATCGAGCACCGGGATGATCAGCAGCAGACCGATCAGTTTGTACAACAGGCTGCCTAGCGCCACTTGCCGGCCCGCCGCGTTCTGCATGCTGGTGCTCATGAACGCCAGTACGCCACTGCCGATGTTGGCGCCGATCACCAGACCGATCGCCACCGGCAGGCTGATCACGCTGGCACCGGCCAGCGTTGCGGTCAGGAGCACGGCGGCGAGGCTGGAGTAGGAAATCATCGCGAACAACGCACCAACCAGGGCGTCGAGAAGGATGTCGCCGGTCAGCGAAGCGAAGATCACCTTCACCCCTTGGGCGTGGGTGATCGGTGCGGCGGCTTCAACGATCAGTTGCAGCGCAAGAATGATCAGCCCCAGACCGATGCTGACCCGGCCCATCTGCCCGAGACGCGTCTGTTTGCGCGACAGAAAGAAAATCACCCCGAGAAAAATCAGCAGCGGCGACAGCCACGACAGGTCAAAGGTCAGCACCCGCGCCATCAGCGCGGTACCGACGTCGGCGCCAAGCATGGTCGCCAGCGCCGGGGTCAGCGCCATCAGGCCCTGGCCGACGAAGGAAGTGACGAGCATGGCCGTGGCGTTGCTGCTCTGCACCATCGCGGTGACGACGATGCCGGCGACGAACGCGAGCCAGCGTCTGGACATGTTCTGGCCGATCACATGGCGCAGATTGGTGCCGTACACCCGCAGGATGCCGGTTCGGACGATGTGCGTGCCCCAGATCAGCAGGGCCACGGCAGAAAGCAGATTGAGCAGGGTGAGCATGCAGACCCCCTGTAGTAGCAGCGCCCCAGAGGGGCAAGTGGACGGCACCGCGCGGTTTCTACGTCTTGTACTTAAGCTGTAGTCGGCTAACGGACTGGGCGCCAGCATTGCACAGCTAAAGTGCGGATTGAAACAAAAGTGTCATGAAAACAGGTTCATTTCATACCTTGTACAACACCACAACTCCCTGTGGGAGCTGGCTTGCCAGCGATGACGGCGGCACTTCCAGCATGATGTTGCCTGACACGCCGCTATCGCTGGCAAGCCAGCTCCCACAGGGTTTGGGGTGATGTTTTGAAAGGGGTTAAACGCGGATTGGGCGGATGTGTTTAAACACACGTCGTGTTACTTCCGTGAGGCTACAAAACCTTGCGCCGTTGCCTACGGCTACGCCAGAATCCGCCGGCTTGTGCGCCTTGGGGCCGGTCTCTATCGTTTGCTTGCCACTGCTCATCAGTGGTCGGGATTAGTAGCCCGGGTTGCTAGTGTTGTGCGCAAGTACCGTTCAGTCAGGTTTCGCTTTCCTGCACTCGATGGTGGTTGTGCGCAGGGCACCCTCGGGTGCGCCGGTAAAGCTAGCTCCCCGGTCTACTAACCTGTGCACAACCGCCTCCATTCTTTTAGTAGAGAACGATGGCGGCTTCATTTGAGGAGCTAGTCAATATGTTCAAAGTTACACCGAATCCCCCGGACGCCGATCCGGCGCCGCATGACCCCGCCATCGAAGCACAACGCATGAAAGAAGCGGCCGACCGGGCGATCGATTTCTATCTCCATTGCGCCCACGACAAACCTGGCGAAACTGCCCGCAAGCCCAGCACGATTTTCCTCATCGACCCCAAGGTCGATAACGAAACCCTGTTGGTGCATGCCTGCGAATCCCTTGCCTCGGCCAGCATCATGGCCAGTGATCTGGCCGGGTTCATCGACGGGCCGCAGCGCAACACTCTGCTCGGCATCCAGCAAGTGATCATGCTCGGCGAACTGGCGGTAAACCGCGTGCTCGATAACCTCGTTCCCCCCGCATAAACACAAAAACCTGTGGGAGTCTGGCTTGCCAGCGATGGCGTCAGGTCAGCAACCAATGATGTCGCTGACCCCACGCTATCGCTGGCAAGCCAGCTCCCACAGGTTTTGTATTGCTATCGGATCAGCAGGTTACTGCCCCGGCACGTCCTTGCGCAGCTTCACCGGGTCCTGCTGTTTTTTCTTCCTGGCGATCGCAGTGCGCATCTTGATGTTGATCGCTTCCACCGCCAGCGAGAACGCCATGGCGAAGTAGACGTAGCCTTTTGGCACATGCACATCGAACGCTTCGGCGATCAGCACGGTGCCGACCACCAGCAGGAACGACAGCGCCAGCATCTTCAGCGAAGGGTGCTTGTCGATGAACTCGCTGATCTTGCCCGAGGCCGCCATCATCACCAGTACCGCGACGACAATCGCCGCGACCATCACCGGCACATGGGAGACCATGCCGACGGCGGTGATCACCGAGTCCAGCGAGAACACGATGTCGATGATCGCGATCTGGATGATGGTGTAGAGGAAGTTGCCGCCCTTGCCCGAAGGCTCGTCGCCGCTTTCATCTTCGCCTTCGAGTGCGTGGTACATCTCCTGCGAGCTCTTCCACAGCAGGAACAGGCCACCGAAGAACAGGATCAGGTCGCGACCGGAAATGCCCTGGCCGAACACCACGAACAGGTCGGCGGTGAGGCGCATGACCCAGGTGATCGACAGCAGCAACAGGATCCGCGTGATCATCGCCAGGCCCAGGCCGAAGATCCGCGTGCGCTGCTGCATGTGCTTGGGCATGCGGCTGACCAGGATCGAAATCATGATGATGTTATCGATGCCCAGAACGATTTCCAGGGCGGTCAGGGTAAAGAAGGCAACCCAGATTTCGGGGTTGGTCAGCCAATCCATGTGTATTCCTTTGAGCGAGTGTTAAACCATGACGCCAGCAAGCAGCTGGCGTCATGGTGAGTTAATGCCGTTACAACGTGCTGAACAGCGGGAACGTCCCCAGCAGCAAGGCGGCCACCAGTATGCACAGGCAGACCAGCACTGCCCACTTCAGGGTGAAGCGCTGGTGATCGCCGAATTCGATACCGGCCAGCGCCACCAGCAGGTAAGTCGATGGAACCAGCGGGCTGAGCAAGTGGACGGGCTGACCGACGATCGAGGCACGGGCCATTTCCACCGCGGTGATGCCGTAATGGCTGGCCGCCTCGGAAAGCACCGGCAACACGCCGTAGTAGAACGCGTCGTTCGACATGAAGAAGGTGAACGGCATGCTCACCAGCGCCGTGATCACGGCCAGGTACGGGCCGAGGAAGTCCGGAATCACTGCCAGCAGACTTTTCGACATGGCGTCGACCATGCCGGTTCCGGACAGGATACCGGTGAAGATACCCGCAGCGAAAATCAGACTGACCACCGACAGCACGCTGCCGGCGTGGGCCGCAACGCGGTCCTTCTGCATTTGCAGGCACGGGTAGTTGACGATCATCGCGATACTGAACGCCACCATGAACAGCACCGGCAGCGGCAGCAGGCCGGCGATCAGCGTGCACATCAGCGCCAGGGTCAGCAGGCCGTTGAACCAGATCAGCTTCGGACGGCGGGCATCGGGGAACTGCGAGACGCTGATTTCGCTGTGATCGATTTCGTCGCCGATCAGGTGCAGCTCGCCCAGACGCGCACGTTCACGTTTGCCGTAGAAGTAGGCAATGATCAGGATCGCCACTACACCGGCGGCCATCGCCGGGATCATCGGCACGAAGATGTCCGACGGGTCGACATGCAGCGCACTGGCGGCACGGGCGGTCGGGCCACCCCACGGGGTCATGTTCATCACGCCACCGGCGAGGATGATCAGACCGGCCATGATCCGCGGGCTCATGCCGATGCGGCTGTACAGCGGCAGCATGGCGGCCACGCAGATCATGTAAGTGGTCGCGCCGTCACCATCGAGGGAGACAACGAGCGCCAGCACGGCGGTACCGACCGAAACTTTCAACGGGTCGCCCTTGACCAGTTTGAGGATCTTGCGCACGGCCGGGTCGAACAGGCCGGAGTCGATCATCAGGGCGAAGTACAGAATGGCGAACATCAGCATCACGCCGGTCGGCGCAAGCTTGGTGATGCCTTCGAGCATCATCGGGCCGATCTTCGGCGCGAAACCACCGAACAGGGCGAACAGTATCGGGATGATGATCAGGGCGATCAGCGCAGACAGGCGCTTGGTCATGATCAGGAACATGAACGTGATGACCATGGCGAAGCCAAGGAAAGTCAGCATGGGATTACTCCAGACGTAGCGCGGCTAATTGAGTGAGCGGATCGGAAGGGATCAGCGCAGAACGGGAAGCACGAGACGTACGGGCGGAGTTTCAGCGAGAAGGCGGGCTACAGAGGACATCAGAATCACCATTGTTGTTGTTAATTGGGCCTGTGGTGCGAGCAATCACACGCATCGGCCAACCGGTCTGTTGCCGGTAGTGGCGGCGATCCTAATCGGGCAACCTTTCAGCCAGCTTTCGCTGACGAAAGCTTCGGGCGAATGACCAACCGACCGTCGGATGCGGCTAGAGTCAATAAAATCGGGCACGGGAGGGCGGGAAATGGGAGAGGTGCACAGCGGTGGCTGCCATTGCGGACATATTCGCTATCAGTTCAGCGGGCCATTGAACGACATCGCCCACTGCCACTGCTCGATCTGCCGCAAGGTCAGCGGCGGGATCGTTACCACGTGGATCACGATTCCGGCGGCCAGCTTTCAGTGGCTGGCCGGGGTGCCTTCGCGCTATGACTCATCGGGCAGTTGCGCGCGGTATTTCTGTCCGCGGTGTGGCGCGCAGTTGGCGTTGGTGACGCAACTCAGTCCCGAAAGCATCGATGTGACCATCGCCACGCTGGATCACCCGGAGCGGGCGCCGGCCGAGCGCCATATCTGGACCGACAGCCAGTTGCTCTGGTTGCATCTGGACGAACATCTGCCGGGCGAGCCGCAAGAAACGCTTTGATTAAAAAATAGACAGATCCAGCGGCCGCATCGCGCCCATCCAGATCGCATGTTCGGTGTGATCGAGCAAGTCATCGCCGGTATCCGGGTGGAGGAACACCACCAGGCCCTTGCGATTGAGCGCCAGCCACGGCAGCACCTCGCCGATCAGCTCCGGGCCGAACGCCAGTTGGCAGCTCCAGTCCGGGTGCGGGCCGACCGGTCGTTCGTGCATCCGGCCCATCTGCACCGGGAACAACTGCTTAGCCTGTTCGCACAAGGTCCGGGCCTGAGCAATCGTGTTCGCGTCGTAATAGATATGGGCGTGATAGCCCTTGATCGTGTGCATGTTGCAAGCCTCTGAATCGAATTCGAACCCTCGCCGTTTCCTGTAGGTCACACGCCATATGACAGGAACAGGAGCTCAGCCATGAAAAATGCCGAAACCCCGACGGTGAAAGTGGTGCTCTATGGTGCCATGGCCAGCCTGGGCGGTGCGTTGATGGCTGAATTGCTGCGGCGCCAGCACGAAGTCATCGCGATTCTCGACGATTTGAATGTGCTCGCGCCACGTCCGGGCCTGCGCACCAAAAGCGGCGATCTGTTTGACGCCGAGCGGGTCAAGCAAAGCGTAGCGGGCAGCTCGGCGGTGATCTGCCTGCTGGATGCGCCGGGCCTGCCGTTCAGCAGCGATCATGTGGAAAGATCGGTGGTGCTGGGGCCGGTGGAACAGGTGCTGGCCGTCGATGCGTTGGTGGATGGTCTGCAGGCAGCCAACGTTTCACGGCTGTTTCTGGTGGGCAATTTTGCCGTGCTCGACGAGCTGGAACTGGACGACGGGCTGCAACGCCACGCCGCCGAAGAAATCCGCGAAGCCCTGCAAAGCAGCCCGCTGCAGTGGACGCTGGTGAATGCGCCGCACGGCGTGGCGGGGCTGACCATCGAACATTTCAGTCAGGTGGGCGGCAATCTCGAGCCGGGGCTGGCGGAGCCGCTGGAACGGCTGAACCGCGTTGCGGTGGGGATTGCCGATGAGCTGCGGTTGAACCTGCATGTGGGGCAGCATGTGAATTTTGTGGCGACGTCGGGTACGTAAAAGATCGCAGCCTGCGGCAGCTCCTACAGGGAGTTGCTTTTGCTGTTCACACCGCAATCGACGGCAATGCCACTCCGGCGAGGGACTCGGCACTGCTCGCCTGCTCGGCCATCAGCCAGTCGACAAACTGTTGAATCAACGCCCCCCGGCGTTTGCGTTGCGGCAACACCACGTAATAACCCAGGCGCGACAACGTGGTCTCGGCGACAGGCCGACAGAGCAAGCCCTGGGTCAGCAAGTTATCCACAAGGTGCCGCCAGCCGATGGCCACACCCTGGCCGCCAATCGCCGCTTGAATCAGCAGCGTGTAATTGTCGAAACGCAATTGCCCCGGCGCCGGCGGCGTGTTGATGCCCAGTTCGCGAAACAGACCGCTCCAGTCAAACCAGTTGCTGCTGTTTTCCCCGCGCAAGTGCAGCAATGGAAACTCCAGCAACGCCTGAGCAGGCAAGGGCAGGGTGCGGCCCTTGAGCAGTTGCGGGCTGCACACTGGAAACACTTCTTCGCTGAACAGCCAATGGCTCTCGCCCTGTTTGAATCGGCCGTCACCAAACAGCACCGCCACGTCGATGTCGGTGCGTAGCATGTTGTGGTTGCGCTCGCTGGTGACCAGGCTGACATCGACGTTCGGGTTGGCTTCATGAAAGCGGTGCAGGCGCGGCATCAGCCAGTAGGCGGCGAAAGCGAAATCGGTGGCGACTTGCAATACTTCATGTTGCTGTTGCGTACTGATCGCGCTCAACCCTGCGTCGATATGCTGCAAACCGAGCTGAATCTGCTCGAACAGGATCGCTCCGCCCTCAGTCAGTTCGATGCCGCGATAGATCCGGTCAAACAGCCGTGCTCCAAGCTGTTCTTCCAGACGCTTGATCTGCTGGCTGATCGCTGGCTGCGTGGTGCCCAGCTCCACAGCGGCGGCGGTAAAGCTGCGATGACGCGCCGCCGCTTCGAAGGCACGCAACAGGTCGAGGGACAGATTGCCGAGGGCCTCATACATAAGCTGTGCTTATCCTAGTCATTGTCCGGCGCGGGCTTTACCGGACAGGGCATGGACTCCATGCTCGATCGCAGCAATGTCGCATAAATATTCACTATGGAATGCCGCGATCACATGAAGCGCAAGAACATTCTTTTCATCATGGCCGATCAAATGGCCGCGCCAATGTTGCCAATTTACGGCCCGTCGCCGATCAAACTGCCGAATCTTTCACGCCTCGCCGCCCAAGGCGTGGTGTTCGATGCCGCTTACTGCAACAGTCCGCTGTGCGCACCGTCGCGTTTCACTCTGGTCAGCGGCCAGTTGCCGAGCAAGATTGGCGCCTACGACAACGCCGCCGATTTCCCCGCCGACATTCCGACCTACGCCCACTACCTGCGCCGCCTCGGCTACCGCACCGCGCTGTCGGGCAAGATGCATTTCTGCGGCCCGGATCAGTTGCACGGTTATGAAGAACGCCTGACCAGCGACATCTACCCGGCCGACTACGGCTGGGCGGTGAACTGGGACGAGCCGGATGTGCGTCCCAGTTGGTATCACAACATGTCCTCGGTGCTGCAGGCCGGGCCGTGCGTGCGCACCAACCAGCTCGACTTCGATGAAGAGGTGGTGTTCAAGGCCCAGCAATACCTGTTCGATCACATTCGCGAGGACGGCGACCAGCCGTTCTGCCTGACCGTGTCGATGACGCACCCACACGACCCGTACACGATTCCCAAGGCCTTCTGGGATTTGTACGACGACGGCGAAATCCCGTTGCCTACCACTCCGGATCAACATTCCCTCGATCCACATTCGCAACGCCTGCTCAAGGTCTACGACCTGTGGGACAAGCCAGTGCCTGTGGATAAGATCCGCGATGCACGGCGGGCGTACTTCGGCGCTTGCAGCTATATCGACGCCAACGTCGGCAAACTCCTGCAAACCCTCGAAGATACCGGGCTGATCGATGACACCATCATCGTATTCTCCGGCGACCACGGCGACATGCTGGGAGAGAAGGGCCTCTGGTACAAAATGCACTGGTTCGAGATGGCCGCACGGGTGCCGCTGCTGATCAGTGCGCCAGGGCAGTTCGCTGCCGGCCGGGTTAGCGCGGCAGTGTCCACCGCCGACCTGTTGCCAACCTTCGTCGAACTGGCCGGCGGCACGCTGGAGCCGGGTCTGCCGCTGGATGGCCGTTCGCTGTTATCACACCTGCAAGGGCAGGGCGGTCATGACGAAGTGTTCGGCGAATACATGGCCGAAGGCACGGTTAGCCCGCTGATGATGATCCGTCGCGGCGCCTACAAATTTATCTACAGTGAAAGCGACCCGTGCCTACTCTTCGATGTGCATAACGATCCGCGTGAGCTCGAAGAACTCAGCCAGTCGCCGCAACATCGCCAGCTGTTCGACGATTTTCTCACCGAAGCCCGGGCCAAGTGGGACATCCCGGCGATTCACCGCGAAGTGCTCGGCAGTCAGCGCCGCCGGCGTTTTGTCGCCGATGCCCTGACCATCGGCAAGCTGAAGAGCTGGGATCACCAGCCGCTGGTGGATGCCAGTCAGCAGTACATGCGCAACCACATCGACCTCGACGATCTGGAGCGCAAGGCCCGTTATCCACAACCCTGCCAAAACCAATAATGTAAGGGGAAGTCCATGCGCAAGTTATCCACAGCACTGACGATTGGCCTGCTGGCCCTGGGCAGCGCTTCGGCATTTGCCGAGCAAAGCTGCGAAACGGTGAAAATGGCTGATCCTGGCTGGAGCGACATTGCCGCGACCAACGCCATCACCGGGTTTCTGCTGGACGGCATGGGCTACAAGGCCAAGGTCGACACCCTCGCGGTGCCGATCACCTTCGGCGGTTTGAAGGACGGTCAGGTGGATGTGTTCCTTGGTAACTGGATGCCGGCGCAGCAGGGTTTTTACGACAAGTTCGTCGCCACCGGTGACGTCACGCAACTGGCGAAGAATCTCGACGGCACCGAGTTCACCCTGGCGGTGCCCGACTACGTATGGGACGCCGGTGTGCATAACTTTGCCGACCTGAACAAATACGCCGACAAGTTCGAGAAAAAGATTTACGGCATCGGTTCCGGTGCGCCCGCGAACATTTCGCTGCAGGAAATCATCAAGAAGAACGACTTCGACCTCGGCCAGTGGAAGCTGATCGAATCCAGCGAACAGGCGATGCTCGCCGAAGTCTCGCGGGCAGTGAAGAAACAGAAATTCGTCACCTTCCTCGGCTGGACCCCGCACCCGATGAACGTGCAGCTGAAGATGCATTACCTCAAGGGCGGCGAGAAATACTTCGGCGACACTGGCAGCGTCTACACCCTGACCCGCAAAGGCTACGCCGAGGCCTGCCCGAATGTGGGCATGTTGCTGACCAACCTGGCGTTCACCCAGGACATGGAGAACAGCATCATGGCCGAGGTGGTGAACAAGAAAGTCAGCAATGCCGATGCGGTGAAGGCGTGGATCAAGGCCAATCCGGCGGTGCTGGACAAGTGGCTGGATGGGGTGAAGACGCTGGATGGCAAGGATGCTTTGCCTGCGGTGAAGGCCAAACTCTGATCCCAGAAAAAAGATCGCATCACCGTTATCTCCTGTGGGAGCGGGCTTGCTCGCGAATGAGGTGGGTCATCACCATCAATGCTGGCTGATACAGCGCATTCGCGAGCAAGCCCGCTCCCACCAGTTTTACCCTGTTACTCTTTCGCAAAACTCAACCGCGAGGACCCATGGCCCTGCCCAGTCGCCACTCACTCTTCCCCTTCCTGACCTGGCTACCGCGGCAAACCCGCGCCAGCGTCGGCCGGGATCTGGTCGTTGGCCTGAGCGGTGCCATTCTCGCGCTGCCGCAGTCGATCGCCTACGCGCTGATCGCCGGCCTGCCACCGGAATATGGCCTCTATGCGGCGATCATCCCGGTGCTGATCGCCTGTCTGTGGGGTTCGTCCTGGCATCTGATCTGCGGCCCGACGGCGGCGATTTCGATTGTGCTGTATGCCAGCGTCAGCCCCTTGGCTGTGCCGGCGTCACAGGACTACATCACGCTGATCCTGCTGCTGAGCTTTCTTGCGGGGATTTTTCAGTGGCTGCTCGGCCTGCTGCGCTTCGGCGCTTTGGTGAATTTCGTCTCGCATTCGGTGGTGCTCGGTTTCACCCTCGGTGCGGCGGTGGTGATTGCCATCGGCCAGTTACCCAATCTGCTGGGGCTGGATCTGCCGGCCAAAGCCACGGCACTGGCCAGTCTGATGGATCTGCTGCACCACCTCAGAGCTGTGGATAGCCCCTCTTTGCTGCTCGGCGTAGCCACAGTGGTGGTGGGCGTGGTGCTCAAACAACTGCTGCCGCGCTGGCCGACATTGTTGATTACCTTGGTATTGGCCAGCCTGCTGGTGTGGTTGTGGCCGTCGATGTTCGGCCACGTACATCGGGTCAGCGCCTTTGTCGGGCGCTTGCCACCGTTAAGCGGGTTGCCGCTGGATCTGGATCTGGTGCTGCGCCTGCTGCCGAGTGCCGTGGCGGTGGGCATGCTCGGGCTGGTCACCAGCCTGTCGATTGCCCGTTCGATTGCCACGCGTTCCCAGCAGTTGCTCGATGCCAATCAGGAAGTCCGTGCGCAGGGTTTGTCGAACATCGTCGGGGCGTTCTTTTCCGGCTCGTTGTCCGCCGGTTCGTTCACCCGTTCGGGACTGAGTTACGAGGCCGGTGCCTGCTCACCGCTGGCCGGGGTGTTTTCAGCGATCTGGGTCGCGCTGTTCGCGATTTTCGGCGCCGGGCTGATTTCGCACATTCCGATTCCGGCCATGGCCGGGAGCATCCTGTTGATCGCCTGGGGGCTGGTGGATCATCGCGCGATCCGCTCGTTGCTGCGGGTCAGCCACGCCGAGTTCGTGGTCATGGCATTGACCTGCCTTGCCACGCTGCTGCTGGAATTGCAGACGGCAATCTACGCCGGGGTGCTGGCGTCGCTGTTCTTTTATCTCAAGCGCACCTCGCAACCACGGGTGCAGCATTGGCGCGATGGCGAGGACGATGTGCTGCGGGTCGGCGGCTCGATCTTCTTCGGCGCCAGCCATTACCTGCAAGTGCGCCTGCAACGGCTGCATGGCGCGCGGGTGGTGATCGAGGCGCAGCAGATCAACTTCATCGATTATTCGGGAGTGGAGATGCTGCATCAGGAGGCGCGGCGCCTGCTGGGTCAGGATCGCAGCCTGACCCTGCGCCGGGCGCGACCGCAGGTGGTGGAAGAACTGAGGAAGCTGGAAGGGGCGGAGAAATGCCCGATCCGGTTTGAGGACTGAAAAGATCGCAGCCTGCGGCAGCTCCTACAGGGTGAACGCCATCCCCATGTAGGAGCTGCCGCAGGCTGCGATCTTTTGACCTTCAACCCGCCAACTGGCGGCGCAATTCGGCCAGCACCGGCGCCGTGTCCGGGCGCACGCCACGCCACAGGAAAAACGCCTCGGCCGCCTGCTCGGCCAACATTCCCAGACCATCCATCGACACCGCCGCGCCATGCTCACTGGCCCAGCGGCAGAACGCGGTCGGTTCCTTGCCGTACATCATGTCGTAGCACAGGGTCTGGCCTGGCTCGATCAGGCTCGGCGCTATCGGCGGCACGTCGCCGGTGAGGCTGGCGGAGGTGGCGTTGATGATCACGTCCACCGGCTCCTGCAGCCAGTCGAAACCGCTGGCCGATACCGGCCCCAGATCACAGAACAACTCGGCCAGCAGCTCAGCCTTGTCCACCGTGCGGTTGGCGATGATCACCGACGCCGGTTTTTCCGCGAGCAACGGCTCCAGCGCGCCACGCACTGCGCCACCAGCCCCGAGCAGCAGAATGCGTTTGCCGGTCAGGCTGAACCCGGCATTCACCGTCAGGTCACGCACCAGCCCGGCGCCGTCGGTGTTGTCGCCGAGCAATGAGCCGTCGGCCAGTTTGCTCAAGGTGTTCACCGCACCGGCCCGTTGTGCCCGGGCGGTCAGGCTGTTCGCCAGGCGATAGGCCTCTTCCTTGAACGGCACCGTGACGTTGGCGCCGCGACCATCCTGGAAGAACGCCGTGGCGCAGCCAGTAAAGTCGTCGAGTGGCGCCAGCAAGGTGCTGTAGTCGAGGCGCTGGCCGGTCTGCTCGGCGAACAGCTTGTGAATCATCGGCGACTTGCTGTGGCCGATCGGGTTACCGAAAACGACATAACGATCCATCAACAGTCCTCAGGCCTGAGCCAGCCAGTCGCGGTCTTGCAGGAAGTAGTCGGTCAGGCGCGCTTCTTCGCTGCCGGGTTCAGCCTTGAAGTCATAGGCCCAGCGCACTTGCGGCGGCAACGACATGAGGATCGACTCGGTACGCCCGCCCGATTGCAGACCAAACAACGTGCCACGGTCGTAGACCAGATTGAACTCGACGTAGCGGCCACGGCGGAATTCCTGGAATTCGCGCTGCTTGGCGGTGAACGCATCGTGCTTGCGGCGCTGAACGATGGGCAGGTAAGCGTCGATGTAGGCGTCGCCAATGGCACGCATGAAGGCGAAACTGGTGTCGAAGTCCCACTCGTTCAGGTCATCGAAGAACAGCCCGCCAATACCGCGCGGCTCGTGGCGATGCTTGATGTGGAAGTAGGTGTCGCACCAGGCCTTGTAGCGTGGGTAGACGTCCGGCCCGAACGGCGCGCAGGCCTGCTCGGCGACACGGTGCCAGTGGATGCAGTCTTCTTCGTTGCCGTAATACGGGGTCAGGTCGAAGCCGCCGCCGAACCACCAGACCGGCTCTTCACCTTCCTTTTCGGCGATGAAAAAGCGCACGTTGGCGTGGGACGTCGGCACATGCGGGTTGTGCGGATGGATCACCAGCGACACGCCGAGGGCTTCAAAGCCACGCCCGGCCAGTTCCGGACGATGGGCGCTGGCCGACGGCGGCAGACCGCTGCCGAACACGTGGGAAAAGTTGACGCCGCCCTTTTCGATCACCGTACCGTTTTCGATCACCCGGGTGCGACCGCCACCACCGGCAGGCCGGGCCCAGGCGTCTTCGACGAAGCGCGTGCCGCCGTCTTCGTTTTCCAGTGCGGCGCAGATGCGGTCTTGCAGGTCGAGCAGATAGGCCTTTACGGCGTCGGTGCGGGTCGTCATGGCTTCACCTTGAATCAGGGCATAGCTACGCGGGCGCCCCGCAGGCGGGGGTCGGCGCAAATGGGCGCGTAGCATAACACCGCAGGCAAGCGCGCCGCAGTTGACGAAGATCAAGCAGGGGAGTTGGATAGGGGGCTCGCAAACGACCCAAGTAGAGCAGGCAGATGGCAAAGCGTATCCAGTTCCGCGCCCACGGCGGTCCCGAAGTGCTCGAGTATGTCGATTATCAACCCGCCGCCCCCGGCCCGAATCAGGTGCGGGTGGCGAACAAGGCGATCGGCCTGAACTTCATCGACACCTATTTCCGCAGCGGTCTGTATGCACCGCCAGCACTACCGTCGGGCCTCGGCGCTGAAGGCGCCGGCATCGTTGACGCGGTGGGCAGCGACGTCACCCGATTCAAGGTCGGTGATCGCGTGGCGTATGGCAGCGGCCCGCTGGGCGCCTACAGCGAATTGCACACCCTGCCCGAGGCCAATCTGGTGAAGCTGCCGGATGAAATCAGCTTCGAAACCGCTGCCGGGGTGATGCTCAAGGGTTTGACCGTGCAGTACCTGCTGCGCCAGACCTATGAGCTCAAGGGTGGCGAAACCATTCTGTTCCACGCCGCCGCCGGGGGCGTCGGTTCGCTGGCCTGCCAATGGGCCAGGGCATTGGGCGTGAAACTGATCGGCACGGTCAGTTCGAAGGAAAAAGCCGAGCTGGCCAAGGCCAACGGCGCGTGGGCAACCATCGACTACAGCCACGAAAACGTGGCAGAGCGGGTGCTGGAGCTGACCGGCGGCAAAAAAGTCCCGGTGGTGTACGACGGCGTCGGCAAGGACACCTGGCTGACCTCGCTCGACAGCGCGGCGCCGCGCGGGCTGGTGGTGAGCTTCGGCAATGCCTCCGGTGCAGTGGACGGAGTCAATCTGGGAATTCTTTCGGCCAAGGGCTCGCTGTACGTGACCCGGCCAACGCTGGCGACTTACGCCAACAACGCCGAGAACCTGCAGCGCATGGCTGATGAGCTGTTCGAGATGATCATCAGCGGCAAGTTGAAAGTGGACATCAGCCAGCGCTATCCGTTGGCCGAGGCGGCGAAGGCACAGACCGAGTTGTCGGCTCGCCGGACGACAGGTTCGACAATTCTGTTGCCTTGACCAGCCCATTCGCGAGCAAGCCCGCTCCCACAGGGATCTTCGATGTACTCGAACCTGTGGGAGCGGGCTTGCTCGCGAATAAGGCGACTCGGTCCTAGGCCGGGCGCACAACCTTGCCAGACGCCAGATCGCGAATCAGGCTCGGGTTCTTGCGCCCGCCCAACTGACCTCCCAGCACCAGATCGATCTGCCCACGGAAATACTGCTCGACGCGCAACCGCGTGCGCGCTGCTGGCCGCCCCTGCGGGTTGGCCGAGGTCGAGATCAGCGGCCCGACCATCGAGCACAGATCACGCACCTGCGGATGATCGCTGACCCGCAGCGCCACGGTGTCGTGCACGCCCGTGACCCACTCCGGCAACAGGTTCTGATGCGGCACCAGCCAGGTATTCGGCCCCGGCCAGGTACTGGCCATGCGGTCGATCCACTCTTGCGGGAAGTCTTCGAACAGGAAGTCGAACTGGCGAATATTGTCGGCGACCAGGATCAGCCCCTTGTCCACCGAACGGTTCTTGATCGCCAGCAGACGATCCACTGCCTCTTCGTTCCACGGGTCGCAACCCAGCCCCCAGACGGCTTCGGTTGGATAGGCAATCACCGCCCCGGCGCGAATCTCTCGTGCGGCTTGTTGCACACGCCAACTGTTGACCATGAAAAAACTCTCCGCAAACAGGTTTTGCGCAGTTTACCGATCTTCCCTGTAAAACCTAGCGTGTCCTGGCCAGCCAGCGACCGTTTTCACACACTGCGCGGCCGTCCATTTCCAGTTCGGTGAGCGCCGCGAGAACTCGGGGCAACGCCCAGCCACTGCTGTCGACCAAGGCCTCGCTGGTGTGCGGCGCGGCGTGCAGCAGGTCAAGCAAGGGATGCGCGGTATCCGGCGTGTCTGTGGCTAACGGCAAATGCTGCCAGCCGCGCAGGGCTTCGAGGATGTGTTCGATGGTTTCGACCAGCACCGCACCGTCCCGGATCAACTGATGGCAACCACGGGCGCCGGGGTGATGGATCGAACCGGGAATCGCATACACCTCCCGCCCCTGTTCCGCCGCCAGCCTTGCAGTAATCAACGAACCGCTGGCGACACTCGCCTCGACCACCAGCACACCAAGGGACAAACCGCTGATGATCCGGTTGCGCCGCGGGAAGTTGCTGGCCGTCGGCCCGGCGTCCAGTGGAAACTCCGAAAGCACCGCGCTGCCGGAGTTGATCATGGCGTCGGCCAAGCGCCGATTGCGCTGTGGATAAAAATTTTCCAGGCCAGTGCCGAGTACGCCGACGGTTTGCCCACCGACGTCCAGCGCCGCTTGATGGGCGGCCGCATCAATACCGAGCGCCAGACCACTGGTGATAACAAAACCGGCCCCGGCGAGGCTGCGGGAAAACGCCGCGGCGGTGTCCATCCCCGGGCGCGAAGCGCGGCGACTGCCGACCATCGCCAGTTGCGGTTTTTCCAGAATCAGCGGGTCGCCGGCCACGAACAACAGCGGTGGCGGATCGGGAATCTGCGCCAGCAGCGCGGGGTAATCCGGCTGATCCCACATCAGCAAATACTGCTGCGGATGCTCTAGCCAGCGCATCGCATGGCTGGCGCCATCGCGCACTTCGGGGCTGCGCCGCGCCTCGGCAGATGCCGCCGGCAAGCCCAGCGCACGCCAGGCACTGGCCGGGGCACTGATGGCTTTGGACGCCGAGCCGAAGGCTTCGAGCAGTTTGGCAAAACGTTTCGGGCCAATTTCCGGCAAGCGGTGCAGGCGCAAACGCGCGTCCAGTTCCGCAGGGGAAACCGGCGTACAGGCAGACAGCATCATGGATCATCCTTGATCGTTACAAGTCCCGAACCATTCGGGACAAGCTGTGGATAACTCTGTTGGTAACTTGTTAAGCCTGCTAAGGATTTCGCACCTTGTCGAGCACCGCCAGCGAGCGCGATGCATTGAGGACGAGGCCGTAACTGAGTTTGTCGTAGGTGCGGAACACCATGAGCAACCCGGCCCGTTCGTCAGGAATTTTCAGTGGCTGCCCGGTGATCCGGTCGCGCACGGTTTCTCCGGTCTTCATCACCACCAGCACGTTGCCTTCAGCCAGACCGTCGCGCTTGCCCTTGTTCAGGGTGACC
This sequence comes from Pseudomonas sp. HMWF021, assembly GCF_003061005.1. Classification (GTDB taxonomy): domain Bacteria; phylum Pseudomonadota; class Gammaproteobacteria; order Pseudomonadales; family Pseudomonadaceae; genus Aquipseudomonas. The sequence goes on along the minus strand of NZ_QAIK01000121.1, from coordinate 2,926 downwards.
ACGTCCATCGCGCCGATCTGCGTGACGCCGCGCGGCACGTCGATGATCAGGCCGTTGATGGGGCTGGCCGGTGCGCTGGGCATGAAGGTCGAGTTGATCGAACGCTCTTCGCCGCTGAACAAACGATCGCCGAGGCGTACTTCCTGGGTCGTGCGTTGCAGGGCGAGGGTGGCGACGTCGCCTTCGGTGGCGACGATTTCACCGCCACCGATGTCGTCGGCGTTGATCCCGAGGAACTCCCTGGTCTGCGGGTCGGTGTAGACCTTGCCCTGACGGAAGATGCCGTACACCGGCTGATTCGGGTCGAAATGGCCACGGGCGAAGATCCGGTCGCCGGTGCCGCTGAGCACGCGTTCGGCATCGCCGGCGACGATGTACGGCGCCTTGTCGAAGTCCTCGACCTTGTCGACGATGCGGTTGCTCAGCAGGAAACTGTTGATCGATTTCAGCGGAATGCTCGGAATCGCCTCGGCCACGGGGCTGGTGCGGATGCGTGGCGACAGCTTGATGGTGCCCCGTGATTCGCCGCGGTTGAGGGTCAGCTGCGGCTGGCCGTTGACGTAACTGAGCGTCAGCGTGTCGCCGGGATAGATCAGGTTGGGGTTTTCAATTTGCGGATTGGCCCGCCACAGCTGTGGCCATTGCCAGGGCTCGCGCAGGTATTTGCCGGAAATGTCCCAGAGTGTGTCCCCTGAAACCACCGTGTATTGCTGTGGAAAACCATCCCTGAGTTGCACTTGCCCTTGCGCAGCCGTGGCCGAAGCCAGAAGCAGCAGGGCGAGTAGTGTTTTCCTCATGCAGCGAATCCCTTTATCATGTGCGTTCGCGTGAACCGTCAGAGCCCCCGTGGCTCGCTGGTGCAAATTGCATTGGCTACGCTTCACAACGGTAGCCTGCATCTTCGGACCTGCCAGGCCATCGACCCGACTTTACTCAATACGTGCAGCAATCAGCCTATGGCCATTTTAAACATCCTCGAATTCCCGGACCCGCGTCTGCGTACTATCGCCAAGCCTGTGGCTGTAGTGGACGACGAAGTGCGTCAGTTGGTCGATGACATGTTTGAAACAATGTATGAAGCGCCGGGCATCGGCCTTGCCGCGACTCAGGTCAACGTGCACAAACGTATCGTCGTGATGGACCTTTCCGAAGACCGCACCGAACCCCGGGTGTTCATCAACCCCGAGTTCGAATCGCTGACCGACGAGATGGATCAGTACCAGGAAGGTTGCCTGTCGGTGCCGGGTTTCTACGAAAACGTCGACCGCCCGCAGAAGGTCAAGATCAAGGCGCTGGACCGCGACGGCCAGCCTTACGAACTGGTCGCCGAAGGCCTGCTCGCGGTGTGCATCCAGCACGAATGCGATCACCTCAACGGCAAGTTGTTCGTCGATTACCTGTCCACGCTCAAACGCGACCGGATCAAGAAGAAACTGGAAAAGCTCCACCGCCAGAACGCTTGATGCCCCCCTTCAAAGGCTTGCTGCGGCAAGCCTTTTTCTTTTTGTGAGACTCCTTCATGACTGAGCCACTGCGCATCGTTTTTGCCGGCACCCCCGAGTTCGCCGCCGAACACCTCAAGGCCCTGCTGAACAGCCCTTACGAGATCGTTGCGGTCTACACCCAACCGGATCGTCCGGCCGGTCGCGGGCAAAAACTGATGCCGAGCCCGGTCAAACAGTTGGCCCTGGAAAATAATATCCAGGTGTTGCAGCCTCCGACCCTGCGCAACGCTGACGCTCAGGCTGAACTCGCCGCACTGCAACCTGACTTGATGGTGGTGGTCGCCTACGGCCTGATCCTGCCGCAAGCGGTGCTGGATATTCCGCGTCTGGGCTGTATCAACAGCCACGCCTCGCTGCTGCCACGCTGGCGCGGTGCGGCGCCGATCCAGCGCGCCGTGGAACACGGTGATGCCGAAAGCGGCGTGACCGTGATGCGCATGGAGGCAGGCCTCGACACCGGGCCAATGCTGCTCAAGGTCGTGACCTCGATCAGCGCCGACGACACCGGCGGCACGCTGCACGACCGTCTCGCCGAAATGGGCCCGCCCGCCGTGGTGCAGGCGATTGCCGGCCTGGCCGCCGGAACCCTCGAAGGCGAAGCGCAGAACGACGAACTCGCCACCTACGCCCACAAACTGAACAAGGACGAAGCGCGCCTCGACTGGAGCCGTCCGGCGGTTGAGCTGGAGCGTCTCGTCCGTGCTTTCAACCCATGGCCGATCACCCACAGCACCCTCAACGGTGAAGCGCTGAAAGTGCTGGCCGCGACGCTGGCTGACGGCAAAGGCGCACCGGGTGCAATCCTCGGCGCCAGCAAGGACGGCCTGATCGTCGCCTGCGGTGAGCAGGCGCTGTGCCTGACCCGTCTGCAATTGCCCGGCGGCAAGGCACTGAGCTTCAGCGACCTGTTCAACAGCCGCCGCGAGAAATTCGCCGTCGGCACTGTGTTGGGTGCAGCGGTGGACGCGCAATGAACCCGCGTCTGGCCGCCGCCAAGGCACTCGCCGCCGTGCTCAGCGGCAAGGCTTCACTGAACAGCTCCCTGCCGACGCAACTGGACAAGGTCGAAGACCGCGATCGCGGCTTCACCCAGGATCTGGCGTTTGGCACCGCGCGCTGGCAGCCACGGCTGTCGGCGCTGGCGGAAAAGCTTCTGCAGAAACCGTTCAAGGCTGCCGACGCCGATGTCGAGGCCTTGCTGCTGGTCGGTCTCTATCAATTGCTCTACACCCGCGTGCCGCCGCACGCGGCCATCGGCGAAACCGTCGGTTGCGCCGACAAGCTGAAAAAGCCGTGGGCCAAGGGTTTGCTCAACGCCGTGCTGCGCAACGCCCAGCGTGAAAGCGAGACGATTTTCGCCGAACTTGAGCGTGATCCGGTGGTGCGCACCGCCCACCCGCGCTGGCTGCAGAAATCCCTGA
>NZ_QAIK01000120.1:52129-53184 GCF_003061005.1 Pseudomonas sp. HMWF021 | reverse complement strand
TTGCCTGACTGACGCACCGCGCCTTGTCCACCGCATCGATGCCGGCGATCAGGCAACTGGCGGTGCAGCGAAAACCGTCCGGGTACGTGGCGCTGACCTTGTATTTATCGCTGGGTGGCAAGCCTTTGGCACCGTGCACATGCACAGCGTTTTTGCCCTGTTGCTGCAGTTTGACCTGGGTGAAATCGCAGACCACGTCCGGCAACAGGTAGGCCTGCGGGTCACCGATTTCGTAGAGCATCTGCTCGCCGACGGTCAGTGGCGTGACGAGGCCGCCGGAGCCTTCGGGCTTGCTGACGATGAACTGGCCGTCGGCGCTGACTTCGACGATGGGAAAACCGATGTGTGCGTAATCCGGCACGTCGCGCCAATCGGTGAAATTGCCGCCGGTGCATTGCGCGCCGCATTCGATGATGTGCCCGGCCAGCGCGGCCTGGGCCAGTTTGTCGTAGTCGTGCCACGCCCAGCCGAATTCATGCACCAGCGCCGCGCTGACCACCGCGCTGTCGACCACTCGCCCGGTGATGACGATGTCGGCGCCCAGGCGCAAAGCCTCGGCAATGCCCGGGGCGCCAAGATAGGCGTTGGTGGAAACGCACATTGGTGGCAGCGGCGCGCCGTTGAACATTTCGTGGATGTCTTGAGCGGCGAGTTGCTTGAATTGCGGTTGCAGGTCATCGCCCAGCAGCACAGCGATTTTCAGTGAAACTCCGGCCTTGTCGCAGGCCGCTTGCAGCGCGGTGGCACAGGCCTTTGGATTGATCCCGCCAGCGTTGCTGATGACGCGAATCTTCTGTTCAGCCAGTCGCGGCAGCAACGGCGCGAGCACTTCGATGAAGTCGCCGGCGAACCCGGCGTGCGGGTCTTTCATGCGCGCACCGGCCATGATCGACATCGTGATCTCGGCCAGGTAATCGAACACCAGATAATCCAGGCGTCCACCGGCTACAAGCTGTGCGGCGGCGGTTGAGGTGTCTCCCCAGAATGCGCTGGCGCATCCGATGCGGACGGTGGTTGGCATGCTGATCTCCGGTTCAGGAACCTGCGACAGAAGT
>NZ_QAIK01000120.1:10178-52119 GCF_003061005.1 Pseudomonas sp. HMWF021 | reverse complement strand
GCGCGCAACCCTGCGTGTTCAGGGGGCAACAGACTGATCGACTGTAGGAGAGAACGGGTGGACGAGCAAAAAGCCCTGAGGGTCATGCGCGAACTGATCGACCAGAGCCAGCTGACCGACCCCGACAGTGCTCGCGGCAAACTGCTGCAAGTGGCCGCTCACCTGTTTCGCAATAAAGGCTATGAACGCACCACCGTGCGCGATCTGGCCGGGGCGGTGGGGATACAGTCCGGGAGTATTTTTCATCACTTCAAAAGCAAGGATGAAATCCTCCGCGCGGTGATGGAGGAGACCATCCGCTATAACACCGCCCTGATGCGCGCCGCGCTGGCTGAAGCGACAGACGTGCGCGAGCGGGTACTGGCGCTGATTCGCTGCGAGTTGCAGTCGATCATGGGCGGTAGTGGCGAAGCCATGGCGGTGCTGGTCTACGAATGGCGCTCGCTATCCGAAGACGGTCAAGCCAAAGTGCTGGCATTGCGCGATGTCTACGAAGACATCTGGTTGCAGGTGCTGGGCGAAGCCAAGGAGGCCGGCTTCATCCGTGGCGATGTATTTGTAACCCGACGTTTTCTCACTGGCGCGTTGTCCTGGACCACCACCTGGTTCCGTGCCGGCGGCAGTCTGAGCCTCGATCAACTGGCCGATGAAGCGCTGATTCTGGTGCTTGAAGAGCGTTGACTGCGCTTTTTGACTGGCCGGGAAACTGGCTAACTGGGCGAAACCGCCTAGCTTGAATGCATTGATCGGTATTTTTTCGGGGAGTGGGGTGTTTTGAAGTCTTCGCCAATTCGGACGGCCACGGGTCTGGTACTCGTCGCGCTGACGGCATTTTCAGGGTTGCCTGCGCAGGCGGCGCAACTGGTTCGAGTGGGCGCGGCACACTTTCCGCCTTACACCATCCGCCCGGAAAGCGGTGCCGATACCGGGCTGCTGCCGGAATTGGTCGAAGCGCTCAATGCGTTGCAGACGGATTATCAGTTTGTCCTGGTGCCGACCTCGATTCCCCGGCGCTTCGGCGATCTGAAGGAAGGTCGCACCGACATGGCGATTTTTGAAAACCCGGAGTGGGGCTGGAAGGACATTCCACACGCCACGGTCGATATGGGCCTGGAAGATGCCGAGATTTTCGTCGCGCAACGTAAGGACGGTCGTCAGGAGAACTTTTTCGCCGATCTCAAGGGCAAGCGTCTGGCGTTGTACAGCGGTTATCACTACGAGTTCGCCAACTTCAACGCCGACCCCAAATTCCTTGCTGATACGTTCAACGCGACACTGACCTATTCCCACGACAGCAACCTGCTGATGGTCCTGCGCGGGCGGGCCGACATTGCCTTGGTGACGCGCTCATACCTGTTCGATTATCTGAGGCGCAACGAAAAGGTCAAAGACGAGCTGTTGGTATCGCAGCGCATCGATCAGATCTACCATCACTACGCCATTCTGCGTCCGACCGCGCCGATCACCGGCGAAGCCTTCGGCAAACTGTTGCAGGGTTTGCGTGACAACGGCCAGATGCTGAAAATCTTTGATCCCTACAAAATTGCCGTGGTGCCGGTGGCGCATCCCTGATCGATTTTCACCCGTGCGGCTAAATTTCCGCTCTCGGCTCACGTCCCATCGTTGAACTGTCGACGATTATCGTGAGCCCGACCCATGTCCAATCTGAATGACCTGACTGCCCTGGCCTTGCCTTCGGGCAGCGAACTGGTAGCCGACGCCACCGAAAGCCGCCTGTGCCTGAGCCTGGATGGGCAGCCGCTGATCCGTCTGCGCCTGGATCGCCAGACCCAAGGCCCGATCCAGCTCGACGAGCGTTATGCGCTGCCCGTGGGACAGGCGCTGTGGGCGGCCTGTTACTGGCTGTTTGCCCGTGATCCGCAGTGCCAGCAATTGATCTGGCAACTGGATCAGCCACCCACCGAAGCCTTGCTCAGCGGTCTGCTAGTCAGCACCGAGGTGGCCGGTGAGTACCGTTGCGAACGCACGTTGTTCTGGCAACTGCCGCAACCATGGCTCGGCACCTCGCTGACCGGCAGTTATCCGCAACAAATGGTGATCAGCAATGGCAAGCGCCACCCGCTGCGCCCGGTGAAGCCGCGCGGCGAGGTCTATCGACGCTTCGATACGCGTCTGGGGGCGTGGATTTCCCTGCGTACGGTGGAGATCGAGCAGGATCTGGCGCGATTCAATCGCTGGCAGAACAGTCCGCGGGTCGCCAGTTTCTGGCAGGAGGAGGGCAGCCTTGAGCAGCATCGCGAATACCTGAGCAAGCTCGATGCCGATCCGCACACGTTGACCTTGATCGGCTGTTTCGATGATCAGCCGTTTGCCTACTTCGAAGCCTATTGGGCCAAGGAAGATCGTATCGCGCCGTTCTACGATGCCGACAACTACGATCGCGGCATTCACATGCTGGTAGGCGAGGAAAATCACCGAGGCCCGCATAAAGTCGCGAGCTGGCTGTCGGCGCTGGTGCATTACCTGTTTCTGGACGATCCGCGTACCCAGCGCGTGGTTGCCGAACCGCGGGCCGATAACGCGAAGATGATCGGCCACATGCAGAATCAGTGCTTCCACTGCGAGAAGGAATTCGACTTTCCGCACAAGCGTGCGGCGTTGATGATTCTGGGGCGTGAGCGGTTTTTTGATTGGTGCAGGTTGGCGTAAAAGCAAAAGATCGCAGCCTTCGGCAGCTCCTACAGGGGATTACATTTCATGTAGGAGCTGCCGAAGGCTGCGATCTTTTTTTTGCGGTGAACCGTGTTTAGCGACGACCCATCGAGGCCGCATCCCCACGACTGCCCGACACCTTGCGGCAGTGCACCAGCGCATCGCGAATCATGAAGTTGACCAGGGTCGGCGAGACGCCGAGTTCCTTGGCGATGTCCTTTTGCGGCACACCGTGCAGACGGTACATCTCGAAAGCGTAGCGGGTGCGGCTGGGCAGTTCAGTCAGCGCGTCGGCGATATGTTCCAGCGTCGAGAAATTGATGTGCGAGGTTTCCGGCGAAGCGCCTTGGATGACCACATTCAACCCTTCCTCTTCGGGGCCTGAATATTTCTGCTCCAGGGCTTGTTTGCGGTAGTGATCGATGGCGAGGTTGCGCACGATCTGGAACAGGTAGCTCAACTGAGCCTTGATCGACGATGTGATCGGTGGGGCTGATTGCAGCCGGAAGAACGCATCCTGCACCACGTCTTCTGCGCGCGAACGGCAGCCGGTAATGCGGGCTGCAATCTTCACCAGAATCAGTCGATTGTCGACGAAGGCTTGAAGTAGCGGTGAATCGCACCTGCTTGTGGATACTTGTTCCGTCATGGAAATCACCTTGCTGCCAATAGGTTAGTGGGACGCCTGGGGGACGGGGCCGTCCTACACATCGAGCGACAAATTATGTTGAATGATAATGATTGTCAATTGAGAAAGAGAAGTAATGCTCCACAAAAGTGCGAATCGAGAACTGCGACACACCGCCACACCCCGGCCCGATTGGCGATCCAGCCTGCCGACTAATTATTTCAAGTTGTCATCCGTTCTCATTGGTGAATGGTTTCGGGTACGCAGCCCCGGCCAGACAGCATTCCGAAGCCTCGCACGGTCGGCACAGACCGCGCTCTGTACGCCCTCGACCGGCGTAACGCAGCAACTCGATTCCACTAGCAAGCCGAATTCAGGCAGGAAACCTCATGACCGACGCGTTCGAACTCCCCAGCACCCTGGTCCAAGCCCTCCAGCGCCGGGCGGCGCTGACTCCGGATCAACTGGCCCTGCGCTTTCTCGCCGAAACCGAGGAGCAGGGCGTGGTGCTCAGTTACCGCGAACTGGATCAACGTGCGCGCACTATCGCGGCCGCATTGCAGGCTCAGGCTGAATTCGGCGATCGCGCGGTGCTGCTGTTCCCCAGCGGCCCGGATTACGTCGCGGCGTTCTTCGGTTGCCTGTACGCCGGGGTGATCGCGGTGCCGGCCTATCCTCCGGAATCCGCTCGTCGTCATCATCAGGAACGCCTGCTGTCGATCATTGCCGACGCCGAACCGCGTCTGCTGCTGACCAGCGCCGACCTGCGCGATGCCTTGCAGCAAATCGAAGGCGCGCCGCCGCTGCTGTGCGTCGATACGCTCGACAGCGCACTGGCCGAGAACTGGATTGAACCGACCCTGCCGCAAGACCACATCGCCTTCCTGCAATACACCTCCGGCTCCACCGCACTGCCCAAGGGCGTGCAGGTCAGCCACGGCAATCTGGTAGCCAACGAGCTGCTGATCCGCCACGGTTTCGGTATCGACATGAACCCTGACGACGTGATCGTCAGCTGGTTGCCGCTGTACCACGACATGGGCCTGATCGGCGGCCTGCTGCAGCCGATCTTCAGCGGCGTGCCGTGCATCCTGATGTCGCCGGCGTACTTCCTCGGTCGGCCGTTGCGCTGGCTTGAAGCGATCAGTCAATACGGCGGCACCATCAGCGGCGGCCCGGATTTCGCTTACCGTCTGTGCAGCGAGCGGGTCAGCGAATCGGCACTGGAGCGCCTCGACCTGAGCCGCTGGCGCGTGGCCTATTCCGGCTCCGAACCGATCCGTCTCGACACCCTTGAGCGCTTCGCCGAGAAGTTCACCCCGTGCGGCTTCAGCGAAGACAGCTTCATGGCGTCCTACGGTCTGGCCGAGGCGACCCTGTTTGTTGCCGGCACACCGCGTGGCACGGGCATTCCTGCGCTGCGTGTCGACGATCTGGCGCTGGCGCAAAATCGCGCCGAGCCGGGCGACGGCAGTCCGATCATGAGTTGCGGCATCAGCCAGCCGGAACATGCGGTGCTGATCGTCGATCCGAGCAGCCTGCAAGAACTCAATGACAATGCGGTCGGCGAAGTCTGGGCCGCCGGCCCGAGCATCGCTCACGGCTACTGGCGCAACCCCGAGGCCAGCGCCAGGACCTTCGTCCAGCACGCCGGCCGCACCTGGCTGCGCACTGGCGATCTGGGCTTCATTCGCGACGGTGAGCTGTTCATCACTGGCCGCTTGAAAGACATGCTGATCGTGCGTGGCCACAACCTGTATCCGCAGGACATCGAAAAGACGGTCGAGAACGAAGTGGAGGTGGTGCGCAAGGGGCGTGTCGCGGCATTTGCGGTCAATCAGGACGGCGAAGAAGGCATTGGCATCGCCGCGGAAATCAGCCGCAGCGTGCAGAAAATCCTCCCGCCCGAAGCGCTGATCAAAGCCATTCGCCAAGCAGTTGCCGAAGCGTATCAAGAAGCGCCGAGCGTGGTGGTGCTGCTCAATCCGGGCGCGTTGCCGAAGACATCCAGCGGCAAACTGCAACGCTCGGCGTGCCGCAATCGTCTGGTTGATGGCAGCCTCGACAGCTACGCGGTGTTTCCGGGCGCCGAGGTGCAAAGTAGCGAATCGACCCTGGCAGCTTCCGAGCTGGAAGCGCTGATCGGCAAGATCTGGGCCGAGCAACTGAGCGTCAAGCAAGTCAATGCCGACGACCACTTCTTCCTGCTCGGCGGCAACTCGATTGCCGCCACGCAAGTGATCGCCCGGGTGCGTGAAGAGCTGGCGCTGGAGCTGAACCTGCGTCTGTTGTTCGAAGCCCCGACCCTGTCCGCGTTCGCCGCTGCGGTGGCGAAGCAGCAACAGGACGGCGGCAGTGCTCAAGGCGCAATCAACAGCTTGCCGCGCAACGAGGCGCTGCCGCAATCGTTGGCACAAAACCGTCTCTGGATTACCTGGCAACTCGACCCGCAAAGCAGCGCCTACAACATTCCCGGCGCCCTGCGTCTGCGTGGTGAACTGGACGAGGACGCGCTGCGTACTAGCTTCCAGCAACTGATCGAACGCCACGAATCCCTGCGCACACGCTTTTTCGAGCGCGACGGTGTGGCGCTGCAACAAGTCGATGCCGCCCCTGAATTCAATCTGCAACTGATCGACATCAGCGACCTGCCGGCCCACGAGCGTGAAGCCCGCGCGCAACAGATCCGCGAGGACGAGGCGCGCACCCAGTTCGATCTGGAAAAAGGCCCGCTGCTGTGGGTGACGCTGGTACGCCTCGACGACGAAGATCACCAGTTGCTGGTGACGCTGCACCACATCATCGCCGACGGCTGGTCGCTGAACGTGCTGATCGACGAATTCTCGCGCCTGTACGCCGCTGCCTCTCAGGGCCAGCGTGCCGACCTCGCGCCGCTGCCGACCCAATACGCCGACTACGGCAGTTGGCAGCGCCAGTGGCTGGCGCAAGGCGAGGGCGAGCGGCAACTGGCCTACTGGAAAACGCAACTGGGCGACGAACATCCGGTACTGGAACTGGCCACCGACCACCCGCGTTCGGCCAGACAATTGCACAGCGCCGCGCGCCACAGCGTGCGCCTCGGTGTCAGCCTCAGTGATGCGATCAAACAGACCGCGCAGGCGCATCAATCGACGCCGTTCATGCTGTTGCTTTCGGCATTCCAGAGCCTGCTGCACCGCTACAGCGGTCAGCGCGATATTCGCATCGGCATTCCCAACGCCAACCGCCCGCGCCTCGAAACCCAAGGGTTGATCGGCTTCTTTATCAACACTCAGGTGCTGCGCGCCGAGGTTGATTCGCGGCTGTCGTTTGTCGAGTTGCTGGCGCAGACCCGCGACGCTGCACTGGGGGCTCAGGCCCATCAGGACCTGCCGTTCGAGCAACTGCTCGAAGCGTTCCCGCAGGCCCGTGAACAGGGGCTGTTCCAGGTCATGTTCAACCACCAGCAACGCGACTTGAGTGCACTCAAGCGCCTGCCGGGGTTACTTGCTGAAGAACTGCCGTGGCACAGCCGCGAAGCCAAGTTCGACCTGCAACTGCACAGTGAAGAGGATCGCAACGGGCGCTTGACCCTGTCGTTCGACTACGCCGATGAACTGTTCGACGCGGCGACCATCGAGCGCTTGGCCGAGCACTTCAGCAACCTGCTGCGCAGTGTGTGCGAACACCCGCAACAAGCGATCGGCGACCTGCAACTGCTGACGCCGTGCGAGCACGAACAGCAACAATCGTGGAGCATCGCCCCCTGCACCCCGGCGCAACAATGGCTGCCGGAACTGCTCAACGATCAGGCGCGGCAGACCCCTGAACGCACCGCGCTGGTGTGGGACGGCGGCAGCCTTGATTTTGCCGAGCTGCACGCCCAGGCCAACCGCCTCGCGCACTATCTGCGCGATAAAGGCGTCGGCCCGGACGTGTGCGTGGCGATTGCAGCCGAGCGTTCGCCACAACTGTTGATCGGCCTGCTGGCGATCATCAAGGCCGGCGGTGCCTATGTACCACTGGACCCGGATTACCCGGCCGAACGTCTGGCCTACATGCTCAGCGACAGCGGCGTCGAACTGCTGCTGACTCAAACCGAATTGCTTGACCGCCTGCCGGCCAGCGACGGCGTCAGCGTGATCGCCATGGACGCGCTGCACCTGGAAAACTGGCCGAGCCAGGCACCGGGCCTGCACCTGCACGGCGACAACCTCGCCTACGTGATTTACACCTCCGGCTCCACCGGGCAACCGAAAGGCGTCGGCAACACCCACGCCGCATTGGCCGAACGTCTGCAATGGATGCAGAACAGCTATCGCCTGAACGACAGCGACGTACTGATGCAAAAGGCGCCGATCAGTTTCGACGTGTCAGTGTGGGAATGCTTCTGGCCACTGATCACTGGCGCGCGTCTGCTGATTGCCGGCCCCGGTGAGCACCGCGATCCGCATCGCATCGCGCAGTTGGTTCAGGAATATGGCGTGACCACGCTGCACTTCGTGCCGCCGCTGCTCGCGCTGTTCATCGACGAACCGCTGAGCGCCGAATGCACCAGCCTGCGTCGGGTGTTCTCCGGCGGTGAAGCGCTGCCGTCGGAGCTGCGCAACCGCGTGCTGGCGCAACTGCCGGCGGTGCAATTGCACAACCGTTACGGCCCGACCGAAACCGCGATCAACGTCACCCATTGGCACTGCACAAGTGCTGACGGTGAGCGTTCGCCGATTGGCCGGCCGCTGGGCAATGTGATTTGCCGCGTGCTCGATGCTGACCTCAATCCCGTGCCGGCCGGTGTGCCGGGTGAGCTGTGCATCAGTGGCATCGGTCTGGCCCGGGGTTACCTCGGTCGCCCGGCGCTGACGGCCGAGCGCTTTGTGGTCGATCCTCTGGGCGAGCAGGGCGCACGTCTGTACCGCACCGGTGACCGCGCACGCTGGACTTCGGACGGCGTGATCGAGTACCTCGGGCGTCTCGATCAGCAGGTCAAACTGCGTGGTTTCCGCGTCGAGCCGGAAGAAGTCGAAGCGCGGCTGCTGGCTCAAAACGGCGTCGCCCAAGCCGTGGTGCTGGTGCGCGAAACAGCAGTCGGCGCGCAACTGATCGGCTATTTCACTGCCGCCGATGCCAGCGAAGATCAGGACGCGCAGATCGCCCGCCTGAAAACCGCGCTGGCCGCCGAGCTGCCGGAATACATGGTCCCGGCGCAACTGATGCGTCTGGACGCGATGCCCCTGAGCCCGAGCGGCAAACTCGATCGTCGCGCCTTGCCCGAGCCACAGTGGCAAGTGCGCGAACACGTCGAACCGGTGAGCGAGCTGGAACAACAGATCGCCGCCATCTGGCGCGAAGTGCTGGGCTTGCCCCAGGTCGGCCTGCGCGACGACTTCTTCGCCCTCGGCGGTCACTCGCTGCTGGCCACACAAATCATCTCCCGCAGCCGTCAGGCCTGTGACGTCGAGTTGCCGTTGCGCGCCTTGTTCGAGCACAGCGAACTCGGCGACTTCGCCGAACAGATCCGGCTGATCCAGGCCAGCGGCCAGACCAACAAACAGCCGCCGATTGCCAAAGTCGACCGCAGCCAGGCGGTGCCGTTGTCCTATTCGCAGCAACGCATGTGGTTCCTCTGGCAGATGGAGCCGGACAGCCCGGCGTACAACGTCGGTGGCATGGCGCGCCTGCGCGGCGTGTTGCACGTCGAGCATTTCGAGGCGGCCTTGCAGGCGTTGATCCTGCGCCACGAAACCCTGCGCACCACGTTCCCGAGCGTCGATGGCGTGGCCCGTCAGCAGGTGCATGCCGAGACCGGCGTGCGCATGGGCTGGAAGGATTTCTCGAAACTGCCGGCTGACCAGCGTGAGCAGCAGGTCCAGCAATTGGCCGACGAGGAAGCGCATCTGCCGTTCGACCTGGAAAGCGGCCCGCTGCTGCGCGCCTGTCTGGTGAAGACCGCCGAGCATGAGCATTACTTCGTGCTGACCCTGCACCACATCGTCACCGAAGGCTGGGCGATGGACATCTTCGCCCGCGAACTCAGTGCGCTGTACGAAGCGCTCGTCGATGACCGCGACTCGCCGCTGGAACCGCTGCCGGTGCAATACCTCGACTACAGCGTGTGGCAGCGCAACTGGCTGGAGTCCGGTGAGCGTCAGCGTCAGCTCGACTACTGGACCGCACAACTGGGTCGCGAACATCCGCTGCTGGAACTGCCCGGCGACCGTCCGCGTCCACCGGTGCAAAGCCATCAGGGCGAACTGTTCCGTTTCGATCTGAGCGACGATCTCGCCGCCCGCGTCCGTGCGTTCAATGCGCAAAACGGTCTGACCCTGTTCATGACCATGACCGCTGCGCTCGCCACGTTGCTCTACCGCTACAGCGGCCAGACCGACCTGCGCATCGGCGCGCCGGTGGCCAACCGTATCCGCCCGGAAAGCGAAGGGCTGATCGGTGCGTTCCTCAATACCCAGGTGCTGCGTTGCCAGCTCGACGGCCAGATGTCGGTCGGCGAGTTGTTCGAGCAGGTGCGCCACACCGTGATCGAAGGCCAGTCGCATCAGGATCTGCCGTTCGATCATCTGGTTGAAGCCCTGCAACCGCCGCGCAGTGCGGCGTACAACCCGTTGTTCCAGGTGATGTGCAACGTGCAGCGCTGGGAATTCCAGCAGAGCCGCATGCTCGCCGGGATGACCGTCGAGTACCTGGCCAACGATGCGCGGGCGACCAAGTTCGACCTCAATCTGGAAGTCACTGACCTCGACCATCGCCTCGGCTGCTGCCTGACCTACAGCACCGATCTGTTCGACGAGCCGACCATCGCACGCATGGCCCGGCATTGGCGCAACCTGCTGGAAGCGCTGATCGCCGATCCGCAACAGCGCTTGAGCCAGTTGCCGCTGCTCGACCGGACTGAAAAACAGCAATTGCTCGACAGCCTTGGCGTCGAACCGGGTGAACGTCGTCTCGACCAGTGCATCCATCATCTGTTCGCCGAGCAGGCGCTGGCGCGCAAAGACGCTCCAGCGTTGACCTTCGCCGGACAGACCTTGAGCTACGCCGAACTCGACGCCCGCGCCAATCGCCTGGCCTGGGTCTTGCGCGAGCGGGGCGTCGGCCCGCAAGTGCGGGTCGGTCTGGCGCTGGAGCGCTCGCTGGAAATGGTCGTTGGCCTGCTGGCGATCCTCAAGGCCGGCGGCGCGTATGTGCCGCTGGACCCGGAATACCCGCTCGACCGCTTGCATTACATGATTGAAGACAGCCGCATCGGTCTGCTGCTCAGCGACCGCGCGATGTTCAACGCCCTCGGCGATCTGCCATCGAGCGTGGCGCGCTGGTGCCTGGAAGACGACTGCGCGGCGCTGGCGGATTACCCGGTCTCCGAACTTCCATTTATCAGCCTGCCGCAGCATCAGGCCTATCTGATTTACACCTCGGGTTCGACCGGCAAGCCGAAAGGCGTGGTGGTGTCCCACGGTGAAATCGCCATGCATTGCCAGGCGGTGATCGAGCGTTTCGGCATGCGCCCGGACGACTGTGAACTGCACTTCTATTCGATCAACTTCGACGCCGCCACCGAACGTCTGCTGGTGCCGCTGCTCAGCGGCGCGCAAGTGGTTTTGCGGGCGCAAGGGCAGTGGGACGCGGAAGAAATCTGCGGTTTGATCCGCACCCATCGGATCAATGTGCTCGGCTTCACCCCGAGCTACGGCAGCCAGTTGGCGCAGTTCCTCGCCACGCAGAATCAGGTTTTGCCGGTGCGGATGATCATCACCGGCGGCGAAGCGCTGACCGGCGAACACCTGCAGCGGATTCGTGCTGCGTTCAAGCCGAGCCTGTTCTTCAACGCCTACGGCCCGACCGAAACCGTGGTCATGCCGCTAGCCAGCCTGGCGCCGGAAGTGCTGGAAGAGGGCGCCGGCAGTGTGCCGATCGGCAGCGTGATCGGTGACCGCGTGGCGTACATTCTCGACGCCGATCTGGCGTTGGTGCCGCAAGGCGCGACCGGTGAATTGTTCGTCGGCGGTGCCGGTCTGGCGCAGGGGTATCACGACCGTCCGGGCATCAGCGCCGAGCGTTTTGTCGCCGACCCGTTTGCCGCCGATGGCGGGCGCATGTACCGCACCGGCGACCTGGTGCGCCAGCGTGCCGACGGTTTGGTGGAGTACCTGGGGCGGATCGACCATCAGGTGAAGATTCGCGGTTTCCGTATTGAGTTGGGCGAGATTGAAACCCGTCTGCTCGATCACGCTTCGATCCGTGAAGCAGTGGTGCTGGCGCTGGATGCGCCGAGTGGCAAGCAATTGGTCGGCTATCTGGTCAGCGACGTCGCCGAGCAAGGCGAAGCGCAACAAGCCCAATTGCGCGAAGCACTGAAGTCGCACCTCAAGGCGCAATTGCCGGATTACATGGTGCCGACGCACCTGATCCTGCTGGCGAGCATGCCGCTGACCGCCAACGGCAAGCTCGACCGCCGCGCTTTGCCGGCGCCGGATCCGGAGCTGAATCGTCAGGACTACGTCGCCCCGAGCAACGAGCTGGAGCAGACCCTGGCGCAGATCTGGTGCGAGGTGCTCAACGTCGAACAGGTCGGGCTCAATGACAACTTCTTCGAACTCGGTGGCGACTCGATCCTGTCGATTCAGGTGGTCAGCCGTGCGCGGCAGCAGGGCATTCATTTCAGCCCGCGTGATCTGTTCCAGCATCAGACCGTACAGACCCTGGCCGCTGTCGCCAGCCGCAGCGAGCAGGTGACTGCCGAGCAGGGACTGGTGGTCGGTGAGTCGGCCATGACGCCGATCCAGCACTGGTTCTTCGACAGTGATATTCCTGAGCGTCAACACTGGAACCAGGCGTTGCTGCTGGAGCCAACCGTGGCGCTGGAAGCGCATCGTCTGGAGCAAGCGCTGCTGGCCGTGATCGAACAGCACGACGCCTTGCGCCTGCGCTTCACCGAGGCCAATGATCAGTGGCAGGCAACCCACCAAGCGGTCTCCGATGCCGCCGTTTTGTGGCAGGTGCGTGTAACGGCGATGGACAAGTGCCAAGCGCTGTTTGCCGACGCCCAGCGCAGTCTCGATCTGCAAAACGGCCCGCTGCTGCGCGCCTTGCTGGTGGATGGGCCGCAAGGTCAGCAGAGACTGTTCATCGCGATCCATCACCTGGTGGTCGACGGTGTGTCGTGGCGCGTTTTGCTCGATGATCTGCAAACCGTGTATCGCCAGCTCGAAGCCGAGCAGTCGGTGAAACTGCCGGCGAAAACCAGTGCCTTCAAGGACTGGGCGGCACGTTTGCAGGCCTATGCCGGCAGCGAATCGCTGCGCGAGGAACTGAACTGGTGGCAGACCCAATTGGCCGGATCGAGCGCCGAGCTGCCGTGCGAAAACCCACAGGGCGGACAGCAGAATCGTCACGCGCAAACCGTCAGCGTGCGCCTGGATGCCGAGCGTACCCAACAACTGCTGCAACAAGCGCCGCGGGCCTACCGCACGCAGGTCAACGACCTGTTGCTGACCGCGCTGGCCCGTGTGCTGTGCCGTTGGAGCGGGCAGCCGTCGGCATTGATTCAACTGGAAGGCCACGGCCGCGAAACCCTGTTCGACGAGATCGACCTGACCCGCACCGTCGGCTGGTTCACCAGCGCCTATCCATTACGCCTGACCCCGCACAACATCGAAGAGGCCGCCGGGCAAGGCGCATCGATCAAGGCGATCAAGGAGCAATTGCGCGCTGTACCGCACAAGGGCCTCGGTTATGGCGTGCTGCGTTATCTGGCCGATGACCTCAGCCAGCGCAGCATGGCGGCGCTGCCGAATGCTCCGGTGACCTTCAACTACCTCGGCCAGTTCGACCAGAGTTTTGCCAGCGATGCGCTGTTCCGTCCGCTGGACGAGCCGGTCGGTGCGGCCCACGATCCGCAGGCGCCGTTGCCCAACGAGTTGAGCATCGACAGTCAGGTGTACGGCGGCGAACTGCTGTTGCGCTGGACCTTCAGCGCCGAGCGTTATGACGCGCAGTCCATCAACGATCTGGCCGATGCCTACCTTGGCGAATTGCAAAGCCTGATCGCTCATTGCCTGCAAGACACCGCCGGCGGCCTGACGCCTTCGGACTTCCCGCTGGCGAAACTGACCCAGGCGCAACTCGATGCACTGCCGGTGCCGGCCGCGCAGATCGAAGACGTCTATCCCCTGACGCCGATGCAGGAAGGCATGCTGTTGCACACCTTGCTCGAACCGGGCACCGGCCTGTACTACATGCAGGATCGCTACCGCATCAACAGCGAGCTCGATCCCGAGCGTTTCGCCCAGGCCTGGCAAGCGGTGGTCGCCCGTCATGAAGCGTTGCGCGCGTCGTTCTGCTGGAACGTCGGCGAAGACATGCTGCAAGTGATCCACACCCCGGGGCGCACGCCGATCGAGTATCTGGACTGGAGCGCCATCAGCGATGCCGAGCAAGAACCGAAGCTGCAGGCGCTGCTGAAAAGCGAGCGCGAAGCCGGCTTCGATCTGCTCAATCAGGCACCGTTCCACCTGCGTCTGATCAAGGTCGGCGCGGCACGCTACTGGTTCATGATGAGCAACCACCACATCCTCATCGATGCCTGGTGCCGTTCGCTGCTGATGAACGATTTCTTCGAGATCTACACCGCCCTCGGTGAAGGTCGCGAAGCACAATTGTCGGTGCCGCCGCGTTACCGCGATTACATCGGCTGGCTGCAACGCCAGAGCCTGGCCGAGGCGCGGCAGTGGTGGCAGCAAAACCTGCAAGGCTTCGAACGCACCACGCCGATCCCGAGCGACCGACCGTTCCTGCGCGAACACGCCGGCGAAAGCGGCGGCATGATTGTTGGCGACCGCTACACGCGACTGAATGTCGAGGACGGCGCCCGTCTGCGCGAGCTGGCCCAGGCCCATCAACTGACCATCAACACCTTCGCTCAAGCGGCATGGGCCTTGGTGTTGCGCCGTCTGAGCGGTGATCGTGACGTTCTGTTCGGCGTCACCGTGGCCGGGCGTCCGGTGGAGATGCCGGAGATGCAACGCACCGTCGGCCTGTTCATCAACAGCATCGCGCTGCGGGTGCAGATTCCGGCGGACGATCAGCGCGCCAGTGTGCGCCAGTGGCTGAGCGGCCTGCTCGACAGCAACATGCAGCTGCGCGAGTACGAATACCTGCCACTGGTGAATATCCAGGAGCAGAGCGAATTGCCGAAAGGCCAGCCGCTGTTCGACAGTCTGTTCGTGTTCGAGAACGCCCCGGTGGAAGTCTCGGTGCTGGACCGCGCGCAGAGTCTCAACGCGACGTCGGATTCGGGCCGTACTCACACCAACTTCCCGCTGACAGCGGTGTGCTACCCGGGCGATGACCTCGGTCTGCACCTGTCGTACGACCAGCGTTACTTCGACGAATCGACCATCGAACGCATGCTCGGTGAGTTCAAGCGACTGTTACTGGCACTGGTTGATGGCTTCCATGGCGACATGGCCGATCTGCCGTTGCTGGGGGCCGAAGAGCAGGATTTCCTGCTGCACGGTTGCAACCAGAGTGCGCACGATTATCCGCTGGAGCAGAGCTACGTGGCGCTGTTCGAAGCGCAGGTCGCGGCGCATCCGCAGCGCATCGCCGCGACGTGCCTTGATCAGCAACTGAGCTATGCCGCGCTCAACCACAATGCCAACCGTCTCGGTCATGCACTGGTTGCAGCCGGGGTGCAGATGGATCAGCCGGTGGCGTTGCTGGCCGAACGAAATCTTGATCTGCTGGGCATGATCATCGGCAGCTTCAAGGCCGGTGCCGGTTACCTGCCGCTGGATCCGGGCTTGCCGAGCCAGCGTCTGCAACGGATCATCGAACTGAGCCGCACGCCGGTGCTGGTGTGCACGCAAGCCTGCCGCGACCAGGCGCAGACCTTGCTCGATGAGTTCAGCTGCGCCAATCGTCCACGGCTATTGGTCTGGGAAGAGATTCAGGCTGCCGCGACATCAGCGCAAAAACCCGGCATCCACAGCGGCCCGGACAACCTGGCCTACGTGATCTACACCTCGGGTTCCACCGGCTTGCCGAAAGGCGTGATGGTCGAGCAGCGCGGCATGCTCAACAACCAGTTGAGCAAGGTGCCGTACCTGAATCTGACGGACGCCGACGTGATCGCGCAGACCGCTTCGCAAAGCTTCGACATTTCGGTCTGGCAGTTCCTCGCTGCACCGTTGTTCGGGGCGCGGGTGGACATTGTGCCGAACACCATCGCTCACGATCCGCAAGGCTTGCTGGTGCATGTACAGGCGCAAGGCATCACCGTGCTGGAGAGCGTGCCGTCGCTGATTCAGGGCATGCTCGCTTCCGATCGCCTGAGCCTCGACGGCCTGCGCTGGATGCTGCCGACCGGCGAAGCGATGCCGCCTGAGCTGGCGCACCAATGGCTGCTGCGTTACCCGGACATCGGTCTGGTCAACGCTTACGGCCCGGCGGAATGCTCGGACGACGTGGCGTTCTTCCGTGTGGACATGGCTTCGACTCGCGGCAGTTACTTGCCGATCGGTACGCCGACCGACAACAACTTGCTGTACCTGGTCGATGGCGCACTGGAGCTGGTGCCGCTGGGCGCGGTAGGCGAGTTGTGCGTGGCCGGCACCGGCGTCGGTCGCGGTTACGTCAGCGATCCACTGCGCACTGCGCCGGTGTTCGTGCCGAACCCGTTCGGCGCGCCGGGCGAGCGTCTGTATCGTACCGGTGACCTGGCGCGGCGGCGCAGTGACGGTGTGCTGGAGTACGTCGGCCGGGTTGACCACCAGGTGAAGATTCGCGGTTACCGCATCGAACTGGGTGAAATCGAAGCGCGTCTGCACGAACAGCCGGAAGTTCGCGATGCGGCGGTCGGCGTGCAGGAAGGCGTGAATGGCAAGCACCTGGTCGGCTATCTGGTCGCGGCGGATTCGGCGCTCAACCCGAGCGAACGCCTGGAGCGGATCAAGCAGCGCCTGCGCAGCGAACTGCCGGACTACATGGTGCCGCTGCACTGGTTGTGGCTCGACCAGCTGCCGCACAACGCCAACGGCAAACTCGACCGCAAGGCCTTGCCGGCGCTGGAGATCGGTCAGTTGCAAAGCCAGGATTACCTGGCCCCGCGCAACGAGCTGGAGCAGACCCTGGCCGATATCTGGGCCGAGGTGCTCAAGGTCGACAAGGTCGGTGCGCGCGACAACTTCTTCGAGCTGGGCGGTCACTCGCTACTGGCCACGCAGATCGCTTCGCGGGTGCAGAAAACCCTGCAACGCGACGTGCCGCTGCGGGCGATGTTCGAGTGCAGCACGGTGCAGGAACTGGCCGAGTACATTGAAGGGTTGGCGGCCGGGGACATGACCGAGGACAAGGTGGATCGCTTGAATGATCTGATGGCGGAGCTGGAAGGCTTGTAATCTCCAGCGCCTGTTACGGCCTCTTCGCTGGCAAGCCAGCTCCCACAGGTTTCACGGTGGACACAAAATTTGTGTACACACTCGATCACTGTGGGAGCTGGCTTGCCAGCGATGGCGTCAGTGAATTCAACACAAATAAACCGGCATATTCACGTACATATCCAGGGTTGACGATCATGAACCGGCAGCTCAGTCTGCCGGTTCTCTTTTTTGTCGCGGGGGTGGTGAATGCCTTTCTTCACGGTTGACGGACAAGCGTTGCATTACACTGATCAAGGCACCGGCCCGGCCGTGCTGCTGGCCGGCAGTTACCTGTGGGACACGGCCATGTGGGCGCCGCAGATCGCCGCGCTGTCGCCGCACTATCGGGTGATTGCCCTGGATCTGTGGGGGCATGGTGAATCCGGGCGCTTGCCGCAGGGCACCACGTCGCTGGATGACATCGCGCGACAGGTCGAGGCCTTGCTCGATCACCTGCAGATCGACCGAATCACTCTGGTGGGCCTGTCGGTCGGCGGCATGTGGGGCGCGCGTCTGGCGTTGTCGTCCCCGCAGCGCATCAACGGGCTGGTGCTGATGGATACCTACCTCGGCGTGGAGCCTGAGCCGACTCGGCAGTATTACTTCTCGCTGTTCAAGCAGATCGAGGAAAGCGGCGAGATTACGCCACAGTTGCTCGACATCGTGGTGCCGATCTTCTTCCGCCCGGGCATCGATCCGCAGTCGGCGCTGTATCAGGACTTCCGCGCCAAACTGGCGGCGTACACCGCGGATCGTCTGCGCGAAAGCATCGTGCCGATGGGACGTATCACGTTCAGCCGTGATGATCTGTTACCGCGTCTGCGCGAGTTGAATGCTGCGACCACCCTGGTGCTGTGCGGCGATCAGGACAAACCGCGACCTCCGTCCGAAGCGCAGGAAATGGCCGAGCTGATCGGCTGCCCGTGGGTGCTGGTGCCGGAGGCGGGGCATATCTCCAGTCTGGAGAACCCGCAGTTTGTCACTGAGGTGCTGTTCGCCTTCCTGGCTGAGCGCCATTGAAAAAGATCGCAGCCTGCGGTTCCCCTGTAGGAGCTGCCGCAGGCTGCGATCTTTTGATCTTGCCTATTTAGGCCCGAGAATCTTCGTCAGTTTCTCCGGCGAAGGGGCCCCTTGCTGCTGTTGCAGCTCACCCTTGTCATCCATGTAGAAAATCGCCGGTGTCGCCTGCAGTTCCAGGTCTTCCATCAACTGCATGTTGGCGGCCAGTTTGGTCTGCACTGCTTTTGGAATGTCTTTCAAGGGCTTGAGGGTGCTGGCCTTGCCGGCCTTCTCGTGATCTTCCAGCGCTTTGGCGGGATCTTTCGCCGCCATCAACGCAGCGGATTTCGCCGGGCTGTCTTCGCGGATGATCCCGACCATGATGTGCCGCAGTTGCACCTTGCCGGCCTTGACCCATGGCCGGGCCTGTTCCCAGAACATGTTGCAGTACGGGCAGTTCGGATCGCTGAACAGGTACACGGTGCGCGGGGCATCCTTGTTGCCGTCCTGAATCCAGTTGCTGGCTTCGAACTTGCCCCAGATTTCCTTGGCCATCGGCGCGTAGACCATTTTCTGCAACGGCTCGCTGCTCAGGTCCTTGCCATCGGCGTCGTACAGATTGCCCAGCAGAACATGCTGGCCATCGGGCGTCAGGTACAGCGCCATGCCACGGTTCTGATACTGCGCCGCGTAACCGCGCAAGCCGTCTGGCGCGTCGAACTGGCCGACGATTTTCGCGCCTTTGGCTTCGATCTGCTTGATCGCGGCGGGCAGTTCTTCGGCGGCCTGCACCGACGGCAGGTGCAGCAGGGCAGTGCCCAGAGTCAGCGTCAGCAGGTGGCGGAGGCGGGGCATGGCAGTTTCCTTGCAGAGGTGGCCGGTGCGGCGGTTGGATTCGGGATGTCGAAGTTTTCCAGCGCCCGGGCCAGACTGGCGTTCGACAGTTCGCCCAGGTGGCTGGTCAGCAAACGACCGTCAGGACTGTAGAACAGCGTAGTCGGCAGCGCCATGGAACCCACGGCCTGACCGAGTCGGCCGCTGCGGTCGAACAGCACGTTGTTCAGGCTCAGGCCCTGGGTTTCGAGAAACGTTGCAACGCTTTGCATGCTTTCGGCCTGATTGACGAACAGAAAGGTCAGGTCCGGGCGCTGTTGTTGGGCATTTTCCAGCACCGGCATCTCGCGCCGGCACGGCGGGCACCAGGTTGCCCACAGGTTGATCACCAGTGGCCCGCCCTGATAGTCGCTGAGCTGGATGGTTTCCCCGGCTGCGTTGCGCAGGGTGATCTCCGGCAGGCGCGTGCCTTGTTCGTAAATGTTCAGCGACAGGGTCGCCAGCAACCAGAACAACACGCCGCTGGCCACGCCAAAACCCAGTGGCCGACGCAGGCCCGGGCGACGCCAGCCGCGATACAGCGCTGCGAGCAGCAGCACGACCACGCCCGGCCAGGCGAGGAAACCGCCGTCGCGCAAGTCGATGATCTGCCACGGATCGCTGCGATAGTGGCCCCAGTACAAGGCGACAAACGCGACGCGCGCCGCCAGCATGCCCAGCAGAAACAGGCTGAACAGCGCTGACTCGGGGTTATCGCCGCCACGCTTGGCCACCCGCCAGCCGACAAAGGTCGCCAGCGCCAGGGCGCTGATCAGCAGCAGGTGGTTAAGCGCAATGGCAAAGGTGCCGAGGGTGAACGTCAGCATCAGTTGGCGTCTCGAGTGGTGGTCCAGCGTTGCAGGAACGTATCGGCATCCACTTCACCGGTGATGCGCTGGCTGCGCCGTTCTTCGCCATCGGTGCCGATCCAGACAAAACTCGGTGGCCCCGGGACTTTGTAACGGCCGAGCAGCTCGCGGCTGGCGGCATTGTCGGCGGTGACGTCGAGGCGCAGCAGACGCACATCGCTCAGTGCCTGCATGACCTTGTCCTTGCCGAACACCTGTTTTTCCATGACTTTGCACGACACGCACCAGTCGGCGTAGTAATCGAGCAGCACCCACTGGCCCTGGGCTTTGGCGGCATCCAGTTCACGTTGCAGCGCTGCCGGTTCCTTGATCGTGGTGAACGCGTCATGCCCGCTCGGTGTGGCGCTGGCGACGCGGCCGGCACTGTATACCAGCAGCGGTTGATACGGGTCGTCACCGCCACCGGCGGCGCCGATCATCAACAGGCTGCCCCACACACCGAGCAGCAACGAACTGGCGCCGAATACCTGGGCGACCCGGCCGAAACCTTCGGACTGCTTCCAGGCGCAGAATGCGGCGATCAGCAGCAGCGCGCCGCACAGGCCCAGCCACAACGAGGCGTCCAGCACCGGGCGCAGCATCAGCAGTGCGGTCGCCAGGAACAGGAATCCGAAGATGCCCTTGAGCAGGTTCATCCACGCTCCGGGTTTGGGCAGGAAGCGATTGCCGACGGTGACCAGCAACAGCAGCGGCACACCGATGCCGATACCCAGCGCGAACAGAATCAGCCCACCGTGCAGGGCATTGCCGCTTTGCGCGATGTACAGCAGGGCGCCGGCCAGCGGCGCGGTCATGCACGGGCCGACCAGCAGGCCGGATAACGCACCGAGCACCCCGGCACCGATCAGGCTGCCGCCACTGCGGCTGCGCGAGGCGTGTTCCAGGCGATCGCGCAAGGCCACCGGCAATTGCAATTCGAAGAAGCCGAACATCGGCAGCGCCAGCACCACGAACACCGCCGCAAACGCGCCGAGCAGCCATGGATTTTGCAGCCATGCCTGCAGGTTGGCACCGAGCAGAGAGGCGATCACGCCCATGGCGGCGTACACCAGCGCCATGCAGATCACGTAGCTGCTGGCCAGGGCGAAACCACGGCGGGGCGTCGCGCCGCTTCCAACGATCATGCCGGCCAGAATCGGCAGCATCGGCAACGAGCAAGGGGTAAACGCCAGCAACAGACCAAGGCCGAAGAACACCAGCAGGCTCCAGCCCAGCGCCCGCTGCTCAAGGCCACTGGCCAGAGCCTGGTCCGGCGCTTCAGCACTGGCTGTCGGGGTTGCTTTGCCACCCAGATCGATGACCCGGGTTTGTGGCGGATAACACAGGCCCGCATCGGCGCAGCCCTGGTAACTGACCTTGATCTGACCGCTGGCCGCCGCCGGGATTTTTACCTCCAGCCCCTGGCGGTACACCGGTTGTTCACCAAAGAATTCGTCACTGTGCGACTCGCCCTCGGGCAATGTCGGCTGCTGGTCTGGCGCCAGACCGTCGAATTTCAGGCGTTTCTGGTACAGGTAATAGCCGTCGGTGATTTGCCAGAACAGCTGGGTTTCCCCGGACTCAAGGCGTTCGGAGGTGAGCACGAACGCTTTGTCGACCGGCAGGAATTCCGGTTTGCTCTCGAATGGATTGTTTCCTGCCTGGGCCAGGCCCGAGACAAGGAAAGCAAAAAACAGCAAGAAATGACGCATTAAGGAGACAGTCCCTGTGAAAAGTGAATGCACAGTGGCGGGCGGCGATTAACCGGTGATTAACCGCTGCCCGCAGAGGGGCGAGTGCTGGTTCGCCCAATGGTCTCCTATCGTATCGTCTTGCCCGGGTGTTCTCTATTCACAGACCATCATTGAGCAAGCCGGGCCAGGAGTTCTCATCCACATCGATTGGCCCGCCATCGATCTGATTGAGCCGGATGTTGTAGCGGATGTACTGATTACCGGTGAGAAAAATGTAGTAGTAACTGTCGGCAAGCGTGCGGTCATTCTGGGCGGCGGTAATGATCCGGTGCTTGTAGGGTGCCAGTCCGGGCCACGACTTCTCGTCGATCTTTTCCCGCATGAAGCGATTTTTCGCGATGTTGAGCGCCAGAGTGTTCCCGTCATTCAGAAGGAAACGAAAGATCTGACTCTTGAAACCGGGCATTTCCCACCAGGTGCCGGCGACAATCTGATTGAAATATGGCGTCAGAGGTGCCCAGAGGGTCTGTTCGATGGGGCAGGTGCTTCTGACCTTGTCCAGATCCTGATCATACTTGCAGACCATCGGTCCGCTTTCGTCGCTGTAGAAGAGCCACAGAATGTCGTCATCGGCCCCACTCTGTGCATCGGGGGCAACGCCGGTCGTGGTAAACCCGAAGCGCAGGTTTTTCACGTGGCAATGGAAACTGTCCCAGTTGTCCGGCATCACGGCTCTGGGGTAGCCGGCGGGCACCTTGTTGTCATTGATGTTGAAGCGCGTGTATTTGTTCGAATCCTTGAAGAAAAAATAAATGCGGTCCTTGCCGGATCGCCAGTCGACGGCGACAAAGTTTTTCAGTTCAGACATGTGCTGATTCCTTTCAGACAGGTAAGTGGTGCTGAGCCGGGCTTTTTTCATGCTGCAATGGCTGGCTGGCACGTGTACGGTTCGCAGACTAGCGCCCCGGCAGGACCGGTTGCAGCGAACATTCGTGGCCAGCTGTTTCAGGATCAAGGCCGGGGCCGGCAGGCCGGTGATCGGAGTGCTGTGTGTGTTTTAGTACGATCGCCATAATTGCGACTTAATCCTTTGCTGTTTGACTCGCTTTTTTCCTCAGGAAATGTCCATGCACGTACTGGTTTGCGAAGACGATGAACTGATCGCCAGCGGTATCGTTGCCGGTCTCACTGCCCAGGGGCTGACGGTCGAGCACGTCAACACCGCCTCCAAGGCGCGGGCGATGCTCAAGGTTGCCGAATTCGACGTGATGGTGCTCGATCTTGGCCTGCCTGACGAAGATGGCCTCAAATTGCTGCAACAACTGCGTCAGCAGGGCCTGGAAATTCCGGTGCTGATCCTTACCGCACGCGACTCGGTGACCGACCGGGTCGACGGCCTGCAGGCCGGGGCCGATGACTATCTGCTGAAACCCTTCGATCTGCGGGAGCTGTTCGCCCGTCTGCAAACTCTGTTGCGCCGGGTCGCCGGACGCAGCGTCAACCTGATCGAACACGGCGCGCTGACCTACGACCCGAGCAGCCGTGAAACGACTCTGGCCGGGCAACCGGTGGACCTGTCGCGGCGCGAGCAATCACTGTTGCAGGCGTTGTTGCATAACCGTGGCCGGGTATTGTCCACCGAGCAACTGAAGGACAGCGTCTACGGCTTCAACGACGAGCTGGAGAGCAACGCCCTCAACGTGCATATCCATCACCTGCGCAGCAAGCTTGGCAAGGGCATCGTTGAAACCGTGCGCGGCCTGGGTTATCGCCTCGGGCCGGCCGATGGTGGAGAGCAACAGAAGTGATGAGTCTGCGTCTGCGCCTGAGTCTGACCCTCGGCGCCGCGTTTGCCCTGATCTGGGCGCTGGCCGCGGCCTGGATGCTCAGTGACTTGCGCAATCAGATGATGTTTTCCCTCGACCAGCGGCTGGTGGCTTCGGCGCGCATGGTCGCCGGGCTGCTGGAGCAATTGCCGGCGTTGCCGAGCAAAGGCGAGGGCACTCATTTCAGTGCCGAACAGTTGAATATTCCTGGCGGCATGGCCTGTCAGGTCAGTTCGTTGCGCGGGGAAATTCTGGCCCGCAGTCACAGCAGCCCCGAGCAAACTCTGGAGGCCGAGAAAATGGGCTTCCACGACCAGATGATCGACGGCGCGCCGTGGCGCAGCTTCACCCTGGCCCGTGGTGATGTGCGTATCACCACCGCCGACCGGCAGATCGAGCGCGAAGCCCTGAACATGTCGATCCTGCTGGCGGCTTCGGTGCCGGTCGGCGTGGCGTTACTCGGTTGTCTGTGCCTGTTGTGGCTGGGCATCGGCCAGGGGTTGGCGCCACTCAATCGCCTGCGCGAAGCGCTGATGCGCCGCAACGCCGACTCGCTGGAACCCTTGCAGCTGCAAGCGTTTCCCAGTGAATTGAAACCGCTGCTCGATACGCAGAATCAGCTGTTCCAGCGCATCGGCAAGACCATCGAGCGCGAACGTCGCCTGACCGGGGACGCCGCCCATGAACTGCGCAGCCCGCTGACCGCGATCAAGACCCACCTGCAAGTGGCGCGGATGACCGAAGGCAGTGCCCGCGATCAGTCGCTGGCCCGCGCCGAGGAAGGCGCCGACCGCATGCACCGCACGCTGGAGCAATTGCTGTTGCTGGCCCGGGTCGAGGGCAGTTTGTCCTTCGATGACGGCGTGCAGTGCAGCGCCGAACAGGTGGCGAAACTGGCGATGCAGGATGCGGCGGGCGGCGAGCGCCAGCGCATCAGACTGCAATTGCCGACGCCGTTGTCCGCTGCGCCGGTGCAAATGCCGGCGGTGCTGTCGATTGCCGCGCTGCGCAACCTGCTTGACAACGCCCTGCGCCATACCCCGGCGGACGCTGAGGTGGAGCTGAGTCTGGAAACCGCCGGCCAGCGCGCACGCTTTGTGGTGCGCGACCACGGCCCGGGGATTGCGGCTGATGATTTGCAACATTTGACTCAACGCTTCTGGCGCAATGGCCAAAGCACCGGCTGCGGCCTCGGCCTGGCGATTGTGCAAGCCATCGTCCAGCGCTGCGCCTGCACCCTGCATTTCGACAGTCGCCCGGATGGCTTGCGGGTCGAGTTGACGATGCCGCTGCAGTCCCTCTGACCCCCCTGTAGGAGCTGCCGAAGGCTGCGATCTTTTGATCTTGATCTTGAAAAACAAAATCAAAAGATCGCAGCCTGCGGCAGCTCCTGCAGGGGATTGGTGGTGTGACACATCAAATGTAACTTCTCGGCATTGGTGATTCGGCCATCGCGGCGTTAAGGTCGGGGCTGCTCTGACTCAATGGATTGAGGGAACAAGACATGCAAGCTTCGATCTGCATCTGCCCGGCCACACCGGCCGACGCCGGTATTATCAGCCGCATCATCGAGCGTTCGATTCGCATCGGTTGTACGCTCGACCACCGCAACGACCCGCAACGGGTCAGCCGCTGGATCGACCGGCAATCGGCCGACGTCATCAGCGGTCATCTTGCTGACCCGCATTGTTATCTGAACATCGCGCTGCTACAGGACAAACCCGTGGGCGTCGGCATGGCAGCGGGCAACGGTGAAATCAGGTTTTGCCACGTGCAACCGGAATGGTTTCGCCGTGGCGCGGGACGCGCACTGATGACCGACCTGGAAGGCTGGCTGCGGATCCGCGGTGTGCCACGGGTGAGCGTTGCCAGCGCAGGTTTCGGCGCGGCTTTTTATCGGCATCTGGGTTACCGCGAAGCATCCCCGGCCCTCACCGGTCAGGGCTTTGCCCACGTCGCGCTGCACAAGCGTTTGTCGCCGCCGGAATGACAACTCGATCAAGGGTCTAAATCCTCACCCTGCTTAAGCGTTTCCAGAACAGGAAAACCTGCATGTGCGCCCCGCGATCGGAACGCGCACCTGTGCGGTGTGCTGTTTTGGTCACTATCCATAGCGTATTGAGGGGTCGAGAGATGTCAGTCGCCACCAGCCTTATCGAAGAGTCGTCGGCCCGGATCGCCTCCGCGCCGGCCGAAAACCTGTATCAGTTCAACGAGTCGCCGCTGCTGGCCCGCCAGAGTCAGCAGGAATCCAATGCCCGCAGCTACCCGCGACGCATTCCGCTGGCACTCAAGCGCGCCAAGGGTCTGTATGTCGAAGACGTTGAAGGCCGTACCTTCATCGATTGCCTGGCCGGTGCCGGCACCCTGGCCCTGGGGCACAACCATCCGGTGGTGATCGAGGCGATCCAGCAAGTGCTCGCCGATGAACTGCCGCTGCACACGCTCGACCTGACCACGCCAGTGAAGGATCAATTCGTTCAGGACCTGTTCGGATTGCTGCCGCCGGCGCTGGCGGCCGAGGCAAAAATCCAGTTCTGCGGCCCGTCCGGCACCGATGCGGTGGAAGCCGCGTTGAAACTGGTGCGCACCGCCACCGGGCGCAGCACCGTGTTGTCGTTCTCCGGCGGTTATCACGGCATGAGCCAGGGGGCGTTGAGCCTGATGGGTAGCCTGGGGCCGAAAAAGCCGCTGGGCGCGTTGCTCAGCAACGGCGTGCAATTCATGCCGTTCCCGTACGACTACCGTTGCCCGTTCGGCCTCGGCGGCGCAGCCGGGGTGAAAGCCAACTTGAGTTATCTGGAAAACCTGCTCAACGACCCCGAGGCCGGGGTGCAGTTGCCGGCGGCGGTGATCGTTGAAGCGGTGCAGGGCGAGGGCGGGGTGATTCCGGCCGACATCGAGTGGCTGCGCGGCTTGCGTCGGATCACCGAGAAGGCTGGCGTGGCGCTGATCGTCGACGAGATCCAGAGCGGTTTCGCCCGTACCGGCAAGATGTTTGCTTTCGAACACGCCGATATCGTCCCGGATGTGGTGGTGCTGTCCAAAGCCATCGGCGGCAGCCTGCCACTGGCAGTGGTGGTCTACCGCGACTGGCTCGACACCTGGCAACCGGGTGCCCACGCCGGCACCTTCCGTGGCAATCAGATGGCGATGGCCGCCGGTTCCGCGGTGATGCGTTATCTGCTTGAGCACAAGGTCTGCGAGCACGCCGCGGCGATGGGCGAGCGCCTGAGCGAACACTTGCGCATCCTGCAACGTGACTTCCCGCAACTGGGCGACATTCGTGGTCGCGGCCTGATGCTCGGCGTCGAACTGGTTGACCCGAACGGCGCGCTGGACGCTCTTGGTCACCCACCCGCGTTCGCCCGTCTGGCACCGCTGGTGCAGCGCGAATGCCTCAAGCGCGGACTGATTCTCGAGTTGGGCGGCCGCCATGGTGCGGTGGTGCGTTTCCTGCCGCCGCTGGTCATCACCGCCGCCGAAATCGACCGCGTCGCCGAAATCTTTGGCCGCGCCCTGGCTGCCGCCACCGCCGCTGTGTAAATTTTTCGCAGCGCCGAACGTTCTATCTACATACCCGGCTGCACCCCGAGTGCAGCCCACCCTTACAACGATGGAGAACCAGCATGACGTCAGTATTCGACCGCGAGGACATCCTCTTTCAGGTCGTGGTCAACCACGAAGAGCAATACTCGATCTGGCCGGATTACAAAGCCGTGCCGGAGGGCTGGCGCACCGTGGGCAAGAGCGGCCTGAAAAAGGAATGCCTGGCCTACATCGAAGAAGTCTGGACCGACATGCGTCCGCTGAGCCTGCGCCAGAAGATGGAAGGGCAGGCGGCTGCTCAGTAATTCGTCGGCCAAAAACAAACCCGCTGCACTGGTGACAGGCAGCGGGTTTTTTCATGGCCTGCAAAAGATCGCAGCCTACGGCAGCTCCTACAGGGTGTAAATATTCCCGTGTAGGAGCTGCCGAAGGCTGCGATCTTTTGACCTTAGGCCGAAGGCCCGCCGCTCAACCCCTTGAGCAACACATCCACATTCCCCTCCAGCTCCGCCACCGGATCCTCGGCATCGGTACTCAACACCAGCAAATGACTGCCCGACTCGGCAATCGCCGCTTTCACCGCTTCCGACGGCTGGCGATGATGCAACACCAGCGCCACGTCATTGTCCTTGAGCGTCGCCGTGAGTTTCTTCAAGTCCTCGGTTGTCCACTCGGCATCCGGCCGTGGATCCTGACCGATCAGCTCCAGGTTCAGACTGCCGATCAGGTAACCGAAGTGATCACTGAGGCTCATCACGCTCAGGTTGTCGGCCTCGGCCAGGCGCGCTTCGCTGTCGGCGCTGAGTTTGAGCAGGCGCTGTTTCAGCGTTGCCAGATTGGCTTCGATTTTCGGTTTGGCCGAAGGCGCCAGACGCACCAGATCCGCCGCGATCACGTCGGCCATGCGCCCCATGTTGTTGCCCGCCAGCCACGGCTGACTGTTCAGCCCATCGACCTTCAAGCCCGGTTGCACGGCAATCCCCGGCAGGGCGCCGTCCACCGGCCGCGCCGCGTCGACCTCGACAATGCGAATGTTGCTGCGCCGCGCAATCGGGTACAGCGGATCATCGGTCCACAGCGAGCGCACGCCGATTACCGCGTCGGCATCGGTTGCCAGCTTGCCCAGCGCCGGAGCGCCGCGGCCGGTGAAGTACGCGGTCTGACGGCTGCCTGGCAGATTCGCCGGGGCCGCACGCTCAAGGCTCACATCAGTGCCTTTGAGCAACACCTCGCCCAGGCCGTAGGTGATGGGCAGCGAGGCCAGTACGCGCAATGGTCTGGTGTTTTCAGCCGCCAGCAACGGGCTGCCGACCACGCCGCACAGAGCCATGGCCAGGGTCAGTTTTCGCAGTGAAAAAGTCATTTATCCAAGGTTCCCTTTCAGACTCGGGACAACCCCGCGCGCAATGGCGGCGAGGGCGAAGGCGATGCCGGCGACCAGAATGATCGCGGCGCCAGACGGGATCGGCAGATCGAACACGATCGGCGCGAGAATCCCGCACAGCGTGCTGACGGTGGCAATCAGCACCGAACACCAGAAGAAGCCCTTGAGCGACTGGCTGAGCAACCGCGCGGCGGCCGCCGGAATCACCAGCAACGCGCCGACCAGAATCGCGCCGATGACCTTCACCGCCGCGACGGTGATCAGCGTCACCAGAATCACGAACAGGTAATCCAGAGTCTTCACCGCCACGCCGCGCACCGCCGCCAGTTGCGGGTTGAAACTGGCGAGCATGATTCGGTTGTACAGCGGCAGCGCCAAAGCCATGACCAGCGAGCCGACGATGGCCAGCACCAGCAGGTCGTTGCCATTGACGGTGAGCACCGAACCGAACAGCACGTTCTCCAGAATATGCACGTTGATCTTGCCGGCGAGAATCAGCAGCAGGCTCGCGCCGAGGGCCAGCGACACCGAGAGAAACACACCGATCAGAGTGTCCGGCGCCAGGCCGGTGCGGTTGCGCAGGTAGTTGAGCAGGATGCCGAACAGCAGGCAGTAACCGAACAGGCTGCCGTACGGCCCGGTGTAGGGTTCGCCGAGCAGAATGCCGATGGCCACGCCGGTCAGCGCCGCATGGCCGACCGCTTCGGAGAAGAATGCGAAGCGCTTGACCACCACCAGTGTGCCGAGGCCACCGAGCACCGGGCCGATCAACAGCCCGGCGAGCAGCGCATTGACCACAAATCCGTAGGCCAGCGCTTCCGGCAGGTAACCGGACGACGCCCAGCCCTGGACCATCAATCGAAAGGCTTCGTAACTCATCAGACAGCGCTCCGTGGATGGGTCGAAAACAGGCTCAGCAGGCGTTCCGGGGTCAGCGCCTGTTGCGGGGTGGCGTCGAACAGTACGCGACGATTGAGACCGGTAACCCGGTCGGCCAGACGCTTGACCGCTTCCAGATCGTGCTCGATCCACAGCACGGTGATGCCGGCCGCGCGCCAGTCGCCGAGCAGGCGTTCGAACACCTGGATGCCGGCTTCGTCGAGGGCTGACATCGGCTCATCCAGCACCAGCAATTGCGGGGCCGGGATCAAGCCTTGAGCGAGCAACACGCGCTGACGTTCGCCGCCGGACAACGCGCCCATGCGCCGCTTGCGTTTGTCCTGCATACCGACCCGCTCCAGTGCCTCGCCGATGGCCTTGGCGTAGTGTCTGCTCAAGCCGAGAAACGCCGGGCGACGCTGGCACATGGCGGCCATGAAATCGTCGACGGTCATTGGCAGGCCGCGATCGAATTCCAGTGCCTGCGGCACATAACCGATGGTGCCGGGCGCGCCGGGCCAGTGCAGGCTCAGTCGGCCCTGATGGGGCATCTGCCCGAGCAGGGTCTTGATCAGCGAGCTCTTGCCGCCACCGTTGGGGCCGACCAGTGCGTGCACGTGGCCGGGTTGCACCTGGAAGGTGACGTTGTCGAGGATCGTGGTGCGCCCGAGGGTCAGAGAGACTTGCGCAAAATCCAGCGTCGGCCCACTTACCCCTTGTGGGAGCGGGCTTGCTCGCGAATGCGGTGGTTCATTCAATAATGATGCTGACTGACCGGACGCCTTCGCGAGCAAGCTCGCTCCCACAGGGGATGGCGGGGTGTCAGAGAGGGTTTCTTTTGCTGTCATGCCCCGGACTCCTGAATCGCCCGCACCACGGTGTCGAGGTTGCCGGTCATTTCCTTTTCGTACTTGTCGGCGGTGTATTCGCCATAGGAAATGTGTGACAGCGGGTACAGCTTCACGCCGGACTCACGCTGGATGGTTTCGACGTAAGTGGACGGGAAATCCATCTCGGAGAAGATCACCTTCACGTCGAGTTCGCGCAGTTGGTCGATGGTCTTTTTCAGCTGGCTCGGGCTCGGTTCGATGCCGTGGGCCGGTTCGACCACGGCCGTCACTTCCAGGCCGAATTCGCGCAGCAGGTAGTCGTAGGCCGCATGCACCGTGGCGACGCGCAGTTCGGCATTGGGTGCCTGGGTCAGTTTCGCCAGCGCATCGGCGCGCATCTGCCGCAGGCGTTTGCCGTAGGCGCGGGCGTTCTGCGTGTAGGTTTTGGCGTTGTCCGGATCGAGTTTGCCCAGCTCGCGGGCAATGTTGTTGACCTGGGCAATCGAGGCACTGATCGACAGGAAGGTGTGCGGGTTGACCACTTTGCCGGCACCGCGTGCAGCGGTGCCGGTGGCGGCCAGCAGCGGCACGTTCTCGTTGGCTTCGATGGTCTTGATGTTCGGCGTTTCGCTGGCGGCGATCATGCGGTCGGCGAAGTCGTCATGGCCGACGCCGTTGAGCACGATCACGTCCAGCCCGCTGATGCGCTTGATGTCCTCGGCCCGTGGCTCATAGGCGTGCGGGTTGAAACCGGCGGGAATCAGCGGCACCACGTCGGCCTTGTCGCCGACGATGTTGGCCACATAGCTGTAATACGGGTGCAGGGTGATGCCGATGCGCAGGCGTTTGGCTGGATCGGCGCCGGCCAGTGGGCTCAGCAGGCATGCGCACAGGCCTAACAGCAGGGTGCGCAGGAAAGGACGGCGAGTCAGGGAAATAAGCATGGGCTAGCGGTCTTCTCTCGGGTGAAGGCGAAGGTTCAGTGGCGATGCTCGCGGGTCACCCCGGCATCGAACTGCGCGACGATCTGTTTCCAGCCAGCGGCCGATAGCGCAGCGTCGGTCAGTTCGGCAGGCGTCTTCGGATCGGCGTTGCGGTTGAGCCAGATGTCCGGCGCGGCATTGGCGTCTGCACTCAACAACATCACGAACGATCCGGCGACGGCGGGCGACTGGCTGTGGCCGAAATAGGCGCTGTCCGCCAGCAGCTGCCAGGCATGCCCGCCACGGCTGATCGAGCTGGCGTCCTGGGCGAACGGAGCGAAACCTTCATCGGCCAGCGTTTGCGGGGCCGGCAGGCTTTGCTGTTCTTCACGCAGCAGGCGGATTTCGTCGAGGGTCACCCGCAGATCGGCGTAGATGCCTTGCTCGGCGGCGCTGAGGTCGCGCCGCGCATCAAGTTGATGGCTGGCGACTGGCTCCGGCTCATGGGCAACCCCACGCCATGCCACCACTGAGGCGGCAACGGCGAGGATCAGCAGGCATAACAGCAGGACATTGAGGGTTTCATGACCGGCACCGGCCGGGCGTACGACTTGCGTGGTAGGTGTGCTCATGGGGCCTCGATGTCCGCTTGGTCGATTTCCACGACGTGACCGGGACCGGCGTCGAACAGTACATAGAATTCGGCAGCGGGCCTCTTGAAGGTCAGCGTCGAGTCGGCGCCGAGCTTGCCCGGCACCAGAATGGTTTCGTCATAACCGATCACGTCCAGCGTTACTCCCGGTGCGCCGCTGCCGTCGGAGAAGCCGCCGGTGCATCTGATCTGGTCATCGCCGACGGCCTTGCATTCGCACATCGGGTTATGGGCCAGGGCGCCGGCGCTGAAACCTGCGCACAGCATCAGCAACGCGGCGCGCAACCGCAGGCAGGAAGGGCGTTGAACGCGGTTCATGGTTTGGCTCCTTGTTTGTTCAGCCAGGCGATGGTCGCGGGGGAGGCCTGGCTCAGGGGAATCGAGGCCTGATGCAGGCTGCCGTCCCAGCCTTCCATGGTGATCCACAGTTCGGCGTCAGAACGGGTCTTTTCCGGAATCGGCATTTGTGTGCCCATGCGGTACGGCGTACCGAAGAAGATGGTTCCAGCGGCGCGCAGGCTGCGCGGCTTGCCGATGCGCAGGTAGGTAGCCTTGACCTGATCGATACAGGCATCACACAGGGCGGCGCTGAAATCCTTCATATAGCCGGCCGGCCCGGTGAGAGTCGGCGCTTCGTTGCGCAATTCGGCCAGTCGCAGGCTCCACGGGCCGACCTGGATGTTGCCAATCTCCCGTTGACCCAAACCGCTGTCGCCGCGAAACAGCGATGCATCGGCAAAATACTTGGGCATGAAGCCCAACGGAATCAGCAGGAGCAGGACATTGAGGTGAAAGCGCCATTGGTGCCAGTAACGGGCCAGTCGGGAGGGCGGTGTGATCGTGCTGGACTTGCTCACAGGCTCACCTCCGAAGGCACACGGGTACGGGCCGGTTGTGCCTTGCGGTTCTTCTTTTCTTCGCGCTTCAGCGCATTGGCGGTTGCCAGCGCGGTGCGCTTGGTCCAGATCAGCAAACCGCTGAGTACCATCATGCTCAGCAGCAGGCCGAAGAAGAACCAGATCAGCTTGATCCAGATTCCACCGAAATCACCCGTGTGCAGCGGTCGCATCGACTCGGTGACAAACTCCAGCGAGGAGCGATCGGACAGCAGGCGAGAAGCGGCCATGTCGCCGTTGTAAGGATTGAGCGTTGCGGTCTGGAACATCAGCGGATACCAGCCGCGACCGCCGACGCTCATGTGGCTGTAGGCGTTGCCCGGAAGGCTGACGAAACTGGCTTCCAGCCCCGGAATCTTCTGCTGGGCGATCTCGACGGCGCGGTCCAGGCTGATGCGCGGCGGCGGTGTGCCGGCGGCCGATATCGGCACGCTTTCCCGGGACACGGCAGGAATGATCGGCTCGCTGGAAATGGAGATCTGGTTGTCGAACAGGATCGCGCGGATCAGGAACCAGATGCCGGTGATGGAGATCACCGCGATGAACCAGATCGACCAGATGCCGCACAGCCGGTGAAAGTCGCCCCAGAAGATCCGCGCGCCGTGGCGTATGCGCAGGGTCGGGCGCAGAAAGCCTTTCCAGAATTTTTTGTAGACCACCAACCCGGTGATCAGCGACACCAGCATCGGCACTCCAAGGAACGACACCAGATACCAGCCCCAACTGAAACCGTTGGTGAACGGCACCAGCCACCAACCGTGCAGGGCGCGAGTGAACGCCTTGAAGTCGAAGCTGGGGGCGGTGCCCTGAATGACCCCGGTGTACGGATTGACATAGACCGTGAGCGAACGACCGTCCGGGTAGCTCACTTCGACATCGAGGGCGAAGTGCGACTCGTCGGGACGGCTGATGCTTTGTACCAGGGTCTGCGGCTCGGCCTGTTTGATCGCCGCCAGTACCTGATCGTAACTGAGTAGCGGCGCGTCGTCCGACGGCTGGCTCGCACGCATCTGCGGGTTGGCCAGCCAGACGATTTCCTGGCTGATCACCGCCAGCGTACCGGTGACGCAGACGATCAGGACAAAAAACCAGATCGGCAGCGCGAGCCAGCTATGCACCAGGAACCACAGTTTCGAGCGGGATTTCTTTGACATGATTGCGCGTCTTGATTCGGTGAGTGGAGCCTCTGCTACGGGCTTCGCAGCATGGTTCTCCGTAAAAGGCGCGGTCGTGGCTGTTGCCTACGCGAACGGCCTGCATCTCTATAGGACGGATGAGCCGGACAAATCCCGAAAGACGATATGAAAGCAAATGTTTCGCACTTCGCAGGGAGCAGCGAGATCCCCCTGTAGGAGCTGCGGCACGCTGCGATCTTTTGATCTTGATCTTTAAACAACAGATCAAAAGATCGCAGCCTCGTTGCACTCGACAGCTCCTACAGGATTTTGCGGTTCGTCAGATCAAACACGATTCATGAACGTGGCACTCACTGTCAGGCAATTGATGGCCGGTTCGCGCTCCTTATGATGGAAATCACTGGATTCCCCGAACGAGCGCCCTGATGAGCCCCAGAACCCTCTACGACAAACACATCGACTCACACACCGTGTGCCGCCTCGACGATCAGGGCCACGTGCTGCTGTATATCGACCGCCAGGTGATCAACGAATACACCAGCCCTCAGGCGTTCAGCGGTTTGCGCGCCGCCGGGCGCAAGGTCTGGCGGCCGGGTACGGCGTTGGCGGTGGTCGATCACGTCAACCCGACCACGCCGCTGCGCGTGGCGGCAATGCCCGACGCGGGCGGTGCGCGGCAGGTGTCGTATCTGGCGGAAAATTGCCGGGACTTTGGCATCGAACTGCTGGACATCCTCGACAAGCGTCAGGGCATCGAGCATGTGATCGCCCCGGAGCAGGGCTTCATTCTGCCGGGCATGGTCATCGCCGCCGGTGACAGCCACACCACCACTTACGGTGCGCTGGGGGCGTTCGGGTTTGGCATTGGCACCTCGGAAATCGAGCATCTGCTGGCCTCGCAGACCCTGGTCTATAAACGCCTGAAAAGCATGCGCGTGACGGTTGAGGGCGAACTGGGCCCGGGGCTGACTTCAAAGGATGTGATCATGGCGCTGATCGGCCAGATCGGTGCCTCCGGCGCCAGCGGTTACGCCATCGAGTTCTGCGGTTCGACCATCGATGCGCTGAGCGTCGAAGCGCGCATGACCATTTGCAACATGGCCGTAGAGGCCGGCGCACGCGGTGCGTTCATGGCGCCGGACGAAAAAGTCTTTGCCTATCTCAAGGGCAAACCCCGGGCGCCACAAGGCGAGTTGTGGGAGCGCGGCGTGACAAAGTGGCGTGAATTGCGCAGCGATCCCGACGCCGAGTTCGACCGCGAAGTACACCTGGACGCCAGCCTGCTGGAGCCGATGGTCACCTGGGGCACCAGCCCGGATCAGGCGGCTGCCATTGGCGCACACGTGCCTGACCCGCAGAGCATCGACGATCCGATCCTGCGTCAGGACATGCGTCGCGCCCTTCAATACATGGGGCTGGAGGCGGGCATGGCACTGCGCGATATCGTTATCAGTCATGCCTTTATCGGCTCCTGCACCAACGCGCGGATCGAGGATCTGCGTGACGCCGCCAGCGTGGTGCGGGGACGGCAGGTGGCCGGGCATGTGCGGGCGATGATCGTGCCCGGCTCCAGCGAAGTGCGCGCTCAGGCCGAGGCCGAAGGACTGGCGCAGATCTTCATCGATGCCGGTTTTGAATGGCGCCAGTCGGGCTGCTCGATGTGCCTGGCGATGAACGATGACGTACTCGCGCCAGGCGACCGCTGCGCTTCCAGCACCAACCGCAATTTCGAAGGCCGGCAGGGCGCCGGAGCGCGCACGCACCTGATGAGTCCGGCGATGGTGGCCGCCGCCGCCATCAGCGGCCACCTGACCGACATCCGCCACTTTGGAGAACGCCCATGAGCCTGCAACCTTTCACGCACGTCAGCGGCCAGGCCGCGCCGCTGCTGGCGGCCAACGTCGACACCGATGTGATCATGCCCAAGCAGTTTCTCAAGGGCATCGATCGCCAGGGCCTGGATCGTGGCGTGTTTTTCGATCTGCGTTTTCTCGCCGACGGCACGCTCAACCCTGAGTTCGTGTTGAACCAACCCACCTGGCAGGGCGCGAGCTTTCTGGTGGTCGGGGCGAATTTCGGCTGTGGTTCCAGCCGTGAACACGCGGTGTGGGGATTGCAGCAGTTGGGCATTCGCGCGCTGATCGGCAGCAGCTTTGCCGGGATCTTCTACGACAACTGCCAGCGCAACGGGGTGTTGCTGATTACCCTGGACGAGGCGCAGGTGCAGCGCATTGGCCGGTTGGTGAGTCAGCCTGAAACGGCACGGATCAATGTTGATCTAGAGGCGCAGCAGATCCGTCTGGCGGACGGTGAAGTCATCGATTTCCAGATTGATGGTTTGCGCAAGACATCGCTGTTGCTGGGGCTGGATGCGATTGGCAGTACCTTGCAACGGCGTGAGCAGATCGAGGCATTCGAGCGCGAACACCTGGCGGCCAACCCATGGCTGACCTGACACACCTTTGACCCTGTGGGAGCTGGCTTGCCAGCGATGAGGCCAGCACATCCAGCATTTATATCGGCTGGGCTGACGCCTTCGCTGGCAAGCCAGCTCCCACAAGGTTTTGTGGTGTTTGGGTTACAGAGAAAGATCCTTGAAATGCCCCTGCAAAAACTCCACACACGCCCGCAGCTTGCCGGAGTTGGCCAGTCGCGTCGGGTACACCGCCCAGACATTGGCGCTCTGGCTGTAACCGGCCAGCACCGGCACCAGGCGGCCCTGTTCCAGCAACGGTTTCACATCCCACAACGAACGCAGCAACACGCCGCGTCCGTCGAGCGCCCATTGCAGGACGATCTCGCCGTTGTTGGACGATAACGGCCCACTGACCCGCACGCTTTCCGGCGTACCGTCGCGATCCAGATTCCAGATGCCAAAGGCGTTATCGCGCTCCTTGATCACCAGGCAATCGTGCTGTTGCAGATCCTCTAGGGTCTGCGGTGTGCCACGGCGTTGCAGGTACTCGGGCGCAGCGCACAGCACCCGGCGGTTGCTCACCAGTTGCCGGCCGATGTGCTGGCCGGGCAGGTCGTCGCCGACGCGGATTTCCAGATCAAAACCTTCGTTGACGATATCCACCGCGCGGTCGAACAGGTCCAGGCGAATCTGCAACTGCGGGTGAAGCTCGGCCAGCCGCGAAA
The DNA here is from genome assembly GCF_003061005.1 of Pseudomonas sp. HMWF021. GTDB lineage: Bacteria > Pseudomonadota > Gammaproteobacteria > Pseudomonadales > Pseudomonadaceae > Aquipseudomonas. The sequence goes on along the minus strand of NZ_QAIK01000120.1, from coordinate 15,779 downwards.
CCGCAGGCGCCACATGGTTACGGCCGAAACCGAAGCTGCTGCAGATGTGCAAGCGCCCGCGCGGGCTGTCGTGGGCGTCGGCGAGGTCGTCGCGCAGTTGCTGGAAGTCATCGAGAATACGCAAGGCCCAGCGCTGCACCCGCTCGCCGTCCTCGGTCAGTGACACGCGACGACTGGTGCGGTGCAACAGGCGGGTGCCGAGGGTCGATTCGAGAATCTGGATGCGTTTGCTGACGTAAGCCGGGGACAGGCCCAGCTCATCGGCAGCGGCGGCGAAACCGTGCTTGCGGATCACGGTCAGCAGCACGCGCAGGTCTTCGGGCAGGGGCACGGGGTCTTGGTTCTGGGACATGTGGGAACGGGAACTGGCGGCACAAGCCGCCAGCATAGCATCGGCGGAGAACGCTCGATTCAGCGCAGGAAATCCAGGGCTTCGGCGAGCAGCAACTCAGGCACTTCTTCGGCCAGATAATGCCCGGCCGGCAGCGCCTTGCCGCTGACGTCGGTTGCCACGTGCTGCCATTCCTTGAGCGGATCGAAGCAACGGCCGACCGCGCCTTCGGCGCCCCACAACACCCGCAGTGGCAGGTCAAGATGATTGCCGGCAGCGATGTCGGCGCGGTCATGTTCCAGATCGATACTTGCGCTGGCGCGGTAATCCTCGCAAATGCCCCGGGCACTGCCGGGACGTTGCAGGCAGCGCAGGTATTCGCTGAACGCAGGCTCGGTGAACGGCGCAAGTCCGGCGCTGCGGCTGCCCATTACGCTGCGCAGGTAGGCTTGCGGATCGGCTTCGATCAGGGTTTCCGGTAACGGCGCCGGGCGGATCAGGAAAAACCAGTGCCAATAGGCACGGGCGAAGGCTTCGTTGGTCTGGGTGTACATCGCCAGGGTCGGCGCGATGTCCAGCAGCATCATCCGCTGTACGGCAGATGGATGGTCGAGGGCCAGGCGATGGGCGACCCGGGCGCCACGGTCGTGGGCCAGAATCGAAAACTGCGCAAAGCCCAGCGACTGCATCAACTCGACGTTGTCCCTGGCCATTTCACGTTTTGAATAGCTGCGGTGCTGCTCATCGGCGGCGGGGCGGGCGCTGTCGCCATACCCGCGCAAGTCGGCGGCGACCACGGTGAAGTGCTCGGCCAGTTGCTCGGCGATTTTGTGCCAGATCACGTGGGTCTGCGGGTGCCCGTGCAAGAGCAACAGGCCCGGGCCGCTGCCGCCGAGGCAATAGGTGATGTCGACGCCGTTGACGTGGCGCTGGTCTTTGACGAATCCGGCAAACATCGGGCTGATCCTTGTTCAGGTGCTTGTAGGGGGCATCCTGAAAGTCTCTGGCATGCCGGGCAAGGGGTGAAGCGTGGTGTGGTGGTTCATGAAGTGTGATGTGTGTCGTCAGGGCTGGCCCCTTCGCGGGCAAGCCCGCTCCCACAGTGTTTTTCTGTGTGACACCCATCGTGTAAACACCAAAGATCCCTGTGGGAGCGGGCTTGCCCGCGAAGAGGCCAGCCCAAACCCTGAAGATCTCAACCTTGGCTGAACATCTCCATCGCCCGCTGCTTGATCTGCTCTTCCGTCAGATCTTCCTTGCGCGTAGCCAGAAACCACACATGCCCATACGGGTCCTTCAGTGTCCCGCTGCGATCACCGTAAAACTGATCCTTGACCTCCGACACCGAAGTCGCCCCTGCATCCAGCGCCCGTTGGAAGGACTTGTCGACATCGGTGACGTACAGATGCAAACCGACCGCCACGGCATTGTCCGGACCACTCAATGGTCCTTGGTCGCACGGCGTGCCGAGCATGATCGCGCTGTCGCCAATGCGCAGTTCGGCGTGGCCGACGCGCCCGTCGGGCATGTCCAGGCGCATGACCTGCGTGGCGCCAAAGGCTTTTTTGTAGAACTCGATGGCCTCGGCGGCCTTGAGGATGCCGAGGTACGGGGTAATGCTGTGATACCCCTCGGGAATGGGTTTGACGCTCATGACGTTCTCCCTGTTTTTGTTTTGCGAGGTGTGGCCCCACAGGATTTGTGGAAGATTGACTATAGAACTGTCTGCGCGGCCAGGAATTTTCCCCGACGAGCAGTCAGCCGAGAAAATGCGCCCCCGGTCCTTGTTCGCCGAGCACGTCACCCTGATTGCGCAACGGGCAGGCTTCCATCGACAGACAGCCGCAGCCGATGCAACCGGTGAGCCGGTCGCGCAACAGTGTCAATTGGTTGATTCGTTCGTCCAGCTCCCGCCGCCACTGCTCGGACAGGACTTTCCAGTCCGCCGCTGTCGGCGCGCGATCGTCCGGAAGTTTCTTCAGCGCGTCGCCAATCTCCGCCAGCGGAATGCCCAAGCGTTGCGCAACCTTGATCAGCGCCACCCGACGCAACACTTCCCGTGGATAGCGGCGCTGATTGCCGGCATTGCGCTGGCTCTTGATCAAACCCTTGGTTTCATAAAAGTGCAGGGCGGTGACCGCCACTCCGCTGCGCGCAGCGACTTCGCCGACGGTGAGCTGTTTGTGCAGGTTTTCCGGGGTGATCATTTTGCAAAAGGACTCTTGACCTTGACTTAACTAGAGGTTTTACCCTGCAGGCCTTCGAGTCGCAAGACTCGGCTTACGATGAGTGGGGACTTCTCATGCAAACCTCGACGAAAAATCGCAGCTTTACCCAATTGATCGAATTCGAGATCGAACCGCGCCAGCAGCCGGCGCTGGTGACGGCGCTGGCGCAACAGACCGAGCATCTGGCGCAACGCTACGCAGGCTTCGTCTGCGCCAGCGTCCAGGTCAGCGACGACGGTCGGCGGGTGCTGAGCCTGCTGCAATGGCAGACCCGCGAGGCCGGGGAGGCGGCGTTCAGCCGTTTTGAAAGCGGCGAGCAGGATTTCTGGCAACTGATCCGCGCCCACCAGGCGAAAACCGTGACGTTCAATTCGTTCCAGGTGCTGAGCAGCATCGCCCGCAGTCATGACGATGCGCTGCACTGCAATCTGCTGGGCTAGATCGACAGCTGGATCAGCCGTTCGCCTTGCAGGTTCTCCGTGAGTCGCCGCTTGTTCACCGCCAGTTCGCCGATCTTGATCAGCCGCGTGCGGGTGACATTGCGGCTCAGCCCGAGCAGGGCCGCCGTGTGTACCTGGTTGTAATGGCAGAAGCGGTAGGCGGCGCGCAGCAGGGCGTCTTCGACCTTTTCGTGAAGGGCGCCGGCCTGCTGCTCAAAGAGCTTTTGAAAGGCCCGCTCCAGCAGTGCTTCCGGTGAATCGTCGGCGCTCGACTGCTGATCGTCCGGGCGCTCGATGCGCAGGTTCGACAGACGCAAATCATCACGCTCGATCACGCCGTTTCGGCAGATCAGCAAGGTGTGATGGATGACGTTTTCCAGTTCGCGGATGTTGCCCGGCCAACTGTAGCTGCGCAGCTTGTGCTCGGCACCGGGGCTGATGCTGACGCGTCCGTAACCCAGGCGCTGGCTGTAGGCCTCGATGAAATGCCGGGTCAGCGGCAGGATATCGCCGGGCCGTTCGCGCAACGGGCTGAGTTCCAGGTTGACCACGTTCAACCGGTAGAACAGGTCTTCGCGAAAGTTGCCGGCATTGATCGCCTTTTCCAGTTGCACGTTGGTCGCCGCCAGCACCCGCACATCGATGGGAACGCTCTTGCGCGAGCCAAGGCGCACCACTTCGCGCTCCTGCAGCACCCGCAGCAACTTGACCTGAATCGCCATCGGCAAATCGCCGATTTCGTCGAGGAACAAGGTGCCTCCATCCGCCTCTTCGAACCAGCCGGCCTTGGCACTCAGGGCGCCGGTGAAGGCACCTTTTTCGTGGCCGAACAGTTCGGCTTCCACCAGCGATTCGGAGAAGGCGCCGCAGTTGACTGCGACAAACGGCCGATGCCGGCGATTGCTCAGGTTGTGGATGTGCCGCGCCACCAGTTCCTTGCCGGTGCCGGTCTCGCCGATGATCAGCACGCTGGCTTCGCTCGGCGCGACCTGTTGCAGATGGGCGAGCAGGGCCTGGGATTTCGGATCTTCGAAGACCTGCGCGGTGGCGCGGATCGACGTCGCCAGGGCGGGTGAGGGCGGAAGGGTCAGCAGTTGCATGGGGCTCGCTCCATTGAAGGCAAGGTCAGGAATAGAACGTCGGCACCGGCAGCGCCTGGTTCAGTGCCCAGTCGCCCAGCTCGTGGAGTTTGTAATCGAGCGGGTCGTGCAGGGTCTGGGTGCGCAGGTTGCGCCAGTGCCGGTCGAGGCGCAGCGAGGCGTGGGTCGAACGCGCGCCGGTGACTTCGAACAAACGGCTGCAGATCTCCAGCCCCTGACGACTGGCGGCGACCTTGGCGGTGGCAATCGCCGTGGCCAGGTGCCCACGCTCTTCTGCGCTCAGGTTCGGGCCTTTGGCCCAGGCCTCGTCGAGCAGCGCGGCGGCCCGTTCGACCAGCAGGCGAATGCCTTCCAGCGCGACCCAGAACTCGCCGTAATGCGCGAGCACGTACGGGTCTTCGCGCACATCACGGGCCACGGATCTGTGCCACAGCCGGGTTTCGCTCAGGGTGTATTGCCGGGCTTCGTCGAAGGCACCTTCGGCGATGCCGAGGAACATGTGAGTGAAGGTCAGTTGCGCGATCAGCGGACGCAGGCAGGCGAACGGTGTGCTCAACGGGCCGGGATCGAGCAGCAGCTCGGATTCTTCGACCCGCACCCGTTCGAAGGTGGCGCTGCCACTGTCGGTCTGGCGCTGGCCGATGTTGTTCCAGTCATCGTGCAGAGTGATGCCGCTGCGCCCGCTGGGAATCGCCGCGATCAGCAACTTGCCGCCGGCGCTTTCGTCCACCGCCGAGGCGATCAGCATCTGCGAATCGCTGGCGCCGGAGCAGAAACTTTTCTTCCCGGAGAATTCGCGCCAGCCACCGAAGTCCTTGACCACGGTGCGGGTGTCGAGCGGGTTGAGGGCGTTGCCCCAGAACCAGTTCTGCCGTGCGGTCTGTTCGAACCACGGCTGCCATTGTTCCGGGCGCGAGAACAGGCGCACGGTGGCGAGCATCAGGTGATGAAAACCGAACACGTGGGCGATGGAACTGTCGACCTTGGCGAACTCGCGCACGATCTGCAGGGTTTCGCTCCATGTCGCGCCGAGGCCGCCGTAGCGGGTAGGAATGCTCAGGGCCAGCAGGCCGCTGTCGCGCAGGGCATCGCGCTCGGCCTTCGGCGTGCCACCGCGCTCGTCACGCTCGACGGCGGTGAGGGCGAATTCGGCGGCCAGTTGACGGGCGGTCTGCAGGGGGGAGAGCAGGGTGCTTTGTGGTTTGGCGGTCACACCAAAACTCCTATGTTCTACAACTTCCGTGTAGGAGCTGCCGCAGGCTGCGATCTTTTGATTTGATTTTTTACAAGCAAGATCAACAGATCGCAGCCTGCGGCAGCTCCTACAGTGGACGTTTTAGGCCTTTGCCTGGGTGGGCAACACATCGTTGGCAATCATTTCGCCAAACGGCCCGGTGAGGTTGGTCACGCCGCGTCCGGCCAGGCTTGCGTACGGCTCGGGCAGCAACGGGAACACCAGTTCGGCAAAGCGGTAGGCCTCTTCCAGGTGCGGATAGCCGGAG
>NZ_QAIK01000120.1:0-10168 GCF_003061005.1 Pseudomonas sp. HMWF021 | reverse complement strand
AAGCTCTCGATACCGAGGTCGGCGTACTCCTTGATCCGCGCGGCCACTTGCTGCGGATCGCCAACCAATGCAGTGCCGGCACCGCCGCGTACCAGGCCGACGCCGGCCCACAGGTTGGGGGCGATTTCCAGGTTGTCGCGACGCCCGTCATGCAGCGCCGCCATGCGCCGCTGGCCTTCGGAATCGAAGCGCGAGAAGGATTTCTGCGCGGCCTCGATGGTCTCGTCGCTGATGTGTTCGATCAGTTTGTCCGCGGCTTTCCACGCTTCTTCGGCGGTATCGCGGACGATGACGTGCAGACGAATCCCGAACTTCACCTTGCGCCCGTGCCGCGCTGCACGTTCACGGACATCGGCGAGTTTTTTGGCGACAGCGGCGGGTGGTTCGCCCCAGGTCAGATATACGTCCACTTGCTCGGCAGCGAGGTCATGCGCGGCGTCGGAGGAACCACCGAAATACAGCGGCGGATACGGCTTCTGCACTGGCGGATAGAGAGCTTTGGCGTTCTGTACTTTCAGGTGCTTGCCCTCGAAATCCACCGATTCGCCCTGCAACACCCGGCGCCAGATCCTGAGGAATTCGTCGGTGACTTCGTAGCGTTCGCTGTGGCTGAGAAAGCTGCCATCGCCACGGTTTTCGTCAGGATCGCCGCCGGTCACCACGTTGATCAGCAGACGACCGTTGGACAGTCGATCGAGTGTCGCCGCCATGCGCGCCGACACGGTGGGCGAGATGATCCCCGGGCGGATCGCCACCAGATAACGCAGGCGTTCGGTGAGCGGCACCAGCGCCGAGGCGATCACCCACGAATCTTCGCAGGACCGCCCGGTGGGAATCAGCACGCCGTGGTAGCCGAGGCTGTCGGCGGCCTGCGCCACTTGTTTCAGATAGTTGAGGGTGACCGGGCGCGCGCCTTGAGTGGTGCCCAGGTAGTGGCCGTCGCCGTGGGTCGGCAGGAACCAGAAAACATCCATGAACAGCTCCTCAAGCGATTTTCAGCAACGGTTTGATTTGCGTGCCGAACAGCGGCGCAGCGCGTTCGGCGGCCAGACGGATCCGCGCTTTGAGCGGTTCGCTGGAGATCTGGTAGTCGGCGAAGTCGGCCTCGGTGGCGTACACGCCAATGGGCAGCGTCACGGCCTGGAAGAAACTGAACAGCGGCCGCAACTGATGATCGAGTACCAGCGCATGGCGCTCGCTGCCGCCGGTGGCGGCGAGCAGCACCGGGGTGTCGATCAGCGCGTTGAGATCGATCAGGTCGAACAGATGCTTGAGCAGGCCGGGGTAGGAGCCGCGATACACCGGCGCGGCGACGATCAGCAGATCGGCCTGTTCGATGGCGTGCAGCTCGGCCTCGACCTCGGCGCTCAGCTCCTGACGCGACAAAGCGGCGCCCAGTGGGCGGGCAATGTCACCCAGTTCGATCAGGTGACTGTCGATCGGCAAATGCCCGGCCAGTTCGGCCAACAGCGCTTGGGTCAGCACCAGAGTGCGGGAGGGACGCCAGGTGCCGCCGGACAGGGCGACGACTTTCAGGGGACGCGACATGATGAGTTCCTTTTTATCAACAGTTGCTCAGCGAGTAGTGAGTCAGTGCCAAGGCTTGAGCAAGCGCTGTACCAATTCCTGAGAGGCCCGGTTTACCGGGCCTTGAGCATTCTGGCGCGGTTGCGTTGTGCAGATATCAGGCGGGTTTGTTGATCTGCTGTTGCCTGGGCAACAGTTGCTGGAGCAACAGTTGTTCGCCGTGTGCAGGGATTTATAACGACTGCTGGTTATTCCGTAAAAGAACGTTAATCGATATTTGTAGATCGTTAGGGAATATAAAAGCGTTAAAGCTGAAATCCTGATAGCCACTATTGAGAGCGTTGATTTTTGCCCGGACGGGCGCGGGCGTAGCCTTTGCCCATCGACTACCACCGCCCGCCAGGACGCTCCCCATGAATCGTTTACTGACTGTTTCGCTGATGCTCGCTGTCTCCGTCCTCGCCGGTTGCGCGACCCACGTTTCCCCAGAACAACGGCCGTACACCGCCGAAGAAACCCGCGAACTGGCGATGGAAGCGCTGAATCGCAGCGGCTTGTCCTTCGACGAATATCACGCGAAGAAAGCCGCACTGCTGGGCGAATCGCAATTCGACAGGAAAGCTGAAATGAGCGCCGGGCGTGCCATACAGCTGCACGGTCGTCCAAGCTGACAGCAAACTGTACTGCTTGAAGTTTCGCGTAACTGTCCGTGGGTTTGCGGGCTGCCGTGCGATAGGGTCAACACCTGAATGACCCCGACGGATTGCTTCCCTCATGACCCTCTCGCTTGATCTGCTGTTGGGCTTTGCCCTGTTTGCCCTTGTCACCTCGATTACACCGGGGCCGAACAACACCATGTTGCTGGCGTCGGGGGTGAACTTCGGCTTCAACCGCACCATTCCCCATATGCTCGGCATCACCTGCGGTTTCTTCGTGTTGGTCGTGGCCGTGGGCTTTGGCCTCGGCGCGGTGTTTCAGAGCTATCCGATTCTTTATACGGTTCTGCGCTACGTCGGCGCGGGGTACCTGTTGTATCTGGCGTGGAAAATCGCTCATTCGGGACCCGTCGGTGACAGCGCCGAAGGTGAGGCCAAACCGATCAGCTATCTCGGCGCCGCGGCGTTTCAGTGGGTCAATCCCAAGGCCTGGATCATGGCTATTGGCGCGATCAGCACGTACACGCCGATGCAGGGCTATTTCACCAACGTAGTGGTGATCGCCGCCGTGTTCGCCATCATCAACCTGCCCAGCGTCGGCGTCTGGGCGGCGTGCGGCACACTGCTGCGCAATGTATTGAAGGACCCGCGCTGGTTGCGCGTGTTCAATTGGGGCATGGCCGCGCTGTTGGTGATTTCGCTGTACCCGCTGCTTCTCGAAAGCTTTCACTGACGCATTGCTTCAACCGCCGGCCCGATGCCTGTTAAGCTCGGCTTCAGAAGCGTTCCTACGCACTTTTAAATGAAGTTGTTCTTCTTTAACGGCATCCGATCAGGTATTGATGACGCTCTCGAACCGACGCGCAGCTCACAAGGCTGCGCTGTGCCGTTTGCAGACACGAGCCTCCTGATCCCGGAACACGCTCTGCGAGTCTTTTATGAATAAACGTCCGTTGTATTTCGATTACGCCGCCACCACCCCGGTGGACGAGCGGGTCATCCAGGTGATGATCGACTGTCTGGGCTTTCACGCCAATTTCGGCAACCCGGCGTCCAGCTCCCACGCTTTCGGCCAGCAGGCCCGGCAAACGGTCGAGCACGCCCGTCGGCAAGTCGCCGAACTGGTGGGGGCCGAGGCTGCGCAGATCGTCTGGACCTCCGGTGCCACCGAGTCCAACAACCTTGCACTCAAAGGCGTGGCCCAGGCCCGCGGCGTTACCGGCGGCCACATCATTACCAGCCAGATCGAACACAAAGCCATTCTCGATACCGCCCGGCAATTGCAGGACGCCGGCGTTGCGGTGACCTATCTGGTGCCGGACGCCGAAGGCCTGATCACCCCGCAAGCCGTCAGCGAAGCGATGCGTGAAGACACTTTTCTGGTGTCGCTGATGCTGGTCAACAATGAACTCGGCACCCTCAACGACATCCCCGCCATCGGTGAAGTCGTGCGTGGCCGTGGCGCGTTGTTCCACGTCGATGCCGCGCAGGGCGCCGGCAAAGTGGCGATCGATCTGCAGCAGTGGCCGGTGGACTTGATGTCGTTTTCGGCGCACAAGCTCTACGGCCCCAAGGGGATCGGCGCGTTGTATGTCGGCCCGCGCGCGCAACAGCGTTTGCAGGCGCAGATTCATGGCGGCGGCCACGAGGGCGGATTGCGCTCCGGGACTCTGGCCACCCACCAGATCGCCGGCATGGGCGCGGCGTTCGCCCTGGCCGCAGCCGAATTCGATGCAGAGAAAAAGTCCATCGTGGCGCTGCGCGAACGCTTGCTTGAACCGTTGCTGAGCCTGCCGGGCGTGCGCCTCAATGGCAGCGTCAGCCAGCGCATCCCGCACACCCTGAGCCTGACGTTCAGCGAAGGTGAGTTCAACAGTGCGGCGTTGAGCCATTCGATCGCGTTTTCCGCGACCTCGGCCTGCAACTCGGCAAGCAACACGCCATCCCACGTGCTGCTGGCACTGGGACACGACGCCCGGCTGGCCGGTCGCACCATTCGCCTGAGCCTCGGCCGGTTCACCACCGCCGAGGATATCGATCAAGCAGTAGAACTGATCAAAACTGCCTGCACCAGTGCCCCGGCATTCTGGGCGACAGGGCTTTAACCAGCCGAATTCCACGGCTACGAACAATAACGATGAAGTGATTGGCAGGAGACATGATGAGTACCCAGACTTTGACCGAAGGATCGGTCCCCCAGCGCCTGGCGCACACCCGTGAACTGATGCGCCGTGAAGGCATTCATGCATTGCTGGTGCCATCGGCCGACCCGCATCTGTCGGAATATCTGCCGGGTTACTGGCAGGGGCGGCAATGGTTGTCGGGGTTCCATGGTTCGGTCGGTACTTTGATTGTCACCGCTGATTTCGCCGGGGTCTGGGCCGACAGTCGCTATTGGGAACAGGCGACCAAGGAACTCAAGGGCAGCGGCATCGAGCTGGTCAAGCTGCAACCGGGGCAGCCGAGCCCGCTGGACTGGCTGGCCGAGCAGACACCGGAAGGTGGAGTGGTAGCGGTCGATGGTGCGGTGATGGCCGTGGCTTCGGCGCGGACACTGAGCAGCAAGCTTGAAGCCCGTGGCGCGCGTCTGCGCACCGACATCGACCTGCTGAATGAAGTCTGGTCTGATCGCCCAAGCCTGCCAAACGCGCCGATCTATCCCCATCTGCCGCCGCAAGCGACGGTCAGCCGTGGCGAGAAACTCGCCAAACTGCGCGAGACCCTGCAGGAACGCGGCGCCGACTGGCATTTCATCGCCACCCTTGATGACATCGCCTGGCTGTTCAACTTGCGCGGCGGCGATGTGTCGTTCAACCCGGTGTTTGTTTCTTTTGCGTTGATCAATCAACAGCAAGCCACGCTGTTTGTGGCCTTGAGCAAAGTCGATGCCGGGTTGCGTGCGGTGCTGGAGCAGGACGGCGTGACCCTGCGCGATTACCGCGAAGTGGCCAACGCATTGCGCGCCGTACCAGGTGGTGCGAGCCTGCTGGTGGATCCGGCTCGAGTGACTACGGGTTTGCTGGATAACCTGGACAGCGCGGTAAAACTGGTCGAAGGCCTGAACCCGACCACCCTTGCCAAATCGCAGAAGAGCGAGGCCGATGCACAGCACATTCGCCAGGCCATGGAACAGGATGGTGCGGCATTGTGCGAATTCTTCGCCTGGCTGGAATCGGCCTGGGGGCGCGAACGCATCACCGAACTGACCATTGACGAGAAGCTCACCGCTGCCCGCGAGCGTCGTCCGGATTACGTGTCGCTGAGCTTCAACACCATTGCCGCGTTTAACGCCAACGGCGCGATGCCGCACTATCACGCCACCGAAGAAGAGCACGCGGTGATCGAGGGCGACGGTTTGCTGCTGATCGATTCGGGCGGCCAGTACCTGGGCGGCACCACCGATATCACCCGAATGGTGCCGGTGGGTACGCCGACGGCTGAACAGAAGCGTGACTGCACGCGCGTGCTCAAAGGCGTGATTGCCCTGTCGCGGGCGCAGTTCCCCAAAGGCATTCTGTCGCCGTTGCTCGATGCCATTGCCCGTGCACCGATCTGGGCGGAAGGCGTGGATTACGGCCATGGCACCGGTCATGGGGTCGGCTATTTCCTCAACGTCCACGAAGGCCCGCAGGTGATCGCCTATCAGGCCGCAGCGGCTCCGCAAACGGCGATGCAGCCCGGGATGATCACGTCCATCGAGCCGGGCACCTATCGTCCGGGTCGTTGGGGCGTGCGCATCGAGAACCTGGCGATGAATCGCGAGGCAGGCAGCAGCGAATTTGGCGAGTTCCTCAAGTTTGAAACGCTGACCCTGTGCCCGATCGACACGCGCTGCCTGGAGCCGTCCTTGCTGACGCAGGAAGAGAAGCAGTGGTTCAACGCCTATCACGCTGAAGTGCGTGAGCGTCTGAGTCCGCTGCTTGAGGGCGCTGCACTGGCGTGGTTGAACACGCGGACTGCAGCTATCTGAGGGGTGAAGCCCGGGCGCTGTGGGCGGCGTCCGGGTTCTGTTGTTTCTCTAAGCCTGACGCAGGGCTTCTTCGACGAAGTCGAGGCGGTCCTGACCGAAGAACAACTGATTGCCGATAAACATGCTCGGCGCACCAAATACGCCGCGTTTAACGGCGGTCTCGGTGTTGTCCTTGAGTCTTGCCTTGACGGTTTCGTCGTTGGTCAGGGCCAGCACTTCATGGGGATCAAAACCCTGTTCGCTTAATACCGCGGCAACGGTTGCCGGCTCATCGAGAGGGCGTCCTTCCACCCACAGCGCCTTGAACAGGCAATCGATAAACGCCTGGAAGCGTTGGGGTTGGCGCAGTTGAATGCCGGTCACGGCGCGCATCAGCATCAGCGTGTTGATCGGAAAGTGCGGATTGAACTTCAGCGGCACGCCATAGCGCTTGGCGTAGCGATCCAGATCCTCAAACATGTAGCGGCCCTTCGCCGGAATCATTGCCGGCGATGCGTTGCCGGTCGCCTTGAACACGCCGCCCAGCAGCATCGGGATGTAGATCAGTTCGCTATGGGTTTCGCTGCAGATCTTCGGTAACTGGGTGTAAGCCAGATAGGTGGCAGGGCTGCCGAGGTCGAAATAGAACTCCACGGTTTTCGTCATCTTCGCTGCTCTCTATTTATTGTTATGGAGGAGGGGGGCTTACCAGCGTTCGTTCCACGGGCGCAGATCCAGTTCGAACGTCCAGGCGTCACGTGGCTGGCTGTGCAGATACCAGTAGTTCTCAGCGATGTGTTCGGGGTTGAGAATACCGTCCTGATCCTTGGTCGCGTACTTCTCCGGGAAACTGTTGCGGATGAAGTCGGTATCGATGGCGCCATCGACCACTACGTGGGCGACGTGAATGTTCATCGGCCCTAACTCGCGCGCCATGCTTTGTGCCAGTGCGCGAATACCGTGTTTGGCGCCGGCAAATGCAGCAAATCCAGCGGCGCCACGCAGCCCGGCGGTCGCGCCAGTGAACAGGATAGTGCCGCGCTGGCGGGTGACCATGCGCTTGGCCACTTCGCGGGCATTGAGGAAGCCCGAGAAACAGGCCATCTCCCAGATCTTGAAATACTTGCGTGCGGTTTCTTCGAGGATGCTGCAAGGCACGTTGGCGCCGATGTTGAAGACAAACGCCTCGATCGGGCCGAGGCGGGTTTCGATCTCTTCGATCAGCGCAATGACGTCTTCTTCCTTGCGCGCATCGCAGGCGAAACCGTGCGCTTCGCCACCCTCTGCATGAATCGCGTCCACCAGCGGTTGCAACTTGTCAGCGCTGCGCCGCGTGACGCAAGCGACGAAACCTTCCTTGGCAAAGCGTTTGGCGATCGCTCCGCCGGTGGCATCGCCAGCACCAACCACCAATACGACCTTCTTGTTATTCATGGGTAAATCCCTTTAGTAAACGATCGTTAAGTGAACGAACGTTATGCTAGGATTCGGGCAACGTCAAGGCAGTCGGTCAAGAGGGAAAAGCACATGCGGTATTCCGCTGGTCACAAGCTGGAAACCCGGGAGAAGCTGCTGAACAGCAGTGCGCTTTCAGCCAAGCGTTCGGGTTTTTCCACAGTCGGTGTCGATGGCTTGATGAAGGCTATCGGCCTGAGTGGCGCGGCGTTTTATAGCCACTTCTCGTCGAAAAACGAGCTGTTCACCGCCATCGTCGAGCGCGAACTGTGTCAGAGCCTGGAGCGACTGGGAGGGCAGGGAGCGCAGGACCGTGAGCGGCTGGAACGCTGTCTTAAACAGTACCTGAGCATGGCTCACGTGGAGCAGCCTGAATCGGGCTGTGCCTTGCCGACACTGGGCGCGGAAATTGCCCGTTCAGATGATCAGGTTCGCGAGCAGGCAGAGTTGTGGATTTGTCGGCTGCAAGCCAGTTGGTCGCAGATTCTGGAGAGCGACAGCCTGGCGTGGGCAATTCTGTCGCAATGTGTCGGAGCATTGGTAGTGGCGAGAATGCTGGTGACGCCGGACATACAACGCACGGTGTTGAAGTCCAGTCATGAAGAAATCAGTCGTCAGCTGGCTGCTCGACAAGGCGAGCAACCAGAATGATTCATTTACAGATGACGATCATGCTTCGACTGGTATAGCCAGCTGGATTGAGACCGAATGGGTAGTCGCCTGGTTCTTCCACGGCGTCCCCCGATTTGGCAATGACTTTGTAGCCTTTCGGGGTGCAAGCGTTTGCTGCGCTTGTGTAGCACTGATCCCACGAGGAAGAAAGTCCCGAACAGTTGATATGCAGCCCTTTCTTGCCGTGTTTCACCTGGGTCTTGGAAGTTGCTGCGCACCCCGTAACGGCCAGCACAGCGATCAGCATCAAAATTCGTTTCATTACTGTCCTTAATCGCGGCCACGAGTCTGGTGCTCGGGTCCGCCTGCATTCGGTCGCGCTTTGGCGTGGTGATTTCCCTGTCTGAAAAAAATCCATGTCTGGCATTAAGTTACGCATCTAAACATGGCCTAAATGCGTAGCAATTGCCAGACCTTCGTAAAATCCCGTCTCAATCCGCCGCAATGGCGGGTTTGGCAGCGCTGCCCATGGTCAGGGTTGCGCCGACGGACGCCAGAATAATGCACATGATTGCCAGCCATTGTGACAGCGTGAGGTATTCATGCAGGAACAACAGGCCTGACAACGCTCCAAATGCCGGCTCGATGCTCATCAGTGTCCCGAAGGTGCGTGCGGGCATGCGGGTAAGAGCCACCATTTCGAGTGTGTAGGGCAGGGCGGTGGAGAGTATCGCCACACCGATCGCCACTGGAATCAGCGAGGGCGTCAGCAATGCGGTGCCTGCATGAACAATGCCGATCGGTGCAACGAAAAGCGCCGCGATCATTACACCCAGTGCAGCTGTCGTGACGCCGTTATCTGCGCCGGCTTTCTGACCGAACAGGATGTACAAGGCCCAGCACACGCCAGCGCCCAAGGCATAACCTGCACCCAGTAAATCGATGCCTGCGCTTGTAGCCCCGGTGGGTATCAAGAGACACAGGCCTGCGGCAGCGAGGGCAATCCAGAGAAAGTCGATGGCGCGCCGAGACGAATAGATGGCCACGGCCAGGGGGCCGGTGAACTCAAGTGCGACGGCGATCCCCAGAGGGACAGTGCGCAATGACATATAAAAGAGGAAGTTCATGCCGCCCAGCGCCATGCCGTAGACGATTACGGTGCGCAGGGACCTGGCGGTCAGCCTGGCACGCCATGGGCGCAGCAATAACAGCATGATGATGCTGGCGAAGATCAGGCGCAGGGTGGTCGTTCCCTGAGCGCCGACTACCGGGAACATGCTCTTGGCCAGAGATGCTCCGGACTGGATCGATGCCATGGCTATTAATAGCAGCCCAACCGGGAACAGCATGGAGGCCAGAGAGCGGGGTTGGTCAGTCATTGCGTGGCATCGTCCAAAGTGGGTGAAGAGCTGGGCTGGATTTTGGGCAATATACTGCGCATTGGCGTCGCGCGCGTCTATATATAAGCAGGAATTTTCCTTTCTTCGAAGAAAAGCGAATTAAAGGTTGACGGCAGATTCTGAGTCTCTATAATTCGCCCCACTTCCGGCGCAGTCGAAACGGAAAACTCCTTGAGATTCAATGAGTTATACGGTTTTCGATAGCGAGTTGCTTCAGTTCATCGAAGCCTGGAAGGAGTTGAAAGGGCGGTGATGTTTGGCTCTTTTGACGGTTCGATCTTCTCGGTCGAAAGCGGAGAAAAAGAGGTGTTGACAGCAGCGTGTAACGCTGTAGAATTCGCCTCCCGCTAACGAGAGATCGGAAGCGCAAGTGGTTGAAGTTGTTGAAGAAATCTTCGAAAACTTCTGAAAATAATCACTTGACAGCAAATGAGGCTGCTGTAGAATGCGCGCCTCGGTTGAGACGAAAGCTCTTAACCAACCGCTCTTTAACAACTGAATCAAGCAATTCGTGTGGGTGCTTGTGGAGTCAGACTGATAGTCAACAAGATTATCAGCATCACAAGTTA
>NZ_QAIK01000012.1 GCF_003061005.1 Pseudomonas sp. HMWF021 | reverse complement strand
GTCCTGAAACTGGCGGAACGACAAATTGATCGCCATGTGCAACGCCGGCAGCCCGCGCTCGCGCAGCGCCTGCATGTCGCGCAGGGCGCGGGAAATCACCCAGTAACCCAGTGGCACGATCAACCCGCTCTGCTCGGCCAGCGGCACGAATTCGCTCGGCGGCAACAGACCGCGTTCGCCATGGCGCCAGCGCACCAGCGCTTCGAGACCGACGATCTGCCCGTCCGCCAGATTCAGCCGTGGCTGATAATGCAACTCCAGCTCATCGCGACGCAGCGCACGGCGCAGCTCGCTTTCGAGGTCGGCCATGCTCCGCGCGTTGCGGTTGATGCGTTCGTTGAAGATATGGAAAGTGCAGCCCTGCGTGCTCTTGGCCTGCTGCATGGCGATGTGCGCATGCCACATCAGCGGATCGGCGCCGCCCTGCGCACGGGCATGGGCGATGCCGAGACTGGAGCCGATCAACAGGCTTTCGCCATCGACCCAATACGGTTCGGACAGGGCTTCGGTGATGCGTTCGGCCATCCACTCGGCGCGTTGCGGCGCACGGCGGGTGTCGATCAGCAGGGCAAATTCGTCGCTGCCCAGCCGCGCCAGTTGATCACCGGCCTCGAGCTGGCTTTTCAACCGCGCGACGACTTGCAGGATCAACCGGTCGCCAGCCTGATGGCCAAGGGCATCGTTGGCGTGACGGAAGTTGTCGAGATCGAGATGCCCGAGGGCCAGACCGCGCCCGTCGTTTTCCGCCAGACGCGCCGCCAGCAGGGTCTGAAAACCCTGACGGTTGGCGATGCCGGTCAGCGGATCCTGTTCGGCGAGGCGTTGCAGAGTATTTTCGAGAACACCGCGCTCACGCACGTGGCGCAGGCAGCGGCGCAGCATGTCGGGGTCGAGCGCGTCGAACACCAGCCAGTCGCTGACGCCAACAGGTGCAGTGGCCGGCTCGTGTTCCAGCAGCAGCACCGTCGGCAGACTGCAACGGCCGGGGGCCGGCTGCAACGCGGGAATGGTCAACAACACCGCGTGGCGGTTGTCTTCGAACAGGCTGCTGACCGACTCCCAGCTCGGCGCGCTGATCAGCACCGCCGCGCTCCCCAACGGAGCCAGACACTCGCGCAATAACGCTGTCCACGCTGGCTCTTCGGCCAGTAGCAGCAAACGCAAGGGTTCGACAGGCGTAGACAAGCTAGCTCCCTAGACTCTGCAATGATGTGGGCGGGGCATTATGCCGTTGCGCGCAACAATGACCAAATGACAACGGTTATCAAAACGTTATTTTGTGTCACGAATGAGTACATTAGCCGCAAAATCACCGCGCATCCTCCGCGAAAGTAACAAAACCGGCAAATTTGAATCGCGTGGTGCGTCACAAGTCGGAGAGAGCAGCACAAATCGCTGAGCCTGTTAAAATGCCGGCCCATTTCGTCAACGACTCCCGAATTTTCGTATGTCCCGACTCAATCCCCGGCAGCAAGAAGCCGTGAACTACGTCGGCGGCCCTCTATTGGTGCTCGCCGGCGCCGGCTCCGGCAAGACCAGCGTGATCACCCGCAAGATCGCGCACCTGATCCAGAACTGCGGCATCCGCGCCCAGTACATCGTCGCCATGACCTTTACCAACAAGGCTGCGCGCGAGATGAAGGAGCGGGTCGGCACCCTGCTGCGTGCTGGCGAAGGTCGCGGCCTGACGGTCTGCACCTTCCACAACCTGGGCCTGAACATCATCCGCAAGGAGCATGTGCGGCTGGGCTACAAACCCGGTTTTTCGATCTTCGACGAGACCGACGTCAAAGCCCTGATGACCGACATCATGCAGAAGGAATACGCAGGCGACGACGGCGTCGACGAGATCAAGAACATGATCGGCGCCTGGAAAAACGACCTGATCCTGCCGCCGCAGGCGCTGGAGAACGCACGCAATCCGAAAGAACAGACCGCCGCCATCGTCTACACCCACTACCAGCGCACGCTCAAGGCGTTCAACGCGGTGGACTTCGACGACCTGATCCTGCTGCCGGTAAAACTCTTCGAGGAACACGCCGACATTCTGGAAAAGTGGCAGAACAAGGTGCGTTACCTGCTGGTCGACGAATACCAGGACACCAACGCCAGCCAGTACTTGCTGGTGAAGATGCTGATCGGCAAGCGTAACCAGTTCACCGTGGTGGGCGATGACGACCAGTCGATCTACGCCTGGCGTGGTGCGCGGCCGGAAAACCTGATGCTGCTCAAGGAAGACTACCCGTCGCTGAAAGTGGTGATGCTCGAGCAGAACTACCGCTCCACCAGCCGCATCCTGCGCTGCGCCAACGTGCTGATCTCGAACAACCCGCACGAATTCGAAAAGCAGCTGTGGAGCGAGATGGGCCACGGTGACGAGATCCGCGTGATCCGCTGCCGCAACGAAGACGCCGAAGCCGAGCGCGTGGCCATGGAAATCCTCAGCCTGCACCTGCGCACCGACCGCCCCTACAGCGATTTCGCGATCCTCTATCGCGGCAACTACCAGGCCAAGCTGATCGAACTGAAGTTGCAGCACCATCAGGTGCCGTACCGCCTGAGCGGCGGCAACAGCTTCTTCGGCCGCCAGGAAGTGAAGGACCTGATGGCCTACTTCCGCCTGATCGTGAACCCGGACGACGACAACGCCTTCCTGCGGGTGATCAACGTGCCGCGCCGGGAAATCGGCTCCACGACCCTGGAAAAACTCGGCAACTACGCCACCGAACGCAAGATCTCGATGTACGCCGCCACCGACGAAATCGGCCTGGGCGAACATCTGGACAGCCGCTTCACCGATCGCCTGTCGCGCTTCAAGCGCTTCATGGACAAGGTGCGCGAGCAGTGTGCCGGCGAAGAACCGATCTCGGCGCTGCGCAGCATGGTCATGGACATCGATTACGAGAACTGGCTGCGCACCAACAGTTCCAGCGACAAGGCAGCGGACTACCGGATGAGCAACGTCTGGTTCCTGATCGAAGCCTTGAAGAACACTCTGGAGAAAGACGAAGACGGCGAGATGACCGTCGAGGACGCCATCGGCAAACTGGTCCTGCGCGACATGCTCGAGCGTCAGCAGGAAGAAGAGGACGGCGCCGAAGGCGTGCAGATGATGACCCTGCATGCGTCCAAGGGGCTGGAATTCCCTTACGTGTTCATCATGGGCATGGAGGAGGAAATCCTTCCGCACCGCTCCAGTATCGAAGCCGACACCATCGAAGAGGAGCGCCGCCTGGCCTACGTGGGCATTACCCGCGCCCGTCAGACCCTGGCGTTCACCTTCGCCGCCAAACGCAAACAGTACGGCGAAATCATCGACTGCGCGCCCAGCCGCTTCCTCGATGAACTGCCGCCGGACGATCTGGCGTGGGAAGGCAACGACGACACACCCACCGAAGTCAAAGCCGTGCGGGGCAATAGCGCACTGGCTGATATACGCGCGATGTTAAAGCGCTAGAATTGACCACTTTTTACTAGACCTTCGGCGCACAAAGCGCCAAATGAGGACAGCTTCATGGAAGCATTGCACCAGAAAATCCGCGAACAAGGCATCGTGCTTTCCGACCAGGTCCTGAAGGTCGACGCCTTCCTGAACCACCAGATCGACCCGGCCCTGATGAAGCTGATCGGCGACGAATTCGCCACGCTGTTCAAGGATTCGGGCATCACCAAGATCGTCACCATCGAAGCCTCGGGCATCGCCCCGGCGATCATGACCGGTCTGAACCTGGGCGTGCCGGTGATCTTCGCCCGCAAGCAACAGTCCCTGACCCTGACTGAAAATCTGCTGTCGGCGACCGTTTACTCGTTCACCAAGAAGACCGAAAGCACCGTGGCCATCTCCCCGCGCCACCTGACCAGCAGCGACCGCGTGCTGATCATCGACGACTTCCTGGCCAACGGTAAGGCCTCGCAAGCGCTGATCTCGATCATCAAGCAGGCCGGCGCCACCGTGGCCGGCCTTGGGATCGTGATCGAGAAGTCGTTCCAGGGCGGCCGTGCCGAACTGGATTCGCAGGGCTACCGCGTCGAATCGCTGGCTCGCGTCAAATCGCTGAAGGATGGCGTCGTCACCTTCATCGAGTAAGCCCGCCACACCGCAAATCCCCTGTAGGAGCTGTCGAGTGCAACGAGGCTGCGATCTTTTGATCCTGATTTTCACAATCAACCTCAAAAGATCGCAGCGTGCCGCAGCTCCTACAGGTTTGTGGTAGACGATTGTTGTGCGGTGGCTTTCAGGCCGGTGAGCAGCAAGCGTTGGAACAGGTCTTCTTTCAGGCCTTCAGGGTTTGTGAGCTGCATTCGTTCCAGGTGTTCGGGAAACAACGATGCATCCGGCGCATCCAGCGCTGCCTTGCCCAGCTCCAATATCTCGCTCAGCTTGAACTTGCTCTTCAGCCAGTTCAGCGCCCGCAGCAGATCACGTTCGATCGCGGTGAAATCACAACCCAGCGGATACTCTGGAAACAGGTTCGGATGCTTCGCCGCGATCGCCTGCAAACGTTGCGGGGTGTTGTCGGCAAAGCGCGGATCGAGGCGGAAATCCTTCGGCAATTTGCCGACCTTCTGCGCCTGTTCGATCAGCCCCGGCTGGAAACGGGAGTCGCTGATGTTCAGCAGCGCTTCGATTACCACCGCGTCGGATTTGCCGCGCAGGTCGGCAATGCCATATTCAGTGACCACGATGTCCCGCAGGTGCCGCGGGATCGTGCAGTGGCCGTACTCCCAGACGATGTTTGAGCTGACCTCGCCGCCGGACTCACGCCAGCTGCGCAGGATCAGGATCGAGCGCGCATCGTGCAACGCATGGCCCTGAGCCACGAAGTTGTACTGCCCGCCAACCCCGCTGAGCACCCGCCCGTCTTCCAGTTGATCGGCCACACCGGCGCCCAACAGCGTCATGGTGAATACGGTGTTGATGAACCGTGCATCGAGGCGCTGCAAGCGCTTGAGCTCTTCCTGCCCGTACAGCTCGTTGATGTAGCTGATGCGGGTCATGTTGAATTCAAGGCGCTTGCTCTGCGGCAGCTCGCGCAGGCGCTCGTAGAAACTGCGCGGCCCGAGGAAGAAGCCGCCGTGCACCGAGATGCCATCGATTTGCGCCGCTTCATCGAGGGTGCCGGCGTTGGCCTGTTCCTGCGTCTGCACGTCGGGGTAGACCTTGCGCCGGATGATCCCGGCGTCCGCCAGCACCAGCAGACCGTTGACGAACATTTCGCTGCAGCCATACAGGCCTTTGGCAAACGGCGCAGTGCCGCCCTCGCGCTCGATCAGTTGCGCCCACTGGCTGAGGTTTATGTCATTGAGCAGGGCCTGATAGCCGGCGTTGTCCGCTTGCCGCGCCAGCAGTGCGGCGGTCAGCGCATCGCCCATCGAACCGATGCCGATCTGCAGCGTGCCGCCGTCGCGCACCAGCGTGCTGGCGTGCAAACCGATGAAATGATCCTGAAAGCCCACGGGCATGTTCGGCGTGGAAAACAGCGTGCTGCTGTCCTTCGCGTCGATCAGCAAGTCGAAGGTGTCAATATCGACTTCGGCATCGCCGGGCATGTACGGCAGATCGGTGTGCACCTGGCCGACCAGCAGAATGGTTTCCCCGGCATCGCGACGCCTGGCGATCATCGGCAACAGGTCGAGGGTGATGTCCGGATTGCAGCTCAGGCTCAGGCGATCAGGATGTTCGCTGCTGCTGGCGAGCAATTGTGCTACCAGATTGAGGCCGGCGGCATTGATGTCGCGGGCGGCGTGGCTGTAGTTGCTGCTGACGTAATCCTGCTGCGCCGGTGCGCTATTGAGCAGACTGCCGGGCTGCATGAAGAACTGTTCGATGCGGATGTTGGCGGGCAGGCTGTCACGCTGCAGATCGGCGAGGAAATCGAATTCGGGGTAGTCACCGAACACGCGCTCGACGAAGGGTTCGATAAAGCGTTTCTGCAGACCGTCGCCCAGCGTCGGCCGCCCCAGGCACAGCGCGGTGTAGATCGTCAGTTGCCGCTCGGGCAGGCTCTTGATGCGCCGGTACAGCGCGTTGACGAAGTGATTGGGCTTGCCCAGCCCCAACGGCATGCCCATGTGGATATGCGCCGGCAAGCGTGCGAGCACCTCGTCCACTGCCTGTTCGATCGAACACAACTGCACCATCTGAAGCCTCCTGCCCGTTCCGTGAATAGGGGTAGACCGAGCTTGCCTCGACTTTGCTGCAAAGGACAGCGAAAGCCGTGAATCGCAGGCACAAAAAAACCGTCCGAAGACGGTTTTTTTCCTCAGAAGCCCGGCTTATTTCAGGCCGGACATCTTCTGGATCGCGCCCTTCAACTCGTCATCCGAGCAGTCGGCGCAGGTGCCTTTGGGTGGCATCGAATTCAGGCCGGTGATGGCTTTGGCCAGCAGGCCGTCGAGGCCGCCCTGGTGATCGGCGCGGTCTTTCCAGGCTGCGGCGTCACCGATTTTCGGTGCGCCCAGCAGACCCGTACCGTGGCAAGCGTTGCAATGTTTTGCAATCACTTCATCAGGCGTTTTCGCACCACCACCACCGCCAGCGGCGGCAGCGACTTCCATGCCCTTGCATTCCTGCCCCTGAACACACACCTGGCCGACTGGCTCGAGGCGCTTGGCAATGTCGTCATTCGTCGCAGCTTGAGCGCTGACAGCCCAGAGGGCCAGTACGGTTGCTGGTGCGGCCAGCATTTTCATAATTAGGTTCACGCGTTCACCCTCAATGGTGGCTATTCACGCCTGCGGCCACGGTTCGCAGGCGGGCGCAAGTATAGCGGGTAGCCCGCCACACTGAAACAACCCCATAGTCGAAGGGGTTATACCGCGCTGTGGAAAAGTCTGCGGACGCCTTTGCCGTCATGGTCTGGCGCCTCTGTGTTTAAAAATTCGCCGGCGTGGCTGCGCTGATTAGTCGCGCAGGCGCGTCGAACGGATTACGGAAACGATGCGGCTTGGTACTTTCAAAGTAGTAGCTGTCGCCGGCTTCGAGAATAAAAGTTTCCAGACCCACCACCAGTTCCAGACGCCCTTCCACCAGAATCCCGGTTTCTTCGCCTTCATGGGTGAGCATCTCTTCGCCGGTATCAGCGCCCGGCGGATAGATTTCGTTGAGGAACGCGATGGCCCGGCTGGGGTGTGCGCGGCCGACCAGTTTCATGGTCACGGCGCCGTCGGAAATGTCGATCAGCTCGTTGGCCTTGTAGACGATCTGGGTCGGGACTTCCTGCAGGATCTCTTCGGAAAAGAACTCGACCATGGACATGGGAATCCCGCCCAGAACCTTCCTCAGAGAACTGATCGAAGGGCTGACGCTGTTCTTTTCGATCATCGAAATGGTGCTGTTGGTGACGCCCGCGCGTTTGGCGAGTTCACGCTGGGAAAGCCCTTTGAGCTTGCGGATCGATTGCAGTCGTTCACCGACGTCCAAGGCGGGAGCCTCCTGATGTTGTAAGAATATTGAGCGTTATCATGGCGACAGCGTTCAGTATTTACAACACTTGGCCCCCGCAGCAGCCTCAACCCTCGGAATAGAGCCTTGTCACCCGACGCAGGTTGCAGAAGATCTGGTACGGAATGGTGTCCGCCCACTGCGCCACTTCGCTGGCGAGGATGTTTTTGCCCCACAGCTCGACGGTGGAACCAAGGTCGGCTTCCGGCACATCGGTCAGGTCGATGCACAGCATGTCCATCGACACGCGGCCAAGAATCCGGCTGCGCTTGCCGGCCACCAGCACCGGCGTGCCAGTGGGTGCCTGACGCGGGTAGCCGTCGGCATAGCCCATGGCGACCACTCCGATGCGCATCGGCTTGTCGGTGATGAATTTGGCGCCGTAGCCGATTGGCTCGCCGGCGGGCAGTTCACGTACGCAGATGACTTTCGATTCGAGGGTCATCACCGGTTGCAGGCGCTCGGCCACGGCGTTGGCTTCTTCGAACGGCGTGGCGCCGTAAAGCATGATGCCCGGGCGTACCCAGTCGCTGTGAATCTGCGGCCAACCGAGCACCGCCGGCGAGTTGCGCAGGCTGACTTCAGCCGCCAGGCCCTGACGCGCCGCCTCGAACACCGCCACTTGATCGGCACTGCTCTGCTCATGCAGTTCATCAGCACGAGCGAAGTGGCTCATCAGCACGATCTTCGCCACTTTGCCGCTGGCCAGCAGACGCTGGTAGGCCGCCGCGTAATCCTTCGGATGCAGGCCGACGCGGTGCATGCCGGAATCGAGCTTGAGCCACACGGTGATCGGTTTGCTCAGGGCAGCCTGCTCGATCGCTTCGAGTTGCCACAGCGAATGCACCACGCACCAGAAATCATGCTCGACGATCAGCGCCAGCTCATCGGCTTCGAAGATGCCTTCGAGCAGCAACACCGGGGCCTTGATCCCGGCCGCGCGCAACTCCAGTGCTTCTTCGATGCAGGCAACGGCAAACCCGTCGGCTTCGGCTTCCAGCGCCTGGGCGCAACGCACCGCACCGTGACCGTAGGCATCAGCCTTGATCACTGCCAGCGCCTTGGCGCCGGTGACTTCGCGGGCAATTCGGTAGTTGTGGCGCAGGGCTTCTAGGTCGATCAGGGCACGGGCAGGACGCATGGCAGCAGACTTCTTGGCGGTCATGGGAAGAAAAAACCGGCGCTGGCTGACGACGTGAACCGCCAACAGCGCCGGGAGAGGGATCTTTACAACGGGTTACGGCAGCGCGGCGACGATAGAGATTTCTACCAGGATGCTCGGCTTGGCCATTTTCGCTTCGACGGTGGCACGGGCCGGGGCGGCGCCTTTAGGCAGCCACTGATCCCACACCGAGTTCATCCCGGCAAAGTGTGCTTCGATGTCGTTCAGGTAGATCGTTGCCGACAGCAGATGCTGCTTGTCAGTCCCGGCCAGATCCAGCAAACGCTCGATGTTGGCGAGCACGTCGCGGGTCTGCTGTTCGACCCCGGCATTGAAGTCATCGCCGACCTGACCGGCCAGATACACGGTGCCGTTGTGGCTGACGATCTGACTCATGCGCTCATTGGTGAGCTGGCGCTGGATTGCCATGTTTTGCGGACTCCTGGGTCTTGTTGCCGTAACGGGAAATATCGAGGCCTTCGGCGCTGATCTGCGGTTTTTTCTTCGCCATCAGATTGGCCAGCAGACGACCGGAACCGCACGCCATGGTCCAACCCAGGGTGCCGTGACCGGTGTTGAGGAACAGGTTCTTGAACGGCGTGGCGCCCACGATCGGTGTGCCGTCCGGGGTAGTCGGACGCAGACCGGTCCAGAAGCTCGCCTCGGCCAGATTGCCGCCCTGAGGATAAAGGTCGTTGACGATCATCTCCAGGGTTTCGCGCCGACGCGGGTTCAGCGAGAGGTCAAAACCGGCGATCTCGGCCATGCCGCCGACGCGGATGCGGTTGTCGAAACGGGTGATCGCGACTTTGTAGGTCTCGTCGAGAATGGTCGAGGTCGGAGCCATGTCCGGGTTGGTGATCGGCACGGTCAGCGAGTAACCCTTGAGCGGATACACTGGCGCCTTGATGCCCAGCGGCTTGAGCAGTTGCGGCGAGTAGCTGCCCAGGGCCAGCACGTAGCGGTCGGCGGTTTCCAGCTTGCCGTCGATCCACACGCCGTTGATGCGGTCACCGGCGTAGTCGAGGCGCTGAATGTCCTGACCGAAGCGGAATTCCACACCGAGTCTCACGGCCATTTCCGCCAGGCGCGTGGTGAACATCTGGCAGTCGCCGGTCTGGTCGTTCGGCAGACGCAGGGCGCCGGCGAGGATGTCGGTGACATTGGCCAGTGCCGGCTCGACGCGAGCAATGCCGGCGCGGTCGAGGACTTCAAACGGTACGCCGGATTCTTTCAGTACGGCAATGTCTTTGGCGGCGCCATCGAGCTGCGCCTGAGTGCGGAACAGTTGGGTGGTGCCCAGGCTTCGGCCTTCGTAGGCGATGCCGGTTTCGGCGCGCAGTTCGTCGAGGCAGTCGCGGCTGTACTCGGACAGACGCACCATGCGCTCCTTGTTCACCGCGTAACGGCTGGCGGTGCAGTTGCGCAGCATCTGCGCCATCCACAGGTACTGGTCGATGTCGGCAGTGGCCTTGATCGCCAACGGCGCGTGGCGCTGCAACAACCACTTGATGGCCTTGAGCGGCACGCCCGGCGCGGCCCACGGCGAGGCGTAACCCGGCGACACCTGGCCGGCGTTGGCGAAACTGGTCTCCATGGCCACGGCTGGCTGCCGGTCGACCACCACCACTTCAAACCCGGCACGGGCCAGATAGTAAGCACTGGCGGTACCGATGACGCCGCTACCCAAGACCATTACGCGCATATTTGTATCCCTCATCGCGGCAGGGGCCGCGTACGTCTGTTGTTAGAGCAATGATGCGCGCAGTGTAAAAAAGAATGGCCAGTGCATTTCACTATATAAGCGCCTATATTTGGCGACAATTCTCGGCAAAAACCCTTTTCACGGAGGCGCATCCCCTATGCGTACCAACACTCAG
This sequence comes from Pseudomonas sp. HMWF021, assembly GCF_003061005.1. Taxonomy (GTDB): domain Bacteria; phylum Pseudomonadota; class Gammaproteobacteria; order Pseudomonadales; family Pseudomonadaceae; genus Aquipseudomonas. Next base: position 6,114 of record NZ_QAIK01000012.1, on the reverse strand, counting down.
ACCAAACGTGAGCTGGACAAGATCGACCGCAACATCTTGCGGATCCTGCAGGCGGACGGGCGGATATCGTTTACCGAACTCGGTGAAAAGGTTGGTCTTTCCACCACACCGTGTACGGAGCGGGTGCGGCGGCTGGAGCGCGAGGGGATCATCATGGGCTACAACGCCCGGCTCAATCCGCAGCATTTGAAGGGTAGCCTGCTGGTGTTCGTCGAGATCAGTCTGGATTACAAATCCGGCGACACGTTCGAGGAGTTCCGCCGCGCGGTGCTGAAACTGCCGCACGTGCTGGAATGCCATCTGGTGTCAGGGGATTTCGACTATCTGGTGAAGGCGCGGATTTCCGAGATGGCCTCGTACCGCAAGCTGCTGGGCGACATTCTGTTGAAGCTGCCGCATGTGCGTGAGTCCAAGAGCTATATCGTGATGGAAGAGGTGAAGGAGAGCCTGAGCCTGCCGATTCCAGACTGAAATCTGGAAGATCAAAAGACCGCAGCCTTCGGCAGCTCCTACAGGAGAACGCATTTCCATGCAGGAGCTGCCGAAGGCTGCGATCTTTTACACCAGCACCTGCCGATTCGAAGCCATGTACTCGAATATCTGCTTCTCCACCCGCGGATGAATCAGCTCCACCGGCCCCCGCCCGTTCGGGCACGGCAGGGTCTTGGTGGTGCCGAACAACCGGCAGATCAGCGGCCGTTCTTCATACACCGTGCAGCCATTCGGCCCCAGGTGCACACAGTTCAGCTCATCCATCGCCGCATCCTGCTCGGCGCGGGTCTTGCGCGGCAGGCGGGCCATTTCTTCCGGCGAAGTAGTCACCGGCCCGCAGCAGTCGTGGCAGCCGGGCACGCACTCGAATGAGGGGATCTGCTGACGCAGGGTGCGGATTGTCTGGCGGTTGCAACTCATTTAAACGGTGACCGACGTGAAATAGGCGGCAATTGTGCCGCAAACGCCGTGATCCAGACAGCAATGGCCGACCAGTGTTGCCCGTCTTCGGGCGTGCGGCTTATGCTCCGTCAAATTTTCTCGACACTCAGCCGTTGGACGATGCCCATGAATGCCCGCGCCCGAACCTTCGCGAGCCAACCCCACGTTGCCTCTTACTATGCCGCCAGCAGCCTGCCACAGCCGGATCATCCGCAACTGCAAGGTGAAGTGATGGCCGATGTGTGCGTGGTCGGTGGCGGGTTTTCCGGGCTGAACACCGCACTGGAACTGGCCGAACGCGGCCTCAGCGTGGTGTTGCTGGAAGCGCACCGCATCGGTTGGGGCGCCAGCGGCCGTAACGGCGGGCAGTTGATTCGCGGGGTCGGTCACGGTCTCGATCAGTTCGCCAACATCATCGGTGCCGACGGCGTACGCCAGATGAAACTCATGGGCCTGGAAGCAGTGGAAATCGTCCGTCAGCGCGTCGAACGTTTCCAGATCCAGTGCGACCTGACTTGGGGCTACTGCGACCTCGCCAACAAGCCTGCCGATCTCGAAGGCTTTGCCGAAGACGCCGAAGAGCTGCGCGGCCTCGGCTATCGCTACGAAACCCGCCTGCTCCAGGCCAGCGAGATGCACACCGTGGTCGGCTCCAAGCGTTATGTCGGCGGCTTGATCGACATGGGTTCGGGGCATTTGCATCCGCTGAATCTGGCGCTGGGCGAAGCCGCTGCTGCGCAACAAATGGGCGTCAAACTGTTTGAACAGTCGGCCGTCACGCGCATCGACTACGGCCCGCAAATTCGCGTCCACACAGCCCAAGGCTCGGTGCGGGCAAAAACGCTGGTGCTCGGCTGCAATGCTTATCTCAACGGTCTCAACCCGCAACTGAGCGGCAAGGTTCTGCCCGCCGGCAGTTACATCATTGCGACCGAACCCCTGTCCGAAGAACTGGCGCACAGCCTGCTGCCGCAAAACATGGCGGTCTGCGACCAGCGGGTGGCGCTGGATTACTACCGGCTCTCGGCGGATCGGCGCCTGTTGTTCGGCGGCGCCTGCCATTACTCGGGACGCGATCCGAAGGACATCGGCGCGTACATGCAGCCGAAGATGCTTGAAGTGTTTCCGCAACTTGCCGGAGTGAAGGTCGACTATCAATGGGGCGGAATGATCGGCATCGGCGCCAACCGTTTGCCGCAGATTGGCCGGCTCAATGATCAGCCGAACGTGTATTACGCCCAGGCCTATTCCGGGCACGGCGTGAATGCCACGCACCTGGCGGGCAAACTGCTGGCCGAGGCGATCAGCGGGCAACACAGTGGCGGGTTCGATCTGTTCGCCAAGGTGCCACACATCACCTTCCCCGGCGGCAAGCATCTGCGCTCGCCGTTGCTGGCGCTGGGGATGTTGTGGCATCGGCTCAAAGAGCTGGTCTGAAAACCGCTGCCCTTGTAGGAGCCGCCGCAGGCTGCGATCTTTTGATTTTGTTTTTGAAGATCAAAAGATCGCAGCCTGCGGCAGCTCCTACAGGGGGAATGCATTTCCAAAATCAGGTTACAGCCGCCAGAACGGTTTCAACCCCTCCTCCTGCGCCTGCTCCCGGGTCAACCCGACGTCCTTGAGCTGCTCCGGCGTCATGTTCAACAACGCCTTGCGCGTGTGCAGACGATGCCAGAACAGGCCCCAGCGACTCAGGCCGGACGGCGCGTTGCGCATGGCCGTGTTCCATGCGCTGTCCTCCTGCCCTGCCTCCAGTTCCTGACTGTGTAACGTCAGCCGCACATCGCTCAAGCCGTTCATTTTCGTCGCTCCTGTTTACTTGGGTAGCCAGAGATTCCATGATGCGCGGGTCGGGAAAAGCATTACAGATTCAACACATCTGTATTAATTCCATACAGATTTGCCGTTCCTGATACTGAATCACCGATTTGTGCCGCATCTGTACTGGTTTAACGAATCATCTACATCGAGGCAGTGCCATGACCCTGTATGTGAATCTCGCCGAACTGCTCGGCACCCGCATCGAACAAGGCTTCTACCGTCCTGGCGATCGCCTGCCGTCGGTGCGCGCCTTGAGCGTAGAACACGGGGTCAGTCTGAGCACGGTGCAGCAGGCTTATCGCATGCTTGAAGACAGTGGTCTGGCCACACCGAAGCCAAAATCGGGGTACTTCGTGCCGGTGGGTCGCGAGCTGCCGGAGCTGCCTGCGGTCGGGCGCCCGGCGCAGCGGCCGGTGGAGATTTCGCAGTGGGATCAGGTACTGGAACTGATTCGCGCGGTGCCGCGCAAGGACGTGGTGCAACTGGGTCGCGGCATGCCCGATGTCACCTCGCCGACCATGAAACCGCTGCTGCGCGGACTGGCGCGGATCAGCCGCCGGCAGGACATGCCCGGTCTGTATTACGACAACATCCACGGCACCCTCGAACTGCGCGAACAGATCGCCCGGCTGATGCTCGACTCCGGCTGCCAGTTGAGCGCCAGCGATCTGGTGGTCACTACCGGTTGCCACGAAGCGCTGTCCACCAGCATCCACGCGATCTGCGAGCCGGGTGACATCGTTGCAGTGGATTCGCCGAGCTTTCACGGCGCCATGCAGACACTCAAAGGGCTGGGCATGAAAGCCCTGGAAATCCCCACCGACCCGTTGACCGGCATCAGCCTCGAAGCGCTGGAACTGGCACTGGAGCAGTGGCCGATCAAGGTTATCCAGATCACCCCCAACTGCAACAATCCGCTGGGCTACATCATGCCGGAGTCGCGCAAACGCGCGCTGCTTAACCTTGCGCAACGCTTCGACGTGGCGATCATCGAGGACGATGTGTATGGCGAACTGGCCTACACGTACCCGCGTCCGCGCACGATCAAATCCTTCGACGAGGACGGTCGCGTATTGCTCTGCAGTTCGTTTTCCAAGACCCTGGCGCCAGGACTGCGCATCGGTTGGGTCGCGCCGGGCCGCTATCTGGAACGGGTGCTGCACATGAAATACATCAGCACTGGCTCCAGCGCACCGCAGCCACAGATTGCCATCGCAGAGTTCCTCAAGTCCGGGCACTTCGAACCGCATTTGCGGCGGATGCGCACGCAATACCAGCGTAATCGCGACATCATGATCGACTGGGTCACTCGCTACTTTCCGGCCGGCACCCGCGCCAGCCGTCCACAGGGCAGCTTCATGCTCTGGGTCGAATTGCCGGAAGGTTTCGATACGCTGAAACTCAATCGTGCGTTGCACGACCAAGGCGTACAGATTGCCGTGGGCAGCATCTTTTCCGCCTCGGGCAAGTACCGCAATTGCCTGCGAATGAACTACGCTGCCAAACCGACACCGCAGATCGAAGAAGCGGTGCGCAAGGTCGGCGCAGCGGCAATCAGATTGCTGGCCGAAACCGACTGACCTTTTTCGAGTGATCAGCGTCCATATGCCGACCTTTGCCGCCGACCGGAACGTTCCTACGTGAGCTTCAGACAGCCCCTACTCGCTTTGCTGATGTTCGCCTCGCTCCTGAGCGGCTGCGCCAGCCTTGATGTACCCCGTGAGCCGAGCCAGGCCTTGCCGGCGTCGAACTCCAGCTTCGGCCGTTCGATCCAGGCCCAGGCCGCGCCCTATCTGGGCCGTTCCGGCTTCCGCTTGCTGTCCAACAGCACCGAGGCGTTCACTGCGCGCGCCGAGCTGATCCGCAACGCACAAACCAGCCTCGACTTGCAGTACTACATCGTCCATGACGGCGTCAGCACGCGGATGCTTGTAGAGGAACTGCTCAAAGCGGCCGACCGTGGCGTGCGCGTACGCATCCTGCTCGACGACACCACCAGCGATGGTCTGGACACGATCATCGCCACGCTGGCGGCGCATCCACAGATCCAGATCCGCCTGTTCAACCCGCTGCACCTGGGCCGCAGCACCGGCGTGACCCGCGCTGCCGGACGCCTGTTCAACCTGTCGTTGCAACACCGGCGCATGCACAACAAGTTGTGGCTGGCGGACAACAGCGTGGCCATCGTCGGCGGGCGCAATCTGGGCGACGAATATTTCGATGCCGAACCGAACCTGAATTTCACCGACATCGACATGCTCAGCGTGGGACCTGTGGCCGAGCAACTCGGACACAGTTTCGACCAGTACTGGAACAGCGCGCTGAGCAAGCCGATCGATGAATTCCTTTCCAGCCAGCCGAGCGCCAGAGACCTGCAGAACACCCGCACGCGCCTGGAAGAATCGCTGGATGAAACCCGCAAACAGAACCACGCGCTGTATCAGCAGTTGATGACGTTCAAGACTGCGCCGCGCATGGAGGTCTGGCGCAAAGAACTGATCTGGGCCTGGAATCAGGCATTGTGGGATGCACCGAGCAAGGTGCTGGCCAAGGACGAGCCGGACCCGCAACTGCTGCTGACCACGCAACTGGCACCGGAACTGCGTGGCGTCGGCAAAGAGCTGATCATGATCTCGGCGTACTTCGTACCCGGCCAGCCGGGGCTGGTGTACCTGACCGGGCGCGCCGACGCCGGAGTTTCGGTGAGCTTGCTGACCAACTCACTGGAAGCCACCGACGTGCCGGCGGTACACGGCGGTTACGCGCCGTACCGCAAGGCGCTGCTGGAGCACGGCGTGAAACTGTATGAACTGCGCCGTCAGCCCGGGGATAACTATGGCAGCGGTCCGCATCTGTTCTACAGCAAGTCTTTTCGTGGTTCGGATTCCAGCCTGCACAGCAAGGCGATGATTTTCGACCGGCAGAAATCGTTTATCGGTTCTTTCAACTTCGACCCGCGTTCGGTGTTGTGGAACACCGAAGTCGGGGTTCTGGTGGACAGCCCGGAACTGGCCGAACATGTGCGCGAACTGGCGCTGCAAGGTATGGCGCCGGCCCTGAGTTATCAGGCGAAACTGCAGGATGGCAAGATTGTCTGGGTGACCGAGGACAATGGCCAGATGCACACGCTGACCAAAGAGCCGGGGAGCTGGTGGCGGCGCTTCAATGCGTGGTTCAGCACTACGGTTGGGCTGGAGCGGATGCTTTAAAAAAGCAAAAGATCGCAGCCTGCGGCAGCTCCTACAGGGAAAACGCATTCCAGTGTAGGAGCTGCCGTGTTGTGGTCGAATTTTTTTAGACCATGATGTAGGAGCGTCGATTTAAGGAAGCATCATGGGATATCGGGTTGTCACGTCAGAG
>NZ_QAIK01000011.1:6940-18938 GCF_003061005.1 Pseudomonas sp. HMWF021 | reverse complement strand
TCTCCGTCCGCATTGGCAGTGGGTTTGCCAAACAAGACGGCACCGCCCTCGAGGTAGACGTAGACGACGGCGTTGGCGGCTGCCTTGCCTTTGAGCAGGGGGAAGGGGGTATTGACGGTAGTGGGGCTGGTGAGTACGGGGGCGCTGCCGCTTGGCAACGCATTGCTCCCTCTCAGGGTCAGCGTGATGGCTGTGTCTGCGGACATTCTGGCGACGTTGCTGTACTGGGCAAACTTGTAGGTGGCCGAACCGGCTGACATGTCCTGTTTGGGGGTGAAACTCCAATCTCCGTTGGCATCGGCGTAGCAGTCGCCGTAATAGCCTTGAAGGTTGTCGTTGAAGACACCGATCCTGGCATTGGGCGCGGCCTTGCCGGTGAAGGTTGGCCTGAGTGTTGGCAGTGAGCTGCCATTGGCCGGGGTAGTGATGACGGGCGGGGTGCCATCGGTCAGTACCGAAGTCGGCTCTGATCCCGTTTTCGTCCCCACATAAAAAGGCGTATTAGGCGCGTACTCGTAGGTCCCTGCCGGGTACGCTGAAATTGAATAATCTCCCTCAGGCAGCTCCACTGCTGATTGAACAAGCCAACTTCCGTTGCTGTCGACCAAGACCCTGGCCAGTTGGAGGCCAGTTACACTCTGGCAAACAATGATCTCGGTGCCGGGAGTGCCTTTGCCGATAAAAACTGGTTTGTTCTTTGGTTCTGTTTTATTTAACGGTGAAAAGAGAATGGGCGCGCTCATGGTGTTTTCTCCGGAAAACGAACGGGGGCGGCCTCAAGGTTCCACTGGTGATACGCACGGATCTACTGTCAGAAATACCAGTTCTGACCAGCGGTAGCGTTGGGTTGAAGTGAGCTGCCAGGTCGCTGCGCGGACGGCGCGTTGCCCAGGTGGGTAACGCTCAGGGTTGAAGCTGGTTCAACAACCGCTCCATTCGCGCCTCGAGGCGGCGTTTGATTTCGGTTTCGATGTGTGGCGCGAAATCGTCGATCACGTCCTGCATGATCAATTGCGCGGCGGCGCGCAGTTCGCTATCGAGGTGCAGGAGGGCGTCCGGGCCTTTATCCACAGGCGCTGCCGATTGGGCGGCAGGTGTCGGGGCTGGAGCGGGTGACGGTTCGACGGCGGGCGGCTCGTTGCCAACGGCCTCGAACAACATCGGAATCTGTTCCTGTTCGCCATCCTCGACCGTGTCGGTCAGCAGTGGCGGTTGCAGGTTGTCATCGCCGAGCAATTGACGGATCGATTCGAGATCGTCCAGCAGGGCAGGCTTTTGCAGCGGTTTTGGAGTGTCCATCGGCGTACTCAGAGTCGCTGTAAACGGTGGTCTTGCAGAGGATAGCCCTGTTCGCGGTAGAAACGGAAACTCTCCCGTGCCGCCGCGCGAATCGTCGGATCTTCCACCACCACCTCCGCCACACGGGCGAATTTGCTGGCGAAGGCCGGGACTTTCAGGTCCAGGTTGACCAGCAGATCCTGGTGTTCGCCGCATTCATTGCCCACCCCCAGCACAATCAAACCGTCCGGTTCGCTGTCGGCAGGGCCGTGGGGCACGAAAGCTTCGCCCTTGAATGCCCACAGACGCGCATCGAGATCGTCACGCTGGGCGGCATCGCTGCAATGCAGGTAGATGCGGTGGCCCATGCGCCAGGCTTTTTCGGTGAGCTTGCAGGCAAAGTCCAGGCGTGCCGAAGGATCGGCGCTGGGCAGGATATAGAAGTCGACTTTGGTCATTGCGGTTCCTGAGCCTTGAGCGGCGTCACCGCAAAGTGACGCCGCTCAAGTTCATCGGTTTCAGGCTTTGGCGCGGTCCAGCAGGTATTGGGTCAGCAGCGGAACCGGACGGCCGGTGGCGCCCTTGTCCTTGCCGCCGCTGGTCCATGCGGTGCCCGCGATGTCCAGGTGCGCCCAGTTCAGGTTCTTGGTGAAGCGCGACAGGAAGCACGCAGCGGTGATGGTGCCGCCTTTCGGCCCGCCGATGTTGGCGATGTCGGCAAACGGGCTGTCCAGTTGCTCCTGGTATTCGTCGAACAGCGGCAGTTGCCAGGCGCGGTCGTCAGCAGCCTTGCCGGCGCTGAGCAGTTGCTCGATCAGCTCGTCGTTGTTGCCCAGCAGACCGGAGGTGTGTGCACCCAGTGCCACGACGCAGGCGCCGGTCAGGGTGGCGATGTCGATCACCGCTTGCGGCTTGAAGCGCTCGGAATAGGTCAGGGCGTCGCACAGCACCAGACGGCCTTCGGCGTCGGTGTTGAGGATTTCCACGGTCTGGCCGCTCATGGTGGTGACGATGTCGCCCGGACGGCTCGCATTGCCGCTCGGCATGTTCTCGGCGCAGGCCAGAATGCACACCAGGTTGATCGGCAGTTTCAGTTCGAGCACGGCACGCAGAGTACCGAACACGGAGGCAGCGCCGCCCATGTCGTACTTCATTTCGTCCATGCCGGCCCCTGGCTTGAGGCTGATGCCGCCGGTGTCGAAGGTGATGCCTTTACCGACCAGTGCGTAAGGCTTCTCGGACTTCTTGCCACCGTTGTATTGCATGACGATCAGGCGCGGCGGCTGGGCGCTGCCCTGGCCGACGGCGTAGAAGGAACCCATGCCCAGGGATTTGATCTTCTTCTCGTCGAGGACTTCGACTTTCAGATCCTTGAACTCTTTGCCCAGGTTCTTGGCTTGCTCGCCAAGGAACGTCGGGTGGCAGATGTTCGGCGGCAGGTTGCCCAGGTCGCGGGTGAAGGCCATGCCATTGGCGATGGCGGTGGCGTGGTTCACCGCGCGCTGCACTTCGGCTTGCGCAGCCTTGATGGTCAGCAGGGTGATTTTCTTCAGCGCACGCGGCTCGGCTTTCTGGCTCTTGAACCGGTCGAAGGTGTATTCGCCGTCCACCAGGGTTTCGGCCAGCAGACGGGTCTTGCCGTAGCTGTCGCGGTTCTTGACGATGATTTCATCCAGCGCCAGCACGGCGTCGCTGCCGCCCAGGCCTTTGAGCGTATTGAGGATGCCGGCAATGGTTTTGCGGAACGGACGATCGCCCAGTTCTTCATCCTTGCCCACGCCGACCAGCAGCACGCGCTCGGCTTTCAGGTTCGGCAGGCTGTGCAGCAACAGGCTCTGGCCGACCTTGCCGGCCAGGTCGCCACGCTTGAGCACGGCGCTGATCGCGCCACCGCTCAACTCGTCGACCTGTCTGGCGGCAACGCCGAGTTTGCGGCCTTCGCCGACGGCAACCACCAGGGTGGCGGTTTTCAACGTTTCTGGGCTAACGCTTTTTACAACCAGTTCCATGTCCGGATCCCTGAATGAATGGTCAACACACAGGCGTTCGACGGTGCCGCAGTCGCCTGCTTATAGATAGAAGAGACGCAGATCAGAGCCTGCGACAAAGGCGGCAGTTTGAACCTCGCTCACCGCGCCTGACAACCCTCGGTTGTGCGATCTTCAACGGAATCTACGCTTGGGTGAGTGTGCGCAGTGACAGGCGCCCTCAATCACAGGATAATGCCGCATCTTTTTTCGACGGCTCTGCCTTGCGGGTCGCTCGAAACGTTTGCTTGTTTGGCCGCCTTAGCCTGACAACCCTGGAGTGTCTGGTTTGATCGTCTTCCGTTATCTGTCCCGCGAAGTCCTGCTGACCCTGAGCGCCGTAAGTGCGGTGCTGCTGGTCATCATCATGAGCGGTCGCTTCATCAAATACCTTGCTCAGGCCGCTGCCGGTCAGCTCGATCCGGGTTCGCTGTTCCTGATCATGGGCTTCCGGCTGCCGGGCTTCATGCAACTGATTCTGCCACTGGGCCTGTTCCTCGGGATCCTGCTGGCCTACGGTCGCCTGTACCTCGAAAGCGAGATGACCGTGCTCTCGGCCACCGGCATGAGCCAGCAACGCCTGCTGGGCATGACCCTGTTTCCCGCCACATTGGTGGCACTGGTCGTGGCCTGGCTGAGCCTGAGCCTGGCGCCGCAAGGTGCCAACCAGTTTCAGTTGCTGCTGAACAAGCAGGACGCCCTGACCGAGTTCGATACCCTTGAGCCGGGACGCTTCCAGGCGCTGCGCGATGGTACTCGCGTGACCTACACCGAGACCCTGAGCGACGATCGCATCAACCTCAGTGGTGTGTTCATCTCGCAGAAAAACCTTGGTGCCAATCAGAAAGATCGCGGGATTTCCGTACTGGTGGCCGAAAAGGGCCAGCAGGAAATCCGTCATGACGGCAATCGCTATCTGATCCTGCGCAACGGTTATCGCTACGACGGCAGTCCCGGCCAGGCTGATTATCGCGCCATCCACTACGACACCTATGGTGTGCTGCTGCCCAAGCCGGATGTCAGCGAAGAAGTCACGGATCGCGATGCCGTGCCGACTTCGACCCTGCTGGCCAGCGACGACATCCGCCTGCGAACCGAACTGCAGTGGCGTCTGTCCTTGCCATTGCTGGTATTCATCGTGACCCTGATGGCGGTGCCATTGTCGCGGGTCAATCCGCGCCAGGGGCGCTTCCTCAAGCTGCTGCCGGCGATTCTTCTTTATATGGCTTACCTGACCATCCTGATTGCCGCCCGCGGCGCCCTTGAAAAAGGCAAGCTGCCGGCGAGCCTTGGCCTGTGGTGGGTGCACTCGATCTTCCTGCTGATCGGCCTCGGCCTGCTCTACTGGGAGCCGTTGCGCCTGAAGCTGGCCAGCCGTCGCAGCGCTGCGCTGGAGGTGGCCCGTGGTTAAACTCGACCGCTACATCGGCAGCAGTGTGTTCATGGCGATCATCGCCGTGCTGGCGATCATTCTGGGATTGGCGACGCTGTTCGCGTTCATCGACGAGATGGGCGATGTCAGCGATACCTACACCCTGACCGACGTTCTGAGTTTCGTGATGCTCACCGCGCCGCGCCGGCTCTATGAAATGCTGCCGATGGCCGCGCTGATCGGCTGTCTGATCGGCCTCGGCAGTCTGGCCAGCAGCAGTGAATTGACGGTCATGCGCGCCGCTGGCGTGTCCATCGGGCGAATCGTCTACGCGGTCATGAAGCCGATGCTGGTGTTGATGCTGGCTGGCGTGCTGATTGGCGAATACGTCGCGCCGGCCACCGAAAGCATGGCGCAGGCCAATCGCTCGCTGGCCCAGGGCAGCGGCGATGCGCAAAGTGCCAAACACGGCATGTGGCACCGTCAGGGCGAGGAATTCATCCACATCAACGCCGTGCAGCCCGATGGTCTGTTGTATGGCGTGACCCGTTACCACTTCGATAAGGAGCGGCATCTGTTGCAGTCCAGCTTCGCCAAGCGTGCGGAGTTCGACGGTCAGCAGTGGAAGCTCACCGATGTCACCACCACGCTGTTCCACGAGCGCAGCACGGAAGTGGTGAACACGCCGAGCGAATTGTGGGACGTGTCGTTGAGCCCGCAACTGTTGAACACTGTGGTCATGGCCCCGGAATCGCTGTCGATTTCCGGCTTGTGGGGTTACATCCACTATCTGGCGGACCAGGGGCTGAGCAACGGTCGCTACTGGCTGGCGTTTTGGGTCAAGGTGTTGCAGCCATTGGTGACTGCGGCGCTGGTGTTGATGGCGATCTCTTTCATCTTCGGTCCGTTGCGTTCGGTGACCCTCGGTCAACGGGTATTCACCGGGGTGCTGGTCGGTTTCACCTTCCGCATCGTTCAGGATCTGCTCGGCCCATCGAGTCTGGTGTTCGGTTTCTCGCCGCTGTTCGCGGTACTGGTGCCTGCCGGCGTCTGTGCGCTGCTGGGTGTCTGGCTGCTGCGACGGGCCGGTTGAAGCCGGCGTTCCCGCCAGCGCTGTAACCCTTCAAACGCCTCGGTCGACAGATCGGGGCGTTTTCGTATGCAAACCGGGTGACAGGCGAACGTGACGCTTGCGCCGTGTATCAGGTACAATTCCCGGCTATTTTTCGGCGGGCCAAGCCTGCAGCCTTTTTGAGTGTTGATCCGTGAGTGATTTGAGTCATATCCGCAATTTCTCCATCATCGCCCACATTGACCATGGCAAGTCGACGCTGGCTGACCGTTTCATCCAGATGTGCGGTGGCCTGGCCGAGCGTGAAATGGAAGCCCAGGTACTGGATTCCATGGATCTGGAGCGCGAACGCGGGATCACCATCAAGGCCCACAGCGTTACGCTCTATTACAAAGCCAAAGATGGCGTCACCTACCAGCTGAACTTCATTGACACCCCGGGCCACGTCGACTTCACCTACGAAGTCAGCCGTTCCCTGGCCGCGTGTGAAGGTGCGTTGCTGGTGGTCGATGCCGGTCAGGGCGTTGAAGCCCAGTCCGTGGCCAACTGCTACACCGCCATCGAGCAGGGCCTCGAGGTCATGCCGGTGCTGAACAAGATCGACCTGCCACAGGCCGAACCGGACCGCGTCAAGGACGAGATCGAGAAGATCATCGGCATCGACGCCACCGACGCCGTCACCTGCAGCGCCAAGACCGGCCTGGGTGTCGACGAAGTGCTCGAGCGTCTGGTTGCGACCATTCCTGCGCCGACCGGCAACATCGAAGACCCGCTGCAAGCGTTGATCATCGACTCCTGGTTCGACAACTACCTGGGCGTTGTTTCCCTGGTACGCGTGCGTCATGGCCGCGTGAAAAAGGGCGACAAGATCCTGGTGAAATCCACCGGCAAGGTGCATCTGGTCGACAGCGTCGGTGTGTTCAACCCGAAACACACCGCTACCGCCGACCTCAAGGCCGGCGAAGTGGGCTTCATCATCGCCAGCATCAAGGACATTCACGGTGCGCCGGTCGGTGACACCCTGACCCTGAGCTCGACCCCGGACGTTGAAGTGCTGCCCGGCTTCAAACGCATCCAGCCACAGGTTTACGCCGGTCTGTTCCCGGTCAGCTCCGACGACTTCGAGGACTTCCGCGAAGCGCTGCAGAAGCTGACCCTGAACGACTCGTCGCTGCAGTACACCCCGGAAAGCTCCGACGCCCTGGGCTTCGGCTTCCGTTGCGGGTTCCTCGGCATGCTGCACATGGAGATCATCCAGGAGCGCCTGGAGCGCGAATACGACCTGGACCTGATCACCACCGCGCCAACGGTAATTTTCGAACTGGTGCTGAAAACCGGTGAAACGATTTACGTCGACAACCCGTCCAAGCTTCCGGATGTGTCGGCAATCGAAGACATGCGCGAGCCGATCGTGCGGGCCAATATTCTGGTTCCGCAGGAACACCTGGGCAACGTCATCACCCTGTGCATCGAGAAACGCGGCGTACAGGTCGACATGCTGTTCCTCGGCAATCAGGTACAAGTGACCTACGACCTGCCGATGAACGAAGTGGTCCTGGACTTCTTCGACCGTCTCAAATCCACCAGCCGTGGCTATGCTTCGCTGGATTACCATTTCGATCGTTACCAATCGGCTAATCTGGTGAAACTGGACGTGCTGATCAACGGTGACAAGGTCGACGCCCTGGCGCTGATCGTGCACCGTGACAATTCGCACTTCAAAGGTCGCCAGTTGACCGAGAAGATGAAAGAACTGATTCCTCGTCAGATGTTCGACGTGGCCATCCAGGCTGCCATTGGCGGTCAGATCGTCGCCCGGACCACCGTCAAGGCACTCAGAAAGAACGTATTGGCCAAATGCTACGGCGGTGACGTAAGCCGTAAGAAAAAGCTGCTTGAAAAGCAAAAGGCCGGTAAGAAACGCATGAAGCAGGTCGGCAACGTGGAAATTCCACAAGAAGCCTTCCTTGCCGTGCTCAGGTTGGAATAGTCAGGTCCTATGTCACTAAATTTCCCGCTGTTGCTGGTCATCGCCGTGTTCGTCTGCGGCCTGTTGGCGTTGCTCGATCTGCTGTTCCTGGCGCCGCGTCGGCGTGCTGCCATTGCCTCTTATCAAGGCAGTGTCAGCCAGCCCGAGCCCGTGGTGGTCGAGAAGCTGAACAAAGAGCCGTTGCTGGTTGAATACGGCAAGTCGTTCTTTCCGGTGCTGTTCATCGTGCTGGTGTTGCGTTCGTTCCTGGTGGAACCGTTCCAGATCCCGTCCGGCTCGATGAAACCGACTCTGGACGTTGGCGACTTCATTCTGGTGAACAAGTTTTCTTACGGGATCCGCCTGCCGGTGATCGACAAGAAAGTCATCGAAGTCGGTGATCCACAGCGTGGCGATGTGATGGTGTTCCGCTATCCGAGCGACCCGAACGTCAACTACATCAAGCGTGTAGTCGGCCTGCCGGGCGACACGGTGCGTTACACCGCCGACAAGCGTCTGTTCGTCAATGGCGAGTCGATTGCCGAGCAACTGATCGGCTCCGAGCCGGGCACGCTGGGCAGCGCGGAGCTCTACAAGGAAAAACTCGGCGCTGCCGAGCACCTGATCCGCAAGGAAATGAGCCGCTACCGCGCTACCCCGGACCATACCTGGACCGTGCCGGCCGGCCATTACTTCATGATGGGCGACAACCGCGACAACTCCAACGACAGTCGCTATTGGGATGATCCGAACATTCCCAAGGATCTGCTGGGCATGGTTCCCGACCAGAATATCGTCGGCAAGGCCTTCGCTGTCTGGATGAGCTGGCCGGAACCGAAACTCAGCCACCTGCCGAATTTCTCGCGGGTTGGCCTGATCAAGTAAACAATCACGGCGCTGTTGACCACAGCGCCGAATGCATTTCTGGAGTCGACACAAATCGGCGCCAGGGCATGAAGCCACGATATTCAGGACGTCATTTTTGAACACAGCGTTAATTGTCCCAGGCCTGCGCCGTACCCCGGCGATGGCGGTGGAATCCAGCCACGAACTCAGCGTGGGTAAACCGTGAGCGTTTCTCTAAGCCGTCTCGAGCGCCAGCTCGGTTACACCTTCAAGGATCAGGAGCTGATGCTGCTGGCCCTCACGCATCGCAGCTTTGCCGGGCGTAACAACGAACGCCTGGAATTCCTTGGCGATGCCATCCTCAACTTCGTCGCCGGCGAGGCGCTGTTCGATCGCTTCCCGCTGGCTCGCGAAGGCCAGTTGTCGCGATTGCGCGCACGCCTGGTGAAGGGTGAGACACTGGCCGTGCTGGCCCGTGGCTTCGACCTCGGCGATTACCTGCGTCTGGGTTCGGGCGAACTGAAAAGCGGCGGCTTCCGTCGTGAATCGATTCTGGCTGACGCCCTCGAAGCGTTGATCGGTGCGATCTACCTCGACGCCGGAATGGAAGTGGCCCGCGAGCGCGTGCTGGCCTGGCTGGCCGGTGAGTTCGAAGGCCTGACGCTGGTCGACACCAACAAGGATCCCAAGACTCGCCTGCAGGAGCACCTGCAATCGCGCGGTTGCGAACTGCCACGCTATGAAGTCGTGGACATCCAGGGTGAGCCGCACTGCCGTACCTTCTTCGTCGAGTGCGAAGTTGTCTTATTGAATGAAAAAAGCCGAGGTCAGGGTGTGAGCCGTCGTATTGCCGAACAGGTAGCGGCCGCCGCAGCACTGATTGCCCTGGGCGTGGAGAATGGCAATGACTGATACAAACGCAACTCGCTGTGGCTACGTTGCCATCGTCGGCCGTCCCAACGTCGGCAAGTCGACGCTGCTGAACCACATCCTCGGCCAGAAGCTGGCGATCACCTCGCGCAAGCCACAGACCACCCGCCACAACATGCTCGGGATCAAGACCGAGGGTGACGTGCAGGCGATCTACGTCGACACACCCGGCATGCACAAGGGTGGCGAAAAGGCCCTGAACCGTTACATGAACAAGACCGCTTCGGCGGCGTTGAAAGACGTCGACGTGGTGATCTTCGTGGTTGACCGCACCAAGTGGACCGAAGAAGACCAGATGGTCCTGGAGCGCGTGCAGTACGTGACCGGCCCGCTGATCGTCGCGCTGAACAAGACCGACCGCATCGAAGACAAGGCCGAGCTGATGCCGCACCTGTCGTGGTTGCAGGAACAGCTGCCGAACGCGCAGATCATTCCGATTTCTGCGCAGCACGGGCACAACCTCGACGCGCTGGAAAAGGTCATCGCCGATCATCTGCCGGAGAACGATCACTTCTTCCCGGAAGACCAGATCACCGACCGCAGCAGCCGTTTCCTCGCCGCCGAACTGGTGCGCGAGAAAATCATGCGCCAGATGGGCGCCGAGCTGCCGTACCAGATCACCGTCGAGATCGAAGAGTTCAAGCAGCAGGGCAAGACCCTGCACATCCACGCGCTGATCCTCGTCGAGCGTGACGGGCAGAAGAAGATCATCATTGGCGACAAGGGTGAGCGCATCAAGCGCATCGGCACCGAAGCGCGCAAGGACATGGAGCTGCTGTTCGACTCCAAGATCATGCTCAACCTGTGGGTCAAGGTGAAGGGCGGCTGGTCCGACGACGAGCGTGCACTGCGTTCGCTGGGTTACGGCGACCTGTAAAAAATCTCGGTTCCTGTTTAAACCAGAGAACCCTGTGGGAGCGGGCTTGCCCGCGATGAGGATGTAATGTTCAACAGAGATGTTGAATGTGAATCCGCCATCGCGGGCAAGCCCGCTCCCACATTTGGTTTATGTTGATCTCAAGACTGCGTTTCTTCATCGAGAACTCCATGTCGCAAACCCCACCTCCCGCCCAACTCGCCTACGTCCTGCATTCGCGCGCCTACCGCGAAACCAGCGCGCTGGTCGACTTCCTCACGCCGCAAGGGCGGCTGCGGGCGGTGTTGCGCAGTGCGCGGGGCAAGGCCGGGACACTGGCGCGGCCGTTCGTGCCGCTGGAAGTCGAGTTTCGTGGCAAGGGTGAACTGAAGAATGTCGGGCGCATGGAAAGTGCCGGCAACGCGACCTGGATGGTCGGCGAGGCGCTGTTCAGCGGCCTCTATCTCAACGAATTGCTGATCCGCCTGCTGCCCGCCGAAGACCCGCACCCGGCGGTGTTTGATCATTACGCTGCAACACTGCTGGCCCTGGCCGAAGGTCGCCCGCTGGAGCCGTTGTTGCGCTCGTTCGAATGGCGCCTACTGGACGATCTCGGTTACGGCTTCTCCCTGAATACCGATATCCACAGCGAGCCGGTCGCGCCGGACGGTCTTTATCGTCTGCAAGTGGATGCCGGGCTGGAGCGCGTCTTCCTGTTGCAGCCGGGTCTGTTCAACGGCACCGAATTGCTGGCCATGGCCGAAGCCGACTGGACTGCTCCCGGCGCGCTGTCGGCGGCCAAGCGTCTGATGCGCCAGGCACTGGCCGTGCATCTGGGTGGCCGTCCCCTCGTCAGCCGCGAGCTATTTCGCAAGCCCTGATATGCTGTGCGCCGAACCTTTCCCTTCAGGAGCGCATCCGTGACCACCAGCAATCGCATTCTTCTTGGCGTGAACATCGACCACGTCGCCACCCTGCGTCAGGCCCGTGGCACACGCTACCCGGATCCGGTCAAGGCAGCGCTGGACGCGGAAGAGGCGGGCGCCGACGGCATCACCGTGCACCTGCGCGAAGACCGTCGACACATCCAGGAGCGCGACGTGCTGTTGCTCAAGGATGTGCTGCAGACCCGCATGAACTTCGAAATGGGCGTCACCGAAGAAATGATGGCGTTCGCCGAGCGCATCCGTCCGGCGCACATCTGCCTGGTGCCGGAAACCCGCCAGGAGCTGACCACCGAGGGCGGTCTGGACGTAGCGGGGCAGGAAGAGCGGATCAAGGCAGCGGTCGAGCGCCTGTCGAAGATCGGCAGCGAAGTGTCGCTGTTCATCGATGCCGACGAACGACAGATCGCTGCGTCGAAGCGCGTTGGTGCGCCGGCCATCGAATTGCACACCGGGCGTTATGCCGATGCCGAGACCCCGACCGAAGTCGCGGAAGAGTTGAAGCGTGTGGCGGATGGCGTGGCGTTTGGTCTGGCGCAGGGCCTGATCGTCAATGCCGGGCATGGTCTGCACTATCACAACGTTGAAGCCGTGGCGGCGATCAAGGGTATCAACGAACTGAACATTGGCCATGCGCTGGTGGCGCATGCGTTGTTCGTCGGGTTCAAGTCTGCGGTGTCCGAAATGAAAGCGCTGATTCTGGC
>NZ_QAIK01000011.1:0-6930 GCF_003061005.1 Pseudomonas sp. HMWF021 | reverse complement strand
ACGAACTGAACATTGGCCATGCGCTGGTGGCGCATGCGTTGTTCGTCGGGTTCAAGTCTGCGGTGTCCGAAATGAAAGCGCTGATTCTGGCGGCTGCGCTCAGAGGCTAAAGATCAAAAGATCGCAGCCTTCGGCAGCTCCTACAGGGATATGAGTTCCCCTGTAGGAGCTGCCGAAGGCTGCGATCTTTTGCTTTTAGAGCGGGGCAGGCTCCTGCGCCGGCTTGGTCTTGTCGATCCCCGGCACATGCAGGTTGCCCTCGGCCACCTGATCGCCTTCAAGCTGCGGCTGGGTCACCCAGGTGAGGATGTCGTAGTAGCGACGGATGTTCGCCACGAAATGCACCGGCTCGCCGCCGCGGGCGTAGCCGTAGCGGGTCTTGCTGTACCACTGCTTCTGCGACAGGCGAGGCAGCATCTTCTTCACATCCAGCCACTTGTCCGGGTTCAGGCCTTCGCGGGACGCCAGTTTGCGCGCGTCATCCAGGTGGCCGCTGCCGACGTTGTACGCCGCCAGCGCAAACCAGGTACGGTCCGGCTCCTGAATCGAATCGTCGAGCTGATCCTTCATGTAGGCCAGGTACTTGGCGCCGCCCATGATGCTTTGCTTGGGATCGAGACGGTTCGACACGCCCATGGCCTGCGCGGTGTTCTGGGTCAGCATCATCAGGCCGCGCACGCCGGTTTTCGAGGTGACTGCAGGTTGCCACAGCGATTCCTGATAACCGATGGCCGCGAGCAGGCGCCAGTCGACTTTCTCTTTCTTGGCGTAAGTCTTGAAGTGCTGTTCGTACTTGGGCAGGCGTTGCTGCAAATGCTGGGCGAAGGTGGTGGCGCCCATGTAGCCGAGGACATCGACGTGGCCGTAGTAACGGTCTTTCAGGCGCTGCAGGGTGCCGTTTTTCTGCACCTTGTCGAGGTAGGCGTTGATCTCGTTGAGCAGACTGTTGTCTTCGCCGGCGGCCACGGCCCAGCTCTGGCTGCGCGCATCGCCAAGGTCGAAGGCCACGCGGATGTTGGTGAAGTACACCTGGTTCATCGCCACTTCGTTGGAATCGACCAGCGTCAGGTCGATCTGGCCTTCATCGACCATGCGTAACAGGTCGACCACTTCAACAGCGTCGGATTCTTCGTATTCGATACCCGGAAACTTCTTTTTCAGCTCCGCCAGTTGTTCGGCGTGGGTGCTGCCCTTGAGCACCATGATCTTTTTACCAACCAGATCAGCCGGGTCGGTCGGGCGCGACTGGCCGTTGCGATAAATGATCTGCGGGGTGACTTCGAGGTAGGAGTGGGAGAAGCGCACCTGTTTCTTGCGCTCATCGCTGCTGACCAGACCGGCCGCCGCCAGCACCGGGCCGTTCGGCTTGCCGATCTGGTTGAACAGATCGTCGAGGTTGTCGGCGGTCTCGATCTTCAGCTCCACACCCAAATCGTCGGCGAAGCGCTTCACCAGCTCGTATTCGAAGCCGGTTTCACCGCTGCGATCCTGAAAGTAGGTGGCGGGGCTGTTTCGGGTAATCACCCGCAGCACACCATCCTCCTTTACGCGCTCGAGTGTGTTGGGTTTATCAACACAGCCACCGAGCATCAGGAAGAGTCCGGTTGCGATCAGCCATTTGGCGTACCGCGGACGCAAAG
Source organism: Pseudomonas sp. HMWF021 (assembly GCF_003061005.1). Lineage (GTDB taxonomy): Bacteria > Pseudomonadota > Gammaproteobacteria > Pseudomonadales > Pseudomonadaceae > Aquipseudomonas. Next base: position 5,290 of record NZ_QAIK01000011.1, on the reverse strand, counting down.
CCGTTGGGAAAAACATCTGCGCAGTATACGCAAACGGCTGCGGGCGCCATATCTCGACAGTGAGCGGCTTGTCTGCTAGAGATCACAAAACCGCACGAAACCCCGCAGGAATGGGGCTGAACGGCATTTTGTGACAGAAAAAATAAGCGCTGCTCGCACACCCTTGAAATTTGACTTCAAAGGCAGAAACACAGATTGATATCCGAGTGCAACCGTGCGTAGCGTTTCGGGTGATGTTGAGGGCGGTTTAGGCTAGAATGCACGGCCTCAAAGCACACCCCTTCCCGAGGCTGTCCCGAAGATGTTGATCCTGCGCGGCGCTCCTGCCCTTTCTGCCTTTCGCCACAGCAAACTCCTTGAGCAACTGAGCCAGAAGGTTCCAGCTGTCAGTGGCCTGTATGCTGAATTCGCCCACTTCGCCGAAGTCACCGGCGTCCTGACCGGCGACGAACAGCAGGTGCTTGCGCGCCTTCTGAAGTACGGCCCAAGCGTTCCGGTACAGGAGCCGACCGGTCGTCTGTTTCTGGTGTTGCCGCGTTTCGGCACCATCTCGCCATGGTCGAGCAAGGCCAGCGACATCGCCCGCAACTGCGGCCTGAGCAAGATCCAGCGTCTGGAGCGCGGCATCGCGTTCTACGTCGCCGGCCAGTTCAGCGACACCGAAGCCCAGCAGATTGCCGACGTGCTGCATGACCGCATGACCCAGATCGTTCTGAACAATCTGGAACAGGCCGCCGGTCTGTTCAGCCACGCCGAGCCGAAGCCGCTGACCGCGATCGACATTCTTGGTGGCGGCCGCGCCGCGCTGGAAAAAGCCAACACCGAGCTGGGCCTTGCCCTGGCCGAAGACGAGATCGACTATCTGGTCAACGCCTTCAACGGTCTCAAGCGCAACCCGCACGACATCGAACTGATGATGTTCGCCCAGGCCAACTCCGAGCACTGCCGCCACAAGATCTTCAACGCCAGTTGGGATATTGATGGCGAGAGCCAGGAAAAAAGCCTGTTCGGCATGATCAAGAACACCTACCAGATGCACAACGAAGGCGTGCTGTCCGCTTATAAGGACAACGCTTCGGTGATCGTCGGCAACGTCGCCGGCCGCTTCTTCCCGGACCCGGAAACCCGCCAGTACGGCGCGGTGCAGGAGCCGGTGCACATCCTGATGAAGGTCGAAACCCACAACCACCCGACCGCGATCGCCCCGTTCCCGGGCGCGTCCACCGGTTCCGGTGGCGAGATCCGTGATGAAGGTGCAACCGGCCGTGGCGCCAAGCCAAAGGCCGGCCTGACCGGTTTCACCGTGTCCAACCTGCAGATCCCGGGCTTCGAACAGCCGTGGGAAGTGCCGTACGGCAAGCCTGAGCGCATCGTTACCGCGCTGGACATCATGATCGAAGGCCCGCTGGGCGGCGCCGCGTTCAACAACGAATTCGGTCGTCCGGCCCTGACCGGCTACTTCCGTACCTTCGAACAATCGATCACCACCCCGCACGGTGACGAAGTTCGTGGTTACCACAAGCCGATCATGCTGGCTGGCGGTATGGGCAACATCCGTGAAGAACACGTCAAGAAAGGCGAGATCGTCGTCGGCTCCAAGCTGATCGTGCTCGGCGGCCCGGCGATGCTCATCGGTCTGGGCGGCGGCGCCGCGTCCTCGATGGCCACCGGCACCAGCTCGGCGGATCTGGATTTTGCTTCCGTACAGCGTGAAAACCCTGAGATGGAGCGTCGCTGCCAGGAAGTCATCGACCGTTGCTGGCAACTGGGTGACAAGAACCCGATCAGCTTCATCCACGACGTGGGTGCGGGCGGTCTGTCCAACGCCTTCCCGGAACTGGTCAACGACGGCGACCGTGGTGGCCGTTTCGAACTGCGCAACATTCCCAACGACGAGCCGGGCATGGCCCCGCACGAAATCTGGTCCAACGAATCCCAGGAACGTTACGTTCTGGCGGTCGGCCCGGCCGACTTCGAGCGCTTCCAGGCGATCTGCGAACGTGAGCGTTGCCCGTTCGCCGTGGTCGGCGAAGCCACTGCCGAGCCGCAACTGACCGTGACCGACAGCCACTTCGGCAACAATCCGGTGGACATGCCGCTGGAAGTGTTGCTGGGCAAGGCCCCGCGCATGCACCGTTCGGTGGTTCGCGAAGCCGAGCTGGGCGATGATTTCGATCCGTCGAACCTCGACATCAGCGAATCCATCGAGCGCGTCCTGCATCACCCGGCCGTGGCGAGCAAAAGCTTCCTGATCACCATCGGCGACCGCACCATCACCGGCCTCGTGGCCCGTGACCAGATGGTCGGCCCATGGCAGGTGCCGGTAGCGGACGTGGCCGTCACCGCCACCAGTTTCGACGTCTACACCGGTGAAGCGATGGCCATGGGCGAGCGGACTCCGCTGGCGCTGCTGGACGCTCCGGCGTCGGGCCGCATGGCCATCGGCGAAACCCTGACCAACATCGCCGCTTCGCGCATCAACAAGATCTCCGACATCAAGCTGTCGGCGAACTGGATGTCCGCTGCCGGCCACCCGGGCGAAGACGCGCGCCTGTACGACACCGTGAAAGCGGTCGGCATGGAGCTGTGCCCTGAGCTGGGCATCACCATCCCGGTCGGCAAGGACTCGATGTCCATGGCCACCCGCTGGAACGACAACGGCGAAGAAAAAACCGTGACCTCGCCGATGTCGCTGATCGTGACCGGTTTCGCCCCAGTGGCTGACATCCGTCAGACCCTGACCCCGGAACTGCGCATGGACAAGGGCACCACCGACCTGATCCTGATCGACCTCGGTCGCGGTCAGAACCGTATGGGCGCCTCGATCCTCGCCCAGGTGCACGGCAAGCTCGGCAAACACGCGCCGGACGTCGATGACGCCGAAGACCTGAAGGCCTTCTTCGCGGTGATCCAGGGCCTCAACGCCGACGGTCACCTGCTGGCTTACCACGACCGTTCCGACGGTGGTCTGCTGACCTCCGTGGTGGAAATGGCCTTCGCCGGCCACTGCGGTCTGAGCCTGAACCTGGACAGCGTTGCCGAAAACTCGGCAGAAATCGCCGCAATCCTGTTCAACGAAGAACTGGGTGCGGTGATTCAGGTTCGCCAGGACGCCACCCCGGACATCCTCGCGCAGTTCAGCGCCGCCGGTCTGGGCGACTGCGTGTCGGTGATCGGTCAGCCGATCAACAACGGCCAGATCAACATCACCTTCAACGGTGACACCGTGTTCGAAGGCCAGCGTCGTCTGCTGCAACGTCAGTGGGCCGAGACCAGCTATCAGATCCAGCGTCTGCGCGACAACGCCGACTGCGCCGAGCAAGAGTTCGACGCGCTGCTGGAAGAAGACAACCCGGGCCTGAGCGTCAAGCTGAGCTACGACGTCAACCAGGACATCGCCGCGCCTTACATCAAGAAAGGCATCCGCCCACAGGTTGCCGTGCTGCGTGAGCAGGGCGTCAACGGTCAGGTGGAAATGGCGGCCGCGTTCGACCGCGCCGGTTTCAACGCGATCGACGTGCACATGAGCGACATTCTCGCTGGCCGTGTCGACCTGAACGAGTTCAAAGGCCTGGTGGCCTGCGGTGGTTTCTCCTACGGCGACGTCCTCGGCGCCGGTGAAGGCTGGGCCAAGTCGGCGCTGTTCAACAGCCGTGCCCGCGATGCGTTCCAGGGCTTCTTCGAGCGTAACGACAGCTTCACCCTCGGCGTGTGCAACGGTTGCCAGATGATGTCCAACCTGCACGAGCTGATCCCGGGCAGCGAGTTCTGGCCGCACTTCGTGCGCAACCGCTCCGAGCAGTTCGAAGCGCGCGTGGCGATGGTGCAGATCCAGGAATCGAACTCGATCTTCCTGCAGGGCATGGCCGGTTCGCGTATGCCGATCGCCATCGCGCACGGTGAAGGTCATGCCGAGTTCTCCAGCGAAGAGGCACTGCTGGAAGCCGATCTGTCCGGTTGCGTGGCGATGCGTTTCGTCGACAACCACGGCAAGGTCACCGAAGCTTACCCGGCCAACCCGAACGGTTCGCCGCGCGGGATCACCGGCCTTACCAGCCGCGACGGTCGCGTGACGATCATGATGCCGCACCCGGAGCGGGTGTTCCGCGCGGTGCAGAACTCGTGGCGTTCGGAAGACTGGACCGAGGATGCACCATGGATGCGCATGTTCCGTAACGCGCGCGTCTGGGTGAACTGAGGCCTGTGTACAAGCTCGGGTTTTTTGTTCCCGACAGTCATGTCGAGGTGGTCAAGGAGGCTGTATTCGCTGCCGGTGGTGGGCGGATCGGGGCCTATGACCACTGTGCCTGGCAGGTGCTCGGGTCTGGTCAGTTTCGGCCTTTGGACGGCAGTCAGCCGTTCATTGGTGAGGCGGGGCGGGTTGAGCGGGTTGAGGAATGGAAGGTTGAGCTTGTGGTGTGTGATGAGTTGATTCGTGAGGTGGTGGCTGCTCTTAAGTTGAGCCACCCTTACGAGACGCCGGCTTATGAGGTGTGGCGGCTGGAGGATTTCTGATCTTTTTGCCTGGAACGAGAAACCCGCAGATGAGTGATTGTCTGCGGGTTTTTTGTTGCCTGCGATTTGCTTTTCTGTAGGAGTGAGCCTGCTCGCGATGGCGCCCTGACAGGCGACCAATGCTCTGTCTGGCTGAGTGAATATCCGTTTCTTCGGGTGTTGCTGCTGGCGGTTCCGCCCTTACGGCGGGTCACTTTTTCCAGACGCCCGGAAGCCGGCCCAGTAAAAAGTAACCAAAAAGGCTTGCTCCTGCGTTCGGCCCGCTCGCTGGGGCTCGGGGTCCCTTCGCTGCGGGACTGATCCGGGCGCAGCGCCTCCGGTTTGCTTCGCTGCACCTCCTCTCGCTGTGTTTGGCTGCGCCAAACGGTCGCTGCGCTCCCACCCCCGGATCAATCCCTCCACTCAGCCTTCCGACGTCGCCCCGTGGATCAAGATCAAGAGCGGCAGCCGAGCTTGCGCTCATCCTGGAGTGGGGCGGCTGCGCCGCATGGGGTGTTCACAAGTCAAAAATGTGGGAGCTGGCTTGCCAGCGATGGCGGCCTGTCAGCCGACCAATCTCTATCTGATGCCGTACTCACCTGTAGGAGCTGCCGAAGGCTGCGATCTTTTGATCTTGCCTTTGATTTTAAAAAGCCAAAGTCAAAAGATCGCAGCCTTCGGCAGCTCCTACAGGGGAAGTGTTTTGTGTTTAAGGGTGTGTGAGGGCGACGGAGCCTTCCCACAAGGTTTTCAGGTTGTCCGTCGGACGCGCGCTTTCTAGTCTCTGTCTGTCGCT
>NZ_QAIK01000119.1:56277-59076 GCF_003061005.1 Pseudomonas sp. HMWF021 | reverse complement strand
TCATTTATAAGACGCTTTTCAACCCTCGGGCCGGGCCGGCGTGGATAGCCGGGAGGCTCTGGGGTGGGACTGTCCGACAATCGGGGGCTGGCGTGCCAGTGATGGAACGGCAAAAAGGGGCGATGGATTGGCCATTGGGCTCGGTGTGACGCTGAAAACGCAATCGCGAGCAGGCTCGCTCCTGCAAAATTTGGCGTCTGGCGTGTAGGAGCTGCGGCACGCTGCGATCTTTTGATTTTTAAAAAGCCGACATCAAAAGATCGCAGCGTGCCGCAGCTCCTACAGGAGTAGCGTGTTCAGGCCGTTCTATAGCGACGCCTGTCGCACCTGTTTCTCCAGTTCTACTTTCAAGCCCGGCTCCAGCTTCAGTTGCTTTGCCAGTTCCTCCAGATAAGCCTTTTCCATAAAGCTCTCCTCATCCACCAGCATCACGCTGGCGATGTACATCTCCGCCGCCATTTCCGGGGTACTGGCGGCGCGGGCGACGTCGGCCGGGTCGAGGGGTTTGTTGAGTTCGGCGTGCAGCCAGTGCTGCAGTTCCTGATCGTTGTCGAGTTTGATGAACTCGCCTTCGATCAACTGGCGTTCACGATCGTCGATATGGCCGTCGGCCTTGGCAGCGGCGACCAGGGCTTTGAGGATGGCCTGACTGTGTTGTTCGGCTTGCGCGGGCGGCAGTCGGTCCAGCGTTTGCGGTTCGGTTTGCGGGGCCGTGCCCTTTTGCGCGTTCCAGTTGCCGTAAGCCTTGTAGGCCAGCACACCGAGTGCAGCAAGGCCGCCGTATACCGCGACTTTACCGCCGACCTTGCGCGCCTTTTTGCTGCCGAGCAGCAGGCCCATGGCCCCGGCGGCCAGCGCGCCACCGCCCGCCCCCGAAAGCAGGCCACCCAGCGCACCGGAGCCTGAAGACCCGCCAAGCAGACCGCCCAGGCCGCCCGCCGCCGATTTCTGCTGATTGTTCTGCGCCCCGCCGGCCTTGTTCTGCAACAGCTCCTGGCCGGATTTGAGTAGTTGATCGAGCAATCCACGGGTGTTCATGTTCCGCCTCCAAAACAGGGGTTATCCGGATCTATCAGGCCCTCAGCCTAGTTCGAAAGTGCCCCTGCCCTGCCCGCGAGTGTGCTTCCAGATGTTGCTCGCCAAAAGCAGCCCTTCGTGAAAATAGATATACACTCAGGCCAATCTATAAAAACCGCCCACTGGGTAGCGCTTCTCATGATGACCCTGCGTCAGATCCGTCACTTCATCGCCGTGGCCGAGACCGGCTCTATCTCCGCCGCCGCGCAAACCGCGTTCATCTCCCAATCGACCCTGACCCTGGCAATCCAGCAACTGGAGGAGGAAATCGGCGTCAGCCTGTTCAGCCGCCACGCCAAGGGCATGACCCTGACTCATCAAGGTCATCAATTCCTGCGCCAGGCGCATCTGATTCTGGCGACCGTGGACAATGCCAAACGCAGCCTGCAACAAAGCACCGATCAGGTCGCCGGGCAGTTGATCGTCGGCGTGACCAGTCTGGTCGCCGGTTATTACCTCGCCGATTTGCTGACCCGGTTCCAGCGCGCCTATCCCAACGTCGAAATCCGCGTGATGGAGGACGAGCGGCCGTACATCGAGCATTTGCTGGTCAGCGGCGAGATCGATGTCGGCGTACTGATCCTCTCCAACCTCGAAGATCGCCACGCCCTGCAGACCGAAGTGTTGACCCATTCACCGCATCGTCTGTGGCTGCCGGCCCAGCATCCGTTGCTGGAACACGACAGCATCAACCTCGCCGACGTCGCTCGCGAGCCGCTGATTCAACTGAACGTCGACGAAATGGATCGCAACGCCCAGCGCCTGTGGCGCGGCGCCGGGCTGCAACCGAAGATCACCCTCAGAACCGCATCCACCGAGGCGGTGCGAAGTCTGGTGGCGGCAGGGCTCGGCGTTTCGATTCAACCCGACATGACTTACCGCCCGTGGTCACTGGAAGGCGACATCATCGAAGCGCGGCCGATTGCCGACCTCAACCAGACCCTCGACGTCGGTCTGGCCTGGCGTCGTGGCACCGCCCGCCCTGCCCTGGTCGATCCATTTCTGACGGTGGCCCGCGAGCAGCCCCACGGCGGACGCAAGCCATCTATTTAATCGAATGCAACCTTCAGTATTTAGAATTTGTCGACCTCGGAGCCGCGCACTAGTCTTGCTGCATCTATAAGACGGTCGGCTCCCGGGCATGGGAGCCACAATGACCACACAAGAAAAGAGATCGCGGAAAATGGCTGGCGTGCAGACCCCGATGTGTACCGCGTTGCTGATCGACGGCGAACTGGTCGCCGGGCAAGGTTTTGTCGAGCCGATCCTCAACCCGGCCACCGGTGAAATCCTCACCCATATCGCCGAGGCCAGCACCGAGCAGGTTGAAACCGCGATCCTCGCCGCCCACCGCGCCTTTGCCGAATGGTCGCGCACCACGCCGCAGCAACGTTCGAACCTGCTGCTGGACATCGCCAGCGCGGTGGAAAAACACGCCGATCACCTCGCCCGCCTCGAAGCGCTGAACTGCGGCAAGCCGCTGCATTTGGCGCGTCAGGACGATCTGACTGCGACCGTCGACGTTTTCCGATTCTTTGCTGGTGCCGTGCGCTGCCAGACCGGTCAGCTCAGCGGCGAATACGTGCCGGGTTACACCAGCATGGTGCGCCGTGATCCGATTGGTGTCGTCGCCTCGATTGCGCCGTGGAACTACCCGATCATGATGGCCGCGTGGAAAATCGCCCCGGCCCTCGCCGCCGGCAATACCCTGGTGTTCAAGCC
>NZ_QAIK01000119.1:48882-56267 GCF_003061005.1 Pseudomonas sp. HMWF021 | reverse complement strand
GTCATCAACATCATCTGCGGCGGTGGTGAAGGCGTCGGCAGCCATCTGGTCGGCCACGCCAAGGTGCGCATGGTCTCGCTGACCGGCGATATCGTCACTGGGCAGAAAATCCTTCAAGCCGCTGCAAAAACCCTCAAGCGCACGCATCTGGAACTCGGCGGCAAGGCCCCGGTGATCGTCTGCAACGATGCCGACATTCAGGCGGTGGTTGAAGGCGTGCGCACCTACGGTTACTACAACGCCGGGCAGGATTGCACCGCGGCGTGCCGGATCTACGCGCAAGCAGGCATTCACGACAAACTGGTCGCCGAACTCGGCGCGGCAGTCAGCAGCCTGCGTTTCGCCGGCAAGCGCGATGCCGACAACGAGATCGGCCCGCTGATCAGCACCCGCCAGCGCGACCGCGTCGCCAGTTTCGTCGAGCGCGCCCTCGGCCAGCCGCACATCGAGCGGGTGACCGGCGCGGCGGTGCATTCCGGTGCCGGATTCTTCTACCAGCCGACATTGCTGGCCGGTTGCAAACAGACTGATGAAATCGTCCAGCGCGAAGTGTTCGGCCCGGTGGTCACCGTGACCCGCTTCGATGAACTCGCGCAAGCCGTGGACTGGGCCAACGATTCCGAATACGGCCTCGCCTCGTCGGTGTGGACGCAAAACCTGGACAAGGCAATGCAGGTCGCCGCCCGCTTGCAGTACGGCTGCACGTGGATCAACAGCCATTTCATGCTGGTCAGCGAAATGCCCCACGGTGGGCTGAAACGCTCGGGTTACGGCAAAGACTTATCCAGCGATTCGCTGCAGGACTACAGCGTGGTGCGACACATCATGGCCCGCCACGGCCAGCATCTCTGACTACGCTAATAACAAGCCGCAAAACGGCAAGGCTTCACCGCGTTCACAACTGCCCCGACCATAATTTGAAGAAGAGGGTTCAACCATGTTCGTGCACAAGACCGCACTGTTCAGTGCAATCACCACGGCCCTGCTCGCCAGCGCCAGTTTGCAAGCCGCCGAGCCGCTGAAAGCCGTCGGCGCCGGCGAAGGCCAGCTGGATATTGTCGCCTGGCCGGGTTACATCGAACGTGGCGAGAGCGACAAGGCCTACGACTGGGTGACCGGTTTCGAGAAGGAAACCGGCTGCAAGGTCAACGTCAAGACCGCCGCCACCTCCGACGAGATGGTCAGCCTGATGGCCAAGGGCGGTTACGACCTGGTGACCGCGTCCGGTGATGCCTCGCTGCGGTTGATCGTCGGCAAGCGTGTGCAACCGATCAACACCGCGTTGATCCCGAACTGGAACACCCTCGACCCACGCCTCAAAGATGCGCCGTGGTATGTGGTCAACAAGCAGACCTACGGCACCCCGTACCAGTGGGGCCCGAACGTGCTTATGTACAACACCAACGTGTTCAAGACCGCGCCAACCAGCTGGAACGTGGTGTTCGCCGAACAGAATCTGCCTGACGGCAAATCGAACAAGGGCCGTGTTCAGGCCTACGACGGCCCGATCTACATCGCCGACGCGGCGCTCTATCTGAAGTCCACCAAGCCAGAGCTGGGGATCAAGGATCCGTACCAGCTCACTGAAGATCAGTACAAGGCCGTTCTCGAACTGTTGCGTGCTCAGCAAAAGCTGATCCATCGCTACTGGCATGACACCACGGTGCAGATGAGCGACTTCAAGAACGAAGGTGTGGTGGCGTCGAGCGCCTGGCCGTATCAGGTCAACGGCCTGATCAACGAGAAGCAGCCGATTGCTTCGACCATCCCGAAAGAAGGCGCCACCGGCTGGGCCGACACCACCATGCTGCACGCCGAGGCCAAGCACCCGAACTGCGCTTACAAGTGGATGGACTGGTCGCTGCAGCCGAAAGTCCAGGGTGACGTGGCAGCGTGGTTCGGTTCGTTGCCGGCTGTGCCAGCGGCGTGCAAGGAGAGCGAACTGCTCGGCGCCGAGGGCTGCAAGACCAACGGTTTCGACCAGTTCGACAAGATCGCCTTCTGGAAAACCCCGCAGGCCGAGGGCGGCAAATTCGTGCCGTACAGCCGCTGGACCCAGGACTACATCGCGATCATGGGCGGTCGTTAGGCCCTTTCAAGATCAAAAGATCGCAGCCTTCGGCAGCTCCTACATAAATGGACACCGCTCTCCTGTAGGAGCTGCCGCAGGCTGCGATCTTTTTCGACGCCACATACGACTTTTTGAAAGCCCGCTTTACCGGAGCACCGCACCATGACGCTTGCAGTCCAGTTCACCAACGTTTCCCGGCAGTTCGGCGAAGTGAAGGCCGTTGACCGGGTTTCCATCGACATCCAGGACGGCGAGTTCTTTTCCATGCTCGGCCCTTCCGGCTCGGGCAAGACTACCTGCCTGCGCCTGATCGCCGGGTTCGAACAACCAAGCGCCGGCTCGATCCGCATTCACGGCGCCGAAGCGGCCGGTCTGCCGCCGTATCAGCGTGATGTGAACACCGTCTTCCAGGATTACGCGCTGTTCCCGCACATGAACGTGCTGGACAACGTCGCCTATGGCTTGAAGGTCAAAGGCGTGAGCAAAACCGAACGCCACAAGCGCGCCGAAGAAGCGTTGGACATGGTCGCCCTCGGTGGCTACGGCGCGCGCAAACCGGTGCAGTTGTCCGGCGGTCAACGGCAGCGCGTGGCCCTCGCCCGCGCCTTGGTCAATCGCCCGCGCGTGCTGTTGCTTGATGAACCGTTGGGCGCCCTCGACCTGAAATTGCGCGAGCAAATGCAGAGCGAACTGAAGAAGCTGCAACGCCAGCTCGGCATCACGTTCATCTTCGTCACCCACGACCAGACCGAAGCGCTGTCGATGTCCGACCGCGTGGCGGTGTTCAACAAGGGCCGCATCGAACAGGTCGACAGCCCACGCAACCTGTACATGAAACCGACCACCACGTTCGTCGCCGAATTCGTCGGCACTTCGAATGTGATTCGTGGCGATCTCGCCCGACAAATCAGCGGTCATCCGCAGCCGTTTTCGATTCGCCCCGAGCACGTGCGTTTCGCCGAAGGGCCGCTCGCCAGCCATGAAATCGAAGTCAGCGGTCTGCTCCACGACATCCAGTATCAGGGCAGCGCCACGCGCTATGAACTGACCCTGGAAAACGGCCAGACCCTGAGCATCAGCCACGCCAACAATCAGTGGATCGACAGCAGCGCGCAGCACCAGACCGGCCAGCGCCTGAACGCACGCTGGGCGCGGGAAGCGATGATTCCGCTGCACGACACCGTGGCGAGCGGGGTGTGAAATGAGCACGCTCGCAATGACTCAAGCACCGCCGTTGCGGCGGTTTTCCAACCTGCTCTATCGCAAACCGAACCTGTACCTGTCGCTGCTGCTGGTGCCGCCGTTGTTGTGGTTTGGCGCGATCTATCTCGGCTCGTTGCTGGTGCTGCTGTGGCAGGGTTTTTACACCTTCGACGACTTCACCATGGCGGTCACTCCCGACCTGACCCTGGCGAATTTCGCTGCGCTGTTTCAGCCGTCGAACTTCGACATCATCCTGCGCACGCTGAGCATGGCCATCGTCGTTTCGATCGCCAGCGCCATCGTCGCGTTCCCGATTGCCTACTACATGGCGCGCTACACCACGGGCAAGACCAAGGCGTTTTTCTACATCGCGGTGATGATGCCGATGTGGGCCAGTTACATCGTCAAGGCCTACGCCTGGACGTTGCTGTTGGCCAAGGGCGGTGTCGCGCAGTGGTTCGTCCAGCACCTGGGGCTGGAGCCGGTGTTGCAGTTCGTTCTGGGCATTCCCGGGGTGGGCGGCAGCACTTTGTCGACCTCGCATCTGGGACGATTCATGGTGTTCGTCTACATCTGGCTGCCGTTCATGATTTTGCCGATTCAGGCGTCGCTGGAGCGCTTGCCGCCGTCGCTGTTGCAGGCGTCTGCCGACCTCGGCGCCAAGCCGCGCCAGACCTTCATGCAGGTGATCTTGCCGCTGTCGGTGCCGGGGATTGCGGCCGGTTCGATCTTCACTTTTTCCCTGACCCTGGGCGACTTCATCGTGCCGCAACTGGTCGGCCCGCCGGGCTACTTCGTCGGCAGCATGGTGTACGCGCAGCAAGGTGCGATCGGCAACATGCCGATGGCGGCAGCGTTCACATTGGTGCCGATTGTGCTGATCGCGGTTTACCTGTCCATCGTCAAACGTCTGGGGGCCTTCGATGCACTCTGAGCGCGCTTCACTGGGCCTGCGCATTGCCGCCTGGGGCGGGTTGGTGTTTCTGCACTTCCCGATCCTGATCATCTTTCTTTACGCCTTCAACACCGAGGAAGCCGCGTTCAGCTTTCCGCCGAAGGGCTTCACCCTGCACTGGTTCAGCGTGGCGTTTTCGCGGCCGGACGTGCTGGAGGCGATCAAGCTCTCGCTGCAGATTGCCGCCATCGCCACGTTGATCGCGATGGTGCTCGGCACATTGGCTTCCGCCGCGTTGTATCGCCGGGACTTCTTCGGCAAGCAGGGCATTTCGCTGATGCTGATTTTGCCGATTGCGCTGCCGGGGATCATCACCGGGATCGCACTGTTGGCGACGTTCAAGTCGCTGGGGATCGAGCCGGGGATGTTCACCATCATCGTCGGCCACGCGACGTTCTGCGTGGTGATCGTCTACAACAACGTCATCGCCCGTCTGCGCCGCACCTCGCACAGCCTGATCGAGGCCTCGATGGATCTCGGTGCCGACGGCTGGCAGACCTTTCGCTACATCATCCTGCCGAACCTTGGCTCGGCGCTGTTGGCTGGCGGCATGTTGGCGTTTGCGCTGTCGTTCGACGAAATCATCGTCACCACGTTTACCGCCGGGCATGAACGCACGTTGCCGTTGTGGCTGCTCAATCAACTGAGCCGCCCACGGGATGTGCCGGTGACCAACGTCGTTGCGATGCTGGTGATGATGGTGACCATGCTGCCGATTCTGGGGGCGTATTACCTGACCCGGGGTGGTGAGAGTGTCGCGGGCAGCGGCGGTAAATAAATCCTCCCTGTAGGAGCTGCCGAAGGCTGCGATCTTTTGATGTTGTTTTGGAAGATCAAGATCAAAAGATCGCAGCCTGCGGCAGCTCCTACACGGGATCCGGTTTCGACAGAAAAATAAAAGTGTTAGCGAGGACAATGAAATGCAAACCAGACTCTTGATCAACGGCCATCTGGTCAACGGCGAAGGCCCCGCCCAACCGGTGCTCAACCCGGCGCTCGGCAGCGTGCTGGTGGAAATCACCGAAGCCAGCGAGGCCCAGGTCGATGCCGCCGTGCGCGCCGCCGACAACGCGTTTGCCGAGTGGTCGCAAACCCCGCCAAAAGATCGCTCGTTGCTGCTGCTCAAACTTGCCGACGCCATCGAAGCCCATGGCGAGGAACTGGCGAAACTCGAATCCGACAACTGCGGCAAACCCTACAGCGCCGCGCTCAACGACGAGATCCCGGCGATTGCCGACGTATTCCGTTTCTTCGCCGGCGCCAGCCGTTGCATGAGCGGTTCGGCCGGTGGCGAATACCTGCCCGGCCACACTTCGATGATCCGCCGCGACCCGGTGGGCGTGATCGCCTCCATCGCGCCGTGGAACTATCCGCTGATGATGGTGGCCTGGAAAATCGCCCCGGCGCTGGCCGCCGGTAATACCGTGGTGCTCAAGCCGTCGGAACAAACCCCGCTGACCGCGTTGCGTCTGGCCGAACTGGCGTCGGACATCTTCCCGGCCGGCGTACTCAATCTGGTGTTCGGTCGCGGTCCTACCGTCGGCAGCCCGTTGGTCACTCACCCGAAAGTACGCATGGTCTCGCTGACTGGCTCCATCGCCACGGGCGCCAACATCATTGCCAGCACCGCCGACAGCGTCAAACGCATGCACATGGAACTGGGCGGCAAGGCCCCGGTGATCATCTTCGACGACGCCGACATCGATGCAGCGGTGGAAGGCATTCGCACCTTCGGTTTCTACAACGCCGGGCAGGACTGCACCGCCGCGTGCCGGATCTACGCGCAGCAGGGCATTTACGACAAGTTTGTCGAGAAGCTTGGCGCGGCGGTCAGCAGCATCAAATACGGTCTGCAGGATGATCCGTCCACCGAACTGGGGCCGTTGATCACTGCGCAACATCGCGACCGCGTGGCCGCTTTCGTCGAGCGCGCCGTGGCGCAGTCGCACATTCGCTTGATCACCGGCGGCAAGGCTGTGGAAGGCAACGGTTTCTTCTTCGAACCGACGGTGCTGGCCGACGCGCAACAGGATGACGAGATCGTCCGTCGCGAAGTGTTCGGGCCGGTGGTGTCGGTGACCAAATTCACCGATGAAGCGCAGGCGCTGGAGTGGGCCAACGATTCCGACTACGGCCTCGCCTCCTCGGTGTGGACGGCGGATGTAGGCCGCGCACATCGGATGTCCGCGCGTTTGCAGTACGGCTGCACCTGGGTCAATACGCACTTCATGCTCGTCAGCGAAATGCCCCATGGCGGTCAGAAATTGTCCGGTTATGGCAAGGACATGTCCATGTATGGGCTGGAGGACTACACCACGGTTCGGCATGTGATGTTCAAGCATTAAGGTCAAAAGCTTCGCGAGCAGGCTCGCTCCCACATTAGTTGAAATGCGTTCCACCTGTGGGAGCGAGCTTGCTCGCGAAGGCGTCACCTCGGTTTCAGGAAGGAAACCGGCATTACGCACCACCAGGATCCCAAAACAATAACCACCGACCCGGGCGGCGCCCGCAAAGCCCCGCCACGGCCTCGGCCATCCGAAATCTGCCGATTTCCCGGAGCAAACACCCATGAGTGCCTCACCCGAATTCTCGGCCGCCGTTGCCGACAGCGATGCCGAACAACTGCGCAAACTCGGCTACACCTCCAATTTCAACCGCAGCATGAGCCTGTGGGAAAACTTCGCCCTGGGCTTCACTTATCTGTCACCGGTCGTAGGGGTTTATACCCTGTTCGGCTTGTGCCTCGCCGCCGGCGGGCCACCGATGTTCTGGGCCTATCTGCTGGTCGGTTGCGGCCAGTTGCTGGTGTGCCTGATCTTCGGCGAAGTGGTTTCGCAGTTCCCGATTTCCGGCGGTGTTTATCCCTGGGCGCGGCGTCTGGTCGGCAAGAAATGGGCGTGGATGGTGGGCTGGATCTACTCCATCGCCCTGTGCGTGACCATCGCTGCGGTGGCTGTCGGTGCCGGCCCGTATCTGGCGGCGATGCTCGGGTTTGAGCCGAGCAACAACACCAACATCGTCATCGCGCTGGTGCTGACCTTGTTCGCCACGCTGGTCAATCTGAGCGGCACCAAAGTGCTGGCGCGCATCGCCATGTTCGGCTTCCTCTGCGAACTGGTCGGCGCGGTGATCGTCGGCGTGTACCTGCTGATCTTC
>NZ_QAIK01000119.1:42178-48863 GCF_003061005.1 Pseudomonas sp. HMWF021 | reverse complement strand
CCTCTACTACGGTTTCGAAGCCTGCGGCGACGTCGCCGAAGAAACCCCGAACCCGAGCGCGAAAATCCCGGTGGCGATGCGCATGACCATCTACATCGGCGGCATCGCGGCGATGTTCGCCTGCCTGGCGCTGATCCTTGCCGTGCCGGACATGCAAGCGGTGATCAACGGCACCGACAAGGACCCGGTCACCACCATCCTCAACAACGCCTTCGGCCCGATCGGCTCGAAAGTGGTGATGGGCGTGGTGATGATTTCCTTCATCTCCTGCGTCATCAGCCTGCAGGCTGCGGCGAGCCGTCTGCTGTACTCCTACGCTCGCGATGAGATGCTCATCGGCAGCCGACTGCTGAAAAAGATTTCTCCTACCACCCAAGTGCCGGTTGCCGCGCTGTTCGTGTCCGGCGTCCTGCCGGCCCTGATCATCGCCCTCGGCTTCTTCCTGCAGGACGCCGTGGCGACCATCGTCAGCTTCGCCGCCATCGGCATCTACCTCGCGTTCCAGATGATCGTGCTGGCCGCATTGTATGCACGCAGCAAAGGCTGGAAACCCAGCGGCAAATTCACCCTCGGTGCCTGGGGCTGGCCGGTGAACATCGGCGCGCTGGTGTACGGCGTCGGCGCAATCATCAACATGGCCTGGCCACGCACACCGGATGCGGCGTGGTACGTGAACTATGCGATGGTGTTGAGCACGGTGATCGTGATTGGGCTGGGCTTGGTTTACATGTGGATCGGCAGGCCGTATGACCATGGGAAGGCGCCGGCTGGGGATGCTTGGAAGGTGAGTCGATAAATATCAGCACCCTGCCCGCAGGGACGCGGACAGGGTGCAGGGTGCAGGGTGCTAGATCAGTTGAGGCCTGGATAAGGTCTCGAACTCATCCATCAGCAAATGGATTTCCGTACTGGGATTGGGCTCACCACTGACGGCGACGTCCTCAAGCACTTTCGGCGCAAGCGTTCTGGCCCGCTGGAACGGCTCACCCAGCAATTGAGTGAAATAACTGAAGTCTCTACCCTTCTCATAGCCCGCCATGTCGGGTTTCGTCCTCAAGCACTTGCTCACCAGGTCACCTGGGGAGTTTTTCCCCACGGCCCGGAATGGCTTGCGACTGAAACCAAAGTGCAAAAGAAGCCAGAACTCGAAACACGGATACGATGCGATAACGTAGATTTTTGGATGCGATCTGGCTGTATTCAACGCGCGCTCGAAACACAGATGTGTATCGCGATCCACCACACAAAATACCTTGTCAAAGCGTTTCTGCCGCATCACCGCCCGCTCCACGATACCGCTCGGGTGCGTCACGCCGCAATGGACGATCTCAACCTGAGCCCGGGCCCGAAAGTGAAACGCGGCCTCCTCCAGATAACGCTTTCCCGACTTACTGTCCTCGCAGAGCACCAGCACTTTGGGCTGTGGTTTGAAGCGTGACGCTTTTCGATCAAACGACTTGCTCGAACTCACCATGGTCAGCCCTGCCTGATCAGTGGCAGCCCGCGATAGCGTCCCTCGAAGTAACGCTTCTCGACGTCCTCACTCTCCCGGCCTTCAAAGTCGTGCACGGAAAACAGACTTGTCGCGCCATATGCATCACGCTCCGAAATCCAGAACTGATCACGCCGCAGAATCTTTTCATTCATCAAGTGCGTGTCGTGAGTGGTGAAAATCAACTGAGTATTCAGCCCGCTGTCCAGATGCTTGCCAATCAGGACCCCGACGATTTCAGGATGCAGACTGCTGTTCAATTCATCGACACAGAGAACGCCGCTGCCGCCAGCCTGATTCATCATGAACCACGGCAACCAGAAGCCGATCAGGTTCTTGGTGCCGCACGATTCTTCGGCAAAATCGAACTCCGCCTCGCCTGAGATACTGGCATGCGTCAGGGTCAATTTGTCTCCCTGCGCAGCGGCAATAAACTCTTTCAGCGTCATCTTTCGATTGTCTGGAGGCGCAGTGGAATGTTCCGAACTGAGCTGGATCGCCGATACCGGAATATCCAGAGCGCAGAGAAAATCACGTAGATCGCTGGTATGACTTTCAACCATCTGCAGAAAACGAATCGACGCTGTAGAGAGGCCCTGCATATTGCTCTGCTCGACTACCAGCAAACCTCTTTGAAACCAGCAAAATGGTGCGCGCAACTGAGTCAGCTCTTCGCTGCTGTGGGTAACGGCTTGTGCAATAAACAGCATCCTGGGACTGGTCAAACGCCGCCACGCACAATGCACGTTCTTACCGCCTTCAAGGGCTTTCCCAAAGGTGTAATGCTCACCGAGGGAATCAACTTGACGGTTATACAGCAAGGTTTCCTTTCCTTTTGGATAACAGAGCAATTGTTCATGGACAATGCGCTGCGCTGTCAACGCGAGCACAAATCGATAACGCAACCCGCTTTGAACAAAGTCGTATTCAAAAACGCTGGGCGCTTCTCTTAGCGTCTCGTCAAAGCGAAAGGATGTAACCGGTAGTACGTCGCCATGGACGCCTGCGGGTGTCGCCAGCAATCTGCCGACGATGCCCATTGCGCGAATGAGCGACGATTTGCCAGAAGCGTTGGGTCCGTAAATGGCGGCGACCTTAAGCAGGTCCGGGAGTTTTTCAGTGCTCGTGCCGGCGCTGAAGACGTTTCGCGCCTTGCTCAGGCGAGGGCTCGCGACCATGGACAGTGTTTGCCTGTCCCGGAACGAGCGGTAATTGGAAACGGAAAATTCGATCAGCATGGAGAAGACCTGCAGTTCGTTGCATGAATCTCCATAAATAAATGAAAAAATTCGCCCCAGACGCAGCCAGGCTGCAAGCAATGCAAAAACAGGCATTTCCTACAGACACAGCCTTCCCCAAAAACCCCAATTTCCTACGCTGCACGTCCACAGAGTAGACTTGTCGCCGCAAGCGCCTGACCGATAGGCTTTATCCCGTCGCTGCCAAATCAGCGACCCGGGGTCGAAGCCGGAAACTGTCAACGCGGTGCTTGCATGCCCTCCATTGAACTGTGGCTGTCGTAGCTTCAGTTTTGCTTTATGGCGGGCCGTGTGGCGCGGGCCTTCTGGCTTTTCCGTGTTTGACTGGAAGTATCCCGACTTCGAACGCCATACGGTTCGCCACCCAACTTGTCGAAGAGTTGATGGCGACTTTCCTGCTCAAATCGGAAGCCACTACATGTCTGCACAAATCCAAAACTCATCGTCGACCCACTTCACCCCCACCGTCTTCACCCGCCACAACCGCTTCCTCCACGCCTTCATGCAAGACCACGAAGCCTGGTTCTGCGTTCAGGATCTCGGTCGCCTGATAGGCTATCCGCTAAACGAACGCCTCACGCTGAAACTCGATCCCGATCAGCGTCGCAACGTCCTCCTGCGTAAGGACGGCGACATCGTCGATTGCGCAGTGGTCAGCGAGTCAGGCCTGTTCGCCCAGCTCGTCCATCACTTCATCCCGGAAAACCGCAACCTGCGCCAATGGTTGAGCCATGAGGTCATTCCAATGCTGCGCGAAATTCAATCAGGCCCAGTAGAAAACCACCCGAGCCTGAGTTCAATGCATTGGGCAGGCGTTACCGTGCCGTTGCTGCACTGGCAACAGCAGGCGTGGGTCAAATGGCGGGATGTGCCTGAATTGATGCACGGCCAGCGGCCGTATCCGGTATTGGGAACTTGCCGCTAACAAGTCCATTCAACAAAAATCCTGTGGCGAGGGAGCTTGCTCCCGCTGGGTCGCACAGCGGCCCCTCTACAAAAAGCGAGGGACTGCTGCGCAGTCCAGCGGGACGGTGCGACGATTCGACAAGCTCCCTCGCCACAGTCTTACGCGCCGTTAAAACCGCGAAACACTCCTCATCGCATCCACCAGATACCGCATCGCAATCCGGTCGCTCTCCGACAACTCGCGATAACGCTCCACCAGCTTCAGCTCTTCAGAACTCAAACGACGCCTGCGGCGTCCGCTGCTCAAGCAGGGAAAGATGCCGAGCATTTCGGTGATGTCTTGTACTTTTGCCATTGGACGATGTCCTTCTCGAATACTTCAAAGAATTGCCTGATCACCACATCGCCCTGCCCCTTACAGCAGCGCCTGTGTCCTGCCGGTCGCGCCGGCCATGTCCATAGAATAGGGAGTTACGCGGCTCTGAAAAGCGGTAATTAGAGTAATTAGTCGAGAAAAGCAGATATGCCCTCTAAATCAGAAAGTGCCGTCGGAAATTTAACCGACATGTCTTGTTTCATTGACACTCTGTCGTTGTGTATCAACGAATTTTGCAATGCGAGCGAACCGTTTAAGCTAGCGGGCATCTGTTAATAGTCCGTTGCGTTTGGCCGAAGGCTTGTCCGAACCGTTATTTCTGATCCAGCACGTGCCAGGCAAGGCGCGGGATTGCTCACGACAGGTTGTATTTATGCACCGCAGGAATTTGCTCAAAGCGTCGATGGCCATTGCGGCTTACACCGGTCTCTCGGCTTCCGGCCTGCTGGCCGCCCGGGCCTGGGCGGCCAATGGTGGCGCCGCTGATGGTGAGGCACAGGCCTTCGATTTCGAAGCGCTCAAGCGCCAGGCCAAGCAACTGGCCGGCTCGGCCTATCAGGACACCAAACAGGTCCTGCCGCCAACGCTGGCGACCATGACCCCGCAGAACTTCAACGCGATCCGCTACGACGGCGATCATTCGCTGTGGAAGGAAAACAAGGGTCAGCTGGACGTGCAGTTCTTCCACGTCGGCATGGGTTTCCGTCAGCCTGTGCGCATGTACAGCGTCGATCCCAAGACCCGGACCGCTCGCGAAGTCCACTTCCGCCCGACGCTGTTCAACTACGAGAACACCTCGGTCGATACCCAGCAGCTCAAGGGCGATCTGGGTTTTGCCGGATTCAAGCTGTTCAAGGCGCCGGAGCTGGATCGCCATGACGTGGTGTCGTTCCTCGGCGCCAGCTATTTCCGCGCGGTGGATGCCACTGGCCAATATGGCCTCTCGGCTCGCGGTCTGGCCGTCGACACCTACGCGAAGAAGCGCGAAGAATTTCCTGACTTCACCAAGTTCTGGTTCGAGACGCCGGAGCAGAACGCCACCCGCTTCGTGGTCTACGCCCTGCTCGACTCGCCGAGCGCCACCGGTGCCTACCGCTTCGACATCGATTGCCAGGCCGAGCGCGTAGTGATGGAGATAGACGCCCACGTCAACGCGCGGACTGCCATCGAGCAACTGGGCATCGCGCCGATGACCAGCATGTTCAGCTGTGGCACCCACGAACGGCGCATGTGCGACACCATCCACCCGCAAATCCACGACTCCGATCGCCTGGCGATGTGGCGTGGCAACGGCGAGTGGATCTGCCGCCCGCTGAACAACCCGGCGACCCTGCAGTTCAACGCGTTCGCCGACACCGATCCGAAAGGCTTCGGACTGGTGCAGACCGATCACGAATTCGCCAACTATCAGGACACCGTTGACTGGTACAGCAAGCGCCCGAGCCTGTGGGTCGAACCGACCACGGCGTGGGGCGAAGGCTCTATCGATCTGCTGGAAATTCCTACCACCGGCGAGACTCTCGACAACATCGTCGCGTTCTGGACGCCGAAGAAACCGGTGGCCGCTGGCGACTCGCTGAACTACGGCTACAAGCTCTACTGGAGCGCCCTGCCGCCAGTCGGCACGCCGCTGGCGCGGGTACACGCGACCCGTTCGGGCATGGGTGGTTTCGTCGAAGGCTGGGCACCAGGCGAACATTACCCGCCGGTCTGGGCGCGACGTTTTGCCGTGGATTTCACCGGTGGCGGCCTGGATCGCCTGCCGCAGGGCACCGGGATCGAACCGGTGGTCACCTGCTCCAACGGCAAGGTGCAGGACTTCAGCGTGCTGGTGCTGGATGACATCAAGGGCTACCGGATACTGTTCGACTGGTACCCGACCAATGACAGTGTCGATCCGGTGGAACTGCGCCTGTTCATCCGCACCAATGACCGCACGTTGAGCGAGACCTGGTTGTACCAGTACTTCCCGCCGGCGCCGGACAAGCGCAAGTATCCTTGATGATGTGAGGCGCCTGCATGGGCCTCTACATTGTTTTTTTGAGCAAAACGAATCCCTGTAGGAGCTGCCGAAGGCTGCGATCTTTTGATCTTGTTCATGCCCCGTCAAAGTCAAAAGATCGCAGCCTTCGGCAGCTCCTACAGGGAATGTTGTCAGCCGAGAGGACAGTGCAAATGGATATCGCAGGGTTCCAGGACAAACAGCTCAGGGTCCGGTTGATCAACCAACCGACACCCCTGTCGCTGATAAAACTCCACGGTATTACGTGATTCGGTGGCTGAGACATACAACGCCTGAGCACCGAACCGCCGCCCCTGCTCACAGGCCAGCGCAAACAACTTCGCCCCCAGCCCCTGCCCACGGTAGTCACGGCTGATGTGCAGGAATTTCAACTGGCGCATGCTCAGCCCCTGATTGTGAATAACCCGGTTATCCACAACCACCGCCGCCACCAGCGCTGGCCCCTTAAACACTCCGTACAGCCAACCGCCATCGCGCAAGCACTTGTGCAGCGTCCGCGCATTGTCTTCAGCTTCGCCTTCGGGCCATCCGCGCATGTCGAAATGCGCCGGATACAGAATCAGCTCACCGTTTTCCAGCCGATAACATTCCTCCACCAGCTCGCCGCGATCGATCTGCGCCAGCAGCGG
>NZ_QAIK01000119.1:0-42144 GCF_003061005.1 Pseudomonas sp. HMWF021 | reverse complement strand
CCCGCCGGTTCAATGGCGGGTTTTATAGACGTTACGCAGACTTGAAATCAATCGCGAAGATCCGACTCGTGAATCGGCTGATCACGATGGGTCGCGCGCTGATACTGCGCCGGCCACACCGCTTTGCGCCCGCCCAGATCATCGTCGGCGTGCAGCGGCCAGTACGGGTCACGCAGCAATTCGCGGGCGAGGAAAATGATGTCGGCCTGGCAAGTGCGCAAAATGTGCTCGGCCTGGGCCGGCTCGGTAATCATGCCGACGGTGCCGGTGGCGATGCCTGACTCCTTGCGTACCCGTTCGGCAAAGCGCGTCTGATAACCCGGTCCCACGGGAATCTCGGCGTTGGCCGCCGTGCCGCCGGACGACACATCGATCAGATCCGCCCCCAGCGCCTTGAGACGGCGCGCCAGTTCCACGGTTTCATCCGGGTTCCAGCCGTCTTCGACCCAATCGGTGGCCGACACCCGGACGAACACCGGCAGCTCTTGCGGCCAAACCTCACGCACGGCTTCGGTGACTTGCAGCACCAGGCGAATGCGGTTTTCGAACGAACCACCGTATTGATCGCGGCGTTGATTGCTCAACGGCGACAGGAACTGATGCAGCAGATAACCGTGGGCGGCATGCACCTCGACCACACTGAAACCCGCCGTCAATGCACGTTTGGCGGCGTCAACGAACGCCCGGATGACTTCCGCGATTTGCCCTTCATCGAGCTGTTTCGGTTGCGTGTGTTGTGGGTCGAAAGCAATTGGCGATGGTCCAACCGGGATCCAGCCGCCATCCTCCGGTTTGACACTGCCATGTTTGCCCAGCCAAGGGCGATGGGTGCTGGCCTTGCGCCCGGCGTGGGCCAGTTGAATCCCGGCGACAGCGCCCTGGGCGGTAATGAAACGAGTGATGCGTTGCAGCGGTTCGATCTGTTCGTCGTTCCACAAACCGAGGTCTTCGGCGGTGATGCGCCCGTCAGCGGTGACTGCCGTGGCCTCGGTGAAAATCAGGCCGGCGCCGCCGACAGCACGGCTGCCCAAGTGCACCAGATGCCAGTCGTTGGCCAGACCGTCGACGCTGGAGTATTGGCACATCGGCGAGACGGCGATGCGGTTGGGCAGGGTCAGTTGACGAAGGGTAAAGGGTTCGAGCAGCAGACTCATGGGGCACCTCTCAAATCAGTGGGCAGGCTCCAGGGTTCTGTTTGAAAAGTCGACGAGTGACAGGAAAAGGTGCAGCACCCGCCCCCGCGGGTAGAAAATTCGACAAGACGTCACAAGGCCAATCAAGCAGTGCTTAGAGCCTAGTCGACAACCGGGAATGAAGGAGGGTTCAGAGTGATTCAGTGTGTGAACGGGTGCTTTCGCGAGCAGGCTCGCTCCCACATTTTGGAATGCATATCCCTGTGGGAGCGAGCCTGCTCGCGAATGGCGTCAGCGCGGTTCGATGTGGGCAATCATCAGTTGCACCGTCTCGTTACCCCGAAACTCGTTAACGTCGAGCTTGTAAGCCAGTTCGACCCACTGAATAGTCGGATTCGGCCACACCTCGCGGTCGATACCAAAGGCAATGCCATCGAGCTTCACCGAGCCGCACTCGCTTTTCAGCACCACTTTGAGGTGCCGCTCACCGACCACTCGCTGCTCGATCAACTGGAACACGCCATGGAACAGCGGCTCCGGAAAGTGCTGGCCCCAAGGCCCTGCATGACGCAGGGCGCGGGCCAGTTCCAGATGGAATTCCTCGACCGCCAACGTGCCATCCGAGAGCATGCGCCCGGTCAGGTCTTCTTCGCGAAGTTGCCGACGCACTTCGGCATCGAAAGCCTCGGCGAACAGCGGAAAATTCTCTTGCGGCAAGGTCAGACCGGCCGCCATCGCGTGGCCACCGTACTTGGCGATCAGGTTCGGATGCTGCGCCGCCACCACACTCAGCGCATCGCGAATATGGAAACCCTGCACCGAACGTCCCGAGCCCTTGAGCAGGCCGTCACCGGCGTCGGCAAAGGCAATGGTCGGGCGGAAATAACGCTCTTTCATGCGCGAGGCAAGAATGCCGATCACACCCTGATGCCACTCGGGATCGAACAGGCACAGACCGAACGGCATCGATTCCACCGGCAAGTCCTTGAGCTGGGCCAGCGCCTCGCGCTGCATGCCCTGCTCGATGGATTTGCGGTCCTGATTCATGCCGTCCAGTTGCGCAGCCATTTCCCGCGCCAGATTGGCATCGGCGGTGAGCAGGCATTCGATACCCAGGCTCATGTCGTCCAGACGCCCCGCCGCATTCAGGCGCGGGCCAACGATAAAACCCAGATCGGTGGAGGTAATCCGCGCCGCATCACGCTTGGCGACTTCGAGAATCGCCTTGATCCCCGGCCGTGCGCGCCCGGCGCGAATCCGCTCGAGGCCCTGATGCACCAGAATCCGGTTGTTGGCGTCCAGCGGCACCACGTCGGCAACGCTGCCAAGCGCCACCAGATCCAGCAGTTCGCCGATGTTCGGCTGCGGTTTGCTCTCGTACCAGCCAAGGCTGCGCAGACGTGCACGCAAGGCCATCAACACGTAGAAAATCACCCCGACCCCGGCCAGCGCCTTGCTCGGAAACTCGCAGCCGGGCTGGTTCGGGTTGACCAGCGCATCGGCCGCCGGCAGTTCATCGCCGGGCAAGTGGTGGTCGGTGATCAAGACTTTCAGTCCTGCGCGCTTGGCGGCGGCCACGCCTTCGACGCTTGAGATGCCGTTGTCGACGGTGATCAGCAACTGCGGCTCGCGCGTCAGGGCGACTTCGACGATTTCCGGGGTCAGGCCATAGCCGTATTCGAAGCGGTTCGGCACCAGATAATCGACGTGCGCCGCGCCCAGCAGACGCAAGCCGAGCACGCCGACCGTGCTGGCCGTCGCGCCGTCGGCGTCGAAGTCGCCGACGATCAGAATCCGTTGACGCTGCTCCAGTGCCGTCACCAGCAGATCCACCGCCGCCTCGATGCCCTTGAGCTGCTGAAACGGAATCAGCCGCGCCAGACTTTTATCCAGCTCCGCTTCGGACTGCACGCCTCGCGCCGCGTACAACCGGGTCAACAGCGGTGGCAGGTCGCCGAGAAACGGCAGAGTCGCAGGCAACGGTCGAGGATCAATACGCATGGGGTAACGGAAACTTCTCTTGAATACGTGGGATAAATCAGCGGGCGGCGCGGGATCAGCCGCGCTCGCCTGCCAGCCATTCCAGTTGGACTTCGTGCTGACCACGGTCGTCGGTGACGAAAATGGTGCCTTCGCTGATCATCACGTCCCACTTGATGACGCGCGGCATGTCCTTGGCCAGGGTTTCCAGCACTTCCTGCGGCACGGCGGCGATGTTGACGTTTTTCAGGTTCTTCGCCACCGGTACGACCTTGCCTTCCCATACACGCAGGCTGCCATAGGCCAGCAGGCTGGTGCGCTCGGTGCGACGCGAGCACCAGGTCAGACGATCGGCGTCCGGCTGGCCGACTTCGATCCAGTGCAGAACGCGGTCATCCAGGCTCTTTTCCCACAGTGCAGGCTCATCCACGTCCGACAGACCACGGCCAAACGACAGCAGTTCGTTGTACCAGAGGGCGTAGGCCAGCAGCCGCATGGTCATGCGTTCTTCGGTTTCCGAAGGGTGACGGGCGATGGTCTGCTTGACGCTCTCGTAGACGCTGCGGTCGAGGTCGGTGAGGTTCAGTTCGAATTTGTATGTGGTAGACGGCTGGGCCATGAACGGGCTTCTTGATACGAGGAAAGTCGGCAAGTCTAACCGATGCGGTAGGCAATCATCGAATTGATGGCGATCAACCTGCGGCGTCTGACAGCCGGCTATGTTAAAACGCTGTATCCGCTCAGCCTTGTCCTACAGGATTCAGTATGCCGTTCGCCAACAAACCGCTCAGCGGTGTGAAAGTCATTGAATTGGGTACGTTGATTGCCGGGCCGTTTGCCTCGCGTATTTGCGGCGAGTTCGGTGCCGAAGTGATCAAGATCGAATCGCCCGACGGAGGTGATCCGCTGCGCAAGTGGCGCAAATTGTATGAAGGCACCTCGCTGTGGTGGTTTGTTCAAGCGCGCAACAAAAAATCGCTGACGCTGAACCTCAAACATCCCGATGGCCTGGCGATTCTGAAAAAGCTGCTGGGCGAGGCCGACATCCTGATCGAGAACTTTCGCCCCGGTGTACTGGAAAAACTCGGGCTGAGCTGGGAAACCCTGCACGCGCTGAACCCGAAACTGGTGATGGTGCGCCTCTCGGGCTTCGGTCAGACCGGGCCGATGAAGGATCAACCGGGCTTCGGTGCGGTCGGCGAATCCATGGGCGGCTTGCGCTACATCACCGGTTTCGATGACCGGCCGCCGGTGCGCACCGGGATTTCCATCGGTGACTCGATTGCCGCACTGTGGGGCGTGATTGGCGCGCTGATGGCGCTGCGTCATCGCGAGGTCAATGGCGGTGTCGGCCAGGTGGTCGATGTCGCGCTATACGAGGCGATTTTCGCCATGATGGAAAGCATGGTGCCGGAGTTCGACGTGTTCGGTTTCATCCGCGAGCGCACCGGCAACATCATGCCGGGCATCACGCCTTCATCAATCCACACCAGCGCCGACGGCAAACACGTGCAGATCGGCGCCAATGGCGACGCGATCTTCAAGCGCTTCATGCTGATCATCGGCCGCGAGGATCTGGCCAACGACCCGACGCTGGCGAGCAACGACGGGCGCGACAGTCGTCGTGACGAGTTGTATGGCGTAATCGACCGTTGGGTCAATTCGCTGCCGCTGCAAAGCGTGCTCGATTTGCTCAATCAGGCGGAAGTACCGGCCAGCCGGATCTTCAGCGCCGAAGACATGTTCAGCGACCCGCAGTACCTGGCCCGGGAAATGTTCCTGCAGGCGAAACTGCCGGACGGCAGACCTTTCAAGATGCCAGGCATCGTGCCGAAACTCTCTGAAACACCGGGCACTTCCGAATGGGTCGGGCCGCAGCTCGGTGAACACAATGCGCAGGTACTCCACGATCTTGGCTATGACGAACAGCAGATCGCTCGCTTGCGCGAAGACGGAGCCATCTAAGCTGAAACATTGGCAGACTTCGGACGCCAACCACGCCCACCACGGGTGGACGTGGCGGCTGTTCGGCCTGTTGTTTCTGCTGGCCCTGCCCGCTTGGGCTCAGGCGAAACCAACGCTGGTCTGGTTGCTGCGCGACCTGCCGCCGCTAACCATCTTCGAAGGCCCGAAAAAGGGTCAGGGCGTGATCGATCAACTGCTGCCGATGCTGATCGCCGGCATGCCGCAATACGAACACACGCTGATGCGGGTCAATCGCGCCCGGGGCATGCAGATGCTGCACGAACCGACCTTCACCTGCGACCCTTCGCTGATCTGGAGCAAGGAACGTACGCAATGGATCGCTTTCTCTGTCCCGGCGTTTCGCGCTGTCAGCAATGGGCTGGTGGTGCGTCAGAAAGATCGCGATGTGCTGATGCCTTATCTGGTCGACGGTGAAATCGATCTGACGGCATTTCTGGCCAAGGGTGGGAATAAGATCGGGGTGGTGGCAGAGCGAAGCTACGGCGAGTTTCTCGACAATCTCCTGAAGCAAGCCCCCGAAGGTGTACTGACACCGCATTACGGCAATGATGCTCTGAGCAGCCTGCTGTCAATGCAGCGTCTGGGGCGCTTGCAAGTGGTGCTGGGTTATTGGCCGGAAATCCGTTATCAGGCACGCCAGGCACAGATTCCCGACGATGAGTTGGTGTTCTATACGGTTCGAGGCACAGGCAAATATCTGTCCGGATATGTCGGATGTTCCGATACCCCTCAGGGACGTCAGGCGATCAGTGAGATCAACCAACTGCTGCGTACCCTGCCCCATGAGCAACTGGATCAGTCATATGCCCAATGGCTGGATCCCGAAATGCGCACGGATTACCTGCAACAGGCACGGATTTTTTTCGAACAGCAGGCCGCCCCGTAAAACCTGCGGGCAAAAAGAAACCCCGAGAAGTGGGGAGACGACTCGGGGTTAAACGTGGTCTACAAAAAGACCCGTAGCAGCAAGCGACAAGCACCGGAGCACAATGCTTGATCCTGCTGTTATGGGGTCTGACTGACGGGGATGCAGGAAGGTTCCCACAAAAAATATTTCATCTTTACAGTGCAGCGGGCCTGGCCAGCGCCGCATTGCGCAAAGCTGCGATCACACACGGCTCCAGGCGCCCTTCGGCGATCAAGACGTCGCGGTGCAAACCATCGACCACATCTGTCAGCAGGCGCTTGTCGGTCAACTGCGCCTGATTGAATTCGCGCTCGACCACGAGGGCACCGTTGCCGTTCTTCAAGGTCACCAGGCATTCGCCATGGGCACCACACGGAGTCAACGTCACCTGATACGGGCTCAGAGCCTCACCGAGCAATAGACTGATACTTTCCATCTCGATCTCCACTCAATAGTCCGAAAACATTGTGCCTGGGGCGTGTCCACAGTAAATGACCACCGGCCCGAGAAGAAAGTTCTGAATACCGGGCTCATCCTCCAGCAGTGACCGGTCTTTCAGAGCATGCACGGTGAAGATGACAGAAAAGCAACAGGTTGCTTCAGCCGGAAACAGTCGGCTGGACGGCTGTCAGGTAGCCGTCCAGCAAACCTCTCATCAGTATTGCCGAGACAGGCGTATTCAACCGCCCCAGCAGTTTCAACTCATGCGCCTGCAGCAACAGGTCAAGATCGGTCTGCACGCTATGCGCCACTGCTCCCAGAAGAATAAGGGCACGCGCTTCGCGTTGTACCGCCAGATGACGAATCAATGCCAAGCCGTCTCCACCCTTCAATTGCGGGTTGCAGATAGCGATATCGACGGCGCCACGATGGCCCAGCGACCCCAGGGCCGAGGACAGCGATGGCGCCGTCAGCACGTTGTAGATCCCGACGGCATTGAGCATCTGATGCAATGCCATCAGTTGAAACGGGTTGTGTTCAAGAATCAGGACCTTTAGCGAGCGCATGGGCGACCTCAGAAACGACGTTCGCGGACTCTCGCCGCTGTGGGCGTTAACTCTAGGTCAGTCGTCCTCAGCCTCCCATCGGAAAAGTAATTACTTCACATAGGAAATTTCCGATCTTCATTGCGAACATTTGCAGCCGTTTTCTGCCCGGCGTCGAGTGATGTCGGTCCAGCCTCCCAGCAGGCCGCGCAATTTTCCGTCGGCACCATAGAACGGCACAGTCCACTGGTAGATGTCCCTGTACCCCCCCTTGAACAACAACTGGCGTTTGTTGAACCGGGCCCTGCGCGTATGCAGTTGCACCATGAACTCATCGTGCAGCATGCGTGCTGATGCCTCAGGCAGCGCGTCGACTTCGAACAGCAGCCGCCCCTGCACCTGTTCCATGCGCACCGAAAGCGCCTCCTCATAGCTGCGATTGCACATCATCAGGCGACCTTGCAGATCCCGGACGAATATCGGATCAGGCATCGCGTCGATCAGTGCGTGCTGGAACGCAAGTTGATCGCCCAGTCCCTTTTCCGCTTCGCTGCGCTGCCTGATCACGGCAGACAGGCGACGGTTCCAAACCAGCGACAGCAGCCCGAAGACCCCGAACACTCCCATCGCCCAGCAGCCCCAGTCGATCAATCGCTCACGCCACGAAGACTCCGCTATCGGCGCAACCCCTTCCAGCCATTTCAGGCGAATAGCGCGCAATTCCGCAGCCGGGAATGCTTCCAGGGCCTTGTTGAGGATGCTCAGCAACTCTGGCAACCCTTTGCGCACCGCCAGATGATCGGCCTCCCATCGCCCCTCCACCAAAGCACCGACCTTGAGCAGGCCGGAGGGATACAACTGAGCACCGATTTCGTTTTCGATGGTGGCGTAAGCCTCTGCGCTTTCCACCAGTGCCCGCGCCTCGGCATAAGTTTTGACTGAACGGATTTCGATTGACGGATACTCGCGACGGATCACGTCTTCCAGCGCATGCCTTGCAGGCAACACCAGTACCCGCTTGACCAACTGGTCCAGCGACTGGATGGCCGGCTCGTCCTTGCGCCCGACGAATACCCAGCCAGCGCCTCCGAATGCATGACTGAAATCCAGAAAAGCCTTGCGCCTGTCGTTCATCGCCAGCGTCGTACTCACATCCGCCACTCCGCTTTGCAGTCGCTCAAGCATCTGATCGGTGGAGAAGGACTCTTCGTGCACAAACTGCAAGCCAGTCATGGCTGTGATGCGATTGAGTACATCGTTGTTCAAACCATTCCAGCGCCCGTGTTCGTCCTGAAACAGGTACAAGGGATATTGCACCGACGCCACGGTCACGCGGGGATTGTCGCGAATCCACTGTCGCTCCCGCTCATTCAGCGCGATCCTTTCGGCGTTCTGCGCCTGTTCATGCAGTACCAACTGGGCCGCCATGCCCCCACGACCCAATACACACAGGCACAACAACAGCAGCCAGCCCAAAGCTGGCCTTACTCCTTTTTCAAACAGCATTGCCACTTCCTTCGTGATCGACTCACCCGTATTTCATGGGTGAAAACCCGAGCAGTGTGGCAGCAGAAACAAAAAAGCCCGTCAGGAGACGGGCTTCAAAATGTGACAGCATTTTCGGCTTACAGCGGCTTGCCGCGGTTGCCATGCTGGCTGACAAAGGCTTGCACGGCTTTCAGTTCGTTTGGCAGAACGGTGCAGCGCTCGTTTCGTTCAAACAAATCAGAAAGATGTGCAGGTAGCTCGAGAGCTTTTCCTACACCGGCTTTCTCCACCGCATCCGGGAATTTCACCGGATGTGCAGTGCCCAGAATCACCATCGGGATGTCCAGGCTGCGACGGCATTCGCGGGCGGCCTTGACGCCGATGGCGGTGTGCGGATCCAGCACTTCGCCGCACTGTTCGTAAACTTCAGCAATGGTTTCGCAGGTTTGCGCGTCGTCAACGGCCAGCGAATCGAACAGTTTGCGGGCTTCGGTCCAGCGCTCTTGCTCGACGCTGAAACCGCCGCCCTGTCTGAACGAATCCATCAAACCGGCGATGGCCGCGCCATTGCGACCGTGAAGGTCGAACAGCAGGCGTTCGAAGTTCGACGAAACCATGATGTCCATCGACGGCGACAACGTCGCGTGCAGGGTTTCCTTGACGTACTGGTTGCCGCTCATGAAGCGGTGCAGGATGTCGTTGCGGTTGGTGGCGACGATCAACTGATTGATCGGCAGACCCATGTTGCGTGCCAGGTAACCGGCAAAGATATCGCCGAAGTTGCCGGTCGGCACCGAGAACGCCACCGAACGCGCCGGGCCGCCCAACTGCAAGGCCGCGTGGAAGTAGTAGACGATCTGGGCCATGATCCGCGCCCAGTTGATCGAGTTCACCGCTACCAGGCGCGTGCCCTTGAGGAAGCTCTGGTCGGCGAAACTGTTCTTGACCATTTCCTGGCAGTCATCGAAGTTGCCTTCGATGGCGATGTTGTGGATGTTCTCGCCGACAATCGTGGTCATCTGCCGACGCTGCACTTCGGACACGCGCTTGTGCGGGTGCAGGATGAAGATGTCGACGTTTTCGCAGTGCTTGCAGCCTTCGATGGCGGCCGAACCGGTGTCACCGGAGGTGGCGCCGACGATCACTACGCGCTCGCCGCGTTTTTCCAGCACGTAGTCGAGCAGACGACCGAGCAGTTGCAGGGCGAAGTCCTTGAACGCCAGGGTCGGGCCGTGGAACAGCTCCAATACCCATTCGTTGCCATTGAGCTGACGCAGCGGCGCAACGGCGCTGTGCGAGAACACACCGTAGGTTTCTTCGAGGATCTTCTTGAAATCGGCGTCCGGGATGCTGCCGGTGACAAACGGGCGCATGACCCGGAAAGCCAGCTCGTGATACGGCAGGCCGGCCCAGGAAGCGATTTCCTCCTGAGTGAAACGTGGCAGGTTTTCCGGGACGT
The DNA here is from genome assembly GCF_003061005.1 of Pseudomonas sp. HMWF021. Taxonomy (GTDB): domain Bacteria; phylum Pseudomonadota; class Gammaproteobacteria; order Pseudomonadales; family Pseudomonadaceae; genus Aquipseudomonas. The sequence goes on along the minus strand of NZ_QAIK01000119.1, from coordinate 32,205 downwards.
ACAGACCGCCGTCGGTGGCAAGACCTGCCAGCAGGACGTCTTCGAAATTCAGGGCCGGTGCCTGGCCGCGGGTACTGATGTAACGCATGACTGACTCCAATGGACAGTGTTCGCAATGCCGGACCCGCGCACGGGTCCGGGCAACGATGGCGACTTAGTTCAGGTGTTCGACGCGGATCCGTACAACCGGACCGTTGACGCCGGCCAAAGCTTCCAGAGCGGCAATCGCATCGTTCATGTGCTGTTCCAGCACGCGGTGGGTCAGCAGGATCATCGGCACCAGACCGTCGTGTTCCTCGACTTCCTTCTGCATGATCGACTCGATGTTGATGCCGCGCTCCGAGAGGATGCTCGCCACCTGAGCCAGGACGCCCGGATGATCCTTGGCCTGGATGCGCAGGTAGTAGGCGCTTTCGCAGGCTTCGATCGGCAGGATCGGGTGCGCCGACAGCGAGTCGGGCTGGAAGGCCAGGTGCGGTACGCGGTTTTCCGGGTCGGAGGTCATGGCGCGAACCACGTCCACCAGGTCGGCGATCACCGACGAAGCGGTCGGCTCCATACCGGCACCGGCGCCGTAGAACAGGGTCGAACCGGCAGCGTCACCGTTGACCATCACGGCGTTCATCACGCCGTTGACGTTGGCGATCAGACGATCAGCCGGGATCAGCGTCGGGTGTACACGCAACTCGATGCCGGCAGCGGTGCTGCGCGCCACGCCCAGGTGCTTGATGCGGTAGCCCAGCGCTTCGGCGTAGTTCACGTCAGCGGTGGTCAGCTTGGTGATGCCTTCGGTATAAGCCTTGTCGAACTGCAGCGGAACGCCGAACGCGATCGACGCCAGAATCGTCAGCTTGTGCGCCGCGTCGATGCCCTCGACGTCGAAGGTCGGATCGGCTTCGGCGTAGCCCAGCGCTTGCGCTTCGGCCAGCACGTCTTCGAAGGTACGACCCTTCTCGCGCATTTCGGTGAGGATGAAGTTACCGGTGCCGTTGATGATCCCGGCGACCCAGTTGATGCGGTTGGCGGACAGGCCTTCACGGATCGCCTTGATCACCGGAATACCACCGGCCACGGCCGCTTCGAACGCCACGATCACGCCTTTCTCGCGTGCCTTGGCGAAAATCTCATTACCGTGAACGGCAATCAGTGCCTTGTTCGCGGTGACCACATGCTTGCCATTCTCGATGGCCTTGAGTACCAGCTCGCGGGCAACGGTGTAGCCGCCCATCAGCTCTATGACGATGTCGATCTCAGGGTTCGTGGCCACTTCGAAGACATCGTTGGTAATCGCAATACCGGTCGTCTGGAACTGAGGCTTTGGCGTGCGCGTGGCAATTTGCGCCACTTCGATCCCACGCCCGGCACGACGAGCAATTTCCTCGGCGTTGCGCTGAAGTACGTTGAAGGTACCGCCACCGACGGTCCCTAACCCACAGATGCCTACTTTGACCGGATTCACTGTGAACTCCCCATGAAACGGCCGACGCAAGGTCGGCCGGAAAACAACCGCGTGCTCGCGGCTCTCTATTAATGGCCCGGCGATGCTGCTGCCGGCCCATGATCGCCACGGTTGACCGTGACGATACGAATTACTTGGCGCCCAGCGCCAGTTTGGCGACTTGTGGCGCCGGCTGGTAGCCCGGAATGACTTGTCCGTCAGCCAAAACGATGGCCGGTGTGCCGTTCACGCCGATCGACTGACCCAGAGCGAACTGCTTGGAAACCGGGTTCGCGCACTTGGCGGCCTTGATTTCCTTGCCATCGACCATTTTGTCCATGGCGGCTTTCTTGTCGGTCGAGCACCACACCGCTTGCAGTTGTTCATCACCCGGCGAGCCGAGGCCCTGACGCGGGAACGCCACGTAACGCACTTCGATGCCGCGCTTGTTCAGCTCAGGCACTTCGGCGTGCAGCTTGTGGCAGTACGGGCAGGTGGTGTCGGTGAACACGGTGATGTGCGATTTGGTCTCGCCCACGGCCGGATAAACCACGGTTTCGGCCACCGGAATGGCGTTGATCAGCTTGGAGATGCCCAGGCGTTCGGTTTTCTCGGTCAGGTTGACCGGTTTGCCGTCCTTGAGCTGGAACAGATAGCCCTGAACGATGTACTGGCCGTCGGCGCTGGCGTACAGCACGCGGCTGCCCTTGAGCTTGACTTCGTACATGCCCGGCAACGGGCTGGCGCTGATGCTTTCTACCGGAACCTCGAGTTCGAGTTTTTCCAGGCTTTGACGAATGGCTTTGTCGGCCGCGTCATCGGCGACGGCAAAGGTGCTGACCAACGCAATGGCTGCGGCGGCGAAAATCTGGGTCAGACGCATGAGAACTCCTGAAGGCGGACAAATGAAACGGTCAGAACGCCCGTGCCGGAGCACCGGGTCATAACCGTCCATCGTGCAAACCGGCAAAGCCTAACACATAAGGCTCGCATGGCCGAATGCGCCTGTCGCCACACATCACACCGCCCCTGTAGGAGCTGCCGAAGGCTGCGATCTTTTGACTTTGTTTTTGAAATCACAAGCAAGATCAAAAGATCGCAGCCTTCGGCAGCTCCTACAGGGGGCATCAGCCTCTTGGGTGGTGTTTGGCGTGCAGGTCCTGCAGACGGGCGCGGGCCACATGGGTGTAAATCTGCGTGGTTGACAGGTCACTGTGCCCCAGCAGCATCTGCACCACCCGCAGATCGGCGCCATGGTTGAGCAGGTGCGTGGCGAACGCATGACGCAAGGTGTGTGGCGACAGCGATTTGCCGATCCCGGCGACCTTGGCCCAATGCTTGATCCGGTGCCAGAACGTCTGGCGGGTCATCTGCTCGCCGCGCTGGCTGGGGAACAGCACATCGCTGGGGCGCCCGCCCAACAGTTCGCTGCGGCCATCACGCATGTAACGCTCGACCCAGACAATCGCCTCTTCGCCCATCGGCACCAGCCGCTCCTTGCTGCCCTTGCCCATCACCCGCAGCACGCCCTGACGCAGGTTGACCTGCTCCAGCGTCAGGCTGACCAGTTCGGTCACCCGCAGGCCGCAGGCATAAAGGACTTCAAGCATGGCGCGGTCACGCTGGCCGATGGCTTCGCTCAGATCCGGCGCCTTGAGCAGCGCTTCGACGTCAGCTTCCGACAACGACTTGGGCAACGGCCTACCCAGTTGCGGCATGTCGACGCGCAAGGTCGGATCGACGCTGATCAGCTTTTCCCGCAGCAGGTAGCGATAAAAGCCACGCACACCGGAAAGAAATCGGGCGGTGGAACGCGGCTTGTAGTTCTGCTCCAGGCGCCAGGCCAGATGATCGAGGATCAACTCGCGACCGGCATTGATCAGCTCGAGGTTTTTCTCCTGCAGCCAGCCGTTGAACAGCGCCAGATCGCTGCGGTAGGCACCGCGGGTATTGTCGGAAAGGCCCTTCTCCAGCCACAAGGCGTCGAGGAATTGGTCAATCAGTGGATGGTCGATGGCAGGCATGGGCGCTCAAGACACACAACCTCCGGGGCTGTGCGCAAATGTAGAGTGAACTGTGGGAATGGCCGCTAGTCTTTCATAGCCCGCTATTTCAAGGAACAGGGAGCTTCAATGAACGAGCAGCAAATTCTCTTGGCATTTGGCGGGATCGGCGCTGCTGCGCTGGGTTGCCAGTGGCTGGCGTGGCGTCTGAAGCTGCCAGCGATTCTGTTTCTGTTGCTGACCGGGATTTTGGCCGGCCCGGTACTCGGCTGGCTCGATCCACAGGAAATGTTCGGCCCGCTGCTGATGCCGCTGGTGTCGCTGGCGGTAGCGCTGATCCTGTTTGAGGGCAGTCTGACCCTGCATCTGTCCGAGTGGCGCGAGATCGGCAGCGTCGTGCACCGGCTGGTGACCCTCGGTGCCCTCACCACATGGGTAGTGATCGCGGTCGCAACCCACTTCCTGCTCGGCTTTGATTGGCTGCTGGCGATCCTGTTCGGCAGCCTGACGCTGGTGACCGGCCCAACAGTGATCGTGCCGATGCTGCGGGTGGTGCGACCGAAAGCCTCGATCGCGAACATCCTGCGCTGGGAAGGCATCGTCATCGACCCGATCGGCGCCCTGCTCGCGGTGGTGGTCTACAGCCTCATCATTGCCCGCGCCGAGGGCAACGGCCTCGAACAGAGCTTGCTGACCTTTGGCGGCGTGATTGTCTGCGGCAGCGTATTCGGGGTGGTCGGCGGCTGGGTGCTGGGCACCGTCATCCGGCGTCAGTGGCTGCCGGAATACCTGCATAACCTTGCCTCGCTGGCGGCCGTGCTGGGGATATTCATTGCGTCGAATCAGGTGATGCACGAGTCCGGCCTGCTGGCGGTGACGCTGATGGGCATGTGGCTGGCGAACATGAAGGGCGTGGATGTGCGGCACATTCTGCACTTCAAGGAAAACCTCAGCGTGCTGCTGATTTCCGGGCTGTTCATTCTGCTGGCGGCACGGCTGGATCTGCATGCCTTGATCAGCCTCGGGCCGTTGGTGCTGATTCTGTTGCTGGTGATTCAGTTGATCGCGCGCCCGCTGAACGTGTTGTTGAGCACGGCCGGCTCCAGCTTGAGCTGGCGAGAACGTGCTCTGCTGTGCTGGATCGCCCCGCGCGGGATCGTGGCGGCGGCGGTCTCGGCGATTTTCGCGATCCGTCTGGATCAGGCCGGACACGAAGGCGCGTTGCTGCTGGTTCCACTGACCTTCGCCGTGATCATCGGCACCGTGGTGCTGCAAAGCGCAACAGCCCGCCCCTTGGCGCGTTTGCTGAACGTGGCCGAACCGGCGCCGAGCGGCTTTCTGATTGTCGGCGCCAACGGCCCGGCGCGGCTGCTGGGCAAATCGTTGCAGCAACTGGGCAGCCGGGTGCTGCTGACCGATTCGAGTTGGGAAAACATTCGTGCGGCGCGCATGGAAGGTTTGCCGACGTATTTTGGCAATCCGGCTTCGCAGCATGCCGATGCACATCTGGATCTGGTGGGCTTGGGGCACTTGCTGGCGCTGTCGCCTTCAGGCGAGCTGAACACTTTGGCGGCCATGCGCTTTCGCCACGACTTTGGTCACCAGCGATTGTTCGGTCTGGCCAGCGGTCAGGAAAGCCGTCGCAGCGACAAGCACCGGGCGAGTCTTGAGCATCGTGGCAATCAGCTGGGGAGCGAGGCACTGACCTATGCCAAGCTCGCCAGCCTGATCAGCAGCGGCGCCGAGCTGTACAGTACAACGTTGACAGACGGGTTCGGCTGGGAGGATTACCAGGCATTGCATGGTAATCGGGCGACCTTGCTGTTCATGCGCGATGACAGTGGCTGGGTGCATGTGGTGACGCCGGAGACCGCTTTGAAACCGGGATCCGGGTGGACGTTGCTGGCGTTGATTCAGCCGGAGGCCAGCGGCGCCTGATAAATCGAATCGCGAGCAGGCTCACTCCTACAGTGTCCGCTTCGTACATAAAGGTGCGAACGACACAGACACTGTAGGAGCGAGCCTGCTCGCGATAGCCGCGACTCGGTTCCGGGTCAGGCAGGAAATCCGGGCAGCACCGGCACCGGCCGCTTGTCATCATCGATGGCGACAAAGCTGAACTGCCCATGAATCGCCTTCTCACGCCCATCACAGCTCATGCTTTCCACGAACACTTCCACCTCGACCTTAAGGCTGGTGTTGCCGACTTTGATCACTTTGCCGACCAGCTCGACGATCGAACCGGCCGGGATCGCGTGATTGAAGTCGATGCGATCAGTGGACACCGTTACCAGCGGCAAGCGGCAGAAACGCGTGGCGGTGATGAACGACACTTCGTCCATCCATGCCAGGGCGGTGCCGCCGAACAGGGTGTTGTGGTGGTTGGTGGTCGGCGGGAAGACGGCTTTGGTTACGCGGGTTACCGAGAGTTCGGTGCGGCGCTGGATTTCCTGGTCGCGGGTGGTCATGGGTTATTGCTCGTAAATCGCGGGCTTCCGAATTGAAAGCAAGATCAAAAGATCGCAGCCTTCGGCAGCTCCTACAGGGGGGCGGGTGGAATTGCGGGCAACAAAAAAGCAGCCCGTAGGCTGCTTTTTTCTGCATCGGAAGCTGGACTTAAGCCAGTTTTTCCTTGATGCGAGCTGCTTTACCCGACAGGTCGCGCAGGTAGTACAGCTTGGCTTTACGTACGTCACCGCGACGTTTGACAGCCATGCTGTCGATCTGCGGGGAGTAGGTCTGGAAAGTACGTTCTACGCCAACACCGTTGGAGATTTTACGAACGGTGAACGCACTATTCACGCCGCGGTTGCGCTTGGCGATTACAACGCCTTCGAACGCTTGCAGACGGGAACGATCGCCTTCCTTCACTTTCACCTGAACGACAATGGTGTCGCCCGGGGCAAAGGTAGGGATTTCTTTGGTCATCTGCTCTGCTTCGAGTGCAAGGATGATTTTGTTGGTCATGCTGTGCTCCTAAGGTAAATCAACTGATCTACCATCGATACGTTGTTAACTATCGTCCCGCTCGCGGATGTATTCCTCGAGCAGCTTCTTCTCTTCTCCAGAAAGCGAGCGGCTTTCCAGAAGATCGGCGCGTCGTTCATAGGTCCTACCAAGGGACTGCTGTAAACGCCAACGCCGGATATGCGCGTGATTGCCACTCAGCAACACGTCGGGAACACGCTGATCCGCATACACCTCAGGTCGGGTGTAGTGCGGGCAATCCAGCAGACCATCCGTAAAGGAATCTTCCTCAGCGGAATCCGCATGCCCTAAAGCTCCGGGCAGCAGTCGTGTAACCGCATCGATCATGACCATGGCCGGCAGCTCGCCGCCAGACAGTACATAGTCACCAATCGACCACTCTTCATCGACATGAGCCTCAATAAAGCGCTCGTCAATGCCTTCATAGCGGCCGGCAATCAGGATCAATGCATCCGATTGTGCCAACTCGCGTACCGCCGACTGAGTCAGTTGACGGCCTTGGGGGGACAGGTAAATCACCTTCGCCGCCTCCCCGGCTGCTGCCTTGGCCTGAACCAGAGCATCTTCCAGGGGCTTGATCTTCATCACCATGCCCGGACCACCGCCAAACGGGCGATCGTCCACAGTGTGATGCCGATCCGTCGTGTAATCCCGCGGATTCCAACAGGTCAGCTGCAACAGCCCCTGTTTGACCGCACGACTGGTAATGCCGTACTCACTGATGGCCGAGAACATCTCGGGGAACAACGTTATGACGTCTACGCGCAGGCTGGCCATTGCTTAGAAGTCCGCGTCCCATTCCACCCGCATCACGCCTGCATCCAGATCGATTGTCAGCACGCATTGCTCCGTATAGGGCAACAACCGCTCACGATCATCCAGGCTGCCCGCGCAGGGCTTGACCACCAATACATCGTTCGCGCCGGTCTCCAACAGGTGATCAACCTTGCCGAACAATTGCTCGTCCTGGTTGATGACGCTCAGACCCTGCAACTGGTACCAGTAGTACTCGTCGCCTGTCAGGTTGGGCAAAAGGCTTCGCGAGATGCAAATCTCGTAACCGCTCAGAAGACGGGCTTCATCGCGATCGTCGAGGCCTTTGAGCTTGGCAACCAGATCCTTTTGAGTGGATCGGCCGCTGACCAGCTCGACCTGTTTCACCACGCCTTCGCGCCGAAGCGTCCAGTTGCGGTAGTCCAACAGGTTTTCAATCGGATCGGTAAAGGAAAAGACCTTCACCTCGCCGCGAACGCCGTGAACCGAAAAAATCTTGCCGACAACGATCAGGTCATCAGCTTTTTCTGGCGTCGCGCTCATACTGCTCAGGCTGCAGCCTTGGCAGATTCCTTCAGCAACTGAGCAACACGCTCAGAAGGCTGTGCACCAACGCTCAGCCAGTAGGCTACGCGCTCTTGGTTCACGGACAGACGGATTTCCTGACCACGGGCAACAGGGTTGAAGAAGCCAACCTGTTCTTTGTGGGAGCCGTCACGCGGGTTACGCGAGTCGGTTACGGTCAGGTGGTAAAACGGGCGCTTTTTGGAGCCGCCAAGGGCAAGACGGATTGTTAGCATGTGAACATCGTTCCTGTAGTCGGTGCTGCAAATCTAAATGCACAGCGGGCATGGGTGCCCGAAAGGCTGCATATTCTAAGGAATATCCGGACTTTTGCAAATGACTTTTTCCGGCGCCCGTGGCATGCCGTGCGGATTTGCATATAGAGCCGTCGATGAAAACGGCCAGTCAGCTCCCGCCGAGTGCGGGTTTGCTGTTGATCCTGCGTCCTTGCAGGGTCTGCGCCGGTGCGACGACCGGCGAAGTCTTGGTGTCCTGTATCACATTTTCGGCATGCCGCCGCCGGGCAACATACCGCCCATGCCGCGCATCATTTTCGCCATACCGCCCTTGGCGGAGAATTTCTTCATCATCTTCTGCATCTGCTTGTGCTGCTTGATCAAGCGGCCGATGTCCTGCACCTGGGTGCCGGAACCCATGGCGATCCGGCGCTTGCGCGAACCGCTGATCAGCTCAGGGTCGCGGCGCTCGGCCGGGGTCATGGAGTTGATGATGGCTTCCATCTGCTTGAATTGCTTCTCTGCCGCGTTCTGGGCATTGCCCATTTGCGACAGGTTGACGCCGCCGATGCTCGGCAGTTTGTCCATGAGGCCGCCGAGGCCGCCCATGTTCTTCATCTGTTGCAGCTGATCGCGGAAGTCTTCGAGGTCGAAGCCCTTGCCCTTCTTCAGCTTCTTGGCCAGTTTGTCGGCCTTGTCCTTGTCGAGGGTCGCTTCGGCCTGTTCGATCAGGCTGAGCACGTCGCCCATGCCGAGGATTCGCGAAGCGATACGCTCAGGGTGGAACGGATCGAGCGCTTCGCTCTTCTCGCCCATACCGATGAACTTGATCGGCTTGCCAGTGATGGCACGCACCGACAGTGCGGAACCGCCACGGGCGTCGCCGTCGACCTTGGTCAGGATCACACCGGTCAGCGGCAGCGCATCACCGAAGGCCTTGGCCGTGTTGGCGGCGTCCTGACCGGTCATGGCGTCAACCACGAACAGGGTTTCGACCGGGTTGATCGCGGCGTGCAGCGCCTTGATCTCGCCCATCATCTCTTCGTCGATGTGCAGACGACCGGCGGTGTCGACGATGACCACGTCGATGAATTTGAGTTTTGCTTCTTTAATAGCCGCGTTGGCGATGTCGACCGGCTTCTGGCTCAGGTCGGACGGGAAGAACGTCACGCCGATGTCGTTGGCCAGGGTTTCCAGCTGTTTGATCGCAGCCGGACGGTAGATGTCCGCCGACACGACCATCACCGACTTCTTCTTGCGCTCTTTAAGGAAGCGCGCGAGTTTGCCGGCGGTGGTGGTTTTACCGGCACCCTGCAGACCGGCCATCAGAATGACGGCAGGCGGCACGGCGCTCAGGTTCAAGTCTTCGTTGGCCGCGCCCATCAGGCTTTCGAGTTCGGCCTGGACAATCTTCACGAATGCCTGGCCCGGCGTCAGGCTGCGCGACACCTCGGTGCCGACAGCGCGCTCCTTGACCGAATTGACGAAGTCCTTGACCACCGGCAGGGCGACGTCGGCTTCGAGCAACGCCATGCGCACTTCGCGCAGGGTGTCTTTGATATTGTCTTCAGTCAGCTTGGCCTTGCCGGTGACATGGCGCAGCGTCTGCGAGAGACGGTCGGTTAAGTTTTCAAACATTGCGCGATCCTTTCAGGCCCTGTGTAGACCGGGATAATGGCGGCCCAGACCGGATTCAACATGTGCTCGGCGAGCCTGCGGCGTGGGCAGGTCGCGGATTATAGCGAAGACTGCGTCGGGCGGACACCTCGCACTTTCGTGGTGTGACGGTTCTATGCCAAACTCAGCGCCTTTCGGGCTTGCCTAACAGGATTTATGCTCCCCTTGTCACCCAGTTTGCTGACTACCATCGCCGCCGCGCTTCTTTATGCCGCTGCGACCCTTTATCAGGGCACCCGCCTGGCCTCCGGCGCCAAGGCGAACAAGCGCCTGCTGGTTACGCTCGGCATCCTCGCCGTGCTCGCCCACAGCGCCAGCCTGCTCACTCACCTGCTGACCCCGATCGGCCTGGGCCTGGACTTCTTCAGCGCCGCCAGCCTGATTGCCGCGGCCGTCATCGCCCTGACGCTGCTGGCCTGCTCGCGCATTCCGGTGGAGAACCTGCTGGTGCTGTTGTTCCCGCTTGGCGCGGCCACGGTGCTGCTGGCGCAGTTTGCACCCACCGGCACGGTGCAGATCATCGACGAGGAACCGGGCATCCTCGCGCACATCCTGCTGTCGATCCTGGCCTACGGCATGTTCACCATCGCGGTGTTCCAGGCCCTGTTGCTGCTGGTGCAGGATCACCAGCTCAAGCACAAGCACCCTTCGGGTCTGATCAGGAACTTCCCGCCGCTGCAAACCATGGAAAGCCTGCTGTTCGGTTTCCTCTGGGCCGGCTGGACGCTGCTGTCGCTGTCGCTGATTTCCGGCTGGCTGTTCGTTGAAAACCTGTTCGCCCAGCATCTGGTGCACAAGACCCTGCTGGCGTGCCTGGCCTGGGTGGTGTTCAGCGTGCTGTTGTGGGGCCGCAATCGCCTCGGCTGGCGCGGCCACAAGGCGATTCGCTGGACCCTCGCCGGTTTCTGCCTGCTGATGTTGGCGTATTTCGGCAGCAAACTGGTTCGTGAATACATCCTGCACATCTGACGGGCGGCATAAATGGACGGTTTGCCCATAGGGCCGATGCTCGCGGTATTTGTCCTGCTGATTTTATGGTCGGGGTTGTTTACCGCCGTCGAAATCGCGCAGCAGCACCTGCTGGCGCAACGCACCGCCTCGCGCGCCAGCGATAAACCGCTGGCGAAGCTGAGCTTCCCGCTCGACAGCCTGATTTTGTGCAACACCCTGTGCCGCGCCCTCGCGGTAGTGATCGCCACGCTGCTGGCGATCTTTCTTTGCGAAGAAAACGGCCCGTGGGCCGCCTGCCTCGGCGCTGGCGCCGTGTTGCTGGTATTTGCCGATTACTTTCCGCGCACGGTGGCCCAGCGTTATCCCGATGCCGTGCTGTCGTTTGGCAATACCTTGCTGGCCGTCCCCCTGAAGATCCTTTATCCGCTGGCCTGGCTGCTCAGTCGCATCAGCGGTCTGTTGCTGCGCCCCTTCGCCCGCAAGCCGCAAGTGGTGCAGCAGAGTGAAGACGAGGAACCTGCCGAGCGCAACGACGACCCGGAGCATCCGTCTCGCACCCACCCGGTCTCGGGAATTCACGCGCTGGACAACATCACGGTCAATGACATTCTGGTGCCGCGCAGCGATGTGGACGGCATCAACCTCGACGACTCGATCGAGGAGATCATCGAACAACTGCGCCACAACAAGCGCACGCGCCTGCCGGTGTTTCACAGCGACATCAACCAGGTCGAAGCGGTGCTCAACACCCGACAGATCCGCCATCTGCTCAACGACGGCCAACTGACCCGCGAAGCGCTGCTGGCGGCCAGCTACGAACCGTACTTCGTGCCGGAAAGCACGCCGCTGCAACTGCAACTGCTGAACTTCCACAAGCAGCAGCGCCGGTTGGGCATGGTGGTGGACGAGTACGGCGAGGTGCTGGGCATCGTCACCCTGGAAGACATTCTCGAAGAGATCGTCGGCGAATTCGAAAGCGAGCACAGCCTCGACAACCCGCACATCCATCCGCAGGCCGACGGGCGCATGGTGATCGACGGTACTGCGTCGATTCGTGAGTTGAACAAATGCCTGGGCTGGCACTTGCCGAGCGACGGGCCGAAAACCCTCAACGGCCTGGTGACCGAGGCGCTGGAGAGCATTCCGGAAAGCGCGGTATGCCTGAAGATCGGGCGTTACCGGCTGGAAATTCTCGAAACCGAGGAGAATCGGGTGAGCAAGGTGTTGATCTGGCATACGAGCTCGGTGCCTGCTTTGGTGCCGGCCAGATAGAAGATCAAAAGATCGCAGCCTGCGGCAGCTCCTACATTTTGGAATGCGTTCACCTGTAGGAGCTGCCGCAGGCTGCGATCTTTGCTCTTGTTCATTCGTTAGCCCCCTTCCTATAATCCAGACGCTTACCCAAGCGCCACCGAACCCTGTGCTTACCCCGCACTCCAGTGGTTTCGGCCATTTTCCGCACGACCCCGACGACTGTTCCTACTCGAAACAGCGCTCGCGCCTCATCCCACATCCCTGGGTGCTCGACCATAATAATTCGCTCCAACGGAGCCATGACTGTCAGGGATCACCGCATGACGACCAGTACCGCTTACAGCGCCACCGCGCCTGCCCAGCCGACCAACTCCGCCACCCGCGTGGCGACGGCGAGTTTCATCGGCACTGCCATCGAGTTTTACGACTTCTATGTCTACGCCACCGCCGCCGCACTGGTGATCGGGCCGGTGTTCTTTCCGCAGACCTCTGGCACGGCGCAGATGCTCTCGGCATTTCTCACCTTCGGCATCGCCTTCCTCGCCCGACCGCTGGGGTCGGCATTGTTCGGCCACTTCGGTGACCGCATCGGGCGCAAATCGACGCTGGTGGCCTCGCTGTTGCTGATGGGCGTGTGCACCACGCTGATCGGCGTGCTGCCGGGTTATGACAGCATTGGCGCCTGGGCACCGATTCTGCTGTGCGTGCTGCGTTTCGGTCAGGGGTTGGGGCTGGGCGGCGAATGGGGTGGCGCGGCGCTGCTGGCGACGGAAAACGCGCCCAAGGGCAAGCGGGCGTGGTTCGGCATGTTCCCGCAACTGGGGCCTTCGATCGGCTTTCTCGCGGCCAACGGGCTGTTCCTGACCCTGGCCATGACCCTCAATGACGAGCAATTCCGCAGCTGGGGCTGGCGGATCCCGTTTCTGCTCAGCGCGGCGCTGGTGATGGTCGGCCTGTATGTGCGCCTCAAGCTCCATGAAACGCCGGTGTTCGCCAACGCCATTGCCCGTCAGGAGCGGGTGAAAGTGCCGTTGGTCGAGCTGTTCAGCCAATACTGGGCGCCAACCCTGCTCGGCGCGGCGGCGATGGTGGTGTGCTATGCGCTGTTCTACATCTCGACGGTGTTTTCCCTGAGCTACGGCGTGTCCACCCTCGGCTACAGCCGTGAGACGTTCCTTGGCTTGCTGTGTTTTGCCGTGCTGTTCATGGCCGCTGCAACGCCGTTGTCCGCCTGGGCGAGCGACCGTTACGGGCGCAAACCGGTGCTGATCGTCGGTGGCGTGCTGGCGATTCTGTCCGGGTTCCTGATGGAGCCGCTGCTGACACAGGGTTCGACCTGGGGCGTGGCGCTGTTTCTGTGCATCGAGCTGTTCTTGATGGGCGTGACGTTTGCCCCGATGGGCGCGCTGCTGCCGGAACTGTTTCCAACGCATGTGCGCTATACCGGCGCCTCGGCAGCCTACAACCTCGGTGGCATTGTCGGCGCCTCGGCGGCTCCGTTCTTCGCGCAGAAACTGGTGGCGATGGGTGGTTTGAGTTATGTCGGCGGGTATGTGTCGGCGGCAGCGGTGCTTAGCCTGATTGCTGTGTTGTGCCTGAAGGAAACGCGCAATAACGATCTGAATCAGGTTGCCTGATAGATCGCTATCGCGGGCAAGCCCGCTCCCACAGGGTTCTCTGTTGATCACAAATTTTGTGCACAACCAAAAAATCTGTGGGAGCGGGCTTGCCCGCGATGGACGCGACTCGGTTTAGAGTTCTACGACAACAGCCTGAGCCGCCCGGGTCGCCTTGGCACGCGCAGCCTCGATCGACTCGTCCCGCGCCAACGCCACGCCCATCCGGCGCTGACCATTGACTTCAGGTTTACCGAACAGACGCAGTGCCGTATCCGGCTCGCTCAGCGCAGCGCCCAGATTGGCGAACGCGGTCTGGGTCGACTGCCCTTCCACCAGAATCACCGCCGAAGCCGACGGGCCGAACTGACGGATCAGCGGCACCGGCAGGCCGAGAATGGCGCGGGCGTGCAGGGCGAACTGCGACAGGTCCTGGGAAATCAGGGTCACCAGACCGGTGTCATGCGGGCGCGGTGAAACTTCGCTGAACCACACCTGATCGCCCTTGATGAACAGCTCGACGCCGAACAGACCACGACCACCCAGCGCTTCGGTCACGGCTTTGGCCACGCGCTCGGATTCGGCCAGGGCAATCGGGCTCATGGCCTGCGGCTGCCAGGATTCCTGATAGTCGCCCTTCTCCTGACGGTGACCAACCGGTGCGCAGAACGTGGTGCCGCCAATGTGGCGCACGGTCAGCAGGGTGATTTCGTAGTCGAAATCGATGAAGCCCTCGATGATCACCCGACCTTTGCCGGCGCGACCGCCCTCTTGCGCGTAATCCCAGGCTTTCTGCACGTCATCGGCGCTGCGCAGCAGGCTCTGGCCTTTGCCCGACGAACTCATGACCGGTTTGACCACGCACGGGAAGCCCAGGTCCTGAACGGCTTTGCTGTAATCCTCGAAGGTGTCGGCAAAGTGGTACGGCGAGGTTGGCAGGTCCAGCTCTTCAGCGGCCAGACGACGGATGCCTTCGCGGTTCATGGTCAGTTGCGCGGCGCGGGCGGTCGGGATCACGGTGAAGCCTTCGGCTTCCAGCTCGACCAGCGTGGCGGTGGCGATGGCTTCGATTTCCGGCACGATGAAATGCGGTTTCTCGGCTTCGATGACCGCACGCAGCGCGGCGCCGTCGAGCATGTTGATCACGTGGCTGCGGTGCGCAACCTGCATGGCCGGCGCGTTGGCGTAACGGTCGACGGCAATCACTTCAACGCCCAGGCGTTGCAGCTCGATCACCACTTCCTTGCCCAACTCACCACAGCCACACAGCAATACGCGGGTCGCGGTTGGCGACAATGGAGTTCCGATACGGGTCATCTCAGGTCCTCAAAGAAGCGGATCATCGAGGAAAGCAACGCCAGACGCGCTTTCCATGGGGAGAAAGCGCGGCATTTTACATGAACCCGAGGGTTTGGCTTCAGCTGGCGACAGCCTGTTTGCGCTCGCGCCAGGCCATGATCAGCCAAACGGCAGTGACGCCGGCGAACTTGGAGACCAGCGCGGTGATGATCACCGGTGGCGTCATCAGGTCGATCATGCCGAAAAAGATAAAAGTATCGAGGGGAATGCTCAGTGCCGAACTGATCCACAGGCGGTCGCGCAACGGCCGTTTGGTGACGCTGAACACCAGCCAGTCGATGATTTCCGACACCGCGAACGCCGTGGCGCTGGCCAGGGCGATGGACGGATCGGAAGTGACGTAAGACAGCACCAGCGCCGCCAGCATCGCCACCAGTGCACCGTGGCCGAAGCGGGTTTGCACCATGTCGCGCAACACGAACACCAACCCGCCCCAGGCCGACCAGATGATGTCCAGGTGCGGTGCAGTGGAGAAAGCGAAGTTGATCAGCACGACGCTGCTGATGTAGGCGATGAGGAAAATCATGGTGGCGACCTGGGAAATTGGCGCACAGGTTACTTCAGGCAACGCAGAAGCAAAAGATCGCAGCCTGCGGCAGTTCCTACATGGGAATGCGATCTTCCTGTAGGAGCTGCCGAAGGCTGCGATCTTTTGATCTTCGCTACTTGTTTGGGGTCGCCGGGATCATCCACACCAACCCGCTGGCCTTCGCCCGCTCATGACACAACCCCAGCACCACCCGCCGCTCGTCATTGGTCATGCGACCCCAGCGCGTGATCTCCGCGACCGTGCGCTGGCAACCGGTACAAATATCGTCCTCATCCAGTGCACAGATATTCACGCACGGTGAGGCAACGGGTCTCTCGGGCGTGCTCATTCTTCCTGCTCAACCAGATCACGGGCGTAACGCTGCGAGTTATGCACATAGTGCGCGGCGCTGGCTTCGAGCATCTTCTTCTGCGGTTCGGTCAGCTCACGCACGACCTTGCCCGGCGACCCCATCACCAGCGAGCCGTCAGGGATTTCCTTGCCTTCGCCGATCAGCGAATTGGCGCCGATGATGCAGTTCTTGCCGATTTTCGCGCCGTTGAGGATCACCGCGTTGATGCCGATCAGGCTGTAGTCGCCGACCGTGCAGCCGTGGAGCATGGCGTTGTGGCCGATGGTCACACCGGTGCCGATGGTCAACGGGTAGCCCATGTCGGTATGCATTACCGTGCCGTCCTGGACGTTGCTGTTCTTGCCGATCAGGATCAGTTCGTTGTCGCCGCGCAGCACGGCGTTGAACCAGACGTTGGCGCCCTCTTCGAGTCTGACCTTGCCCACCAGCACGGCATTGGGCGCAACCCAGCTGTGTGGGTGGGTTTCGACGCGGGCGTCGCCCAGGCGGTATTTCATCTTGTTTTCCTCAGGGCTCACGATGACAGGCCATTCGAACGATGGCTTCAGGTATTGATATAGCTTTTGGGCGGATGGTGCAGGCTGATCTGCTCGTCATAGAGCAGGTTGATCAGCTCGACAATCATGATAGCGGTCAACCCCCAGATCTTGAACTCACCGTAGCGATAACTCGGCACGTACCAACTGCGGCCTTGGTAGTCGATGCGGTGCGTATGTTCGCGCGGATCCTTGCGGAAGAACTCCAGCGGCACGTTGAATACCGCTGCGATCTCGGCATCGTTGGCCTGGTACTCGACAAAGTCCGGGATCACCCCGACATATGGCGTGACCTTGATGCCATGCAGGGAGATCAGCGGGCTGAGCGGCCCGATGACCTCGACCAGCCCCGGTGGCAGGCCGATTTCTTCCTCGGCTTCGCGCAGGGCGGTGAAAATCAGGTCGGGGTCTTCCGGATCGCGGCGTCCGCCGGGGAAAGCCACTTCGCCGCCATGGGTCGAGAGGCCGCTGGCGCGCAGGGTCAGCACCAGCTCGGGTTCGTCACTGCGGGTAATCGGCACCAGAACAGCGGCCTCGGGGAAACGTTTGTCGGTCTCCAGCGTGCGCGGTGTGTGGTTGCTTACCCTATGCAGTAGCTCGTCCAGCATGAGTGTTCTCGATCTGTGCCTTACCCTGCATCATGCACCAATCATTGCAGCCGCCCAACCCCCTCGCCGGGCCATGTCGCGAAACGACAACTTGCCGACCGACACCGCTGCACGCCAAGATAGGCGCAGCATTCAGGAATCCCAGCATGAAATTTTGCAGCCAGTGCGGCAACCCGGTGACCCAGCGCATTCCCGAAGGCGACTCGCGGCTGCGATTTGTCTGCGACAGCTGTCAGACCATTCACTATCAAAACCCCAATATCGTCGCCGGTTGTGTCGCGACCTGGGGCAGCAAAGTGTTGCTCTGCCGCCGTGCCATCGAGCCACGCCTCGGTTACTGGACGCTGCCTGCCGGTTTCATGGAAAACGGCGAAACCATCGAGCAGGCCGCGATCCGCGAAACCGCCGAGGAAGCCTGCGCCCGAGTGCGCAACCTGAACATCTATACGCTGATCGATGTGCCGCACATCAGTCAGGTGCATGTGTTCTTTCGCGCAGAACTGGCGGATCTGGACTTTGCTGCCGGCCCCGAAAGTCTTGAAGTGCAGCTATTCGACGAAGCCG
Organism: Pseudomonas sp. HMWF021; assembly: GCF_003061005.1. Lineage (GTDB taxonomy): Bacteria > Pseudomonadota > Gammaproteobacteria > Pseudomonadales > Pseudomonadaceae > Aquipseudomonas. The sequence continues at coordinate 14,735 of NZ_QAIK01000119.1, read as the reverse complement.
ACATTCCGTGGGACGAGCTGGCTTTCCGCACTGTGGGGCGTACCTTAGAATGCTTCTTCGCGGATCGACGGGTCGAGGCGTATCCGGTTCGTTCGGAATCGATTCCGCCGTTGGTCCAGCCTGCCATCAGCTGACTCAAAAAATTCAAAGATCAAAAGATCGCAGCCTGCGGCAGCTCCTACACTTAACAATGCGTCACTCTTGGGGAATCGTTTCAATGCGCTGGTTGCTTGCCCTGTTTTGCCTGTCGTTTGTCACCGTGTCCCAAGCGTCATTCGTGACTACCGTGACGCCGTCGAATACTCCGATGATCGAAAAAATCCTGGTGCTCAAATCGGCGCATCAATTGCAGCTGATTGCCGACGGCAAACCGATCAAGACCTATCGCATCTCGCTGGGCAAGGGTGCGAAAAAAGGGCCGAAACTGATTGAAGGCGACAAACGCACGCCGGAAGGTTTCTACTGGATCGACTGGCGCAAGGTCAGTGAAAAATTCAACCTGGCGATGCACATCTCCTACCCGAACATCAGTGATTCGGCCCGCGCCCGCCGCGAAGGCGTCGAGCCTGGCGGGATGATCATGATCCACGGCACACCGGATTCGGAAGAAACCCCGGAAGACCTGTTCCACACCCTGGACTGGACCGACGGCTGCATCGCCATGCGCAACATGGACATGCGTGAAGTCTGGGGGCTGGTGCCTGACGGGACGATGATCGAGATCCGTCCTTAACCAGCGACCGCTGGTCACCTGAAAAAAATAAATCAAAAGATCGCAGCCTGCGGCAGCTCCTACAGGGTTGATACCACTTCCCACTGTAGGAGCTGCCGCAGGCTGCGATCTTTTGTTTTTTACAGCCCACCACTAATACCACTTCAATACATCACACTTGAAACCCGCCATTTCATTGGGCCATAGGCCAATTCCCCACGTTGACATGGTATTCAAGTGGTATTAATTTCCGCCCCACAAGCGAGCCACAACAATCCTATTCTCGCGCCGGAAATGACCTGAATGAACGACCTCCAGGCCCTACGCCCAGACGACTCCCAGCCAACGCCGCTGTACCTGCAGCTGGCGCGCAATCTGGAATCGGCGATCCACTCCGGGCAGTGGAAGGCCGAACAGGCGATGCCGTCCGAACGCAACCTCAGCGAGCAACTCGGCATCTCCCGGGTTACCGCGCGAAAGGCGCTGGAAGTCCTGCTCGATCAAGGCTTGATCCGCCGCCTGCAAGGTTCCGGCACCTTCATCACACCCCGTCTGGAACAACCGTTGTCACGCCTCTCGGGCTTCAGCGAGATGCTCCGCCTCAAGGGTTTCGTGCCCAGCTCGAAGTGGCTGGAGCGCGAAGTCACCCTGCCGACTCACGAAGAACTGATCCGCCTGAGCCTGTCGCCGAACGACAAGGTGGCGCGCATGAAACGCCTGCGCAAGGCCGACGACACCGTGATGGCCATCGAGATGAGCACCCTGCCCGCCTCGATCATGCCCAAGCCGCACCTGGTCGGCGATTCGCTCTACGAATACCTCGACGGCATCGGCAAACCCATCGTCCGCGCCCTGCAGCACATTCAGGCGATCAACGCCTCGGACGAGTTCGCCGCTCTGGTCGGCATCGCCCCCGGCACCGCCATGCTGCTGATGACCCGGGTCGGCTATCTGGAAGACAACACGCCGATCGAAGTCACCGACACCTATTGCCGCAACGACTACTACGACTTTGTTGCAGAGCTTCGCCGCTGATCAGCAGCCAGGCCAAACGAGAGAAGCGAAATGTCCGAAGACAACATCCTCACCGCCAGCGGCTGGGTTCGCGGCCGGCTGATCCACGAACACGGCAAAGTCGTGTCGATCGAAGGCGTGCCCTGTGATCCGGCCGACAATGACCTGCCGTATCTGCTGCCGGGTTTCATCGACCTGCACGTTCACGGCGGTGGCGGCAAAGACATCATGGAAGGCGCCAGCGCCTTCGAAACCATCACCAAAACCCACGTGCGCTTCGGCACCACTTCGCTGCTGGCCACCACCATGACCGCGCCGAGTGCGGAGATTTCCAGCGTGCTGAAAGAGGTCGGCGAGTTCTGCGAACAGCGTCCGCACGGCGCCGCCCGCGTCCTCGGTGTGCATCTGGAAGGCCCGTACATCAACCCCGGCAAACTCGGCGCGCAACCGAATTTCGCCCACACCGCGTTGATGGCCGAAGTCGAGGAATACCTGGCGCTGGCGCCAATCCGGGTGATCACCATCGCACCGGAAATCGCCGGCCACGACGGCTTGATTCGTGACCTGAGCCGCCGGGGTATCCGCATGCAGATCGGCCACACCCTCGGCAGTTACGAGGAAGGCGTTGCCGCCCTGGATGCCGGCGCCACCAGTTTCACCCATTTGTACAACGCCATGAGCCCGCTGCATCACCGCGAACCGGGGATCGTCGGCGCCGCGCTGGCCCATGCCAAATTCGCCGAACTGATTCCAGACTTGCTGCACGTGCACCCCGGCGCGATCCGCGTGGCCCTGCGCTCGATCCCGTGCCTGTATTGCGTCACCGATTCGACCGCCGCCGCCGGCATGCCCGACGGTGAATACAAGCTCGGCAGCCACACCGTGACCAAATGCCTGGGCGGTGTACGCCTGCCCGACGGCACGCTGGCCGGCAGCACCCTGACCATGGATCAGGCCCTGCGCAATCTGGTGAAGATCGGTTTGCCCATCGCCGAGGCCTCGCAGCGTCTTTCGCAATTCCCCGCCGATTACCTCGGCATCACCGAACGCGGGCGCCTCGCACCGGGCGCCTGGGCCGACTGCGTGCGGCTGGATCGCTCACTCACACTGACCGCCGTCATGGTCGAAGGAGAAGACATTGACTTCAAAAATGCTTGAAGAGGCGCTGTCCTCGTTCGAGGCCGTGCAAGCCCAATTGCAACAGCTCGACCCGGCAATGATCGAAATCGCCGGACGTTTGCGCCGTCAGCCGCCGCAAGTCGCGATGACCGTCGCGCGCGGCAGCTCCGACCATGCAGCGAGCTACTTCGCCTACCTGACCATGCAGCAACTGGGCGTGCCGGTGGCGTCGTTGCCGATGTCAGTGGTGACCATGCAGCAGGCGCCGCTGAAGGTCAGCGGTCAGGTGGCGTTCGCGTTTTCGCAATCGGGGCAGAGCCCGGATCTGGTCAACAGCCTGCGTCTGCTGCGCAAGCGTGGCGCCCTCAGTGTGTCAATGGTCAACGCCAGCGACTCCCCCCTTGAAGCGGCGTGCGAATTCAGCCTGCCGCTGCTGGCCGGCACCGAAAGCAGCGTCGCCGCGACCAAGAGTTTCATCGCCACCCTCAGCGCCAGCGCGCGATTGATCGCGCACTGGAAAGAAGACAGCGAACTGCTGGAAGCGCACAACGCCCTGCCCGAAGGCCTGCGCGAAGCAGCGCAACAGGACTGGAGCGCGGCCATCGACGCCTTGCGTGATTGCGAACGCCTGATGGTCATCGGCCGTGGCGCCGGTTTCGCCATCGCTCAGGAAGCCGCGCTGAAATTCAAGGAAACCTCGGCGATTCAGGCCGAAGCCTTCAGCAGTGCCGAAGTCCGCCATGGCCCGATGGCATTGATCGACGAGCATTACCCGCTGCTGGTATTCGCCCCGCGCGGTGCCGAACAGGCGGGTCTGATCAGCCTCGCGACCGAGATGCGGCAACGCGGCGCCCGCGTGCTGCTGGCCGCGCCGGACGACGTCCTCGAACGCGACCTGACCCTGAGCCGCGCCGAACACCCGGCCCTCGATCCGATTCTGGCGATCCAGAGTTTCTACGTGATGGCCGCAGGTTTAGCCGTTGCCCGTGGCATGGACCCGGATCAGCCGCGCCACCTGAGCAAAGTGACACGTACGCACTGACCACAGCTGAACGATGCACAACCCTGTCGACGGACGCGAAACCGTTGATTGATGCAAACCCCCGTCGACGGACGCGAAACCGTTGATTGATACACAACCCCGTCGACGGACGCGAAAACCGTTGATTGATGCAAACCTCTGTAGGAGCTGCCGCAGGCTGCGATCTTTTGATTTTGACGTTGAAAAAAACAGGATCAAAAGATCGCAGCCTGCGGCAGCCCGTACAGGGGACAGCGAAATTACTGATGAGACCGAGCCATGCACAACAACAATAAAGAGCTGACCCTCAGCGCCCCGCTCAGCGGCCCGGTGCTCACGCTCGCCAAAGTACCGGACGCGGTGTTCGCCAGCGGCGCCATGGGCGACGGCATTGCCATCGACCCGCTGAACGACACTCTGTACTCGCCCTGCGCCGGGGAGATCATCCATGTCGCCCGCACCGGCCACGCACTGACCGTGCGCGCCGACAACGGCGCGGAAATCCTCCTGCATCTGGGTCTGGACACCGTTGAACTGAACGGGGAAGGCTTCTCGATGCTGGTCAAGCAAGGCACCCGGGTCGACAAGGGCCAGCCTTTGTTGCGCTACGACCTGGACAAGGTCGGCCAGCAATGCAAAAGCCTGGTCAGCCTGTTGATCCTGACCAACAGCCAGGATTTCCAGGTGCGCCCGATTACCCTGAAAGCGGTGAAAGTCGGCGAGCCATTGTTACACATCGTCGCGCGCAACAGCTCTGCGGCGACTGCCGAAGCGGTTGGCGGCCCAGAGGTTCAGGGTCACGTATTGGTCGCCCATCGCGGCGGCTTGCATGCGCGCCCTGCCGCACTGATCCGCCAGACCGCACAAGGTTTCAAGAGCCAGTCGCAGCTGCATTTCGCTGGCAAATCGGCGCCGTGCAACAGCCTGATCGGGCTGATGGGCCTGGCCATCGGCGAGCAGGATGAAGTGCAGGTCAGCTGTCATGGCCCGGATGCCGACGCCGCGCTTCAGGCGTTGCTCAATGCGTTGGCGACCGCCCTTCCCGATGATCATCACGCTGCTGCTCCGGTCCGCGCCGCACCGCAAAAACGCCCGGCCGAAGCTGGCGTGCTGCAGGGTGTGTGCGCGGCACCGGGACTGGTCGGCGGGCCGCTGTTTCGTCTGAACGCGATCAGCCTGCCGGCAGATGCGGGCAATCATGATCCGCTGGCGCAACAGCAGGTGCTTGAGTCGGCGCTGAAGCAGGTTCGCGGCGAAATCAACGCCACCCTCGCCCAAGCGAAAAAGCACAGGAACAGCGACGAAGAAGCAATCTTCGCTGCGCATCTGGCCCTGCTCGAAGACCCGGCTCTGCTTGACGCTGCGCAACAATCCATCGAGCAAGGCACAGCGGCGACTCACGCCTGGAGCCAGTCGATCGATGTGCAGTGCGAAGTGCTGCAACACACCGGCAGCGCGCTGTTGGCCGAGCGCGCCAACGATCTGCGCGACCTCAAGCAACGGGTGCTGCGCGCCTTGCTCGGCGAGGCCTGGCATTACGACGTGCCGGCCGGCGCCATCGTCGCGGCCCATGAACTGACGCCGTCAGATCTGCTGCAACTCAGCGCCCAGGGTGTCGCCGGGTTGTGCATGGCCGAAGGCGGCGCGACCTCGCATGTGGCGATTCTGGCGCGGGGCAAAGGCCTGCCGTGCCTGGTGGCGTTGGGCGCCGCTCTGCTCGATCAGCCGCAAGGGCAATCGGTGGTGCTGGATGCTGATGGCGGCCGCCTCGAACTGACGCCGAACAGCGAACGCCTGGCCGAAGTGCAGCAGGCGCAAATCGACCGTCAGCAACGCCGCGATGCGCAACAGGCCAAGGCCCATCTGCCCGCCGAAACCCGCAATGGCGTGGCCATCGAAGTGGTCGCCAATGTCGCTTCCAGCCATGAAGCGGCAGATGCCTTTGCCAACGGAGCCGATGGCGTTGGCCTGCTGCGCACCGAATTTCTGTTCGTCGACCGGCAAACCGCGCCGGACATCGAAGAACAGCGCGCCGCCTATCAAGCCGTGCTCGATGCCATGGGCGAGCACTCGGTGATCATCCGCACCATCGACGTCGGCGGCGACAAACAACTCGACTACCTGCCGCTGCCCGCCGAAGCCAACCCGGTGCTGGGCCTGCGCGGCATTCGTCTGGCCCAGGCGCGCCCGGAAATCCTCGATCAGCAACTGCGCGCGCTGCTGCAAGTCAGCCCGCTGCGCCGTTGCCGGATCCTGCTGCCGATGGTCACTGAAGTCGACGAACTGCTGCACATTCGCCAACGGGTCGATGCGCTATGCCTGGAGTTGGGCGTCAGCCAGCGCCCGGAAATCGGCGTGATGATCGAAGTCCCCGCCGCCGCGCTGCAAGCCGAACAACTGGCCGAGCACGCCGACTTCCTGTCGATCGGCACCAACGACCTGTCGCAATACACCCTGGCCATGGACCGCGATCACGCCGGTCTCGCCGCCCGGGTCGATGCCCTGCACCCGGCGCTGCTGCGATTGATCGCCATGACCTGCGCAGGTGCGGCGGTGCACAAGCGCTGGGTCGGCGTGTGCGGTGCCCTCGCTTCCGATCCGCTGGCGACCCCAGTGTTGATCGGCCTCGGCGTGACCGAGTTGTCGGTCAGCCCGGTACAGATCGGTGAAATCAAGGATCGCGTGCGCCAGTTGCACGAGGCCGAATGCCAACGCCTCAGCCTCGACCTGTTGAAACTCAACAGCGCCGCTGCGGTACGTCACGCCTGCCACCAGCATTGGCCTCTGCACTAACAACAAGCTCTGTATAAAGAGCAGGGAGAACCACCATGTATCAACTTTTCATCGAAGGCCTGCAACGCCTCGGCCGTGCGCTGATGCTGCCGATCGCGATCCTGCCGATTGCCGGCCTGCTGCTGCGTCTGGGTGACACCGACCTGTTGAACATCGCGATCATTCACGATGCCGGCCAAGTCATTTTCGCCAACCTGGCGATGATCTTCGCCATCGGCATCGCCGTCGGGTTCGCCAAGGACAACAACGGCACCGCAGGCCTGGCCGGGGTGATCGGCTACCTGGTGATGATCTCCACGCTCAAGGTGCTCGACCCGAGCATCAACATGGGCATGCTCGCCGGGATCGTCAGCGGCCTGATGGCCGGTGCACTGTATAACCGCTTCAAGGACATCAAGCTGCCGGAGTACCTGGCGTTCTTTGGCGGCCGGCGTTTCGTGCCGATCGTCACCGGTTTCGCCGCCGTCGCGCTGGGCGTGGTGTTCGGCTATATCTGGCCGCCGATCCAGCACGGCATCAACAGCTTCGGCGCCTTGATGATGGAAAGCGGCAGCATCGGTGCGTTCGTGTTCGGCGTGTTCAACCGCCTGCTGATCGTTACCGGCCTGCACCACATCCTCAACAACATGGCGTGGTTCGTGTTCGGCAACTTCACCGACCCGACCACCGGGGCGCTGGTCACCGGCGACCTGTCGCGCTACTTCGCCGGCGATCCGAAGGGCGGCCAGTTCATGACCGGCATGTTCCCGATGATGATCTTCGGCCTGCCTGCTGCGTGCCTGGCGATGTACCGCAATGCGTTGCCGGAGCGGCGCAAGGTGATGGGCGGGATTTTCCTGTCGATGGCGCTGACGTCGTTTTTGACCGGGGTGACTGAACCGATTGAATTCGCCTTCATGTTTTTGGCGCCGTTGTTGTATCTGCTGCATGCGCTGCTGACCGGCCTGTCGATGGCGATCACCAATGCGCTGAACATTCATCTGGGTTTCACCTTCTCCGGCGGCTTCATCGACATGGTGCTGGGTTGGGGGCGTTCGACCAATGGCTGGCTGGTGATTCCGGTCGGGCTGGCGTATGCCGTGGTGTATTACGCGGTGTTTGATTTCTGCATTCGCCGCTTCAATCTGAAGACGCCGGGGCGTGAGGATGTGGCTACGGCTGACAAGGCTGTGCTCACCGAGAACGAGCGCGCTGCGGCTTACATCAAGGCACTCGGTGGCGCGGAAAATCTGCTGACGGTCGGTGCGTGTACCACGCGTCTGCGTCTGGAGATGGTTGATCGCAGCCTGGCGTCGGATGCGGATCTGAAAGCGCTGGGCGCGATGGCCGTGGTACGCCCGGGCAAGGGTGGCAGTTTGCAGGTTGTCGTAGGGCCGATGGCCGACAGCATTGCTGATGAGATTCGCCTGGCGATGCCGGCGTTGGGCCGAACGCTGGTGGCTGCGCCCGCTGCGGCGGTCGAGGACACAAAAGCCGTCCTCGTCACGCCACCGGAAGCTCAGCAATGGCTGACCGCACTGGGCGGTAGCGACAATGTGCTGCAACTGGACTGCATTGCCCTGACACGCATTCGTCTGCAACTGGCCGACGGCAAAGCCATCTCGGAACATCAGTTGAAAGAGCTGGGTTGCCAGGGTGTGAGCCCGTTGGAAGGAGGCATCTGGCATTTGCTGGTAGGCGACAAGGCAGCGAGTTTGAGCGGGGCGATCGAGGCGCTGGCCAATCGCAAAGAGGTCGGCGCCAGGGTTTGAATTTTCGGCGCCTGCACGGGCCTCCTCGACTTGCTCGCGAAAACATTCGGTCAGTGACATCAATGTTGGCTGACACCCCCGCTTTCGCGAGCAAGTCCGCAGGTCCCCCCTGCAACGGTGTATTTCTCACCTTCGGGCGTGCGCAATAACTATGCACCACCATCGCTCTTGTCTCTGTCCCCATGCTGAAGGCTCATACCCACCGCATGGAGACACTGCCTATGAGCAACCCCACTGCAATTGACTCACCCGATGAGTTCAAAAACCACCTCAACCAGATCGGCCATCATCTGTTCAAGGCCGATAAACCGCTGGTGCCTGAACAAAAACCGTCAGCGCATCAGGTGGAACTGGATCGCCTGAACGGTCTGCTGAAAAATTACCGCCACGCCTATCTGACGCAAAGTCGCGCGCTCTATCAGGCCCTGGAAAACAGCGACCTGCACAGCGATACCGGCAAAACCCTGATCGCAACGCTCAAGGTTTCGCTCGATTCACAGCTGAGGGACATGGATGATCGCGGACTGATCGATAAAAAGTCCGCCCGCTCCTTCATGATCAACGACGCCGGCCTGCTCGCCATTACCCATGAAGCGCAGCAGGCTGTCAGCGACCGCCTGCTCCACCCGCAAAACGGTGCATTGCTGGACAACATCGGCCTGGGGCCGGAACTGCGCCCAGGCCTGTATGCCTTGCAGTTCACCTATCAGGAGCAGGATGTCGAACTGGCCGGGGCGTTTGTCGTCACCGAAAAAAACAGCCCGGTGGTCAGCGATCTGCAAGCGGGGCAAAGCGTCGGATCGGTTCTGCTGTTCACGCCATCCCGGGGCATCGAGTCGTTTGATTCTCTGGCTGCGCTCGATGCCCATCTACGCCAGGGCATGGGTCACGCCCCTACACGCGATGAATTTCTGCAAATGCTGCCGACGCGTTATCAGGGCGTCGGCACGACGGGAATCTGGCCATTGAACCTGATGCCCATTGCCGACAAGCCACTGTTCGAGCACACCTGCGATGCACTGATCAACAAGCGCAGCATGGATATCGGGCGAGTCCTGAATTTCGACGACAACCCGCACAAAGACAGCGCAAAACTGCTCCAGGCCCTGGACCTCGCCATAGCGGCGGCCCTGCCCGACCTCAGCCCGCGCCTCGAGCTGCGCGCACAAACCCTGCTGGAACGTGTTCTGCGCCTGAGCGCCCCAAACTGGTACACAAGCGCCACCCAGCCCCAACAGGACGAGCTGGCCCGACAGTTGAACAGCTACAACAAAGCGCAACAAGACGTGCTGACGCTCATGGGACCGGCGCTCAGCCCACAAACGCTAGCCCGCCAGCAGTGGCTCGATCGGCTTGATGACGATCTGGAGATCGATGACCTTGAACCGCAAAACGTGCTGCTTACAACCCGCCTCACCATCAGCGGCCTCGGCAGTTTTGAACAGGAACGAAACCTGATCGATCTGGCCTTGCAGGGCCTGCATACCGGAGATGAATCACCGGGCTCGTCATTTCTGCAAAATACCACCCTCAGTTCTCAGGGCAAGCCACTGGCCGACACCCACCCGGAAGTGACACTTGCATGGCTGGTAGAACAGGCGCTGACCTTACAGCCGCGTATTGAATTTGCTCAAGTACAAAAGCAGATGAACGGGCAACCCGCCGTCAAACGAGCCATCGAGCACATGTTCGACCAGCGAATACTTTTGCTGGCCTGCACAGCGAAGCTGCAAGGTCATTTGCTGGACAGCGATCTGCAACTGATCAAAAAACTGCAAGCGGACGAGCCTGCCAGCCGCGCGACTCTCAAAGCCGCTACCCTGTCGCTGCACGGTGCACAATTCAAGGACCTGTGGGTACTGCGCCAGACCGACGGGGCCGGTGGCATCGAACGCCTCCTGCTCTGCCTCCCGGATGCGCCGGGCGATCGAAAGTTTCAGGCCTTCAACAGCGATGCCGACTGCCAGGCCTACGTTCTTGCCGCAGCGCACCACAACAATGGCGCCGGCATGCGCGACTATCTTTTCAACCGTCTGCCCCTGCGTTTTCACCAGAGCATGCAGCAAATGCTCTCTGGACTGAGCTTCAAACCCGCAGATCGCGAGCACGAAAAAGTCACCTTCGAGAACCTCGGCACCTACAGCAATTGTCTGCAAAAAATGGCCGAGCATCTGCTGGCCACACAAGTCGACAACTACGACTACAGCACGCCGCTGTGGTATCGCTCGGCCAGCGCCGCCGATCGCAGGCGGCTTTCAACCCTGAGCGAAGAAGCCGAAGGCCTGTTGCAGACGTACCAAGTCCACCGATTGTCGGAAAAGCGTCTGCCGACCTTCGACGCCTTCCTGCATGAACAAGCGCGAAAAAGCCTCAACAGGCTGCTCGGGCGTCCCGCCAACGACGTCGATCCCGACACGGTGTGGGCCTTCCCGCCACGCCATATCGTCGGTTCATGGACCGCACCGCCCATCAACTACACACAGCTGTACCGTGACGGTTATGAAGACGGCATCGGACTCATCCACGAAAAATTCTCGACCTCGGCACGCTTCGAAGGCCCTCCGGGTGTCGATGTGAGTGTACTGACCGCGCAAAACGTCGCACGCTCGGTCACCGGCGTGTGGATCGGTGAACGCTACACCGAGATGGTCAGAAGCGAGTTGCAAAGCGCGACCAGCCCCGGCTACACCTACCGACGTGACATGACGCTGGCCATCACCCGGCGCCAGATGCAGAACGCAGCCCTGGAATGCCAGTTGCGCGGGCACATCACAAGCATTGACCGGCAGTGGCTGGATCAATGCCTGGAAAATCTGGGCGACACTTCCGGGTCAACCCGTAATACCTACAGAATCCATCGCCTGATGATCGACGGCGAATGGGTCATCGACACCTGGCTGTTCAGCCATAAACACAATCCGGTTCTGCTCTACACCCCCGATGCCCCGGACGGCGTCAGTTTTCGCGAAGCAAGACTGTTCAACCATCTGCTGAAAAAACAGGACGGCATGATCGGTTATTTCACCGACCGTGTAGCGGTTCAGTCACGCACCCGCATACGCAGATTCCTGGAAGACGCACGCGCGCAGTTGCCCGCCAGCATAGACAGCACCACGTTCAGCATCCCGCGGTATGACGCGACTCGCTCGGTGCCAGTGGTCACTGACATGCGCTATGCGCTGTACAACATGAAACTGCAACGCAAGATCGACGACGTCCACGCCACCACCATCAGCCAGGCGCAGATGATCAGCAATCTGCTCTGGAGCTGCGTCGAATGGGCGGTTGCCATTGCCACCATCCCGTTTCCGGTGTGGAGCCTGGCGGGCGGCATGTTACTGGCTTTCAAGGATGCCATGCTCGCTCTGCATGCCTACCGTCAGGGCGATAACGCAGCGGCGCTCGAACATCTGGCCGGTTACCTGTTCAACAGTGCTGGCGCACTGATTACCGACCTTCGACCGGCGCTGCGCTCACTCAAACTGTTGCCACCCCTGCCGCGCAAAGCCATTGCCGAGCCCGCGAAAAAAAGCGCCGTGGCACTGATCGAACAGCTGGAACCGCGAGTTTCGGCACCCGTGGACATGCAGGCGGTAAGTTTCCAGGGACAGCTTTACTGGACGACGAACAGCCCGGATGCGCTGGGTCGTTACTTGCTGTATCGCCGCGAGCCGAACACCGGAAAACTGCTGTCCACCGGCCGTCTGGTCAACCGGGATGCCAGGCGTGGATGGATTCGCAGCGGGATGACTGGCGGTGGCCCGAAGTATGAACCGGTATCGCCAACGCCCGGCCCGATGAAAGACTATGGTTACCCCGCCGAGTATCGCGACAGGCTTGAAGCCGCAATGAATCCGGACTTCCGAAGAGTTATCGTGGAGCGAGACTTTCTGTTGGGGGGCGACACGGCCCTCATCAATACAATCGTGGACCTCGCACCAGTGCGCCGAACCCATCTCGAGCTGGCCGGACGCCTGACCGAGGACGCGACAACATTCTTCGACGAGCTGTCGCATTCGGCTGTTCGGCCCGTGCTCCCAGCCATTGAACCCAACCTGTCATTTGCAAAATTGCTGGGCAGTGATGCACTCGCCGACAGCAGGCCACTGGTCATCGGTGCGCGCCCGTCATCCATTGCCAGCAAACAGGTGCTGATCGAAAACATGCAGGCGCTGGTCGAAAAGGGTTTCAAACGCCTCTATATCGAATACCTGCCCGGAGATGTCTTTCACCTCAAACTGGCGAAATTCAACCGTGGCGAATCATGGCGCCATATCAAAAAACACCTGAAGGAAATTGATCGGGCCTTCGGTTACGGGAAAAAAAGCGAATTCTCTTATGTGAACCTGGTGCAGACCGCTCGGGACAAGGGCATGAAAGTCTGCGCGCTGGATGCCTCCACCAGCTATCTGCTGGACGATGTGCTGCTCATGGCGGACGTCCCGCCAACCCTGCCACGGGCCGACAAGGCAAGAAACTTTTACTCCCACAAAGTCATCAGTGCCGATATCGACGATGCGCCAGACGAACGCTGGATCGCGCTCGCTGCGCCCTCGCGCATGGTTACAGTCGACAACACCCCGGGACTGGCCGACCTGCACAATGCCATCGCCCTGCGTGTCGACGACGTGCCATTGGGACAATCCGCCACGCTGCGCCTTGATACACCCGGCACCATTGCCGGCGCGCCATTGGCCAAGGGCGACTACTATCTGGCGCTACCGACGGCGTACGAGGCACCTCGCGTTACCGTCCACCCTGCCCCCGTGGCAGGCCCCAGCGTGCAGCACTTCAACGAGTTCGACATTGAGCCCTCGCTGCATGAAGAGATCATTCGCCAGGCCAGAGACCCTCAAGGCCTGCACAGTACCTACGCCCCGGGAAATCCTGCAGGGGAACCGGCCTATAAAGCTTTCCTGGAAACTCGCGGACGCCTCGACAGTGAGGCCAAATCCTTTTTTGCCGATTACACACCGCCGGCCCGCACGTCCCTGCCGACTCTACCCGCGAATGCCACAACAAACGACCTCCTGCAGACCACGGCCGATAGCCGACTGTCGGGCGTGGTGTTCGGCGAAAGCCACAATATGCAATCGGCCAAGGCTGAACTGATCAATCAAATCGCAGCCTTCAAGAATGCAGGGATCAAGACCCTGTACGTTGAACACCTGCTGACCGATTTGCACCAGGCACAACTGGATACCTTCCTGCGAACGCAGCAGATGCCTGACCGGCTCGGGGATTACCTTCGTACGCAGGACGTGCGTCAGATGCCCAACTACGAAGGCGCGAATACCTACACTGCCGTCATTCAAACGGCAGCCAAATATGGCATGCGTGTCAGGGCGCTCGATTGCGCCGCCAGTTATTACCTCAGAGGTCTGGATGACGAAGTATCGCGATTCAGGATGTTCAGCTACCACGCCAGCAAGGTCATCCAGAACGACCAATTGGCCGAAGGCCCACACAAATGGATCGCTTTCGTGGGCAACACCCACACCAACTACAACCATGGCGTGCCAGGCCTGGCGGAGATGCTCGGAGCGGTCAGCCTGCACATGCGAGATGTCGCCCCGGGCCTGGGCAGGGGCATTTATCCAGGGAGCTGGGAGCCTATAAGCGAAGGACTGAAAACCAAGACCGTCGCGCTACGCGGTGACTTCAGGCTTGACGTCGAAATGCCGAACACCCCAAGACCAGCAGCCGTCGTACCCATTGATCGAGCCAGGCTGACCGGGAATGGCCAGTTCCTCATCGAACACACTGACAATGCGCTGCCCAGCCTGGTGCATCGCTCCCGCAGCGGGGACATTGTCAGGACACCGATCCAGGTGGATGACACTGGCCTGCTTTTCATAGATCGCTGGGAGAAAAAAGATCAACGCTTCACCCATATGGAAAAGCTTGTCCAGATGCTGGTGAGAGACGTCGGACTGATTCCCGTGAAGTAAATCTGATCATTGCGTTAACAACGCTCCACAAAAAAACCGCCGCCCTGTCGGGCCGGCGGTTTTTTACTGCGTATCGCCTGCGCAATCAGGACTGCGGATCAACCCGGTCAAGCGCCCGGTTCACCGCCAGTTCGGCGAGCATGATGATTTGCTGGATCGCCAAAGCGGTACTGCGTTGCAGGCTGCCGAGTTCACCGGCGAAGTTACTGGCCATGGCACTGGCGCAGGCCAACGATTCGTAAGCGTGGGCGAGCAGCGACTCGGTGTCGACGCCGGGGTTGACCAAAAACATCGTGCTCGGCTGGCGTGGTTTCAGTGGTTCGGGGCTGAGGTAAAAATCGAGGGCGCGTTTGATCGCTTCGCGGTTTTTCACG
>NZ_QAIK01000118.1 GCF_003061005.1 Pseudomonas sp. HMWF021 | reverse complement strand
GGGGTCTGCAAGCGGTTGGCACGGCCTATGCTGAGCCCTTTGCAGATCATGAGATTCCGACTCATGCATGGAGAGCCTGTCTATGAACAACCAAAAAGGTTTCACTCTGATCGAGCTGCTGATCGTGGTGGCGATCATCGGCATTCTGGCGACCATCGCCCTGCCGCAATACACCAAGTATCAGGCACGCTCGAAAGTCACTGCCGGGCTGGCGGAAATCAGCGCGCTAAAAGTGCCTTTCGAGGACACCATTAATCAAGGTACGGACCCGACGCTGACGCTGGTGGCAGGTAGCGCGTCGTTTACTACCACCAATTGCGGCACCGTGACCGCGTCCGGCACGGCGTCGACTGGCGCGGGGACCATCGTCTGCACCTTGGCCAACGCTCCGGCTCCAGTGCTGGGCAAAACCATCACGCTGACTCGTTCTTCGGGGACCGGCTCGGCGGCGGGTGTCTGGAGCTGCGCTTCGACGGTGAACGCCGATTACGCGCCTAAGGGTTGCCCGGGCAGCGGTGCCTGATTGACTCGACAAGCGTCACCGGATGCCCCGCGTTGCGGGGCATTTTTTTGTCTTTTGGCGCTGGGAAAAGCTTCAATAATTTCAGCGTGTTAGGAACTTTCGGAAAAGCCGCAACTTGCATGTCAATAATGCACGTCTCATGCAAATTGCATGATTTCGAAAATTTGCATAATTCATAACCGATTGATTTATAACGATTTATTGTCTTTCGAAAAGTTGGCACAGCCTTCGCAATATACCCAGTAACCCTGCTGACAAGACAACCCAGCAGACTTTCCAGAAAAAACAGGAGTTACTCGTATGAAGAAGTTCGCTATCACTGCCGCTGCTGCTACCGCGCTGACCCTGACCATGGCTTCCGGCGCATTCGCCCAGACCACTCAGGCTACCCAGGCTCCAATGACTCTGGCCGCCGGTGAAATGACCAAGGCTAAAGAAGCTACTTCCGATACCTGGATCACTACCAAAGTCAAAAGCGACCTGGTAACCGAAAAAGGCATCCCAGGCACCGATATCAAAGTTGAAACCAACAAAGGCGTTGTGTCCCTGTCCTCCACTGTTGCAGTGACCGAGGCTCAGAAAACCACCGCAGTGGCTATCGCCAAGAAAA
>NZ_QAIK01000117.1:84303-84652 GCF_003061005.1 Pseudomonas sp. HMWF021 | reverse complement strand
GGCCAATGGCGACCCGCAATTGCGCGCGACGCTGGCGGTGGGGCTGGTGCTGGTCACCGGCGGGCTGTTCTTGCTCGCGGGGATTTTTCGTTTTGGCAGCGTCACTTCGTTTATCGCCAAACCGGTGTTGCGCGGTTTTGCTTTCGGTCTGGCGTTGACCATCATTCTCAAGCAGGTCGCCAGCGTGGTCGGGGTGCATCTGACCGACGCCAACCTGGTGCGCTTCGCCCCGCAATTGCTCGAACAACTGCCGCGATGGAACTGGCCGGCAGCTGCGGTTGCAGCGGCGGCGCTGGTGCTGTTGGGCTTGTTCTCACGCTTTCCTCGGCTGCCCGGTGGCCTGCTGGTG
>NZ_QAIK01000117.1:64173-84293 GCF_003061005.1 Pseudomonas sp. HMWF021 | reverse complement strand
TGGCTGAACCTGCCGGCCCATGGTGTGAAGCTGATCGGTTTGATCGACCTGAGCCTGGAACTGCCGAGCCTGCCGGTGTTGCCGTTCGCCGATTGGCTGCGGCTGGGGGAGGTGGGCTTCGCGCTGGTGATGATTCTGTACGCCGAGTCTTACGGATCGATCAGTTCCTACGCCCTCAAACATGGCGACCGCGTGACCTCCAGCCGTGATCTCCTGGCGCTCGGTGCTTCCAATCTGTTGTCCGGGCTGTTTCATGGCATGCCGGCCGGGGCCGGATATTCCGCGACATCGGCGAACGAGGCAGCGGGGGCAACGTCACGCTGGGCCGGCGGGGTGGCAGCGCTGGTGGTGTTGGTGATCGTGTTGACGGTACTGCCGTGGATAGCGCTGACGCCGGAGCCGGTGCTGGCGGCGATCGTCATGCACGCGCTGGCGCGGGGTTTGAGCCTGCAGCCGCTGGGACGTTACTTTGTCTGGCGCCGTGATCGGGTGTTGGTATTGTGCGCGGTTGCGGCGGTGTTGTTGCTGGGCATTCTGGACGGGTTGCTGGTATCGGTGGCGATCAGTGTGCTGCTGATGCTCAAACAGATGTCGGCGGCGGATATACAGGTGCTCGGGCGGATCGACGGCGGGCATGATTTTGTCGATCTGCAGCGTCATCCGACGGCGGTCACTGAACCGGGCGTGTTAATCG
Source organism: Pseudomonas sp. HMWF021 (assembly GCF_003061005.1). GTDB lineage: Bacteria > Pseudomonadota > Gammaproteobacteria > Pseudomonadales > Pseudomonadaceae > Aquipseudomonas. The sequence continues at coordinate 83,599 of NZ_QAIK01000117.1, read as the reverse complement.
TACGGCCCGGTGAAGCGTTGTTCTTTGCCAACGTCGAGCGGATTCTCGGCGCGGCATTGCGCCTGGTGCGTCATTGCGACGTGCCGGTGCACACGGTGATCCTGAGTCTTGAGGAAACACCGGATCTGGACGGCACCAGCATCGAGGCCCTGCAGGCGTTCTTTCTGCGTGTGCACCTGGAAGGCCAGCGGCTGATATTGGCCCGGCTCAAGCACGAAGCAATGAATGTGCTGGCGCAACTGCCCGAAGTAACGGCCAACGGTGTGATCCTCAGTGGGCTGAGTGTGGATGGCGCGGTACAGCAAGCACTCAGACTCGACTCCGAGCAGGGGCACACGTAAAAAAAAACCGGGCCTGGCCCGGTTTTGTCTGTCAGCGACGATCCAGCCACACCGTCTGTGCGTTGCAGAACTCGCGCACGCCAAAGTGCGACAGTTCACGGCCGAAACCGCTTTTCTTCACGCCACCGAAGGTCACGCGCGGGTCACTGGCCGAATAGCCATTGATGAACACACCACCGGTTTCCAGTTCGCTGGTCAGTTGCTGCGCCAGTTGCACGTTGGCGGTGTAGATCGTCGCGGTCAGGCCGAACTCGCTGTCGTTGGCCAGGGCAATGGCGTGGGCGCAATCGCGGGCGGTGATGATCGAGGCGACCGGGCCGAACAGTTCCTGTTTAAACGAGGTCATGCGGTCGGTGACGTCCGCCAGCACGGTCGGTTCGTAGTAGTTGCCCGGACCTTGGGCTTTGCCACCGCCCAGCAGCAGGGTCGCGCCTTCTTCAAGGGTATCGCGCACTTGCTGGTCGAGTTCGTCACGCAGGTCGAAACGCGCCATCGGGCCGATGTAAGTGTCAGCGGACAACGGGTCGCCGACCTTCAGCTTGCGGGTGGCCTCAACGAATTTGCGGGTGAATTCCTCGACCACGCCTTCTTCGATGATCAGACGCTTGGCTGCTGCGCAAACCTGACCGGAGTTCTGGTAGCGACCGATGACGGCAGCCTGCACGGCCTCATCCAGATCCGCATCATTGAGCACGATGAACGGGTCGGAACCGCCCAGCTCCAGCACGCATTTTTTCAGCGCGGCACCGGCCTGAGCACCGATGGCCATGCCGGCGCGGACGCTGCCGGTCAGGGTGACGGCAGCGATACGCGGGTCGGCGATGGCGGTCGAAACACCTTCGGGGGTGACGTTGATCACTTCAAACACGCCGTCGGCGAAACCGGCGTTCTTGAAGGCGTCGCGCAGCAGGTAGGCGCTGCCCATTACGTTCGGCGCATGCTTGAGCACGTAGGTGTTGCCGGCAATCAGCGCCGGAACCGCGCCGCGCAGCACTTGCCAGATCGGGAAGTTCCACGGCATCACCGCGAGGATCGGCCCGAGTGGTCGGTACTCGATGCGCGCCTTGCCACCTTCGACCTGGGTCGGTTCGGCGCTGAGCATGGCCGGACCGTTTTCGGCGTACCACTCGCAGAGCTTGGCGCATTTTTCGATTTCGCCACGGGCCTGGGCGATCGGCTTGCCCATCTCCAGGGTGATCATGGTCGCCATGGCTTCGGCGCTGTCGCGCAGAGCGCCGGCGAGGGCGGTCAGGGCACGGGAGCGATCCTGCAGCGGCTTGCGTTTCCACTTCGAGAAACCGAACGCGGCGCGGGTCAGCGCAGCGTCGAGGGCTTGTGCCGATTCAAAGGCGTAGTGACCGACCTGCTCGCCGGTGGCGGGGTTGATCGAGATGGCGTGGGTCTGGCTGGAAATCTGGCTCATGGCGTCGTCCTGCGTGTTCAGTGGATGGGCCTAGAGTAGGGTGGCGTTTGTTTTCTGGAAACTGAATAATAAAGATCGTTTCTTTCACGATTGGAGAATGACTGTGGATCTGGTGCAGCTGGAAATCTTCAAGGCCGTGGCCGAGCACGGCAGCATCAGCGCCGCAGCGGCGCAGATTCATCGCGTGCCGTCGAACCTGACCACGCGGATCAAGCAACTGGAGCAGGATCTGGGCGTCGACCTGTTCATTCGCGAGAAAAGCCGTTTGCGCCTGTCGCCCGCCGGCTGGAGTTTTCTGGAATACGCGCGGCGCATTCTCGACCTGGTGCAGGAGGCGCGGGCCACCGTCGCTGGCGAAGAGCCGCAGGGCGCATTCCCCCTCGGCTCGCTGGAAAGCACCGCAGCAGTGCGCATTCCCGAACTGCTCGCGGCGTACAACCAGTTACACCCCAAAGTTGATCTGGACCTGTCCACCGGCCCGTCCGGGACGATGATCGACGGCGTGCTCGCCGGGCGTCTGGCGGCGGCCTTCGTCGATGGCCCGGTGCTGCACCCGGCGCTGGAAGGCGTGCCGGCGTTCGAGGAAGAGATGGTCATCATCGCGCCACTCAATCACGCCGCGGTGCAGCGCGCGGCGGATGTGAACGGCGAGAACATCTATGCGTTCCGCTCCAACTGCTCCTATCGTCATCACTTCGAAAAATGGTTCAGCACCGACGCTGCGGTGCCGGGCAAGATTTTCGAGATGGAGTCCTACCACGGCATGCTCGCCTGCGTCAGCGCCGGTGCCGGGCTGGCGCTGATGCCACGCAAGATGCTGCAGAGTATGCCCGGCAGCGCAACCGTGAGCGTGTGGCCGCTGGCGGCGGATTTTCGTTATCTGACCACGTGGCTGGTGTGGCGCCGGGGCACGGTGTCGCGCAGCTTGAGCATGTTCGTGCGTTTGCTGGAGGAGCGCGGCGTGGTGCGTGCAGAAGAGTAATTGACACGTTGTGTCATGGCTGTATCTTGATCGGCGTTTCGCAATATAAAAAACTATACAGCGTAGCCATGAGGAACAAGGAAATGAGTGCAGCCCTGAGCGGAAAAGAAGCAGTCGGTGAGCGGTTTGTGCTGGAAACGATGCGCCATGCGCAGGACCTGACCTGGAAAGCCGTCGACGCCATCGCCAAGGTGGTCAAGCCGGGCATGCGTGAATCCGAGGCCCAGGAGCAAGGCAAGCAGATCCTCGCCGAACTGGGCATGGACCGCATCTGGCATCCGCTGCTGATCCGCTTTGGCGCCAACACCCTGAAGACCTTCAAGCAACGCTCCGAAGGCGATCCGGTGCTGGGTGAAAACGACATTTTCTTCATCGACATGGGCGTGGTCTGGCAGGGGCACGAAGGCGATGCCGGCGAAACCTTCACCACTGGCTCCGATCCGGAAATGATCGCCTGCGCGGCGGCGTCCAAGGAGCTGTTCAAGCGGGTCGAGGCGCTATGGCGCCAAGGCGTGAGCGGTGTCGAACTGTACCGCTATGCCAGCGATCAGGCTGAAGCCATGGGCTGGAAACTCAATCTCGACATCAAGGGCCACCGCGTCAGCGATTTCCCTCACGCGATCCATCGCGGCGGCAATCTCGGTGATTTCGAGCAGGCACCGAATCCCGGGGTGTGGATTCTCGAAATCCAGATCGCCCACCCGCAGCGGCCGTTCGGTGCGTTTTATGAAGATCTGTTGATTTGATCAAGGACCACCCATGACTGATTCAAGCGAAAAAACCGTGCTGCTTTTCTCTTACGGCACTTTGCAGGACCGCGCGGTTCAACTGTCGAATTTCGGCCGCGAGCTGCAAGGTCAAACCGACAGCTTGCCGGGCTATAAGCAGCAAATGGTCGAGATCACCGATCCTGCGGTGCTCGCCACCAGCGGCAAAACCCATCACCCGATCGTGCAGGTCAGCGACAATCCGGCGGACGAAGTTGGCGGCACGGTATTTCACATCACCGCACAGGAACTGGCAGCGGCCGATGAATACGAAGTGGCGGACTACAAACGGGTCAGCGTGGTGCTAACGTCAGGGGTCAATGCTTGGGTGTACGTGCAGGCGTGACAACAGAGCGCAGCGCTGTAGTTGTTTTTATACAGCGTCAACTTTGATGATATGCGCCGTTTCTTAACTCCAAAGTCAAAAAACAGGACGTCATCATGAAAGTCAGCGCACGCAACGTATTCAAAGGCCAAGTCAGCCAGGTTCAGGCCGGTGCGGTCAACGCCGAAGTGGTTCTGACCCTGGCCGGGGGCGAGCAACTGGTTGCTGTCGTGACCATGGAAAGCCTCAAGACCCTCGGCATTGCGGTTGGCAAGGAAGCCGTTGCGCTGGTCAAGGCACCGTGGGTGATGCTGATGACCGAATCCAGCGACATTCGCCTGTCGGCGCGCAACTGCCTGGAAGGCAAAGTGCTGAGCGTCACCGACGGTGCGGTCAATGCGGAAGTGGTGATCGAGCTGGCGGGCGGTTCGAAGGTTTATTCGATCGTTACCCGTGATGCCGTTGCCGAGTTGGGTCTGGCCAAAGGCGTCAGCGCCACGGCGGTGATCAAGGCTTCGCACATCATTCTGGGCGTGCCTGCCTGATCTGCCGTTCAGGTCAATGAAAAACCTCTGGTTCCGTTATCCGGAACCAGAGGTTTTTTTCGTTATGGCGTACCGTTTCGGCCGTGCAGGCGAAAGCCTTCGCGTTGGCTCAAACGCTCGTAATACGCCCTGACGGCGGTATAGTCCGGATGCGCGAGCGGTGTTTCGAACCAGCGATTGACCGACAGCCCGATAGGAATATCTGCCAGCGAAAACGCTTCGCCACTGACGTATGCGTCGGTTTTCTGCAATTGCTGATCAAGGATGCCCATGGTCTTCGACCATTGCTCGACGCCGTTGGCCAACGCGGCGCTGTCTTGATGATCCGGTGACTGGCGCACCAGCGACATGAACGCATACGACCACGACCGGTTCAGCTCCGACGCCTGCCAGTCGATCCACTGATCAACCCGCGCGCGAGTTCGCGGCTCCGCGGGGTAGAGGTCTGCGCCGCCATAGACGCCTGCCAGATAACGAATGATCGTGTTCGATTCCTACAGGGTGAAATTGCCGTCCTGAATCACCGGCACCATGGCGCAGGGATTGAGTGCGAGAAACTCCGCCGTGTCGGTGGGTTTGAAGCCCGAGCCCCAATCCTCACGCTCGAACGGGATCTGCAGTTCGGCGCAGGTCCACAGCACTTTGCGCACGTTGATCGATGACGCTTTGCCCAGTATTCGCAGCATGGGATCCCCTGTGTTGTGGCTGACTGTCCAGCCACAAGAAATACCACACTGCAATGCACAAGGCCCGCACAGTGGCGGGCCTTGTGTTTACATTGAGTCAATCTCAGAGACTGCCCACCAGTTTCCCGCCCATCATCCGCCGCCGATAAGCGCTGTCACGATTGGCCAGCCAGAAGTACAACGGCGAAGTCACCAACAGCCCCACCAGCCACGACAGATCCGCGCCGTTGATGTGTGCCGACACCGGGCCGACGTACAGCGGCGTGTTCATGAACGGGATCTGCACCCCGATGCCGATCGCATAGGCCAGCAGCGCCTGCGGGTTGTAGCGGCCGTAGATGCCGCCGTCGACCTGGAAGATCGACTGGATGTCGTACTGGCCCTTGTGGATGGCATAGAAGTCGATCAGGTTGATCGCCGTCCATGGCACCAACACCACCAGCAACACCAGCACCATGTCGACGAAGTGGCCGATGAAGTCCTTGGACGCGCCGACCGCAGCAAAACAGCAGGCCAGCAGCACGATGATCGAAATCACCGCACGGCTTTTGGCAGTCGGGATCCAGCGGTAGGCGAAGGTCTGCACCAACGTGATCAGCGACAGCACCGCGCCATACAGGTTGAGGGCGTTATGGCTGATCACGCTGAGCAGGAACAGCACCAGCATCAGTGGGCCAATCGAGCCGGTGGCGAGTTTGACCGCGTCCATGGTGTCCATGCCCACGGGGGTCGCCAGCACGGCGACGGCACCGAAGATGAACGCCAGACTCGAGCCCAGCGCCGAACCCAGATACGTGGTCCAGAACGTCGACGAGACTTTCACGTCCGCCGGCAGATAACGCGAATAGTCGGACACGTACGGCGCAAATGCGATCTGCCACAGCGCGGCCAGCGACACGGTGGCGAGCCAGCCGGAGAGGTTGAAGCTGCCGCGGGTGAGGAAGTCATCGGTTTGAATATGGGTGAAGATGTAGCCGAAACCGACGACGATGCCGATCCCCAGCACCCAGGTGCCGATGCGGTTGAGCACGTGGATGAAGCGGTAACCGATGATGCCGATGATCCCCGAACCGAGGGCACCAATGACGATGCCGACCGGCACCGGGACGCTGTCGACCACGCCATGCAGCGACTTGCCGGCCAGCACGATATTGGAGGCGAAGAAGCCGATGTACATGACCCCGGCAATCAGCACCACCAGCAGCGCGCCGAGCGAACCGAACTGCGCGCGGCTCTGGATCATCTGCGGAATGCCCATCTGCGGGCCTTGCGCTGAATGCAGCGCCATCAGCACGCCGCCGACCAGGTGACCAACCAGAATCGCGACAATGCCCCAGACCAGATTCAGGTGGAACAACTGCACGCCCAGCGCGCCGGTGACGATGGGCAACGGCGCGATGTTGCCGCCGAACCACAGCGTGAACAGATCCCTGACCTTTCCGTGGCGATCTTCGGGGGGCACGTATCCTATCGTGTGTTTTTCAATGAGCGGGGCGGACGTTGTTGCAGAGGTGGACATGACGAACTCCAAGGCAAGGATGAGTACGTGGACGTACTTCGGTAAGCGCCGACACGGACGGCGCATTTCTTGTTGAAGCGATCATGTGCAAAGGCCCGGGATAGATAAATTAGTAAGTTTGTTGCTTCAGACCTTAAAAAATATATGCCGCGTGTAATGCGTAGCTCCGGTATGTTCAGGCTTCACTCTTTTCTGGATTTACCCAGTCTGTGGTGAGGGGATTTATCCCCGATGGGGCGCGAAGCGGCCCCTCTTTTGACCTTGGAAACAGGGCCGCTGTGCAGCCCATCGGGGATAAATCCCCTCACCACAGAACCCTCTAACCACAGACAATTGCCCTGACCACAGATAAGTCTCCTCAACACAAAAGCGTTGTCTCACTTGCAGAGGTTTTCCATGGCCGCCTACAACCTGCGCCAGCTCAAATACTTCGTCACCACCGCCGATTGCGGCAGCGTCGCCGAAGCTTCGCGCAAGCTCTACATCGCCCAGCCGTCGGTATCGACCGCGATCAAGCATCTGGAAGAAAGCTTTGGCGTGCAGCTGTTCATCCGCCATCACGCCCAGGGCGTTTCGCTGACGCCCAGTGGCTCGCGCTTCTATCGCAAGGCGCTGGAGTTGCTGCGGGTGGCCCATGAGTTCGAGCAGAACGCGCTGGCGGACAACGACGTGGTCTCGGGGCAGATCGATATCGGCTGTTTCGAAACGGTCGCGCCGTTGTACCTGCCGCGCCTGATCGCCGGTTTCAAGGAGCGCTGGCCGGGGGTGGAAATCCGCATTCGCGACGGCGAACAGCAGGAACTGGTGCAGGCACTGACCGCCGGCAGCATCGATGTGGCAATGCTGTTCGAGCACGACCTCGACACCACCATCGACACCACGCCGCTGATGCCGCCCCAGCAGCCTTACGCCTTGCTGCCGGCCGACCACCGCTTTGCGCAACAGGCGAAAGTCTCGCTGCACGATCTGGTGCTGGAACCGATGATCCTGCTCGACGTGGTGCCCAGCCGTACCTACTTCGTGAGCATTTTCGAGGAGCGCGGGCTGACCCCGCACATCGTCTTCAGCTCACCGTCGATCGAGATGGTGCGCGGCATGGTCGGGCGCGGTTTCGGCTTTTCGATTCTGGTGACCCGACCGTTTGGCGAGTACACCTACGACGGGCAGAAAGTGGTGTGCGTGCCGCTGGCAGAAACCGTGACCGGCTCGGGTTCGTCGGCAGCCTGGCTGCGCCGGGTGCAACTGACCAAACCGGTGCAGTTGTTCGTCGATCATTGCCGGGAGGAGTTGGCTCGACTGTACGCCTGAACGTGCGTCGAGCCGTGTTTCAAGCGCGGATAAAAGTCAGCATCCGTTGCAGCATCGCATCGCAGGCATCGAGTTGCGCACGACTGACGAACTCATCGGGCTTGTGCCCCTGGTCCATGCTGCCGGGACCGCAGACCACCGTGGGAATACCCGCCGCATCGAACAGCCCGCCCTCGGTGCCGAACGCCACGGTGCCGAATTCCTGTGAGCCGCAGAACGCCGCGATCAGCTCGGCTGCCTGACTCTGCGCATCGGTGGCCAGGCCGGGATAAGCCGACAGTTCACTGAAACGAATGGCGCTGTGCTCGCTCACTGCCCGCATGCGCGGCAGCACTTGCTGCTCGGCGTAAGCTTGCAACTGTTGTGCGACCTGGGTTGGATCCTGCGAGGGCAGGGCGCGGATTTCGAAGTCGAAGCGGCAATCGGCGGGCACGATGTTCAGCGCTTTGCCGCCGCTGATCACCCCGGTCTGCACCGTGCTGTAGGGCGGGTCGAAGCGCGCGTCGTGATGCTCGGGCGCCTTCAGTTGCTGGCCGATGCGCCTCAGTTCGCCGATCAGCTCGGCGGCGTACTCGATGGCGTTGACCCCCAGCGGTGCGTAGGCCGAATGGCACGGATGCCCGTGCACGTCGCAGCGCATCGCCAGTTTGCCTTTGTGGCCGAGCACCGGTTTCAGTTCGGTGGGTTCACCGATAATGCACAGCAGCGGTTTGACCGGACGCTGCTCCAGCTCGGCGAGCAGCGAGCGGACCCCGAGGCAGCCGACTTCTTCGTCGTAAGACAGGGCGATGTGCACCGGCATGCGCAGCTCTGCAGCGATCAGCGCCGGCACCAAGGCCAGCACGCAGGCGATGTAGCCCTTCATGTCCGCCGTGCCACGCCCGAACAGCTTGCCATCGTGCTCGCTGAGTTCGAATGGCGCCACCGTCCACGGTTGGCCGTCGACCGGCACCACATCGGTGTGCCCCGAAAGCACGATGCCCGGTTGCTCCGCCGGGCCAATGCTCGCGAACAGGTTGGCTTTGCTGCGCTCGGCGTTGTAGATCAACTCGCACGACACATCGAATTCGGCGAGATAGTCGTGCACGAACTCGATCAACTGCAGGTTGGATTCACGGCTGGTGGTGTCGAAGCCCACCAGCGTCTTGAGCAACGCGACGCTGTTGCTCATCGATCGTCTCCGGCAACGCCATAACCCGGCGCCTTGGCCGGGTCGAGAGCGCGGTCGATGTAGTCCTGCAGTTGTGGCTGATAAGCGTCCCAGAGTTTTTGCAACTGGCCGATCGGGTCTGCGTCCGCCCAGTCGACCCGCAAATTGACGATCGGCCAGGTCTGCTCGCCGACCACGACGACGGCTGCCGAATGCACGGGACCAGCCTCGCCACCCAGGGCCTGGGCGGCGTGCAAGGCCTTGAGCAGGCGATCGGCCAATTGGCCTTCGCCGTCTTCAAAGGCGCTGACCATCGCCTCGATCACCGCACGCCCGGCGAGCATGTTGCCGGCCGCCACGCATTGTTCGCCGCAGACCGCGTTGTGTACGCCGAGGGTTTGGGCACCGCTGAAATGTGCGGTCTGGCCGAGGTGGTTGATTGCGGTGATCTGCCGGTACTGGCTGTAGCCGTTGCGGGTCAGCACCTGGTCCAGCGCCGCGTCGGGCGCGTGGCCTTGCTCCATCAGCGCGAGGACTTCCGGGCCGAGGGAGGGCAGGGTGATGTTCTGGCTCGACACCGCACCAACCCCCGGCAACAGCCACGGGCAACGTGCGCCGACGGCGATGCTGGAGGAACTGATGGCGACACCGAACTGGCCGGTTTCGGGGCAACGGGCTGCGATTGAAAAGGTCATGGTCTAACTCCGGTCCAGAAATTTGTTGTCCTTGCGGGCCTCATCGCTGGCAAGCCAGCTCCCACAGTAATTGGGTTGATCACAAAACTTTGAAGGCACCTCAAATACCTGTGGGAGCTGGCTTGCCAACGAAGGCCGCGACTCGGTCTGCCGACTTACTCGGGAATCACCGCCACCACATCAATCTCCATCAGCCACTGCGGCTGCCCCAGTGCCGACACCACCAGCCCGGTGGAAATCGGGAACACGCCTTTGAGCCACTTGCCGACTTCCTGATACACCGGCTCGCGGTAGCGCGGGTCGATCAGGTAGGTGGTGGTCTTGACGATGTGGCTCATGTCGCTGCCGGCCTCTTCGAGCAGTTGCTTGACGTTACGCATGGCCTGTTCGGCCTGCGCACGCGGATCACCGAGGCCCACCAGATTGCCGTCGAAATCGGTGCCGACCTGACCACGGACATACACGGTGTTGCCGGCGCGCACGGCCTGGCACAGGTCGTTGTCCAGGGTCTGGTTCGGGTAGGTGTCCTTGGTGTTGAACATACGGATGCGGGTGTGGGTTGGCTTGCTCATGTACAGCTCCAGACTGGGTATTGAGCGGCGCACCGGGCGCCGCCGCGAAAGTGGGCAATCAAGCGTCGACGGTGTCGGCGGCTTTGGTGTTGGCGTTCGAATGCAGGGCCGCTTCACGCTGCTCGGCATCCTTGTAATCGAGGTATTTACGCTGGGTGGCGATGTGATCGGCCACGTGCTTGGCGTCATGCCACACGCCCCAGATGAACGAGGAACCGCGCCGCGACTGCCATGGCAGCCCGAGGAAATACACCCCCGGCTCGCTGGACACGCCGCGCTGGTGCTGCGGTTTGCCCTTGTCGTCAAACGCTGCGACCTGCAGCCAGGAATAATCCACGGCGAACCCGGTGGCCCAGATGATGGAAGTGATGCCGGCTTCGGCCAGATCCAGATCGACCAGCGGATTTTTCACGCACTCCGGATCCGGGTAGGTTTCGCGCGCCTCGGGCTCTTCGGGCAGATCCAGACCGTTGCGCTCGATGTAGGCGTCGGCGGCATCCAGCAAGGCGAGGTAGTTGTCATCGCCACGTTTGAGGTTGTCCACCAGGTCCTGCTTGAAGGTCACCACGCCGTTGTTGAACGACTCGGTCACGCCAACCAGGGTCATGCCGCGATGGGCCAGACCGCGAAAATCGATGGTGCGCCCGCCATGCGCGCCGCTGACCGCGATGGTCACGTGCTCGCGGCCGGGTTTCATCGCCGCCTGATCCCATTCGCCGAGCACCCCCAGCCACCAGCAGAAATCGCGGTTGCGATAGGCGCGCGGCGGACGGTCGTGAGCGCCGACCGAAAGGTAAACCTGCTTGCCGGAGCGCTGCAGTTCATCGGCGATCTGTACGCCGGACGAACCGGCACCCACCACCAGCACCGCGCCTGCGGGCAGTTGCTGCGGATTGCGATAGTCAGCGGAGTGGATCTGCAGCAGGCGCGGGTCTTGCGGCGCAATCGGCGGGATCACCGGACGCTGGAACGGCCCGGTCGCCGCGACCACGCGGCTGGCTTCGATCACCCCTTCGGAGGTCTCGACGGTAAAGCCCGGACGCCCGACATTGCGCACCACGCTTTTGACTTCGACGCCGGTGCGGATCGGCGCGTTGAATTTCTTCGCGTAGGCTTCGAAGTAGTCCGCCACACGCTCCTTGGGGGCGAAACCATCGGGGTCGACATCATCGAATTCCAGCCCTGGAAAGCGGTCGTGCCACGCCGGACCGTTGGCTACCAACGAGTCCCAGCGCCCGGTGCGCCAGCGTTCGGCGATGCGGCTGCGCTCCAGCACCAGGTGCGGCACACCGAGTTTGCTCAGGTGCTCGCTCATCGCCACACCTGCCTGTCCGGCCCCCACGACAAGCGTGTCTGTTTTTATTATTTCAGTGGTCATTTCTACATCCTTCCTGGCAAGGCAAGTGGATTCGGATCGCTTCAGGCTGGTCCGTTTTGCTTGCGGTCAGACTAGGCAGGAGGGGGGTATCGGTAAAATATTATTAAGCTGGGATGTGAATACAAATTGCTGAAGCAGAACGGCCAAGCCCAGTAAACCCGGGGCTTTACGGGCAGAGGGAAGGCTGTCCCGGGCACGAAAACCCGGGACAGAGAAGAGAAATTTCCATTTCAGGACTGGCGCCGAGCCCTTGCACTCAGCTCAAGTGACTGGGCGCGATGCCCAGCAGCCCGGTCAGCGTGTTCATGATCGCCTGTTGTCGCGCCCGATCGCTCTGGTGCTCGGCTTCGGCGGCGGCGACATCGGCGTCGCAGTGCGGACAGATCACCTCGTGCGGATAGATGTACTGCAAGCAGCTGCGGCACAGGCTTAGTTGCGGGGCGATCCGGCCTTGTTCCGGTGATTGCTGGCCCTGATTGATCCACGCCAGTTTGATTACCTGACCGCTGTCACCGACGCTGCTGACTTTTTCGCCGGTGTCGATGCGTTCGGTGATCAGATCGAAACGGCCGACCGCAAACGATTTCTGCGCCGCGTCCTCGACCTTGACGATGCGCTCGCGCAGCCCGCGCTTGTGCAACTCCAGGGTGCGGTAATGGCAGTAAGGGTTGTTGCCGGGTTTGCCGAGCAGCGAGTGCGAAGTCCAGGTGCAACCGCCCCGGCAGACATCGTTGTAGTAGCAGCCCCGGCAGTAACCCCACATGTCATCCACCGAGCGCAGGCGGCCGAAATGCATGCCTTCGCTGTAGTGCCAGATGTCGTGCAGGCTCATGTTGCGCACGTTGCCGCCGGAGAACCCGACGGTCGCCAATGACGGGCAGCCCTTGACCGTGCCGTCGGCCTCCAGCGCCAGAACGGTCTGGCCGGCGGCGCAACCGGTCCAGTGCACGCGCTCGTCGCCGAAGCCGCGCCATAAATGTTCATACGGGCCGTAATAGCCGATGTTGTTGCCGACGTTCATCAGCAGGCCACGGTCTATGCCTTCGCGGTACAGCCGCGCGAGCAGCGGCATCACGTCCAGCAGTTGATAGGGTTGCAGCAGCAGTTCCGGATGGTCCACCGCGTTGCCCATGGCGACGGTGATCTGGATCTGCCAGTGGGTGGCGCCGAGTTCGATGATGGTGTCCATCAGCGCCGGCAAGTCGGGCAGGGTGGCCGCGCCGATCTGGGTGTTGACGCTCACCGCCAGCCCCGCAGCCTTGGCCCGGCGCAAGGTGTCCACGGCTTTGTCGAACGAGCCGGGGACGTTGCGCACCGCGTCATGCAGCGGCGCGAGGCCATCGAGGGAAATGCCCACGCCGTCGAGCCCGGCATCGACCGCCGCCTGCATCTTCGCCGGGGTCAGGTTGCGCCCGCCGGTCTGGATCGCGCAGTACATGCCGTGGTCGTGAATGGCCTTGATCAGTTGTGTCCAGTCCTTGCGCAGATAGGCTTCGCCGCCGATCAGGGTGATCTCGCGGGTGCCAAGCGCGGCCAGCGAATCGATGACGTCCAGGCATTCGCGGGTGTTGAGTTCGTCAGGCCGGCGATGCCCTGCGCGGGAGCCGCAATGCAGGCATTTCAAGTCGCAGGCCAGGGTGATCTCCCAGACCACATGCACCGGCACGTAGCGTTTGAGATCGGTGTCGCTGAGATAACGGGCAGGGCGCACGTCTGACATGGGAAATCCTTGCGCACAATCCGGTGCGCGCTTCGAAGGGATTGACCGCAGTTGAACAAGCCCCGGGCGAGATCCTTTGCAATCGCGCCCGGGGTCTGTCGGTTAGCGCGTTTCCAGATGCGCGATTTCCGCTTTCAGATGCTCAAGGGCACTGCGCAAGGCGCCCTCGTGCGCCACTTGCTGCTCGGCTTGTTGCACCACGGTTTTGAGTTGCGCCAGATTGCCGCCGGTCTGCGCCTGCTGCACGGCCACGGCGTACAGTGGCTGCGGATGCGGCGTGGGGTGCGGTTGCTCGCTGGGTGCCTGATGCACCGCGACGTGCTTCACTTCGTGCCACTGGCCCTGTTCTTCATAGCGATAATCGACAAAACCGCTGGCCCAGTCGCCGCCCAGAATGCCTCGGAGGTGGAAGGTCTGCGCGATCTGGCTGAGCGGGCCGCTCGGACCGCCGTCAAGGGTGAGGATGATGTGGTTTTCGACGTTTGCAGTCAGTTTGGTTTCGGAAAAACTGCCCCAGACCTGAGTCCGGAAATTGACCGTCGGCCAGGTGGCCTGAAACACGCTGGCAATCCCGCTGACACGTTTGTGTACGGTATCGACCAGCAGATCAAGGTTCAGAACCGGTGCGCCGGGCAGTGCATTGCTGATGCTGAGGCGGGTGTGAAAAAGTCCAATCGACATGGTGCTACTCCCTAAGTGAATGGCGGATCAAGTGGCCTGACTCAGTGGCTCTGCAGCCGGCTGACCTCTTTCTTCGCGGTGTCCAGTGCGTCGCGCAATTTCGGCAGTTGCTCCAGTTGCTGTTCGGCGAGTCGGGCCAGGTTCTTCATCTGTGCCAGATCACCGCTGGCAATGGCGCTCTGGATCGGCGCGGCATACAGCGGCAGGATCGGTGGGTGCGGGTTGACTACCGGGCCGGGATTGAACGGTGAGGGTATCGACTCCACCAGATGCGCCGGGGCGTTGTTGACCTCATGCCAGCGTTGCCCATCGAAGTAGCGATAGTTGGCGACACCTTCGCGCCAGTCAGTACCCACCACCAGACGCACATCGAAATTGATGATCGAGTTGGCGCCTGGGCCGCCGTGATTGCCTTGGGCGGTCACGAGGATTTTGCTGACGCCGGGGGACATCACGGTGAGGTAGGTGTACTCGCCCCAGACGTCGGAATGCTCGTCGAGTGGCGGATTGGTCGCCTGGGTGATCGCGGCGGTGCCGTTGACTTTCGTATCGGGTGTCGAGACCAGCAAGTTCAGGGTAAGCGATTGCGCGCCGGGTGCGCCGGTGCCGATGCGATAGCTCACCGGGAACAGGCCGACATTTTCAGTAGAACCGGACATGTTGTTTGCCTCCATTGCAATGTGATTGATGGCTTCAGGACTTTTCGTGCCTGGAAACTTCCCTGGCCAGTTTTTCGTACGCGTCTTTCAGGTCTTGCGCTTCAGGCTTGCTGGTGTCGCGTTGTTGCAACAGCGTTTTCATGTGTTGCACGTCGCCTTGCTTGATCGCACTTTGAATGGCGACCCCGTAAGGCGGGATGCTGGCCGTTGAACGGGACATAGCGAGGTTTCCTCATCGGTGCTGCAAAACCGCCCCTCGCGAAAAAGGGGCGCCGTACCTGACAGCCAGGCAGCCGCGACCTGCAAGAGCAGCGGCAGGCGCTGTTCTCCACGAGCGGGTTACCTGATCCGTCGGGATCTGATCGAGTGCGGGTTTCAGTGCGCGCAGTGCAGGCGTCAATACGCCCGGGCCGGCGCCAGCGTTCTCAGCCGAATCCGTCGGGCGGGACTTCGGGGGCGTCGCGTGTGGCCTGCCGGAGTGGCAGATGCAAAGAATTGACCGATACGTTGTTCATCTTTCTGTCCTTGATAGAACACAACGAAACGCAGGGATCAGTAGCGCGCTCGGCAAGAGCGCAGGAGAACCGCAAGCACAAAAACCATCCCTGATTTCTTTTCCAGTGCCGCTACGGGCGAGCGCCGATTTAACGCTCGCGGGTTAGCTGGCATATCGCCAGCGATGCAACCCTAGATGCGAATTTGCGACCTTGCCAGAAAAAGCGCCGAACGGTCGTGGACGGCGTATTGGCGTTGTACCAAAAGCGGTGACGGGGTGAATGCAAGGACTTGATTCGGGGGGGATATTTCAACCAGTGCGGCGTCGCGCGAGGCAGGGCAAGCCGTGTGGATTCGTTCGCGATAAAGAATCCACACGCCCGGCATATATCGTCGACGGTGAGGTTCAGCCGCGATCAGTTGCCGTCGGCAACCTTGCGTTCGATCGCATCGGTCTTACGCTTGAGCTCCTCGGCCTCCTGTTCTTTGGTACGGATCGAGGTCGGCGTCAGCACCTCGTCTACAGCTTTGGTGTCGTCGTCGCTGTCCTGCAGATCGCGGCGAACCACATCCACCGGTTTGCCCGCAGCGTCGAGCGGTGGCGCGTTGTGAGGGGTTGCAGGCTTGCGGTCGTCAGTGTTTTTCATTTTCATACCTCCATTGGCTTACAACGTTGGATACGACGACATGACACGAGTTCGAGAAATTTCTTCGGTGATTGGCGCGTTAGTCGGCGCCGGTTTGTGGCTGGCCGCCGATTCGGCCTACGCCGCCAGTTTTGACTGCGCCAAGGCGCGGACGCCAGACGAGAAAGCCGTTTGCGCCAACCGCACGCTGAACGACCTGGACGTGACCATGGGCGAGCTGTTCAGCCTCGACAAACGCCTGCTGCCGATGGGCGGGCGCGACGCGCTGATCGGCGAACAACATGCCTTTCTGAAAAGCCGCAAGGCCTGTGGCGCCAAGGTCGCTTGCTTGACTGAGCTGTATCAGAAGCGGGTCGCGGCGTTGCGCAGCATCATCGAGACACGGGTGATGACGCAGGGGCCGTTTTGACGGACTGATTGACCCTTTGGTCGATGCATAGCAGCATCCCGGGCAAACCATTCACAAAACGGAAAGTGCCACGATGTCTGCGCCTGATGATCTTGATGAGTTGCTGGAACGCGTGAACGACGAGCAATCGTTCATTACGTTCATTCAGGCACTGGGTGCCGATTTCGCCCGTGAGCGGACGATGAACGAACCGCTGTCACCCTATGGGCGGGGCGCCTTGGGTTGGGAAAATGGATCTGTGGATGCGTTTCTCGAGGCCGCAGGTGCCTGGGCGATCGACAGTTCCAGGCAGGTGGCGGCGGATGTCGCTTCAGCCAACGTATGGCAGCGCTGTGCGAGCATTTTGCTGGCCGGCAAGTTTTATGAGTGAGAGGGCGAGTCATCAAGAACAGAGCAGGAAAAATGAGTAGGCCGTTGAGTGAAGCCGATCTTTATCTGGTCATGCTGGAAGCGATTGAAGAAGGTTTGAACATCGATCTGCAACCCTTTTGTGAGCGGCTGCAGGTCGAATGTCCCGATCTGCTTAATCAAGTCGCGATCGCCGTAGCCAGAGATTTCCTGTCAAACACGCGTGATTTTGAGTTTGGCGATGAAGTGATGAATGCACTTATCAACTCCATCGTTGATGTGTCGATGCACGCAGAAATGCCCCAGCCTGCCTTTGACATCTATCAGGCATTTGATGCCGGCGAGTATCTGCACACAGGCGATGCGCAGGATGTTTGCCCTTGGGAGAAACATACGCGGCCGGGGCTGGAGAATATTTTGCGTCATCATTTGCCTGCGTTGGAGTAGTAACCCGGCGGGTTGCCGATTATGCAAACCGTCAGAGCAGACTCCACGACACCCCGACATAAACCCCCAACCCTTCACCCGGCGTAGACCGCGCCGCATCCAGACCTTTGTCGTCATACCCCGGCGTGACGGTAGCGGCGTAGCGCTTGTTGGTCAGGTTGCGCAGGTCGAGCCAGGTTTGCCAGTCGTTTTTCGGCGCGTTGTAGCCGACGGTGGCGCCGAACAGTGCGTAGGGATCGGCGTAGTAGCTGTTGGCGTAATCCACCGCGACCTTGGACACCAGTTGCGTGTTGACCGCCGCGAAGAAGCCCTGCGGCCAGTCGTGGCGCAGTTCGCCCTGGTAGTAGTGCATCGGCAGGCCCGGCAGGCGGTTGTCGCCGAAACGCTGGTCGTCGCGGTAGTGGAAGTCGCTGAAGGTGTAGGCCTGGCGCAGGCTCAGTTTGCGCCCGTCGGCGGCTGACCACAGCGTGCTTTGCAGGCTGGCTTCCACACCTTGGTGCACGGTGGGGCTGGCGTTGAGTTCGTACGGAGTGACGGCGGTGGCATCCGGCAATACCGACAGCAACTCGTGGCGCACCTGGGCGTAGTACCACGCCAGGCTCCACTGGCCGAGTGCGCTGTCGCCGCGACCGCCGAGTTCGAGGGTGGTCGCGGTCTGGTTCTGCAGTTTGATCGGGTCGCTCTGGGTGCCGGTTGCCGCGCCGTTGCCGGCCGGGAAGCGGATGTTCGAGCTGTAGATCAGCGACCACGGGTGCGGCGCTTCCACCGAACGGCTGAGGTTGCCGAACAGTTGCAGGTC
The DNA here is from genome assembly GCF_003061005.1 of Pseudomonas sp. HMWF021. Classification (GTDB taxonomy): domain Bacteria; phylum Pseudomonadota; class Gammaproteobacteria; order Pseudomonadales; family Pseudomonadaceae; genus Aquipseudomonas. The sequence goes on along the minus strand of NZ_QAIK01000117.1, from coordinate 65,703 downwards.
CGGTGTGACCTGATAGCGCAGGCCCAGACGCGGCGCGTAGTCCCAGTCGCCCAGGCTGGTCTTGCCGCCGCCCTGCGGGTAGGTGACGGCACTTTCGCGGCGGGTGTAGATGGCGGCGAGGCCGGTGGTCAGCCACAGGTCGTCGGCGATCTCCAGATCGTTGCCGACGTGCAGAACGGTGTCCGACCCCTGATAAGTGAAGTTGCGCATGCGGGTGCCCGGCGCATAACCGGCGGTGTTGCCGCTGGGAATACGCACGAATTCACTGGCGCCGTCATTGGGCAGGTGTTTGGTGGTGCGCAGGCCCACGGTGCTGCGGCTTTCCATGCCGAACAAGGTGTCGCGGCGCTTGTAATCGAACGTGCCGCTGACGTCGGTGTAGGCCACCTTCAGACGGTTCGGGCCTTCGCGCAGGTCCATCGGATAGTCGTGATAGACCAGACCGGTCTGGATGCTCGAATCGTCGTCGATGTAGTAGGTGGTCTTGTTGCCGATGAAGGTGCTGCCCGGCTGCTTGCGGCTGTCATCGCGCGACACGTAGGCCGGGTTGGCCGCCCGGGGATCGTGCTCGATCGAGTGTTTGGTTACGCGGCCGGCGAGGTCGTTGTCGGTCTCGCGATAGCGGATATAGAAGCGGGTTTCCAGGTTCGGATTGAAGCGATAACCGAAGTTGGCGATCACGCCTTTGCTCTCGCTGGCGGTGTGATCCTGATAGCCGTCGGCGTTCGAATCGGTCAGCGACACGTAGTAATCGAAGTCGCCCAGCACCTGCCCGGAACTCACCTGGCGCTGCTGGTAGCCGTGGCTGCCGGTGGCGTAGCGCACTTGCAGTTTCGGCGCGTCGTAACCGGTGTGGCTGACGTAATCGACAGCGCCGCCCAGGGCCAGCGCACCGCGATCAAAACCGTTGGCGCCACGCAGCACTTCCACATGGTCGAGCCACAGCGGTTCGAGCAATTCGTAGGGCGTGCCGCCGGGGCCGGTCAGCGGCAGGCCGTCGAGCATCGTGTACAACCCCGAAGCGTGGGCGCCCGGTGCGCGGTTGATCCCCGAACCCCGGATCGAAATCTTCACCCCTTCGTTACCCGCCGACTGCGCGTAGACCCCGGGCTGATACGCCAGCACATCCTGATTGCTCGCCACCCGGCCCTGCAACGGCTGACGCATGTCGACCACATTGCCGGCACCGGGCACCTGCGCAAGACGCGCTTGGGCCTCGGCGACGGAGGCATCAGCGCCGCTCTGTTCCTCGGCCGAAATCAGCACCTGGCCCAGCTCCATGCCTTTGGGTTCCTCGGCCATGGCCGGGCAGGCGAGGGCCAGGCCCAGCAGGGCAGAGGGCAGGGATTTGGGCGATGGCATCGAGGCAACTCCAGACAGGAACGGGCAATGAACAGTGCGACGTAGAAAAGAACGAGGGGAGCACATGGAGATTTTGTTTTTTGTCTGCCGGGTAGCGAGGCCCCGTTTCCTTTTCCGGGAGGCGGGGCCGGCAGTCAAATCACGCTGGCGCGCTTGAGATCGCAGGTG
>NZ_QAIK01000117.1:52205-64163 GCF_003061005.1 Pseudomonas sp. HMWF021 | reverse complement strand
GTCCCGAGCGGTTTGCCCGCCCTTGCGAATGTATTCAAGTTCGGCAGCGGTAATCAGTGTCACGCAGACCAGCTTGACCGCTGACAGGGGCATGTCCTCGATTCGCGTCGGAAAATCCGCTTCAGGGGCGCCCAGCAGCATGCCGGTCATGTCGTCTTCGGTGACGAAGTGCGCTGGCAACTGATCACACATGTAGTGTGACTGGCTGAAGCCGGGAATCTCGTATGACATCGAACCGTATCTTTCCAGCTTTCCCGTGATTCCTCCCGCGTTCGCCACGTCGGCTGCGAGGTGCTTCAGCAGCTCGAATGCCCAGCTTCGCTGGAAAGGATCGACGTCTCCCGGCAGGCCGCGCGCTTGCTCGGGAATGTCCGATGTTTCGATGAACATTTCCATTTCGAACCCGTTGCCGAGGCCTTCAACGCCATCGAAGGGATCGGACATGCCTTCCGTGGCAATGATGATCGAGTCTCCACGACGCACCACCCGGTAGGCCTGGCGGGTAGACGGCCAGTCCGGGCCTCCCATGAAACTCGGACTGATCGCGTAGCCCAGTACGTCCTGCTCGCTGGTGCCGATCGAGTTCCAGTGCCGGTCCAGGCATTTCTGACTGGCCTCCCTTAGCGCCAGATTGGTCTTTTCCGCGTCGCTCAAGTCGTCGTACGAGAAGGTGACGACGTCTGCCTCCGGTTGTTCCGAGGCTTTGGTTTCGTGTTCTTTGCTTGAGGAAAAAAGGTTTTTAAAGAATTTCACGGGCGCTCCCTGCTGAGCCTGGGTCATTTTTCAGGCGTCAGGGTATGGCAACGGTTGCTTTTTCTCCATGGGGATTTCATTTATTGCAAAGGCACGTACACGTCCGTCTGCCATTGCTCCTGCGGCGTCTGGGGATAGACGCTCAGGTAATGGAAAAACAGCGGATGATCGCGCAACTCTTCGCCACTGTCGGGCAGCCAGTCGCGGTAGATCGGGTAGATCGTTTCGCCGATGTGATCCGGTGAACCCACATGACGCACCACCACACAACGCCCGCCGGGAATGAGCATTTCGCGCACGCCGAAGGTGTTGGGCGCCACGGCTTCGTCGATCTCGCCACAGATGGCGAAGCGAAAATCCTCTGCCGGTGTGGTGTCGGGGTTGTTGTAGGGGATGCCGAAGGTGCGGCTCGACGCCACGGGCGACTGGCCGCTGTGCATGCGCCAGGCGATGAATGTCTGCACGCTTTGCGCAACCTCGCCCGGCGCACCGCAGTGTTCGAGTACGGCGACCCGTACGGTGGGGAAATCGATGATTCTGGTTTGCATGATGACGCTCCTGGAAAAGTGAGGGATGGCGAATACCGCATTCCAGACCTGCCAGTTCGGTTGCTTCCTGAAGGCACTCGGTGTCATGCCGAAGTCGCGCCGAAATGCGCGGCTGAAGGCTTCCGGGCTCTCGAAACCGGCGTCGGACGCGGCGGCCAGTATCGAGTGTTGCGGCTGCGCGGCCAGCCGATGGGCTGCCTTGCGCAAACGCATCAGTTGCACATAGCGCGACACCGGCACGCCCACGAAGGCGCTGAATTGCCGATGGAAGTGATACGCCGAAAAGTTCGCCACCTGACTCAACGTGCTTACCGACAGGTCGCCCTCGAGATGCGCGTCGATGTAAGCGAGCACGGCGTTGAAGCGTCGGGTGTAGGCGAAGTGGGTCGGCAGCTCGGACACTGGGTAAAGACTCCTGGAAGTGCGGTCTGCTATAGCCTCGACGATTTCGGGACAGATGCGCCTAGCCGGGTTTGCTCAAGCGTCATTCCTGTAGGAGCTGCCGCAGGCTGCGATCTTTTGACTTTGACCTTCAAAAGCAGAATCAAAAGATCGCAGCCTGCGGCAGCTCCTACAGGGGAGGGGGGAGTCAGCGGCCGTGTGCTGCGTCCGCCAGTTGGTGGGTGTCGACTCGCACGAACACCGAATCACCCACCGCCGTCAGCACATCTCCGGCGTACACCTCGCAGATCACCCGGGTCTTGCGCCCGACTTCGCCTTCGACCCTGGCGCGCAAGGTCAGGGTGACGCCCATGGGCGTGGGTTTGATGAATTTGATGCCAAGGTTGCCGGTGACGCAGTCGATGCGCGGCAGGCTGCCCGGTGCACGCTGCTCGGCGCGGTAGTGGTAAGCCATCGCGGTCCAGTTGGAGTGGCAGTCGATCAGCATCGCCAGCAAACCGCCGTACACTAGATCCGGCCAGCCACAGTATTTGTCGTCCGGCCGGTGTTCGGCCATCACATGCACGCCGTCCTCGTGCCAGTAGCTTTTGACGTGCAGCCCATGCGGGTTGCGGCCGCCGCAGCCGTAGCAGACGCCCTCGGGGGCGGCGAGGTCTTGCAGGGAAGTCTCGGAACGGGACATGGGTCTGATCATCCTGAAGTGGTGAGCCCGGTCAGGCGCAGACGGTTGCGGCCGCCGCGCTTGGATTCGTAGAGTGCGGCATCGCCTTGCTCGATCAGCGCCGCCAGACTGGCCGGCGGCTTGTTGAACAGGGTGGCGCCGATGCTCAGCGTCACCGGCTCGGCAGTGGGGAAATTCTGGATCGCAATGCGCTGAAACTGATCGCGCAGGGTGTCGCCCAGTCTGACGATCTGTTCACTGGGCGCGTTGCTCAGCAGAATGACAAATTCGTCACCGCCCAGACGCGCGGCCAGCCCACCCTCGGGAGACTCGGCGCGGATCATCTCGCTCAAGGCCACCAGCAAACGGTCGCCGGCCGTGTGGCCGTAGTGGTCGTTGACCAGTTTGAAATTGTCGATATCGATCAGCAGCAGCGCGCCGGGTTGCTCTGCACAGACCTCCCGCAGCAGGCGCGGGGCGCGCACTTCAAGGGCGCGACGGTTGAAGAGGGCGGTCAGCGGATCACGGGCGGCCAGTCGGGCGATCTGCTCTTCGCGCCGATAGCGTTCGGTGCCGGTCATCGACAGCGCGATCAGCATGATCGCCATCGCGCCTTCCACCAGCGAGATCTGGATGATTTCGCCACGGAATGCGGCCAGATCGATCAGTGTGCCCGGGATCATCACCGTCATGGCCTTGGCCACATAGAAAATGCCGTGGCCCAACAGCACGTAGCGCAGTTGCACGGCGCCGACGCTCAGCGACTTGCCATGCGGGCGCAACAGCAGACTGGCCTTGAGCGTCGAGGCGGCCACCAGCAACGAGTTGGCGGCCAGCATGACTTTCGACCACAGCGGCCCGTCCGGCAGCAACAGCATGATCAGCCAACTGACGAAGATCAGATACCAGGCCGGGGACAGGCGGATCTGTGTGAAGCGCGCCACCCCCAACAAAAACAGGAAGTGCGCGGTTACCAGCAAGCCGTTGGCAAACCAGATGCCAATCAGCAGAAACCCGTTGCTGCGCAGCAAGGCCAGGGTGGAGCCGAGGGTGATCGTGGCGAAACCGGCGCTCCAGAACAGCAGCGAAGGCTCACGAATGCTGCGCCACTCGACCGCCAGGTACAGCGCGGCAGCAGCTGCGAGAGCGATCGAGATGGTCAGCATCGTTGGTGGGTCGAGCGGCATTTCTTGGGGAGCCTGTCTGAAGGTCGGTTAGACGGGCGATTGTAAGCGTTTGGGGGCGTTTTGGCAGGAGGTGCGGCATCTGCGCAGGCAGACGCCGCACGCAATCGTCACTGGCTGGCGTCCAGCACCACGCGGTAGCGCGCCTTGCCGCTACGCAGATGGTCGACCGCCTCGTTGACCTTGCTCATGGGAAACATCTCGACCTGCGGCAGAATCTGATGCCGGGCGCAGAATTCGAGCATGGTCGCCATGGTGCCGGGCGAGCCGACCGGGGAGGCGGACAGGGATTTCTGCTGCGGGATCAGATCGAAAACATGCACCGGAATCGCGCTGGGCACGACCCCGACGAAATGCAGCCGGCCGTTGCCGCGCAGGGTGGCGAGCATCGCTGTCCAGTCGAGATCGGCGTTGGCGCTGATCAGCAAAAAGTCCAGCGTGCCGGCTATCGCTTTCAGTGCACTGCTGTCGGTCGAGGCCACGACGTTGTGCGCGCCCAGACGCCTGGCTTCGTCCTGCTTGTTCAGTGAAGAAGTAAACGCGGTGACTTCACAACCCCACGCATTTAGAAAACGCAGCGCCAGATGACCGAGGCCGCCGATGCCGACAACGCCGACGCGGTCGGTGGGTTTGACGCCAAACTGCAGCAGCGGGTTGAACACGGTGGAACCGGCGCAGAACAGCGGGCCGACCATCGCCGGATCAAGATTGGCGGGCACCGCAATCGCCCACGCCCAGTGCGAACGCACCCGATCGGCGAAACCGCCGTTGCTGCCGATGATGGTCGGTTGCGCAGTGCCGCACAGTTGTTGCGAGCCGCTGATGCAGGACGAACAGTGCATGCAGCTGCCCTTGTACCAGCCGATGCCGACGCGCTGGCCGAGTTCGAGGCCGCGCACCTGCGGGCCCATGCGCACGATTTTGCCGACCACCTCGTGGCCCGGCACGAACGGGTAGCGGCTGATGCCCCAATCGTTATCGATCAGCGACTGATCGGAGTGGCATACACCGCAGTATTCCACGGCGACCTCAACGTACTCTTCGCCCAAGGGGCCGGGATCGTAGCTGTAGCGTTCCAGCGGGGCGCCGGCGGCGGTGGCGGCCCAGCCGTTGAAGGTTGCAGGTTCGCTGTTGCTCATGGGGACACCTCCGGTTCGACTGACGGGACATTGGCAGCCCGGCAAGTCTAGTCGGTCATGACGCGGGCGCGAGCCAGGTGTCGACGATCCGCCGATCCAGTTCTTCCCAGTACGCCATGCCCAGCACGCGCGTGGTGTTCAGCCCGCGCAGATAACCGCGCAACTGGTTGGCGGTATCGCGCTTGAGCTGCGCATTGGTGATGTTCTTGTCCAGCAACACCTTTTCGTATTGCTCCAGATATTCGGCCACTCGCTCGCGAAAGTCGGGCAAAACTGCGTCGCGGATCAGGTCAAAGGTTCTCAAATCGGCTTCCTCACTGTTGTTCTAGTCATTGTGGCTGAGCATCTAACAAACTTTTTCGTCGGTAACTATCGCTAGAAGTAATAGTGACCATCACGAAACGCAAGTTCAGCTTTGCAGGCAATAGGCGGAAAATCGCCTTCATTGAACACGCAGCTCAAGGAAATTGCGCGATGAAGACACTGACCCGACTGGCACTGATCGCCCTGCTGATGGGCGGCGTGGTAGCCACGGCACCGTCTTACGCAGACGATGCCTGTGAGTGTCATCTTCAACCCATCGCCGGCAGCGCCGCGAACTTGCAGCATTCGCAGAGCGTGGGTGTGTTGTACAGCGAAAACACCCGCGAGAACCTGCAATACCTGACGCGCTACCACGACATGGCGCTGCACGGTGCCAAGGATGCGCTGGACTCGCGGATTCGCGCAGCCTTTGTGCGCAGTTCCGATCCGGAACTGGCGATCGACTGGCTGCTCAGCTCGTTGCAGCGCCAGTTCGTGTCGGTGACCGTCTACGACAACCTTGATGCGCTGATTCTGGCGCATCCGGACATCGTGGTGAAACTCGACACCTTCAACCGCCTGCTGACCCAACAGAACAGCCTGTATGAAGCGCACTTCATCGCGCGCTTCTACGACGCCGACCTGCAGTACATCGGCAAGGCCGAAGGCTCGGTGGAAAAACAGATCCCGTCGGTCTGGGTACACGACAAGGCCGCGCAGGAAATCGCTGCGCAGATCGACAAGCAACGTGATCTGCAACTCAATGCCTTGAAACAGTTCGATGCCTCGCTCAAGGCGCTGGTGGCCTCCAGCTGAATATCAAAACCATAAAGGGCAGCGGGGGCGACGTGACGCTGAACCGCTGCCAGTTGAACCGAACCATTATTTTCAGGATTACCCCGATGCGCGCTTTATTCGCCCCGTCCCTGACCGTTGCCTCCTTGCTGCTCGCCGGTTGCGCCTCAGCGCCGAATGATCCGACGTTGACCTTGCAGACCAGCAAGACCCCGGCGCAATACGCCGATTGCGTGGTGCCGAAGTTGCAGCGCAGTGCGCTGAACCCGACCGTCTCGCAGACCCAGCGCAGTTATCGGATCGTGGTGCCGAGCAAGGTCTCCGCCGATAACGTGCTGGAAGCCTACAAGGCCGGCAGCGGCGGCAAGGTGTTCATCTACGAGCGCCACTTGCTGGCCTCCAACTTCCTGCCATCAAGCTTTGAACGCGCCGCGCAGGATTGCATCTGACCTGGCTGCGTAAACCGTTCTGACCGAGCTCCTTTGGTTGGCCGCAACCAACCAATCCTTTGCCCCGCACCTCATTCGGTTGCGGGGCTTTTTTTTGCCGGAGTTTTGCGCTTCAGGCGACCTGATTCAGCGCCACAATGTAGGCGCTGAACATGTCCGCCAACCCGTCGGCGAAAACCGTGATTTCCTGATCGGTGCGCTCAGTGCCGGAAAAGTCTTTGCCCACCGAACCGAGCGTGGTCAGGATCAGATCGCAGGCCGTGATACGGGTTGGATCGCCGACGTCAGGCAGCAATTGCAGCATGAAGCCTGCAAAGATCCGGCGCCCGACCGCGCGCACTTCGTGGGCTTCGGGCGCATCGCGATAGAGCGGGGCGGCGTCGTTCAGTGCACCACGCATCTGCGCTTCTTCACACTCCGAGCGGATGAACGCCTGCACCAGCGTGCGCAGGCGTGTCAGAGGCGGATGATCGGGATTTTCCAGAATTCGCTGCAGCATCTGCGTGGTGTGCAGCCACTCATCGCTCTGAAGGCGGAACAGGATCGCTGCTTTGTTGGGGAAGTACTGATACAGCGAGCCGATGCTCACACCCGCCTTTTCGGCGACCCTTGCGGTGGTGAATCGGGTCGCGCCATGCTCGGTCAAAACCTGAATAGCCGCCTGCAGAATCGCCGCTACCAGATCGGCGGAGCGTGCCTGTTGCGGCTGCTTGCGCGAGGAAATACGGGCGGTCTGACGATTGCTCATGGGCGGCTCGGGCCTCGGGGGAAACGCGAATAGCGGATCGAGTGAATCACTCGCATCATTTAAATGCGACGAATCACTCGCATCTTAATCCCCCATTGACGGAAAGCAATCATGACCACCCTGACTTCTGAACCATTGGCCAGCCTGATCGAACGCCTCTACAGCCAGGCCTGCGCCGCCACCAGCCCAGTGCTGGAAACGGTGTCGGGCGAGGAGCGCGAGCGCCTGATGCACAGCAAGACCGAGTACCTGCAACTCTACGCCATGCTCAAGGACCTGTGGCTGCCAGTCTCGCGCGACACCGGCAAACTGCTGTACATGCTGGCGCGCACTAGCAAGGCCAAAGCGATTGTCGAGTTCGGCACCTCGTTCGGCCTGTCCACTCTGCACCTGGCGGCGGCACTGCGCGACAACGGTGGCGGCGTACTGATCGGCAGCGAATTCGAACCGTCGAAAATCGCCCTGGCCCGCCATCACTTCATCGAGGGCGGCGTCAGCGATCTGGTGGAAATCCGCGAAGGCGATGCGCTCGTCACGCTCGCCAGCGACCTGCCGCCGTCAGTTGACTTGCTCCTGCTCGATGGGGCCAAGGCGTTGTACGGCGACGTCTTGAGGCTGGTGGAAAAGCACCTGAAGCCGGGCGCGCTGGTGGTGGCGGACAACACCAACTATTGCCCGGAATATCTGGCCCACGTGCGTGAGCCACAAAATGGTTACCTGTCGGTTCCGTTTGCGGATGACATTGAGCTGTCGATGCGACTGGGTGATTACACGTAAGCTTCTAAAGGCCCTGCAGATCGCTATTGTTCCAGCCCGTCAGGCTACCTGCGCCTTGGCGCTGGCAATCGAAAACGCCTTCGGCAGGTTGGCGCCATTCTTCGCGGCCAGAATCTCGGCCATCACGCTGACCGCGATCTCCGCCGGTGTCTTGCTGCCAATGTAGATACCGATTGGCCCGTGCAGCCGCTCGAGTGACGCCTGGGTCTCACCAAAATGCTCGATCAGACGTTCGCGGCGCAGCTGACTGTTGCGCCGCGAACCGATGGCGCCGATGTAAAACGCCGGGCTGTGAAGGGCTTCGAGCAGTGCCAGATCGTCGAGTCGCGGATCATGACTCAAGGCGACGATGCAGGTGCGCAGATCGACCGCGAAGTCGCGCACCACATCATCGGGCATGCCGATAATCCGCTCCACGCCGTTCACTGCCCAGGTTTCGATGTATTCGGCACGTGGGTCGCACACCGCAACCTTGAAGCCGTTGAACAGCGCCATGGTCGCCAGATACTCGGCCAGCGCGCCGGCACCGATCATCAGCAGCCGATACCCCGGCCCCAGGGTATTGAACATCTGTTGGCCGTCGAAACTGAATTGCTCAGGAGTGGCCGTGGTTTCCAGCGTGACGCGACCGCTATCCAGTGCCAGGCAGCGGCGCACCAGTTGCCCGGCATCGAGTTGCACCAGCAGTTCGTTCAGCACCTGCCACGACGGATTGAACTCGAGAATCAGCTCAAGCGTGCCGCCACAGGGCAAACCGAAACGATGCGCCTCGTCGGCGCTGACGCCGTAGCGCACCACCTCGGGCGCCGCGTCCTTCAGGCCGCTGCCGCCATGGGCGGTTGTGTAGCGATCGATCAGGTCGTCCTCGATGCAGCCGCCCGACACGCTGCCCACCACGCGACCGTCATTACGCAAGGCCATCATCGACCCTGTCGGGCGCGGTGAAGAGCCCCATGTGCGCGCCACCGTGGCGAGCAATACTTGCTCTCCGACGGCGAGCCAGTCCCGCGCGGTGCGCAGGACCAGCAAGTCGATGCTTTCCATCAAAATTCCTCTAACGCATTTGCAGGATGATCGGGCTGCTGCTGGCCGGACCCGTACGTTCACGCAGCTTGTTGACGGCCTGCGCTTCAACGCCGCCGCCCTGATTGCCCCAGGTGCTGCGCATGAAGGTCAGCACTTCGGCGATCTCTTGATCCGACAACTGCTCACGGAAGGCCGGCATGCGATAGGCGTCCGGTACTCCGGCTGCCACGACTCGCTGCGAACCATTGAGAGTGATGTTGATGGCCGAGGCGCTTTCCTTGGCCAGTGCCGAAGTGGCGCCGGCCAACGGCGGCATCCATTCTGCCTGTCCCTTGCCGTCGAGCCCGTGGCAGGAAGCACAACGGGTCACGTAGGTATGAGCACCGGGCGCGTCCAGACGTTCCGTCGCCGAAACCGCTTGGTACTGCCATGGCTGGCCGTCGCGCTGACGGTCCCCCGGCAATGACTTGAGATAACGGGCAATTGCGGTCAGATCGTCATCGCTCATGAACTGCGTGGAGTTGTTGAACGCCTCGGTCATCGAGCCGTAAACCACCGCGTGTTCATTGCGCCCGGTCTTGAGGAACTGCACGATCTGCGGCTCGCTCCAGCGGCCCAGGCCGGTGTTGTGATCGTCACGCAGACTCGGCGCGTACCAGCCATCGAGCAAGGCGCCGGCGAGGTACGGCGTGCCGGATTCATCCAGTGCCTTCTCGTTGAACGCCAGACCGCGCGGCGTATGGCAACTGCCGCAATGCCCGGCGCCCTGCACGAGGTACGCACCGCGATTCCACACGTCATCCTGCGACGGTTTGGCCTCGTAAGGCCCGGTATCGGCAAACACACCGTTCCACAGCGCAATCGGCCAGCGCAGGTTCAAAGGGAAAGGAATCGCACTCGGGATATTCGCCTGTTTGACCGGTGCCACGCCTTTCATGAAGAACGCGTACAGCGCTCGCACATCATCGTCACTGAGCTTGGCGTAGGACGGGTAGGGCATCGCCGGGTACAGACGACGGCTGTCGGGTGCCACGCCGTGGCGCACCGCACGGTCGAAGTCCGCCAGGCTGTAGCGACCGATGCCGGTTTCCGGCTCCGGGGTGATGTTGGTCGCGTGGATCGCGCCCAGCGGTGTGGCCATTTCCAGGCCGCCGGCGAACGGCGCACCGCCCGGCACGCTGTGGCACGCCACGCAATCGCTGAGTCGGGCGACGTATTCGCCACGCGCGACCAGCGTCGGGTCGATATCGGCCACGGCGGTGTGGTTGTGTTCAAGGCGCGAGACGGGCTCGCGGGTGACGTACCAGGCCAGCAGGCCTGCCGCGACCAGGCACGGCACTGCCAGCCAGCCTGCGGTTCTTGCGAATCGGCTGTTATTCATGGAGGCTCCGGCGCTGATCAAGTGAAGGTGTGGCGGCTCATGGGCAGGCTGCGCACCCGTTGCCCGGTCAGCGTTGCCACCGCATTGGCGACAGCGGGCGCGACGGCGGGCAGCGGTGGTTCGCCGATGCCGCCCATTTTTTCCCCGCTCTCGACCACGCGCACGTGAACCCGGGCCATCCGCGCAGGCGGCAGAATCGGATACAGGTCGTAATTGCGCGCGCGCGGCTTGCCATCAATCCACACGGCTTCCTCCACCAGCGTCTGCGAGAGGCCCAGCGCCACTGCGCCATTGACCTGCGCTTCGACAATCGCCGGGTTGACGATGCTGCCGGGGTCGATTGCCTGCCAGATGTCGTGCACCTTGACCTGACCGTTCTCGATAGAGACCTCGGCGATCACAGCGGTCTGAGTGCCGAACGGTGACGCCATTGCCACGCCTCGTGCGCGTTTGCTGCCGTCGGCGGCGGTAAACGGCCCGCGCTTCCAGCCACCGGACAGCTCGCCCACTGCTTGCAGCAGCGTGGTCAGTCGCGGGTTGTCGCGCAGCAGATGCAGGCGCAATTCGAACGGGTCCTTGCCGCCCTTGTCGGCCAGCTCGTCAAGAAACGACTCATAGAAAAAGTCGTTGAGCGAGTTGCCCACCGAACGCCAGTAACCGAGCATTGCCGGGCCTTTGGCGTAGATCTGCGCGATGCGCTTGTTGGGGATCGCGTAGGATTTGCCCGACAACCCTTCAAGCGCCGTCGGGTCGAGCTTTTCTCCCTGCTTGCCGGCCAGCGCCTCGGTCGGGCCTTCGGTGGCGCTGATTGCTTCGATTGCCAGCGGCCAGCCGTCGCTGTCCAGCGCCGCGCGGAAATTCACGGCGGCTACAGGACGCAGCACGTCACGCAGGAACTCTTCCTCGCGGCTCCAGATCAGTTTCACCGGGCGACCAACCGCTTTCGATAACTCGATCGCCTGAGGGTAGGGGCTGGCGGCGTCGTACAGGAAGTGCCGACCGAAGAAGCCCCCCAGCAATGGCGAATGCAAGGTGATGCGCGACGGATCCAGCCCGGTGCGTTTGGCGATGTCCGCTCGGAACATGTCCGGCGCCTGATTCGGCAGCCAGACTTCCAGCGAACCGTCGGGATTGAATCGGGCCAGCGCCGACGGCGGCTCCAACTGGCCGTGGTTCAGGTACTGGTTGTGGTAAGTGGCGTCGATCCGGGTCTTGGCGCTGGCCAGAACTGCAGCCACGTCGCCCTCATTTTCATCATCCCTGGCCGGGCCTTTGTCGTCAGCCAGACGTTTGAGCCAGGCGTCGCTGGAAAAGTCCGCGGGCATCGGCCGCACTTTGCTGTCGGCCGTGGGTTCCTGCCAGTCGACCTGTATTGCTTCCACTGCACGTTTGGCGTGCCACCAACGTTCGGCGACCACCGCTACAGCACCCGGCAGACGATGCACGGAATGCACGCCTTTCATCGCCTTGACCTGCTCTTCGTTGCGCAGGTTGCCCACGGTCATTCCCAAACGCGGGGCATGTTGAACGGCGGCGTGTAGCATGTCGTCGACCTTCAGGTCGATGCTGTAGAGCGCCTTGCCCGTGGACTTGTCGTAGGCATCGACGCGCTTCACCGGTTTGCCGATCCAGCGGAACTGGCTCGGATCACGCAGCTGCACCGAGGCCGGATCGGGCACCGGCAGATCCATGGCGTGTTCGGCCAGTTCGCCGTAGGCCAGCGAGCGGCCCGACCTGGCGTGCACGACTTTGCCGGGTTCGGTCGTCAGTTCGCTCACCGGCACCCCAAGCT
>NZ_QAIK01000117.1:26512-52195 GCF_003061005.1 Pseudomonas sp. HMWF021 | reverse complement strand
CTCATGCGCACCGACATGCTGCCGCCGGTGATGCGCATGCCGTTTTCCATCACCACATAAGCTTCGCCGGGTGGCGCGGCTTCGACCAGAAAGGTTGCCGGGTCGGCATCCAGTTCTTCACCGACGATCTGCGCCATCGCGGTGAACGTACCTTGCCCGCCTTCCATGAACGGGCAGAGCAGGCGCACGCGGTTGTCCGGACGGATTTCCAGAAACGCCGGGACCTGCGTGCCGCACTCGGCAGTTGCGGCCGCCACTGCCGCTTGCACCCGAGTCGTGCCCAGCGGCAGGCCGAAGCCGAGCACCAGTGCGCCGACGGCGGTGCCGGCCAGGAAACGTCTGCGCGATACGTTGATCGGTTCGTGCAGGGCCAATGCTGATGCTTCCTGAGCAGGATCGATACGCACGTTCATCAGGCGTCTCCCTTGCCGGCCAGCTCATGCACGGCGGCATGAATGGCGTTGTACGTGCCGCAACGGCACAGATTGACCATCGCCGCTTCGATCTGCGCGTCACTCGGTTTTGGGTTCTGCTTGAGCAGCGCCGTGGCGGCCATCACCTGCCCGGACTGGCAGTACCCGCACTGGGCGACCTGCAGATCAACCCAGGTCGAGACCACCCGTTTGCCGACGTCATCGGCCTCGATCGCCTCAATGGTGGTGACCTCACGGCCGACCACGCCGGCCACCGGCGTGACGCACGAGCGCACCACGTTGCCGTCCACCAACACGGAGCAGGCGCCGCACTGCGCCAGGCCACAGCCGTATTTGGTGCCGGTCATGCCCAGATCATCGCGGATCACCCACAGCAGGGGCGTATCGGCGTCGGCATCGACCTGATAGGTTTTCTGGTTGATTCGTAGTTCCATGGTTCACCCGCTCGATCATCGGTTGACGTGCATTTTTATAAGCGGTGAAACGCTGCGTGGCGCCTCACCGGTAACGCGTGTTCTTTGCTCAACTGGCCGCGTTGCCCAGCGCTTCTGCGGCGAAGGGGTCGCCACGCAGCAGCGCCATGTCACGACTGGGTGCGGTGCCGTACAGGCGGGCGTATTCGCGGCTGAACTGCGAGGGACTTTCATAGCCGACCGCAAACGCCGCTCGCGAAACGTCCAGACGCTCCATCAACATCAGCCGGCGCGCCTCGTTCAATCGCAGCCACTTCTGGTACTGCAGCGGACTCATGCCGGTGAGCTGGCGGAAGTGATGGTGAAAGGTCGGTGCGCTCATTTGCACCCGCGCCGCCAGCTCATCAATGCGCAGCGCCTCGGTGTAGTTGACCTTCAGCCAGTCGATGGCTTTGGCGATGCGATAACCCTGGCCATCGACGGCCGTGATCTGCCGCAGCCGCGCGCCTTGATCGGTATGGAGCAGCCGATAGTGGATTTCTCGCAGAATCAGCGGTGCCAGCACCGGGATCGCCTCAGGTTCGTCAAGCAATGCCAGCAGGCGTTCGAGCGCGCCTTCCAGCGCGCACGACAGGTTGCCTATGCCAGCGCCGGTGTTCATCGACGGCTGCCGTTTCGCAGGCAGGCCACCTTTGCTGAGGATCTCGGCGAGCATGCCGACATCCAGTTTCAGCACCAGCCCGACACAGGGCTGTTCGGGGCTGGCGGCCAGCACTTCCGAGTTGGCCGGCAGATCCAGCGAGGTGACCAGAAACCGCGAAGGGTCGTAGCGGTAACCCTCACCGCCGACCCATAAGCGCTTTTCCCCACGGCCCACCAGAATCAGGCTCGGCTCGATCATGCACACGGCGGGAGGCGCCGGCTGGTCGCGACGAAACAGCGACAGCCCGGGTATGGTCGTGGGGAAGTCCCCCGGCACGCTCACGCGCGGGTCAATGTTCAATGCCAAAGGCGATTCTTGGCGCGCGGGGGTAGGGATCATGTCGGGTCGCTCCTGTTGATCGAACTCTAGTCCGCCCAGCAGAGGTTTCCTATATACCGCCCTGCAACCTCAGAGGATCAGGCAAGCATTCAAGAGGAATGCACTAGGGCAGAGGTGAATCGACCGGGAGAATGTGTCAAACCATTACAGGAGAGACGCGGTTCGACAACGCGATCCTGGCGCCTTGAAAAACAGTGCGTCCGGGCAATCGCCCGGACGCCTCTCGCAATACAGGTAGTTCCAATGACTTCCCTTTCTACAGAACAACGCGGCTGGAGCGCGGTGCTGGCCATGTCGTTGGCTGCCTTCGCTTTGGTCGCCTCAGAATTCATGCCGGTCAGCCTGCTGACGCCTATTGCCGCCGAACTGCACATCAGCGAAGGCCAGGCCGGGCAGGGGATTTCCGTGTCCGGAGCGTTCGCCCTGGTGACCAGCCTGGTGATTGCAGCGGTCGCCGCGCGTGTCGAGCGCAAGAAGTTGCTGCTGGGTCTGACCTTGCTGATGATCGTCTCGGGGACAGTGGTCGCGTTCGCGCCGGGCTACCCCTCGTTCATGTTCGGGCGGGCCTTGATCGGCATCGCCATCGGCGGTTTCTGGTCGTTGTCGGCGGCGACTGCGATGCGTCTGGTGCCGCCTGATCAAGTATCCCGTGCGCTGGCGATCGTCAACGGCGGGAACGCGCTGGCGACGGTCATCGCCGCTCCGGCGGGAAGCTTCCTCGGTGCGCTGATAGGCTGGCGCGGCGCATTCTTCTGTGTGGTTCCGGTCGCCGCGCTGGCGGCCGTATGGCTGCTGATCAGCCTGCCGTCCTTCCAGCGCGAGCGTAAGACCGGTAGCGGCAACGCCCTGCGGTTGATGAAGCAATGGCCGGTCGCTTTGGGGATGATCGCTGTCAGCGTATTTTTCATGGGGCAGTTCATGCTGTTCACCTACCTGCGGCCCTTTCTGGAGGTCGTCACCGGGGTCAGTGTTGCAACCCTGTCGTTGATGCTGCTGGGGCTGGGGCTTGCCGGTTTCATCGGGACCTTTGTGATCGAAAGATTCCTCGGCACTGGCCTGTACCGCACGCTGACGGTTATCCCGCTGATCATGGCGGTCATTGCGCTGGCGCTGGTGAAGTTCGGAGCCTCACCGCTGCTGACTGCGGTGCTGCTCGGATTGTGGGGACTGGTCGCCACGGCGGCTCCTGTTGGATGGTGGACCTGGCTGGCGCAGACACTCCCCGAGGATGCCGAAGCCGGCGGAGGGCTGCTCGTGGCCATCGTGCAACTGGCAATCGCAGCAGGGGCCATCGTCGGTGGGCTGGCGTTTGACTTGAGCGGTTATAAAGCCACCTTCGAGTTGAGCGCTGCCGTGTTGGTGGTGGCGTCTGCGCTCGCCTGGCTTGCCGGTCGGAGTGCTGAGCAAGTGGATCTGGTCGAGTCGAACGCGACCGGTTGAGAGAAGTGAGAGGGTGATCGTTGGATTGGCAGCTCTGCTCCAGCAACGAATTTGCATATGACACCAAGTGTCATATAGTCTTTCGCGCATCACTCTCCCAGCCGTCCACCAAGGATTTTCAATGAACGTTCATTTCGTCGTCCACGAAGCATTCGAATCGCCCGGCGCCTATGAGACCTGGGTGCGCGAGCGTGGCCATGAAGCGAGTTATTCGCACGTTCATGCGTTTGAGGCCTTGCCCGCGAGCGTCGAGAACATCGACTTGCTGGTGGTGCTGGGCGGTCCGCAATCGCCGGCGACGACCAAAGACGAATGCCCGCACTTCGACGCGGCCGCCGAGCGCGATCTGATCGTTCGAGCGATCAACGCGAACAAGGCAGTGGTGGGCGTTTGTCTGGGAGCGCAATTGCTCGGCGAAGCGCTGGGCGCCACACATGGTCACAGCCCGGAAAAGGAGATCGGCAATTTTCCGATCACCTTGACGGAGGCAGGCAAGGGCAATGCCCTGGTTGCGCACTTCGGCGATGCGCTCGAAGTGGGGCATTGGCACAACGACATGCCGGGGCTGACGGCGCAGGCGAAGGTCCTCGCCGTCAGTGAGGGCTGCCCGCGTCAGATAATCGAATACGGCGATCTGGTCTACGGTTTCCAGTGCCATATGGAGTTCACGACAGAGGTCGTGGAGCGCTTGATTGCCGCGTCCGGTGAAGAGTTGGCGGCGGCGGTCGATCGTCGTTTCGTTCAGCAGCCGACGGCGCTTCGACGCAACGCTTATGAGCAGATGAACCTCAAGTTGTTTGGGTTCCTCGACAAGTTGATGGCGCAATACAGCGGTAGGCCTGCGATGTCAGTGTTGACTGACCCGGCGCCTTCGCGAGCAGGCTCGCTCCCACAATGATTGGTGGTGGTTGCGAAAATGCCTGTTCAGCGCGAATTCCACTGTAATTGCTGGGGCTCACAAATCCTCATGTCCCACCCGAATCCCCTGTGGGAGCGGGCTTGCTCGCGAAAGCGGCAGGCCTGCGATGTCAGTGTTGACTGACCTGGCGCCTTCGCGAGCAGGCTCGCTCCCACAATGATTGGTGGTGGTGGCGAAAGTGCCTGTTCAGCGCGAATTCCACTGTAATTGCTGGGGCTCACAAATCCTCATTTCCAACCCGAATCCCCTGTGGGAGCGGGCTCGCTCGCGAAAGCGGCAGGCCTGCGATGTCAGTGTTGACTGACCTGGCGCCTTCGCGAGCAGGCTCGCTCCCACAATGATTGGTGGTGATTGCGAATGTGCCTGTCCAGCACAAATCCCACAAAGGTTGCTGTGATCCGGGATGCCCTTGTCCAGCACAAATCCTTAAGGGAGTGGCGTCAATCCAGATCGCTGGCCTGATGTCGTTCCGCAACCTGACTGGCCTCGTCACCCCAGGTGCGGTTGACGCGCTGGCCACGTTTGACTGCCGGGCGTTCGGCGATTTCTTCTGCCCAGCGTTGCACGTGGGGGTACTCCTGGGCCGCGAGGAATTCGGCCGCCGAATACACATTATTGCGCACCAGTTGCCCGTACCACGGCCAGACCGCGATGTCGGCAATGGTGTAGCTGTCGCCGGCCAGATAACGGCTCTCGCCAAGGCGCCGGTCAAGCACGTCGAGTTGACGCTTGGCTTCCATGGTGAAGCGGTTGATCGGGTATTCGAGCTTCTCCGGCGCATACGCGTAGAAGTGCCCGAAGCCGCCGCCCAGATAAGGCGCGGCGCCCATCTGCCAGAACAGCCAGTTCAAGGTTTCAGTGCGGCCGGCCGGGTCTTTGGGCAGGAAGGCGCCGAATTTCTCCGCCAGATACAGCAGGATCGAACCGGATTCGAACACCCGAATCGGTGGCTGCGCGCTGCGGTCGAGCAGCGCCGGAATCTTCGAGTTCGGGTTGATCTCGACAAAGCCACTGGAGAACTGATCACCTTCATTGATGCGGATCAGCCACGCGTCGTACTCGGCCTCGGTATGCCCCAGTGCGAGCAATTCTTCCAGCAGTATGGTCACCTTCACGCCGTTGGGCGTCGCCAGTGAATACAACTGCAGCGGATGCTTGCCCACCGGCAACGTCTTTTCATGCGTCGGCCCGGCAATCGGGCGGTTGATGCTGGCGAACTGGCCGCCGGACGGCGCTTCGTGTTTCCAGACCTTGGGCGGTACGTAGGGCGCTTTACTCATGAAATGGGCCTCATCGTGGGTTTGCCGAGAGATACCTCGACAGGTATCAGACTCGACAGCATAAACGCTCTACCTCAGGACTGTGCAACCCCGGGAATCATCAAACACGCCGCCAGACCAATCAGCGCCGTACCTATCACCTTGTCGATGAGCCGCTGTTTTTCCAGCATCCGCCGGCGCAATCGTTCCGTTGAGAAAAACAGCGCAACCAGGCTGAACCAAGCCCAGTGAGTGAACGACATGAACAAGCCATAGGCGAAGTTTGCTGTCAGGGAACTGCCAGGCTCCACCACCTGGCTGTACGCCGCCACCACGAACAGCATGGTTTTCGGATTCAGAGCATTGGTCAGAAAACCTGAGCAGAACACTTTCCAGGCGCTGGGTGCCGAAGCGCCCGCCTCGGCAAATGTCAGCACAGATTTATTGGTAAAGGATTTGATGCCCAGATAGACCAGGTAGCCGGCACCCAGCAGCTTCATCATCCAGAACAGCACCGGCGATTGGGTGATGATCAGCGCCACCCCGAACACGGTGTAGAACACATGAACCTGCACGCCACAGGCGATGCCCAGCGCAGCCAGCAAACCACTGCGCCGCCCGTAGGCGTAACTGTTGCGGGTGACCATGGCAAAGTCCGGCCCAGGACTGATCACAGCCAGAATGGTGATCGCGATTACCAGAAACAACTCGTTCATTCCTGCTCTCCATGACGATATTTGCGCTACTCAAGCTCAAAGATGTCGAGCGTCGATCTGTACCGACGACCAACAGTCGTTGATGAGAATCTGCTCCAGAGGCTGCGAGCGGCGCCATGATGAAGAAGTGTCTTCGGCAAAAAAAACGATTTATAGTCGCGAAAATCTGTGAGAAATCATCGCCTATATGAACCTTCCTCCATTGGCAGCCTTTCGCTTCTTCAATACCGCCGCCCAGACCCAGAGTTTTGTAAAAGCTGCCGAACTGCTGCACGTCACCCACGGCGCGGTCAGCCGTCAGGTGCGCTTGCTGGAGGAGGCGATCGGCGTGGAATTGTTCGAGCGGCGCAATCGGGCGATCTTTCTCAACCACGCCGGGCGCTTGCTGTTCAATGTCACCGCACCGATGTTCGAGCAGTTGGAAAACGCTGTTTATCGTCTGCAACGCGAAGTCCACGATGACGTGCTGGTGGTGTCCTGCGAGCCGACCATCGCCATGAAATGGCTGATCCCGCGCTTGCCTGACTTCCACAGCGCACACCCGCAGTTGCAGGTGCAATTGCTGACGGCCGGCGGACCGATCGACTTCGCTCGTTCAGGTGTGGATCTGGCGATCCGGCGCGACGATTTTCATTGGGACGAAACCGTGCATGGGGTGACCCTTTGTGAAGAATGGATCGGCCCGGTCTGCGTGCCGTCCAGTCGTCCTGCAAGCGATCATTTGCGCGGTGCCTGCATGCTGCGCAGCAAGACCCGCCCGCAGGCGTGGGATAACTGGCTTCGCCTGGCCGACATGCCCACGGTGCAGGTCAATCGGGTCGACTACGAGCATTTCTATCTGTGCATTCAAGCGGCGTTAGCGGGGCAAGGGATCGCCATGGCGTCGTTTCTGATGGTCCAGGACGAGCTCAAATCCGGGCAACTGATCGCGCCTTTCGGCTTCATTCGCGACGGCTCGAGTTATTGCCTGTTATCGCCGCAATCCTTTGAGCAGAGCACCAATGCCATGGTTTTCCGCGAGTGGATCACGCAGCAGATGAGCGCCTGTAGCCGCCAGCTTGAAGGGGCTGATGATTCGTCCGGCGCTATTTAGTGATGCTGCCCTGACGCAGATCCGCGCAAAAAATATCCACGCTGCCATCGGTCGCCGCCGTGCGCACCACTACTGAATAATCGCCGGACAGCAACTGCGACAGGGCCACCGGCGCGCTCCGGGAGAACGTCCAGCCACGAATCGCCTGTCGCTCGGTGGTGACCCGGTCGTTCAACGCATAGGCCACCGCTCCGGGTTGCTGGCAACTGCCCTTGTTGACGAAGGCATAAAGGCGCAAGGGCAGCGAGGCACCATTCGGCGCGCCGCTGATGAAGAAGCTGAAGTTGGTTTGCTGGCCCCAGTCAGAAAGCGTGACATTGCCGATCTGCCCGGTGTTTTGCCGGGTGGCGGTCAACGGCAGGTTCACGCTGGAGCCGGATGAGCCAGCGCATCCGGCAAGGGCGATTGCTATCAGGATGGCTGCGAGTGGAGTGGCGAGCTTCATGACCGGTCTCCTGAGTTGAGAGGCTGCAATGAGCCAGTTAAGCAGATCGGCACGCCGGTGTACGCCGCGGCTCAAGGCGCTTGCATCGGCCAGCGTCTGTTCAGGTGTTCGGTCAGATAATCCGTGAAAGCTCGGACCTTCGGCGTCATCGCCGCACGCTCCTGCACGCAGGCGTAGATGTCCATCGGTTCGACGTAGGCGTGGCTTTCACCTGGGAGATTTTCAAACAGTGGCACCAGTTGACCGCTTTCAAGATAGGGCGCGGCGACGAATTCGGCCAGGCGCGTGATGCCCGCGCCATGGACTGCCATTTGCGCCAGCGCATCAATGTCGTCGCTGATGGCAGTGGCATTGATCGGTGCGTCGTAGCGCTGACCGTCACGGATCAAACCCCAGCGCAGAAAGCGTCCATCCAGTGGATAGCGAAATGCGAGGCAGGCGTGATGCTGCAGCTCTTGCGGTGACTGCGGTACGCCGGCGCGCGCAAGGTAGGCGGGAGCGGCGCAGAAGACGAAGGGGAGGGACACGATCCTGCGCGCGACGATGCCATCTTCCAGTTGCGGCTTGATCCGCAGGCTCAGGTCGATGCCGTTCTGAATGTGATTGATCTTGCCGTTGGTGGTCGACAGTTCGACCAGCAGACGCGGATGCAGCTCGGCGAAGCCGGCGAGCAAGGGCGCCAGTACGTGGCGGCCGAATGCGCTGGTTGAGGCGATGCTCAGGCGGCCCTGCAGTTCGCCTTGGTCGCGGATGATCGCACTTTGCGCCGACTCCAGATCGGCCGCGATACGCCGCACCTTTTCGTAATACAACGCGCCGTTTTCGGTCAGCGCCATGCTGCGTGTGGTGCGTTGCAGCAGGCGAACGCCGAGGTGGGTTTCGAGGCGATTGAGGGTCTGGCTCACGGCGGCCGCACTGACGCCCAGAGTCTTGGCGGCGCCGACGATGGAGCCGGCTTCGACCACTTTGATAAAACTGGCAATTGCCGCCAACAGATTCATCCGAGCCCCGCCGCATAGGTTTGATTCGTAAGTTGTGCTTTATAAAGTACCTGCGGCGGACCGTCTAGTTAGGGGCGGGGGGCTTTGTTAAGGTGCCGGCTCCCTGTCAATGGATGGAAAAGCCATATGAATCAAAGAACCTCCACCGATGCCTTGTACCCCTCGCGTCGCAAGCTGTCGCCACGTGCTACGCCTTACGTGTTCGCGTTGTACATGGCGACGATCATGGCGTTCCTGATGTCACTGGTGATCACCGCGGCCAACTCCGGGATTGATAACGACTACCTGAGTAATGCCTTGCACGCTTACAAGCTGGCGATGCCCGTGGCGTTTCTGTGCATCCTCGTGGTTCGGCCAATCGTGATCAGACTGGTGGCGATGACGGTGCACCCGCATCGTTGACTCAGCCCTCGGAAAAACAGCGTCCGTCAGCGGCGTGCAGGTCGGGATTCGCCCCGGGTGCCAGTGGGCGCCAATGCGCTTTCAGAAGTTCGATAAACACTTTGACCTTGCGCGTGCTGCGCCGGTGCGCCAGGTACAGCACGTAAATCCAAGGGCCGAATGCGCTTGGCTCACGCCAGTACTCGGGCATCACTTCCACCAGTTCACCGCGCGCCAAATAAGGTGCCGCGCTCCATTGCGGCAGAAACTGCAGGCCCTGGCCCTTCAACAGACACGCCAGCAGGAAGTCGTAATTGTCGCTGGCCACCCGTGGATTCGGTTGGGTCAAACGTATCCGCCGCTCCCCTTGCTTGACCCACCAGAAATGCCGGTTGAGCAGCGGGTGACGGAAGATCAGCCAGTCATGCTGCTGATAGTTGTCCAGTGACACTTCCTGGCCCTTGCGCGCCAGGTACGCCGGGCTGGCGCAGAGCACCACCTGATTTTCAACGATGGGTTGGGCGATCACCCCCGGCAGATCGATCGGGCCGTCACGCAGCGCCAGATCGTAACCGCCGTCCACCGGGTCGTCATAGCTGTCGCTCAAGTCGACTTCCAGATGCACCTGCGGGTGGGCGTCGAGAAAACGGCAGCAGACCTCGTTGAGAAACGCCGGGGCGAAGGAGGGTGGCGCGGTGATGCGCAGGCCGCCGCTCAATTCGTGCTTGAGCTGTTCGACGCCCTCGCAGGCCAGTTGCAATTGCATCAGCGCCTGCCGCGCACCGTCCAGATAAATCCGCCCGGCTTCGGTCAGCGCCATGCGTCTGGTCGTACGGTCGAACAGGCGCGTGCCGAGCTCGTCTTCCAACTGCGCCACGGCTTTGGTCAGGGCCGACGGCGTCTTGCCGAGCACCTCGGCGGCGCGGCTGAAATTACCGTGTTCGGCGGTGGCGACGAACATGGTCAGGGCGCTCATCTTGTCCATTGATCTATTCCTACTAGGCACAGAAGTTGTGCGCGAGGTGGCATTCAGTTATCGCCATGGCTTGGATAGGCTTGCTCGCAGCCTAACAAAAATAACGAGAAACCTCATGAAGCAGCTACTGACCCTGATGGTGTCATCGGCGCTGGCCTGTGCCTCGCTGGAAAGTCTGGCGTCTGCCGATCTGATCCTGCACAACGCCAAAGTCTACACCGCCGAACCCGGCCAGCCCTTGCAGCAGGCGGTGGCGGTGGAGAATGGCAAGATCCTCGCCGTGGGTGCGGATGCGCAGGTGTTGCGCCTGAAGACGGCGGCCACGCAAGTGATCGACCTGCACGGCAAGGTGCTGATGCCCGGCTTCATCGACTCGCATTCGCACACCATCAAGGGCGGGCTGCAGCTGTTGCAGGCCAACCTCGACGGGCAACTGTTGCCGCTTGATCAACTGGAACAACGCCTGCGTCAATGGCGTCAGGACGGCAAGGCGCAACGCGGGGCATTCCTCAGTGTCGGCGGGTTGCATTCGACTTTCTGGAGTGACATCGCCGGCCTCGAACGGCGCTTCAATCAGGGCGAATGGGTGAATCAGCCGATCCTGCTGCTGGGCTGGGATCTGCACACCGGCTGGGCCAATCGGGCGATGCTCGAACGCGCTGGCGTGACGGCTGAAAAGATCAAGGGCCTCAAAGGCGAAGAGCAGGCGACCATTGGCCACCACTCCGACGGCACCCCGGATGGCTTCCTCGTCGACGCCGGTCTGTACCCGGTGCAGGCCTTGCTGCCGCCGCCGTCGGCTGATCAGTTGCTGGCCGGGGGACGCGCGGCACTCAATTACTACAAGAGCCTGGGAATCACCGGCTGGCTGGACCCGCTCGCCAACGAAGTCCCCGGCAGTGACGTCACCAATGCCTCGCTCGGTGTGCTGCCGACCTACAAAAAACTCTCGGAAAACGGCGAACTCACCGCTCACGTCGCGGCGCTGCTGATGGCGGACTCCAAGGCTACGCCGGCCGACCTTGATGAGCTGGACAAGGTGCGCCAGCAGTTTCTCGGCGTCAGCAACCTCACCTTGCCGGGGATCAAGATCTTCGCCGACGGCGTGGCCGAAGTACCAGCGCAAAGCGCGGCGATGCTCGAGCCGTACCGCAACACGAAAAAGACCGGTGAACTGCTGATCGACCCGGCGCATTTCGGCGAACTGGTCAGCGCCGCCGATGCGCGCGGCTGGCTGGTGCACATCCACGCCATTGGCGACCGCGCGGTGCGTGAATCGCTCAACGGCATCGAGCAGGCGCGCAAGGATCGCCAGAGCGGCATCGCCCACTCGATCACCCACCTGCAAATGGTCAACCCCAAGGAGTTCGCCCGCTTCAAGGCACTGAATGTGATCGCCTCGATGCAGATGTTCTGGGCCGCTGCCGACGAGTCGAGCATGGATCTGGTCAAGCCCTACGTCAGCGCAATGGCCTTCATGTACACCTATCCCGCGCGCTCGCTGCTCAAGAATGGCGCGACCATCGCCGGTGCCAGTGACTGGCCGATCACCACCCCCGAACCGTGGAGGGCGATCTACCAGGCGGTCAGCCGCAAAGGCCCGAAAGGCGTACTCAACGCCGCCGAAGACATCGACCGCCAGACCATGTTTCAGGCCTACACCCTCAACGCAGCCAAAGTGCTGCGCCTGGAAGACCGGATCGGATCGCTGAAACCCGGCAAGCAGGCCGACATGATCGTCCTCGACCGCGATGTGTTCACGGTCGATCCCGCCGCCCTGCGCGACACCCAAGTGCTCAACACCTGGTTTGCCGGGCGCGAAATCTACCGCCGCAAGCCTTGACGGCCTCTCTGTGTAACGTAACCAAGGAAACTTTTTCGTGAATGTTCATTGCTTTGTCACCGACACCCGCAACCCGCAGATTCGCGGGCAACAGATTGGCGTCACCTGGGCTGCGCAGATCCGCCAGACAGTGGCGCTTTATCTGGATTTCTTCTCTCAGGTCGGCGTGCCTGAGGCACAAGTGCGGGCCATCGGCGAAGCCAGTCTGCAAGCGCTGCAAGACTGGTGCCCGAGCCTCGCCGAAGAGATCATCGCCACCGCTGAAGGGGCCGGGGTGCCGCTTTGGCAGCTCGCCAGCCTGAATGCCCGCACCGAGATACTCGCGGTGATGCCGGCGTCTACCGAAGGCGAGTGCTCGACCGCGGTGTTCGCACCACATGGCGTGCTAGCGCCTCGCACTATCCAGACCTGGGACTGGCACGATTCGCTGGTGCCCAACGGCTTGATCCTGCAACTGACCACGGCCAGGGGCATGACGGTCAAGCTGTTCACCGAGTTCGGCATGCTCGGCAAGATTGGCGTCAACAGTGCGGGGCTGGGATTGCACTTCAACATCCTTCATCACGCCAGCGACAACGGGTCTGCCGGGGTGCCGGTGCATGCGATTGCCCGGCGCATTCTCGAAGAAGCCGGCAGCGTTGAGGAGGCGATTGCGCTGGCGCGTTCGGCGCGGGTCAGTGCCTCCACGGTGCTGACCGTGTTCTCCCGCGAGGATTCGAACCCGCGTGCGGTGAGCATTGAAATGTCGCCGGCCTTCACTGCCGTTGTGCGGCCCGACGCCGACGGCTGGATCACTCACACCAACCATTTTCTCGATCCCGAACTGAGTCTGGGCGAGCGCACGCCTGATGCGTCCACGACCTACGCGCGCATTGCCCACGTCAACGCCGCGCGACAAAACATGACCACCGGCGATCTCAGTCAGCGGGCTGACGCCATGTGTGGCGAGGCGGGCGAAGACGCGCCGATCTGCTTCCACCCGGACCTGAACATGCCGGCCACCGAGCGCTGGGAAACCCTGCTGACCATCGGCATCGACACTGAAAACAGGGTGCTCGAATACGCCGCCGGCAACCCCAAACAGCTGGCCCGAAACGGCTATCTGCGCTTCTGAACCGCTGCCTCCAATAAAAACAAAACGAGCAATGCACATGGCTACCGAGATTGATCGCACGAGCGCTTCGCCGTCTGCGCTGAGGACGTTTTTCGTCTCCGGCATGGGCACCGCCCTCGAGTTCTATGACTTCGTGATTTACGGCACCGCCGCCGCGCTGGTGTTTCCCAAGGTGTTCTTCCCGCAGATGGATCCGCTCACCGCGACCCTGGTGGCGTTCGGTGCTTTCGGCGCCGGGTTTTTCGCCCGCCCTTTGGGCGGCATGGTGTTCGGGCATTACGGCGACAAACTCGGCCGGCAGAAAATGCTGGTGATCACGCTGCTGCTGATGGGCCTGAGCACGCTGTTGATCGGTTGCCTGCCGGATTACGCAACGCTCGGTGCGGGCGCACCGGTGTTGCTGGTGCTGCTCAGGCTGGTGCAGGGATTCGCCGCCGGCGGCGAGTGGGGCGGTGCGGCGCTGTTCGGCATCGAGTCGGCGCCGCCCGGGCGACGTGGGTTATGGGGCAGTTTCACCAGCATGGGCATCGGTATCGGCGGGATTCTCGGTGCCGGGGTGTTCGCCATCGTCAGTGTCGCGGCGCACGATGACTTGGCCGGATTTGCCTGGCGCATTCCGTTCTGGCTCGGTGGTGTGTTGGTGCTGATCGGCTTGTATGCACGTTTGCAGAAACCCCTCGAACGGCCCGCCGAACCGCAGTCGCAGGTGCGCATGCCATTGCTCGAAGCATTGCGCGCACGGCCCAGAGCCATGCTGCTGTGCACCGGCATTGCCTTTGGCTACGTGACCATCGCCTACATCGGCAGCACGTTCTTTCTGTCGTACGCCACGCAACTGGGTTACGGCAGTACCGACGCGCTGATTTTCGACTTGTCGCTGTCGATCGCCATCGTCGTCACCGCGCCGTTGTTTGCCTTGCTCTCGGACCGCATCGGGCGCCGCAAGGTAATGGTCCTCGGAGCGGTGATCATGGCCCTCGGCTTATTCGCATTCTTCCCGCTGATCGGCCTCAAGAGCCTGCTGGTTTCCACCGCTGCGTACATTGTCATCGGTGCGTTCATGGGCGCGACGCAAGGGCCGATTCCGGCGTTCCTCGCCGAGCAGTTTCCCCGGCACATGCGCTATTCGGGAATGTCGGCGGCCTATCAGATCGGCGCGGCGCTGGGTGGCGGGACGGCATCCAGTGCGGCCACGGCGATCCTGATCGCCAACAACCACAATGCGTTCGGGGTGGCGGTTTACGGCGCGATTGCGCTGGGCATCGTCGTGTTGTGTTCGTTGCTGCTCAAAGAAACGGCGCACCTGAGCCTTGCCCAGATCGATGAGGCCGAGTGGTCTTTACCTGTGCCCGCTACCAGTTGAACCACTCGCCCCCTGTAGGAGCTGCCGAAGGCTGCGATCTTTTGATGTTGTTTTTCAAGATCAAAAGATCGCAGCCTTCGGCAGCTCCTACAGGGGGCGGTTTGGTGATGTGAAGGGTAAAACAATCGAAACTTCGCGGGCGACCCGGCTGTCCAGACCCTTGTACCGCCCGGCGGCTAATCCGCTGGACGGCTTCATGCATCGGTGACAGGCGAGGAACGAGATGACGACGACAGTGGGAGATTTTCTGGTTGAGCGGCTCAGCCAATGGGGCGTCACGCGGATTTTTGGTTATCCGGGCGACGGCATCAATGGCGTGTTCGGCGCGCTCGCCCGAGCCAATGGCAAGATCGAATTCGTTCAGGCCCGACACGAAGAAATGGCCGCATTCATGGCCTCGGCCCACGCCAAGTTCACGGGCGAGCTGGGCGTGTGCATCGCCACTTCGGGGCCGGGTGCTTCGCATCTGATCACCGGGTTATACGACGCTCGGATGGATCATCAGCCGGTGCTGGCGATTGTCGGCCAGCAGGCGCGGACGGCGCTCGGCAGTCATTATCAGCAGGAACTGGATCTGGTCTCGATGTTCAAGGATGTGGCCGGGGCATTTGTGCAGCAGGCGTCGGCGCCTTCGCAAGTGCGGCATTTGCTCGATCGCGCCGTGCGCACGGCGGTTGGCGAGCGGCGGGTGACCGCGATCATTTTGCCTAATGACCTGCAGGATCTCGAGTACGAGCCACCGGCCCGGGCACACGGCACCGCGCACTCTGGCGTCGGTTATACCAAGCCGAAAGTGCTGCCCTACGAGGCGGATCTGCAGCGCGCCGCCGACGTTTTGAACAGTGGCGAAAAAGTCGCGATTCTGGTGGGTGCCGGCGCGTTGCAGGCGACGGATGAAGTGATCGCCATTGCGGAAAAACTCGGTGCCGGGGTCGCGAAGGCACTGCTCGGCAAAGCCGCGCTGCCGGACGATTTGCCGTGGGTCACTGGCAGCATCGGTCTGCTCGGCACCGAGCCGAGCTACAAGATGATGAACGAATGCGACACCTTGCTGATGATCGGTTCGGGTTTCCCGTATGCCGAATTTCTGCCCAAGGAAGGTCAGGCGCGGGGCGTGCAGATCGACCTGCAACCGGACATGTTCAGCCTGCGTTATCCGATGGAGGTCAATCTGGTCGGCGATTCGGCGGAAACCCTCGCGGCACTGCTGCCGTTGCTTGAACAGAAAACCTCGCACAAGTGGCGCAAGAAAATCGAAGGCTGGCGCAGCACCTGGGAAAAGACCCTGGAAAAACGCGCCATGTCCAAGGCCGATCCGATCAATCCGCAGCGGGTGGTGTACGAGCTGTCACCGCGTCTGCCGGATCAGGCAATCATCACCAGCGACTCGGGTTCCTGCGCCAACTGGTACGCCCGTGACCTGAAGATCCGTCGTGGCATGCAATGTTCGCTGTCCGGTGGCCTGGCCTCGATGGGCGCAGCCGTGCCGTACGCGATTGCCGCCAAGTTTGCGCATCCCGAGCGCGCGGTGATTGCCTTGGTGGGTGACGGCGCGATGCAGATGAACAACATGGCCGAACTGATCACCGTCGCCAAATACTGGCGCCAGTGGGACAGCCCGAAGTGGATCTGTGCGGTGTTCAACAACGAGGATCTGAATCAGGTCACTTGGGAGCAGCGTGTGATGGAGGGCGATCCGAAGTTCGAAGCCTCGCAAAGCATCCCCGATGTGCCGTATCACCTGTTCGCCATTTCCATCGGCCTGAAGGGGATTTTTGTCGACCGCGAAGAAGATGTCGCCGCTGCCTGGGAGCAGGCACTGACCTCTGACGTACCGGTGCTGATCGAGTTCAAGACCGATCCCAACGTGCCGCCGTTGCCGCCGCACATCAAGCTCGAGCAGGCGAAGAAATTTGCCACGACCTTGCTCAAGGGCGACCCGGACGAGGCAGGCGTGATCGTGCAAGCCGCCAAGCAGGTGCTTGCCAGCGTCCTCCCAGGCAAAAAATAACTTTTCATGTAGGAGCTGCCGCAGGCTGCGATCTTTTGATCTTGTTTTTAAAAAACCAAAGTCAAAAGATCGCAGCCTGCGGCAGCTCCTACAGAAGGGCGTGAGGGATAAACCGATGAGCAAAACTGTCAGCGCCCATGACCTGCACATCAGCCTCGATCCGCCAAGCGAGGAGGGGTTGTTCAAATGGCTGCTCGCCAGTTTTCTGATGGGCAAGCGGATTCAGGCCGGTATTGCTGCCGAGGCGTATCGGGTGGTTGCCGAGCGGCATCAGCGCGACACGCCGCGCAAGCTCGCCAACTGCACACATCGGCAATTGGTCGGCATGCTGGGTGAGGCGCATTACGTGCGCTACGACGAGACCACGGCCACGCGTCTGTTGGCGCTGGCGGCGCGGCTCAATGACGAATACGCCGGCAAGGTCGGCAACATCGTCAAGGCCAGCGCCGATCGTGCCGAGTTCGAAAAACGCCTGATGGCGTTCGACGGGATCGGCCCAAAGACCGTGGAGATTTTCATGCGTGAAGCGGCGAAGGTGCTTTTTTGATGTTCATCGGTTGCGCAGGCTGGAGTCTGGGGCGTGAGCATTGGCCGCAGTTTCCGGCCGAGGGCACGCATCTGCAGCGATATGCGGCGCGGTTCGACTGTGTGGAAATCAACAGCTCGTTCTATCGTCCGCATCGGCGTCAGACTTATGCGCGCTGGGCGGATTCGGTGCCGCCGGATTTTCGTTTTTCGGTGAAGGTGCCGAAGTTGATCACCCATGAGTTGCGCTTGCGCGACAGTGATCAGGCGCTGGATGAGTTCCTCGGGCAGTGCGAGGGACTGGCTGAAAGGTTGGGGTGTCTGCTGGTGCAACTGCCACCGTCGCTGGCTTTTGAACCGGCAAGCGCAGAACCGTTTTTCGTGGCGTTACGCCAACGCTTCGACGGTGATGTGGTGCTTGAGCCACGCCATGAGTCATGGGTGGCGGCAGCGCCGATGTTGCAGGCTTACCGGATTACCCAAGTCGTGGTCGATCCGTCGCGAATCAGCACCGATGGCTCGGTGCAGGGCTGGCCGGGTGTGCGTTATTGGCGGCTGCATGGCTCGCCACGGATTTATCACAGTGCCTATGAGTTGCCTTGTCTGCAGCGGCTGGCGCAGGACATGAAGGCCTGCGCTGCCGAGGGGGCCAGCGTCTGGTGCATTTTCGACAATACCGCCAGTGGCGCCGCGTTAGGCAACGCGATGACACTGGCGGCGCTTGTCCAGACCTGACTCAGGCCGACAAATGCTCATACAGGATGGTCGCGCCGACGATCATCAGCACCACGCCACCGACGATTTCCGCACGCTTGCCGACCACTGCGCCGAGCACCCGGCCGAGCATCACGCCGATGGTCACCATGGTCATGGTTGCCACGCCGATGGCCGCTGCCGCCACCCAGATATTCACGTCGACAAACGCCAGACCGACGCCGACCGCGAGGGCGTCAATGCTGGTGGCGAACGCGGTGACCGCCAGAATCAGGAACGAGTGCTGGCCGGGTTTTTCTTCTTCCTCGTCTTCGTGCTTCAGGCCGTTGTAGATCATGTGCAGGCCCAGGATGACCAGCAGCGTGAAGGCGATCCAGTGGTCCCATTCGGCGACCCAACGGGTGGCGGCCTGGCCGATCAGCCAGCCGATGATCGGAGTGATGGCTTCGATCACCCCGAAGATCAGGCCGGTGCGCAGGGCTTCGCTCAGACGCGGTTTGTGCAGGCTGGAGCCTTTGCCGATGGCCGCGGCGAACGCGTCCGTGGACATGGCCAGAGCGAGGAAAATGAGGGAAACAGGATTCACGGGGGCACACTTCCAGTCGGGCTATGAGTCAACGACACAACCACACGCCCGACATTAGGCATGGATGTGTCGTCGGTCTCACCAACCAAAAGGTGTTCGTACCACGGCGTGTTGCCGAGAATGTTGATACGGACGCTTCCGAGGAACTCGGAAACAGGCTACTCCCCAACGAGGCTGCGGATCTTATGGGGGCAAACATGAAAATTTTGTCAAAAGCATCGAGGCGATCGATCAACACAAGACTCTGTGGCGAGGGAGCTTGCTCCCGCTGGGTCGCGCAGCGGCCCTTTCTAAGGCCTGCTGCGCAGTCCAGCGGGACGGTGCGACGATTCGACAAGCTCCCTCGCCACAATGGTCGTGTGGGGGCCGGGTGCTGTTATTGACTCGGGACCTCATTGATCCGCAACTGCGCACACAACCCGCCCTGCGCCCGGTTATGCAACTGCAGCGAACTGCCAATCTTGCTGACGATCATCTGCACGATCGCCAACCCCAGCCCGGCGCCATTGTCGTGGCCATGGCTGTAGAAACGCTCGAACAGTCGCGCGTATTCCTGCTCGTTGATACCGGGGCCGGCGTCCTCGACGCTGATGTACACCGCGCCGCCCGCCTGCGGCTGCACCTGAACTCGCACCTCACTGCCCGGCGGGGCGAAATTCAGGGCGTTGGTCACCAGGTTCTGCAAGGCAATGGCGAGGGCCACCGGGTCGGTGTCGATCGGGCAGTGATGGTCACTGTCGAGGATCAGCTCGACGTCTTTTTCCAGAGCCAGCGGCGCCAGTTCGGCGAGTTCCTCGCGCACCAGCTCAGTCAGGTCCACGCTGCGGGTTTCGGGGTTGGTCAGCAGCGGTTCGATACGCGCCATGGTCAGCAACTGGCTGGCGATGCGCGTCGCCCGATCCACCGCGCTGACCAGATATTCCAGGGCCTCTTCGCGCTGTTGCGGGGTCGCCGCCAGTTGCGCGTTTTGCGCGTGGATGCGCAGGATCGCCAGCGGCGTGCGCAACTCGTGCGCGGCGTCGGCGATGAAGCGCCGCTCCCGGGCCAGCAGATTGTCGATCTGCTGCAACAGACGATTGAGCGCGGTTTGCATCGGCTCCAGATCGTGGGGCAGGGGGCTCAGGTGCAGCGGTTTGAGGGTCTCGGTGTCACGGCCGCGAATGCTCTGCGCCATGGCGCGCAACGGTTGCAGGCCCCAGCCGATGGTCAGCCAGATCAACGCGGCCAGCAGCGGTACACCGATCAGGCTCGGCCACAACGTGTGGCCGACGATGCGCTCGATCAGGTCCTGGCGGATGTCGTCGCGCTCACCGACCCAGATCAGCAGCCCTTGTTGCGAATCCTTGAGCAGAAAGGCGCACCAGTCGCGGCCGTTCTCCATCAGGTCATGGGAGCCGAGCGTCGTCGGCGGCGCGGCAAGCTCCGGCGCTTCGGCCGAGCGCACCAGCAACTCGCCGTCGCTGCGCCAGACCTGAAAGGTCAGCCGGGTTTCGTAAGGGTGGGCGCGCTCGCCGTCGCCAACGCGGCTCATGGCTTCGTCGAAGGCCTGATAGAGCCGGTTCCAGTCGTTATCGCCCGGCGCGCGTTGGGCCAGCACGCCTTGCAGCAGGCGGGCACTTTGCGCCAGCTGGGCATCGTAGACTTCTTCGATTTCATGGTGACTGTCGCGCAGCACCAGCCAACTGATCAGCAGGTCGCCGATCAATACCAGAATCAGCACCGGCACCAGAATCCGCGCACGGATGGAAATCATGGTTTGAGCTCCAGCACATAACCGACGCCGCGCACGGTGCGGATCAACTCGCTCGCGAGTTTTTTGCGCAGGTTGTGGATCAGCACTTCGAGGGTGTTGCTCTCCACCCGTTCCTGCCAGCCGTACAGCGCCCGGGACAGGCGTTCGCGGGTGACGACCTTGCCGGGGCGGGCCAGCAGCTGGTGCAGCAGTTGATATTCCATCGGCGTCACCACGACATTGTTGCCATGCCAGCTGACCTGTTGCGTGACCGGGTCGAGGCACACCCCGGCATGCTCCAGCACCGGTTGCGCGCGACCCTGACTGCGGCGCAGCAGGGCGCGAATCCGCGCTTTCAGTTCATCGACATCGAACGGTTTGATCAGGTAGTCGTCGGCGCCGGCATCCAGCCCGGCAATGCGTTCGGCGGTGCCGTCGCGGGCGGTAAGGATCAGCACCGGGAGGTCCAGGTGTTCGCCGCGCAAATGCTGCAACAGCGCCAGACCGTCGAGCCGGGGCAAGCCGAGGTCGAGCAGCAACAAGTCAAAGCTTTCACTGCGCAGGGCATGCAGCGCACTGACCCCGTCCTGCAACCAGTCCAGGGTGTAGCCTTCGCAGCCCAGAGCAATGCGAATGCCCTGGCCGAGGGCGCGATCATCTTCGACCAGCAATAGACGCATAGCGGATTCTCATTGGGAAACACGGCGGGTGAGGGCCGCATCATGCCGCTGCGCAGTGGGCCGTGGCAGCTGACCCGACGGGAAAGATGTAACGACTCGTTGCCAACTAAGCTTTCACTAAGGTTGCTTTTGCACAGTGAGGCCTTCCTCATCGAGCGAGAGTGTTTCCCATGCGCAAACTTCTGCTGTTGTCCCTGATCGCTGCCAGCCCGCTGGCCGTCGCCGGCCCGCAATGCACCACCGCCGAACGCTCGCAATGGCAAGACCAGAAAGCCTTTCAGGAGCAGCTCAAGGCTCAGGGCTACGAGATCAGCAAGTTCAAGGTCACCGACGGCAACTGCTACGAGATCTACGGCTTCGACAAGGACAAGCGCAAGGTCGAGATCTACCACGACCCGGTCAGCGGCAAAGCGGTGAAAACCGAGATCAAGGGCTGATGCCGAGCGCGTCCGTGCGCCTGTGGGACCCCGTGGTGCGGCTGTTTCATCTGTCCATCGCGGGCGTCTTCGTCGCCAATTACTTCTTCAATGAAGCCGGTGACGCCTGGCATGTCTGGCTCGGCTATTACGCCATGGGCTGGCTGCTGGTGCGGCTGGTATGGGGCTTCGTCGGGCCGCGCAGTGCGCGTTGGGCGGATTTCTGGCCGACACCGACGCGGCTGGTCGCCCACGCGCGCTCGTTGATTGGCGGACGGCCCGAGCATCGCCTCGGGCATTCGCCGATTGGCGCGCTGGTGATGCTGTTGATGTTGCTGGCGATGTTCATCGCCGGTTTGAGCGGCTGGGCCATGGAAGAGGTCGACGCCCTGTGGGGCGCGGACTGGCCGTTGCAGGTACACGAAACCGCTACAGACACGTTGCTGGTGCTGGTGTGTCTGCACATCGCCGCCGCGCTGTTCGAGAGTTTTCTGGTTCGCGACAACTTGCCGTTGTCGATGCTCACGGGACGCCGTCGCCGCTTGCCGGACGATCCGACGCGCTGACAAGGATGTTTTGCCGATTGCCCTCCATCCTGTTCTTGCCGTGAGTCCACTATGCGTGCGCTTTCCTGTCGCTTGAAACTGACCCTGAGCGGACTGGCCGTCAGCCTGATTTTCTGGAGCGCCTGGCGCAGTCATCCGGCCCATGTGCTGGCGCCGTTTGCCGTGGCCACGCCGCCGGTCGATGCTTCGCTGCAGGCGCCGGAACCGCTGTACAGCAGCCGTTTTGTCTCCTCGCAATTGAATGATTTCGTGCACTCGTCATCAGTTACCGCACTGCCGGGCGGCGACCTGATGGCGGTGTGGTTTGCCGGTTCGCGCGAGGGCGCTGCCGATGTGCAGATCCGCACCGCACGCTACGACGCCGACACCGCAGAGTGGGGCGCCGAGCAAGTGCTGGCCACCCGCGAATCGACCCGTGACGGTACCCGCCGCTACATCCGCAAACTGGGTAATCCGGTGATCGCCCTGGCGCCGGATCAGCGATTGTGGATGTTCTATGTCTCGGTGTCCGTGGGTGGCTGGGCCACCAGTGCGATCAACGTGATGGTCTCGGATGATTTCGGGCGCAACTGGTCGACGCCACGGCAGTTGATCACTTCACCGTTCTTCAACATCAGCACGCTGGTGCGCGCCGCGCCGGTGTTTCATGCCGACGGCTCGATCGGATTGCCGGTGTATCACGAGTTCATGGGCAAATTTGCCGAGTACCTGTACCTGAGCGCGGACGGCGCGGTGATCGACAAATTCCGTATCAGCCGTGGCAAGCATTCGCTGCAGCCGACCATTGTGCCGCTGGACGGACAACGCGCCGTGGCGATGCTGCGTTATGCCGGCGAGACCCATCATCGGGTGCTGGCCAGCCGTACCGAGGATGCCGGGCAGACCTGGAGCGAGCCGTATCCACTGGAGCCGGCCAATCCCAATTCATCACTGGCGGCAGTGGGCACCGACGACAACGGTCTGCTGGTGGCGCTCAACGATCTGCAGGACGGCCGCTTCAAGCTCAGCCTCTACGGTACCGATGCCAACCTGAGCAACTGGCAAAACGTGATCGAACTCGATCAGTCACCCGATCCGCTCGGCCAGCCGTTCGCCCCCGACGTGTACAAGGCGATCATCGGCGAAGGCTTTCGTGCCTCCAGCGGTGCCCGCCGTTTGCCACTGGAGCAGCGCTTTCTGAGCAATCTGGATTACCGGGTGTGCAAGCCGCAGGGCTGTGATTTCGAGTACGAATACCCGTACTTCAGTCGGGGCAGCGATGGCCTCTATCACCTGGTGTATTCGTGGAACAACACCTTTATCAAACACGTCAGCTTCAATGAAGCCTGGCTGGCGGAGCGCCTGTGATGCTGTCTCTCTGGCAAGCCCATTTGACTTTTATCCTGCTTGGTTTTGTCCTGCTCGGTTCCCTGCACCGCACGCAACGCTGGCGTCCGTGGTTGTTGCCGGTGCTGGCGGCGGTCAGTTTCATTCCGCTCAACGATCTGCCGGTGGCGGCGTATCTGCGCAGCTTCACTGACGATCTGGCGATTACCACATTGGTGTTGCTCGGCTGGGCCAGTCTTGCGCGGCTCGGTGTCGTCAACCAGCAGACGCTGACGGCGCGGGTTCAGGTGTTGGTGCTGTTCGGCGTGCTGGCCGCGTTGCTGTATCCGGCGACGATGGGGCTGACGTATGTCGATCCGTACCGCTGGGGCTTCAATCCCCGGCCGTTAATCGTCTGCATCGGCGTACTGACTCTGGCGCTGTTGTGGCTGGGCAATGCGCTGGCGGTGTCGATGCTTGCGTTGGCAACGCTGGCCTTTGCGCTGCGGCTCAAAGCCTCGGAAAACTACTGGGATTACCTGATCGATCCGCTGCTGGTGGGTTACTGCCTGGTGGCCGGCACCACGCTGTGCCTGCGCGAGGTCTGGCGTTTGTTGCGACCGATTCCGGCACGCACGACATCTTCTATCTGAACCAACGACACCGAGGTCAATGATGGGCTGGTTGCAATCGCGACGCCTGCGCTACGGCGTGGGTGCGGCAGGTTTGGCGTTCTTGTTGTTTGCCGTGCTCAGGCTGGTATTCGTGCTGGGGTTTTCCGGGATCGCGCCGAGCGAGTTCTTCGAAAACCCGGCGCTGCGCGAAACCTTCGGTATCGGTTTGCGCTTCGACCTGCGCCTCGCCGTGTTACTGATCCTGCCGCTGGCACTGTTGGCCTGGCTGCCGCGCTGGAATCTCACGCGGCTGCCGGGGTTGTGCGTTGTCGTAAGGGTTTACTGGCTGCTGGCGCTCGGTGCGGTGGGCCTGCTGTACATCATCGATTTCGGCCACTACGCCTACCTCGGCGTGCGGATCAATGCCACGGTGCTGCGTTATCTGGAGGACGCGCAGATCTCGCAGCAGATGGTCTGGGAAACCTACCCGGTGCTGTGGATCGCGCTCGGCTGGCTGGCGACGCTGGGTGTGTGGTTCTACGGTTTCGTGCAACTGGAGCGACTGACGCTGGCCCGAGAAGCCAAATCTGTCCGGCGTCCATCGCTGGCATTTGGCACAGGACTGGGGGTGGTCGCGGTACTGCTTGCATTGCTCGGCCGGGTGGACAATCTCAATCTGGAAAACCCGGTGCCGCTGCGCTGGAGCGATGCGTTCTTCTCCGGTGACGCGCAGATCGCCGCTGTCGGCCTGAACCCGGTGCTGTTCCTCTACGACACGTTGAAGACCGGGCAGGCGCAGTTCGATGAGCAGCAGGTGCGCGAGCACTATCCAGTGATAGCCCGCTATCTGGGCGTGGATCAACCGGATCCGCAAAGCCTGCGTTTCGAGCGTCAGCAAGCCGTGCAGTCGTATCGGCTGCCGGGTGCGCCAAACGTGATGTTCGTCATGCTCGAATCCCTGGGCACCAGCGCTGTCGGCGCTTATGGCAATCCGCTGAACCCGACACCGAACCTCGATCAACTGGCGGCCCGCAGCTGGTTCTTCAAGCACTTCTATGTGCCGGTCACGGGTACCGCGAAAACCGTGTGGGCAAGCATCACCGGCGTACCCGACGTGACCCGCCGCGAGACTGCGACGCGCCATCCGCTGATCACCCGCCAGCACACGCTGATCAACGCGTTCACCGATTATCAGAAGCTCTACATGATCGGCGGCAACGCCGGTTGGGCCAATATCAATGCGCTGATCCAGCAGAGCATCGACGGCGTGCGCCTGTATCAGGAAAGTGACTGGCGCTCGCCGCTGGTGGATGTGTGGGGGATTTCCGATCTGGATCTGTTCAAGGAGAGCGACCGCA
The DNA here is from genome assembly GCF_003061005.1 of Pseudomonas sp. HMWF021. Taxonomy (GTDB): domain Bacteria; phylum Pseudomonadota; class Gammaproteobacteria; order Pseudomonadales; family Pseudomonadaceae; genus Aquipseudomonas. The sequence goes on along the minus strand of NZ_QAIK01000117.1, from coordinate 27,249 downwards.
TCCTGCGTGACCTGCCCAAGGACCGACCGTTTTTCGCTTACGTGCAGACATCGGGCAACCATCGGCCATTCACCATCCCCAAGGACAACGAGGGTTTTGAGGTCAGCCATCTTTCGCTGGAGCAGGTACAGGCCGCCGGTTCGCGCAGCGTCGAGCAATACAACGCGGTGCGCCTGCTGGATTTCAACATCGGCAAGTTGATGGAGCTGGCCAAGGCCGGCGGCTATTACGACAACACGATTTTCGTGTTTTTCGGCGACCACAACACGCGCATCAGCCAGATCCCGCACATGCCGCCGGCGTTCGAGCAACTGGGGCTGGAGAGCAACCATGTGCCGATGCTGATTCACGCGCCGGGGCTGCTTGCACCCAAAGTCATCGAGGAAGCGGTGGGGTTGGCGGATCTTTTGCCGACAGTGGCGGGGATGGCCGGTGTGCCGTTTCGCAATGGCGCGATGGGCCGCGATGTCCAGCAACCGGCACCGGAAGGTGAGCGTGTGGTGCCGCTGGTGTTGCGCGAAGGCACGTTCCCGGTGATTGGCGGGGTGACCAGAGACTTCCTGCTGCAGATGCAGCACGACGGCAGCTCGCCAACCCTGCATGACCTGGCGTCGAATACGCCGCTGGATAACGTCGCCGGGCAGAATCCGCAGGAGTTCCAGCGTTTGCTGGAGTTGACGCGGGGGCTGCACGAGAGCGCGCGGTTGATGTTGTATCGCAACGTGCGCTGACCGGGT
>NZ_QAIK01000117.1:7281-26502 GCF_003061005.1 Pseudomonas sp. HMWF021 | reverse complement strand
CCGGCGTAGACTTTCAGCTCGGCGCCCTTGATCAGGGCGGCGGCCTGCTTGCCGGTGGTTTCGAACGGCACGATCTGATCGCCGTCGCCATGGATCACCAGGGTCGGTACGTCGATCTTCGCCATGTCCGGGCGGAAGTCGGTTTCGGAGAACGCGGTGACGCAATCCACGGTGCCTTTGATTGAAGCGAGCAGGGCGATGTTCAGGGTTTGCGTCAGCACGCCATCGGAGACGGTCTGGCCCTGATTGGTGCCGTAGAACGGTGCGGCGAAATCGGCGATGAACTGCGCGCGATCCTTGAGCAGGCCAGCCTTGATCCCGTCGAACACTGAGGTGTCGACGCCTTGCGGATAGTCGGCTTTCTTGCCGAACAGCGGCGTCACCGCGCCCAGCAACACCAGCCCGGCAACCCGCTCGTTGCCGTGACGGGCGATGTAACGGCTGACATCACCGCCGCCCATGGAGAAGCCCACCAGCGTCACCTCGCGCAGGTCGAGGTGCTGGATCAGTTGCGCGATGTCATCGGCAAAGGTGTCGTAGTCGTAGCCGTTCCACGGTTGATCGGAGCGCCCGAAACCACGGCGGTCGAAGGCAATCGTGCGGTAGCCGCGACTGCTCAGGTACTCCATCTGGTATTCCCACATGTCGGCATCCAGCGGCCAGCCGTGGCTGAACAGCACGGGCTTGCCGCTGCCCCAGTCCTTGAAATAGATCTTTGTGCCGTCATCGGTGGTGAATGTGCTCATGGAAACTCCTTGCTTGAGTGGGCGTTCGGGAGGGGGGTGAAAGCAGGATTCACTATCCGCGCAATCGAATGCGGCCACTTGTATGCAAGTGCTGCGCTGTCGCCGTGGTAATGGTTGACGTGCAGTCGTAACAGTCGATCAGAATGCTCGAACACGGCTGGCGGCAGATGGTCGCGTGCCGGCAGCAAGCGAGGTGGCGAGCAAACCGCGCCTTGTACATTGATTGAAGGTCTGAACGCAAACGCCCCGACACATTGTCGGGGCGTTTGCAGTTCGGTTTCAGCCAGCACAGGTCTTAGCGAAATGCGGGCACCACATGTTTGATGAACAACTCAAGCGACTTCTTCTTCTGCGCATGCGGCAGACTGTTGTCACACCAGAAACTGAATTCGTCCACCCCCAGTTCCTGGTAGTACTTGATGCGTGGAATGATCTCTTCCGGTGTGCCGATCATCGCGGTCTTGTGCAGGCTCTCCAGCTCAAACTCCGGACGCCCGGCAAACTTTTCTTCCGGGCTCGGGGCGAGGAAACCGTTGACCGGCACTTCCTTGTTGCCGAACCACGCATCGAAGGTGCGGTAGAAGCGTGAGATTGCCTTGGCGCCGACTTTCCAGCCGTCCGGGTCGTCAGCCGAGTGCACGTGGGTGTGGCGCAGCACCATCAGTTGCGGGCGCGGAACGCCGGGGTTGTTGTCCAGTGCGGTCTGGAATTTGTTTTTCAGGTCGACGACTTCTTCGTCGCCTTTCATCAGCGGGGTGACCATCACGTTGCAACCGTTGGCCACGGCGAAATTGTGCGAATCCGGGTCGCGAGCGGCGATCCACATCGGTGGGTTCGGCTTCTGGATCGGTTTCGGCACGCTGGTCGAGGTCGGGAATTTCCAGATGTCGCCATCGTGGGCGTAGTCGCCTTGCCACAGGGCGCGGACCACCGGGACCATTTCCCGCAGGGCCTGGCCGCCGCTGGAGGCGGGCATGCCGCCGGCCATACGGTCGAATTCGACCTGATAGGCGCCGCGCGCCAGGCCGACTTCCATGCGCCCGTTGCTGATCACGTCGAGCAGGGCGCATTCACCGGCGACCCGCAGCGGGTGCCAGAACGGCGCGATGATGGTGCCGGCGCCCAGGTGAATGGTGGTGGTTTTGGCGGCGAGGTAGGCCAGCAGCGGCATCGGGCTTGGCGAGATGGTGTATTCCATCGCGTGGTGTTCGCCGATCCACACGGTGCTGAAGCCACCGGCCTCGGCCATCAGGGTCAGTTCGGTCAGGTCTTCGAACAGTTGACGGTGGCTGACGCTTTCGTCCCAGCGTTCCATGTGGATGAACAGGGAAAATTTCATGACGCTTCCTCGGATCTTTTATTGTTGAGGCTACTTGTGGGAGCGGGCTTGCTCGCGAAAAGCGGTGTAACAGCCAGCATCTATGGCGACTGACAAGACGCCTTCGCGAGCAAGCTCGCTCCCACAGTTGATTTGTGTAGGGCTGACGATCAGGCCAGAACGGGCAGGGCGCCCATCTTGCCGTGGCAGTACACCAACGGCCCGCTGTTCTGCGCAGGCACAATCAGATTCTTCACCGCGCCGACCATGATCGCGTGGTCACCGCCTTCATATTCGCGCCACAACTCACACTCGATGATAGCCGTTGCGTTGGCCAGGATCGGGTTGCCCAACTCGCTCAGCGTCCATTCGATGCCCTGCGCCTTGTCCTTGCCTTTGCGGGCGAAAGCGTAAGCCTCGCTCTGCTGGCCGCCGGACAGAACGTGGATTGCGAAACGCTTGTTCTTGATCAGCACAGGGTAGGAGTCGGAGCTGTAGTTGGGGCAGAACAGCACCAGGGCCGGGTCCATCGACAGCGAGCTGAAGGCGCTGGCAGTGAGGCCAACGATCTGGCCATCATCGTCCAGCGTGGTGATGACAGTGACGCCGGACGGAAACGAGCCCATGACTTGTTTGTAGATGGCTGCATCGATCATTGGACGGTCCTCGGGTGTTGTGACGCGATTTTTATGTGTTTGTTGGTCTGATGGTATACCAGTATTTTTACTTTGCAAGGCCTTTTCTGCTGAACCGATAAACGTGGTTATTTCGTCGGAAACTCAGCGTTTATTGGGCTTTTCGGCTGGCCCGCAGGCCGCAGGATCAGGGAGGATGGCGCATCAGATAGCGCCGTAAACTGCGGATCAGTCTTGTGAAATGTTTGGAATACCATAATATGGTCTGCATCTGAGGGGCGACCAAAGAGTACCCCCGGTTTGGCTTCATACAAAGATAAGAACAGACAAACTCGAGTTCATGCATATGTCCCAGATGTCCCGGCAAGATCCGTTGATCGAGAATCACACGGTCGACTACGTCCCACTCGCGGAACGCCACGGGAAGGCCCGCGACCTTTTCACCTTATGGTTCAGCACCAACATTGCGCCACTGCCCATCGTCACCGGCGCGATGGTGGTTCAGGTGTTTCATCTCGACGTGCTTTGGGGGCTGCTGGCGATTGCGCTGGGGCACCTGATCGGCGGTGTGGTGATCGCGCTGGCGTCGGCGCAAGGTCCGCGCATGGGCATTCCGCAAATGGTCCAGAGTCGCGGTCAATTCGGGCGCTACGGCGCACTGTTGATCGTGTTCTTCGCGGCGCTGATCTACATCGGTTTTTTCATTTCCAACATCGTGCTTGCCGGTAAATCGATTGTCGGCATTGCGCCGTCGGTGCCGGCACCTTTGAGCATTCTGATTGGCGCGCTGGCGGCCACGGCGATTGGCGTGATCGGTTACAACTTCATTCACACACTGAACCGCATCGGCACCTGGGTGATGGGCAGCGCGCTGCTCGCCGGTTTCATCTACATCTTCGCCCATGACTTGCCGGCGGACTTCCTGACGCGCGGCAGCTTCAACCTGTCGGGCTGGCTGGCGACGGTGTCGCTGGGGATCATCTGGCAGATCAGCTTCTCGCCGTACGTGTCCGACTATTCGCGTTACTTGCCGGCTGATATCGGTATCGCCAAACCGTTCTGGGCCACTTACCTGGGCGCGACGCTGGGCACGATTCTGTCGTTCAGCTTCGGCGCCGTAGCGGTGCTGGCAACGCCCGAAGGCACCGAGGCGATGGTGGCGGTCAAGCAGTCCACCGGGTGGTTGGGGCCGATTCTGATGGTGCTGTTTTTGCTCAACATCATCAGCCACAACGCACTGAATCTGTACGGCGCGGTGCTGTCGATCATCACCTCGATCCAGACCTTCGCCAGCCAGTGGACGCCAAGCATCAAGGTGCGCGTGGTGTTGTCGAGCGTGGTGCTGGCGGCTTGCTGCTTGGTGGCGCTCGGTGCTTCGGCGGATTTCATTTCGCAGTTCATCGGGCTGATTCTGGCGTTGCTGCTGGTGCTGGTGCCGTGGGCGTCGATCAACCTGATCGACTTCTATCTGATCAAGCGCGGCAGCTATGACATCAGCTCGATTTTCCGCGCGGATGGCGGTATTTACGGGCGCTTCAATCTGCACGCGATCATTGCCTACTTCATCGGCATCATCGTGCAGTTGCCGTTCGCCAATACCTCGCTGTACGTCGGGCCGTACGCCAATCTGGTGGACGGTGCGGATCTGTCGTGGCTGTTTGGCCTGGTGGTGACAGTGCCGCTGTATTACTGCCTCGCCACACGCGGGCAGATGCAGAAGCAACGTGGCGAGGGGATTTATCCCCGATCGGCTGCGAAGCAGTCGTGACATCAGCGAGTGCGGTCCTCCTTTAGAAAAAGGGGGCCGCTTCGCGACCCGTCGGGGATAAATCCCCTCACTACAGATGATCTCTTCTCAGCCTCCGCATTGCGGTGGTCATTCAAATTGGCCATTTCGATCCCCTTTTGGCCCATCCCCCACTGTGCCGCGACCACGCTGTCGGCAAGAATCGAAACCACAACGAAACGCTGGATCTTCCTTGCCCTTGGCTACCTTTACAGCCACTGCCGTGTACAGAACATAAAAACCATCGATCTCACGTCGCATTCTGGGGAAACAACCATGGTCACGATGAAACGCATTCTGGGTGCCACCGTGTGTGGGCTGACGCTGCTGGCCAGCGCGGTACACGCCGAGCAGCGCGAGCTGCGGGTTTATAACTGGGCGGATTACATCCTGCCGTCGGTGCCCAAGGATTTCGCCGCGAAAACCGGTATCAAAGTGACCTGGGACACCTTCGACACCAATGAATCGCTGGAAGCCAAGTTGCTCACCGGCAACTCCGGCTACGACCTGGTGGTGCCGTCGAACCAGTTCATCGATACCCAGATCAAGGCCGGCGTGTTCCAGAAACTCGACAAGTCGAAACTGCCGAACTGGAGTCACCAGGATCCGGCGCTGCTCAAGTTGCTCGACGCCAACGACCCGGGCAACCAGTACGGCGTGCCCTACATGTATGGCACCGTGCTGATCGGCTTCAACCCGGCCAAGGTCAAGGCCGCATTGGGCGACAATGCGCCGGTGGACAGTTGGGATCTGGTGTTCAAGCCCGAGAACATGGAGAAACTCAAATCCTGCGGCGTGGCGATGCTTGATTCGCCGTCGGAGATTCTGCCGCTGGCCCTGCATTACCTCGGCCTCGATCCGAACAGCCAGAACCCGGCCGACTATGAAAAAGCCAAGGACCTGATGCTCAAGGTTCGCCCTTACGTGACTTACTTCAACTCGGCCAAGTACATGACCGACATCGCCAACGGCGACATCTGTGTGGCCATCGGTTATTCGGGCAGCTTCTATCAGTTCGGCAACCGTGCGAAAGAGGCGGGCAACGGTGTGGTGGTCGACTGGCGCCTGCCGAAGGAGGGCGCGCCGATCTGGTTCGACACGTTCGCCATTCCGAAGAGCGCGAAAAATGTCGAAGAGGCGCATGAGTTCCTCAACAACTTGCTCGATCCAAAGGTCATTGCGCCGATCAGCGATTTCCTCGGCTATCCGAACGTGAACAAGGACTCGATGTCGCTGGTGAACAAAGACATCACCGGCAACCCGAACCTGACGCCAACGCCTGAAGCCCTGAAAACCCTCTACGTGGTCCAGCCACTACCGCAAAAACTCGAACGCGTACGCACCCGCGTCTGGACCAGCATCAAGTCCGACAAGTAACCAAACCCCCCTGTAGGAGCTGCCGCAGGCTGCGATCTTTTGACTTTTCTTCCTGAAAAACAAGATCAAAAGATCGCAGCCTGCGGCAGCTCCTACAGGGATTGGGTTTGGTCTTCCTTGCGGGTGATGAGCAGGCTCAACACCAGCGACCCCAGAATCACCCCGCCCACCACCGCCAGCGACCACTCCACCAGCATGTGAAACCACGGCATCAGCGTCATCTTGCCGCCGATAAACACCAGCACAATCGCCAGTCCGTACTTGAGCAAATGAAAGCGGTCAGCCATGTCCGCGAGCAGAAAATACAGCGCGCAGACCCATGATCGCGAAGATGTTCGAGGTAAAGATGATGAACGGGTCGGTGGTGACGGCGAAGATTGCCGGGATGCTGTCAACTGCAAACATCAGGTCGCTGGCCTCGATCAGCACCAGCACCAGAAACATTGGCGTCGCCCAGCGCAGACCGTTCAGCTGCAATGCAATGGCGTAATTTTTTCAAAGATCACCGGTCGCCAGTAGAAATAAATTTCCATGTTTCACTTTGTTTGGTTTTCCTACTATATCAAACTCAAAAGTTGCGGCCACTGATCGATTTTCTTCATTTCGTTCGATGACGAGTTTACCTTTAGCGCCGGTATAAACAATTCCGTTTACAAGATAATGCACACTCACTGCACCGTCACCCCATGGCGCAAATTCGTACTTTCCATTGGCAATATTTCTGGGGGCAATAATAGCGAGCTGATAAAAAGCACTCCCTTGGTGATACCGTCCAATAATACTGACTGTTTCCGATGTGAAAGATTGATAGAAATACTGGTTTGGTTTGAATTCTGGAATCTCTGGCATTGGCGGGGAGATTGCAAATTTGTAGTGTTCTTTCTCGGTAATATCGCCTTTGCCGGCGAGTGCCGGCTTAAGTTGGTTATTGAGGCCGAGCTCTTTAAGTTGAGTATCATTGTGCATGGTCGGAGTTCCTTGAGCTGTTAGTTAGCAGTCCTGAAAATGGGCTGAATAGGTGGCCCATTGATCAATGACGTTACTCGTGAGCCTATTCAAGCGCTACTGTCAGAACTATCAGTTGTCAGAACTCTCTGTATGTGCCTACTGGCCTGCGATGGTACGGGAATTAGCGACCGGTCATCCCGTAGGCCATAAGCGGACTGAAGCAATGCATACTTCAGTCCGCTATGTATTGTTTAATTTCCGGGCACAAGTGCAGGCGTGCGCGGTGGCACCTGGCGTTTCGAACCAGTGGACTCGAATGCCGCTGCCAGACGCAACAGTGTCGAGTCATCGTATGCCCGGCCAGCAAAGGTCAGGCCGACCGGCATGACAAGTAACCACCCCCCCCCCTGTAGGAGCTGCCGCAGGCTGCGATCTTTTGACTTTGTTTCCTGAAAAACAAGATCAAAAGATCGCAGCCTGCGGCAGCTCCTACAGGGATTGGGTTTGGTCTTCCTTGCGGGTGATGAGCAGGCTCAACACCACCGACCCCAGAATTACCCCGCCCACCACCGCCAGCGACCACTCCACCGGCATGTGAAACCACGGCATCAGCGTCATCTTGCCGCCGATGAACACCAGCACAATCGCCAGTCCGTACTTGAGCAAATGAAAACGGTCAGCCATGTCCGCCAGCAGAAAATACAGCGCGCGCAGACCCATGATCGCGAAGATGTTCGAGGTAAAGATGATGAACGGGTCGGTGGTGACGGCGAAGATCGCCGGGATACTGTCAACCGCAAACATCAGGTCGCTGGCTTCGATCAGCACCAGCACCAGAAACATCGGCGTCGCCCAGCGCACACCGTTCAGCCGCACGAAAAAACGTTCATCATGAAAACCGCTGGTAACCCGCAAATGCCCGCGCACCCAGCGCAGCAATGGGTTGTTGTCCAGGTCCGGTTGCTGCTCGGCGAACATCAGCATCTTGATTCCGGTGATGATCAGAAACACCCCGAAGGCATACAGCAGCCACTCGAATTGCGACACCAGCCACACGCCGGCGAAAATCATCGCCGCGCGCATCACGATGGCTCCGAGCACGCCATACAGCAGCACCCGACGCTGCAATGGCGGCGGCACGGCGAAATAGCTGAAGATCATGACGAAGACGAACATGTTGTCGATCGAGAGCGACTGCTCGATCAGGTAGCCGGTGAGAAATTCCAGGGTCTTGCGCCGGGCGATGTCTGCTCCGAAGGTGTCATGCAGATACCACCAGAGCAGCGCGGCAAAGGAGAGTGCCAGCAGGCACCAGGCAATGACCCAGGACAGCGCTTCGCGCACCGAGACTCGATGGGCCTTGCGCCCGCCGAAGACAAACAGGTCCAATGCCAGCATGGCGAGAACGAAGACGATGAAGGCGCCCCACATCCAGGGTTCACCGATATTGATGTTCGTGGCTGGCATGGCGCGCTCCCTGCTTTTGTTGAAATAGGGTCAGAAGCGGTCATGCTATAGACGCGCCTGCAGCGAAGAAAAATCGTTTATTCCTCGGGTCAGGTTCGAAAAAAACGAAGTGTCGGGTCAATGGCGATCCGATCTTCCTCAATGACTGTGTTTCGCCCGTGCGGAACCACTACGGAGCTTCATTTACAGCGATGACTATCGACACTCCCGATCCTCAAGCGGTATGCAGCCCAATCACCAGCAGCGCAATTTTCATCGTTGCAACGCTCAATGCCGGCACCGACGCTGAAGCCAGAGTGAAAGGCTGGTGCGGCGACCTGGCAGGGCTGGTTCGCTCGGTTGGCAAGCGGGTTCCGGCGGGGAATCTGTCCTGTATCTGCGGCTTCTCCTCCAGCGCCTGGGATCGACTTTTCGGCAGTCCTCGACCTGCCTCGCTGCATCCTTTCCGTGAATTTGGTGGAGCAGGGCGCCACGCGCCGGCGACGCCGGGCGATCTTCTGCTGCACATTCGTGCGGATCAGATGGATCTGTGTTTCGAGCTGGCCACGCAAATCATGATCGCGCTGGGCGATGCCGTCACGGTGGTCGACGAGGTACAGGGATTCCGCTATTTCGATATGCGCAGCATCATCGGTTTTGTCGATGGCACGGAAAACCCGGTCGGGCGCAAGGCCGTCAACTTCACCATTGTCGGGGATGAAGACCCTGATTTCAGTGGAGGCAGTTACGTGCTGGTGCAAAAGTACCTGCACAACATGAACGCGTGGAATGAATTGAGCGTTGAAGCGCAGGAGCGGGTCATCGGTCGCAAGAAGCTTTCCGACATCGAGCTGGATGAGACGGTAAAGCCAAGCAACTCCCACAGTGCGCTGACGACGATCACCACGGCGCAGGGTGAGGAAGTGAAAATCCTGCGCGACAACATGCCGTTCGGCCGACCGGGGGCAGGGGAGTTTGGTACGTTTTTTATCGGCTACGCGCGCTCTGCCGAGCCGATGGAGCAGATGCTGGAAAACATGTTCGTCGGCAAGCCGCCAGGCAATTACGATCGCCTGCTGGATTTCAGCACGGCGGTTACCGGCGGTTTGTTCTTCGTACCTTCTGCGGATCTGCTGGAAGAGTTGGCGGATCGGTAGCAAAAACGCGGGCGGGACATCGAATGTCTCGCCCGCGTTTTTTTGCAGCTACTTGCCAGCCGCCAGAGGTGGCGTGCGCGGTGGCACCAGGCGTTTCGAACCGGTGGACTCGAATGCCGCTGCCAGACGCAACAGTGTCGAGTCATCGTATGCCCGGCCGGCAAAGGTCAGGCCGACCGGCATGCCGATGTCTGCCATTACGCCCATCGGCACGGTGACGGTGGGAACGCCGAGGTGGCGAATGGCGAGATTTCCGTTGGCAACCCAGACACCGTTACTCCAGGCGATGTCTGCCGATTCCGGATTAACATCGGCATCTGCAGGGCCGACATCAGCCACCGTCGGGAACAGAACCGCGTCGAGTTTCAGCTCATCCATCCAGTCTTCAAGGTCGATCTTGCGGGTTTTTTCCAGGCCACGCAGACCGTCCGGCAGCGTCGGAATCTGATCCCATGCAGTGATACCGCGTTCGGCCATGCGCACGTATTCGCCCATGCCTGCGGCCAGATCGCCCTCGCGATTGGGCAGTGTGCCCGGATCGTGCGGGAAGATTTTCGGCCCATCGACATCCGCCAGGCGATTGAGCTTCGGATCACCGTTGGCGCGCAGGAAGTCATCGAACGCCCAGGCCGACAAGTCCCACAGTTCGTGGTGCAGAAATTCCCTGGAAACGATGCCGCGATTGAAGACGGTCGGCGCGCCCGGACGGTCGCCTTCGCAGTTGGAGACAAGCGGAAATTCGACTTCGATGACTTCTGCACCCGCCGCTTCCAGTGCAGCGCGAGCCTGTTTCCACAGGGTGATCACCGAGGGGCGGGTGTTGATGCGTTGCCCGGTCGGGCCGCCAATACCCGGCTCGGCACTGGTGCCGGCGTCCGGATCGGCGTTGATGAACATCTTTGGCACGCCCAGGCGTTTGCCGGCCAGCGCATCAGACTTCACCGCCAGCTCGGCATAGGCAGCGGGGCGCACGGACGCGACGCTGGGGATCGGCACCCAGGGCTGCAGGCGCCACAGGTCGCCCCGCGTCTCGGTGTCTTCGGCCACCACGACATCAAGCACTTCGAGCAGATCGGCCATGGTTCGCGCGTACGGTACAACCACGTCCATGGTCGGGGTCAACGGCCAGTTGCCGCGTACCGAGATCACCCCGCGTGATGGCGTGTAGGCGCACAGCCCGTTGTTCGATGCCGGGCCGCGACCACTCGACCAGGTTTCTTCGGCCAGGCCGAACGCGGAAAAACTGGCGGCGGTGGCAGTGCCGGCGCCGTTGGAGGAGCCGGACGCGAAAGGTGCCGTCAGGTAGTCAGCGTTGTACGGGCTTTCGGCCCGACCATACACCCCGCGTTGCATGCCGCCATTGGCCATCGGCGGCATGTTGGTCTTGCCCAGGCAGATCGCCCCGCCGGCGCGCAGACGTTCGATGGTGAATGCATCGCGCTGGGCCACGAGGTCGGCAAACGCCGGGCTGCCGGACGCGGCGGTCAGCCCCTTGACCAGGTAGCTGTCCTTGGCGGTGTAGGGGATGCCATCGAGCGGGCCGAGGGTCTGGCCCTTGGCGCGACGGGCGTCGGAGGCTTCGGCTTCTTTGAGCGCCTCGGGATTGCGCACGACGACGGCATTGAGCCGTGTGCCGGTATTCGGGCCGTCGTAGGCGTCGATCCGCGCCAGATAGGCCTTGACCAGTTCGACTGCCGTGGTTCGACCGGATTCGAGCGCCGAGCGCAGTTGGGCAATGGAGACTTCAGTGACTTCGATCATGCGGTTTCCACCGGATAAAGGTTGTTCATGATAGTGAGCTGTAAAAAATCCTGATGACCAGACTCTACCGCGAAGTGTGCCCAAAGGCTCGCGCAAATTCGATATTTATCGAGTTATTCAGCGGAAAAATTCTCCTGGGGTCTCTCCGAACTGCTGCCTGAAGGCTGCGATGAAGGCCGAAGTCGAGTCGTAGCCACACGCCAATGCCACGTCCGTGACGCGTTCGCCTTGTTCCAGCGGGGTCAGTGCGCCCAACAGACGCAAGCGCTGGCGCCAGGCGCGGAACGTCAGGCCGGTATCGCGTAAAAACAGGCGGCTGAGGGTTTTTTCGGTGACACCAAACTGGTCGCTCCAGTGCTGCAGGGTGGTCTGCTGTTCCGGATGTTGCTCCAGGCTCTGGTAGATCTGTTTCAGGCGCGGGTCCTGAGGCAGCGGCAACATCAGGTCGATCGGCGGCGTCTGGGCCAGTTCATCGAGAATCACCTGCGCAAGCCGTCCGTGCGGGCCGTCGAGATCATATTCCACCGGCACCTGGCTGAAGGCGCGGATCAACTCGCGCAGCAGGTTGCTGACGCCCAGTACATGACAACGTTCGACCGCCCATGGCGCGACACGGCAGTCTATATAGAGGCTGCGCATCTCGGTGTGCGGCGAACTGAACACCCGGTGCGGCATCCCCGCCGGAATCCATACGGCACGCTCCGGTGGCGCGACAAAACGTCCGGCGCCGGTCTGCACTTCCAGCACGCCCTGAATCGCGTATGACAATTGCACCCACGGATGGCTGTGGCGCCGGGTCAAAGCGCGATTGGGCAAGGATTCGGTGCGTCCATACAGCGGTCGCGGCAGGCTGGGCAGCCCGGGAATACTGCGTCGCACGCTTTTGTCATGTCCTTTAGGCGGCATCTGCTGGCTCATCGGCGTTAGTCGGTCATTGCCAACCACGTTAGAGTCGCATTCACGTACTGGCAACCCCCGGATGAGCAAACCCATGACCCGCCCACGCTTCTTGCCCGACAACTTCACCCTGACGCTGGTTGGCGTCGTACTGCTGGCCAGTTTTCTGCCCGCCAGCGGTCAGGTCGCGGTCGGCTTCGGCTGGCTGACCAACATCGCAATCGCGCTGCTGTTCTTCCTGCACGGCGCCAAACTCTCCCGCGAGTCGATCATCGCCGGTGCCGGTCACTGGCGTTTGCACTTGCTGGTATTCGGCCTGACTTTCGTCCTCTTTCCGATCCTGGGCCTGGCGTTGAAACCGCTGCTATCGCCACTGATCGGCGACAAGCTGTACATGGGCATGCTGTACCTGTGCGCATTGCCGGCCACGGTGCAGTCGGCGATTGCATTTACCTCGCTGGCTCGGGGCAATATTCCGGCGGCGATCTGCAGCGCGGCGGCGTCCAGTCTGTTCGGTATTTTCCTGACACCGCTGCTGGTGGCGCTGCTGCTGAACGTGCATGGCGAGGGCGGTTCGACGCTCGATGCGATCCTCAAGATCAGCGTGCAACTGCTGCTGCCGTTCATTGCCGGACAGATCGCCCGCCGTTGGATCGGGGCTTGGGTAGGTCGTAACAAGAACTGGCTGAAGCTCGTCGATCAGGGTTCGATTCTGCTGGTGGTCTATGGCGCCTTCAGCGAGGCGGTGAACGAAGGTATCTGGCATCAGATTCCGCTGGTCGATCTGCTGGGGCTGGTGGTTGTCTGCTGCATCCTGCTGGCGCTGGTGCTGCTGGCCTCGACGCTGCTTGGCAAGGCTTTCGGTTTCAGCCAGGAAGACCGCATCACCATTCTGTTCTGCGGCTCGAAGAAAAGCCTCGCCACTGGGGTGCCGATGGCGCAGGTGCTGTTCGCCGGCAGCACCATTGGCGTCCTGATTCTGCCGTTGATGCTGTTTCACCAGATCCAGTTGATGGTTTGTGCGGTGTTGGCGCAGCGCTATGCCAAGCGGCCGGAATCGGTGCCGGAGTTGATGGCCGGGGTTGATCCTTGAGAGGCCCGTCATTGCCCACTCGTTTACGCTGATCGAAACGCCCACGCCCTTGCGCTGATCGCCAGCTACGATTGATTCGGTCAGAACCATCAATCGAGGAGGGCGTCTTCATGAAAAAGGGTCAGGCCGTTCCCGAGCAGGCGTCGGCGAACGCTGCGTCGAACCAGATCGACCAGCGCATCAAGGAGCTGACCGATTGGCGTGGTGAAGTACTGGCGCGTATTCGGGCGATCATTCACAGGGCCGATCCCGAGGTGGTCGAAGAATGGAAGTGGCGCGGTGTCCCGGTGTGGTCCCATGCCGGGATCATTTGCACCGGGGAAACCTACAAAAGCGTCGTGAAAATGACCTTCGCCCACGGCGCCGCCCTCGACGATCCCGGCGGATTGTTCAATGCCAGCCTGGAAGGCAACACCCGACGGGCGATTGATGTGCATGAAGGCGACACGCTCGATGAGCGGGCGCTGCAGGCTTTGATTCAGGCTGCAATCAAACACAATCTGTCCCGCAGAACGAAGTGACCGCCATAAACTGTCATGAGCGAGACTAACTTGTTGATAATCAGGAAGTTGTAATTGATTTTTACCTGACTGGTTAATAGCAGTCGCTCTGGGATATCTGTTTCCCCAGCCTCATTGTTTCTGCAGGAAGTTGAAGCCCATTGCGCGGGCGCTTCGGAAACATTATGAAAAATAATTCCTTTCAGGGGTTGTCACCTGCCGCTTTGCTGATTAGGATCCAATCCTCTCAAGCGTCAATTGAGCTGAACAGGAGGTTCAGCATCACCGGGATAATATGGATATCAATTTCCCGCTCTTAAATGAACTTTCAAGTTAATCGCTCGAAGAAGCGAACGATCTCTTTTTCTTTGATTCAACGATCTGTCGCCTATTGGTTCAGATCTGCGAAATCGTGTCTCCATGGCTGGAGCGGACTGATGTAAGGGAATCTACGCATGAAAAAAATAAATAGAATCGTGATTGTCGGATTTGGCAGTATTGCGCAGGCGTTGATGCCGTTGCTGGCCGAGCGCTATAACGCCGATGTGGTTATATTCGATAAAGAAGTCGATGCAGCAAGAACTTGTATTGCTGACGAGTTTTCAGCCCGATTGATTAAACGAACCGTCACGGTGCATAACTATCGTGAAGTCATTGCACCGTATCTCGACGCACATACTTTCCTGCTCAATCTGGCGGTATCGGTATCCAGTGAGGCATTGATTGAACTGGCGCAGTCATTCGGGGCCCTGTACCTCGATACCTGCATAGAGCCTTGGGAATATGCTGAACAGGACGCTACCCTGACCAGTAACTTCTCACTGCGCGAAAGCCTCAAGTCATTTGCTGGAACCAAAGCACAAAATGACGCTACTGCTGTTGTTGCCCATGGCGCCAATCCGGGTTTCATTTCGATATTGCTGAAGAAAGCCATGGTGCAAATGGCCGCCCTCAATGACGTTGCATTTAACGGCAAGACTCATCAGGACTGGGCGTTGCTGGCACAGGCCCTGGGGATTCGGGTTATCCAGATCTCCGAACGCGACACTCAGATCAGCGAGACGCCGCGTTCCCAGGGGCATTTCATGTGTACCTGGTCCGTTGACGGCTTGATCACCGAGTGCCTGCAGCCGGCGGAGATGGGCTGGGGCAGTCATGAGTCCGAATTACCCAAGGGTGCGGTGCAGCAGCGTTATGCCGTGGCAATGAAGCAGTCCGGTCGCGAAGTCCGGGTGAAGAGCTGGTCTCCCAACTATCTGGATTTCCCCGGTTATTTGCTGACACATAACGAGTCGCTTTCTATTGCCGAGTACCTGACCGTTGGTGAGCCGTCCAATCCTTCCTATCGTCCGACGGTTTACTACGCCTACCATCCATGTGATCAGGCCGTGGCGTCCATGTCTCTGCTCAGTTCAGGCGGTGAGGAAAATATTCTTTCAAAACAGGTTTTGAAAGACGATATCGTTTCCGGGATCGATGAACTTGGCGTGTTCCTGATCAGTGACCGCTACGACAGTTTCTGGATGGGATCGAATCTGTCGATCGGCAAGGCCCGAAAGATGGCCAAACACAACAGCGCCACCAGCCTGCAGGTTGTTTCAAGCATCGTTGCCGGTATGGCCTGGGCACAAGCCAATCCGCAACAAGGCGTGCTGGAGAGCGAAAGCCTGGATTGGGAATTCGTCTACGGCATTGCCGAGCAATATTGGCAGCCAATCGTTTCCCAGCAGATCAAGTGGCGGCCAGACCCTGACGCAAGTGCCTTGTCGTTCAAGCATTTTCTGGTCTGACGGTTATTTAAACGATCTTGTTATTTCAAGGATGAATATATGTCGATGTCTATGGCACCGGTCGTGCGCACCACTCCGGGCGCGTCAGCGGTTCTTTCAGGGTTTGTTTTTCCAGCGATTGAGCTGACGGACTCGGACCGTCAGGAATGGAAAGAGATTTTCTTTGATTCGGTGATCACCGAGTACGATGCCAGGCGCTTGTACTGGCATCTGGAGTCCAGTTACCCGGATGTATTCAATCTTTTACAGGATGTGCTGAATCCATGGCTCAAGGATGAAATCGACCATGCGTACGGTTTCGCCCTGATTTACGCGTCGTACACGCAGATCCCGTTTGACGAAGTCTCCCTCAGTGTCGAGTTGCGCAAACCCGATTTCAGTGTGATCGAATCGATTGCGGCCGATCCGCTGAAGCTGCTGGTGACACTGGCTTACGACGAGATCATCACCACCCACGTTTATCACCGCAGCATTGAAAGCTATGACCGGTTTGATTCGCAGCAACTGTCGCAGTGGATACGCAAAACCAAGAAAGACGAAGTGACGCATTTCTTTGCGTTCGTGCAGAAAGCCAAGGCGCTGTTCCCTGAAAGGTTGCATGAGGTCCCGGCCATTCTGGATGAAATATTCGAGATCGATTTCGAGAAGGAGAGTTATACGGGAACGTTCGTTCTGGATCACAACGCCCCGGATTTTCCGTTAGCCAAACACGAAATCAGGAACCTGATTATTCCGGCGATCATAAAAAAATTCAGCGAATAATCGACTCGGAAGTACGGAGACATCGTTCATGGAAGCGGCATTTCTGAAGAAGCGCAATTGGAGTTCTCGAGCCATTTTCGAGGAAGTGGCGGGCAGCGGCTGGGTCAATCCGGGGATTGATACGTCGTTCAAAGAGTTTTTCATGGCCGATCTGGTGTCCGAATATGATTCGGTAAACCTGTACAACTTTCTGTATCCACGCCGGAAAGATTTTTCACCTTATTTTGTGCAATACCTCGACTTCTGGTACGCCGACGAGCGCAATCACGCTGATGGCTTTTTTGAACTCAATCGTTTGATTTTTGGAACTGGGGAAGTTGAACTTGTCGATACGCTGAAGAACCGCGTGGGGGATTTCACGGGGCTTGAAGACATATTATCCAGCGAGTTCAACCTGCTGTTGCTCTTCGCATACGACGAATATGTATCGGTAAAAACCTACAAAAAAGACACCTTTTATGAAGGTTTTGGTCATCCGGGATTCAATACCTGGATCAAGAACCTGATTGCCGATGAAGCCATTCATTTCGGCAACGCCGTGAAAATCCTGAAAACGTTTTATGCTGACAGGCTCGATCAGGCGGACAGTGTATTGAGGCGGATTGCAAGTCTGGAAGGGGAGGAATACAAGAACACGTTTCTCTTTGATCATGATGGGCCACACTTCTTGCTGGAAGAGGATGAAGTGGGCGGTGTGATCATTGAAGAAATTCTATCTATTCTGCGCAAGAGGTAGTTGTGAAAAAGGAATATTACATTGTCATCGCGCTTGTGCTCATGGTGTTTGGCGAGATCCTGACTATTTACAGTGAAGTCTATGCGTCCAAGTTGCCCGGCAAAGTCATGGAAACACCGGGCATGTTTCTCAAGCCGATGATTCTGATCTGCATCGCCGGCATCAGCCTCGTGCTCGCCTACTGGCTGGGTTATCAGGGCACGGGAAATATCTGGGTGGTCACCGTCGCTTCGTTGACGTTGCTCCTGGTTCTGGAGCCGATCGTCATTTACGCCATGCTTCGCGAATTGCCTGAGCGAGGTGCGCTGATCGGGTTTGTGCTGGGAGCGGCGGGTCTGATTTCAACCGTGGCACTTTAATCAAAGGGAGAGGGTTTCATGTCGGCGCAAGAACAACTGAAAACATGCATGGTCTGCGGTTATGAATATGACCCGGCCCTGGGTGACCCGGAAAACGGAATTGCCCCCGGTACACCTTGGGAAGATGTGCACGACGACTGGCTGTGCCCGGACTGCCAGATGCCCAAGACCGATTTCGAATAATCGGTGAAAGGTTGTCCCCTCCATTGGCGAGGGGACATGCTCGGCAGTCAGATACCCATGGGTCGAGTTCAGTTGATCCGTGGATGCTGTTGCACCAACTCTTTGCGTTTGGCTTCGAGTTCGGCAATTTCGGCATCGATGTCTTCGATTTTCTGCTCGATGTTGTCGTGGTGTTCCTTGAGCAGCTCTTTCGCCTCTTCGAGGTCGGACGCGGCCGGAGCGGCGCCCCGCAACGGCTTGTTGGCGGTTTCCTTCATGGTCACGCCGGTAATCAGACCGACGATGGCAATCACCATCAGGTAATACGCGGGCATGTACAGATTGTCGGTGCTTTCCACCAGCCAGGCCACGGCGGTTGGCGTCAGGCCGGCGATCAACACCGAGACGTTGAACGCGGCGGCCAGGGCGCTGTAGCGAATGTGCGTCGGGAACATCGCCGGCAGGGTCGATGCCATTACGCCGATGAAGAAGTTCAGCAACACGGCGAGGATCAACAGGCCGGAAAAGATCAGGCCGATCTTGCCGCTGTTGATCAACATGAACGCCGGGATCGCCAGCAGGAACAGACCGATGCTGCCGACCACGATAAACGGCTTGCGGCCGATCTTGTCGCTGATGAAACCAATCGCCGGTTGCACAAACAGCATGCCCACCATGATTGCGATGATGATCAGCACGCCACGGTTTTCGCTGTAGTGCAGGTTGTGCGACAGATAACTCGGCATGTAGGTCAGCAGCATGTAGTAAGTGACGTTGGTTACCGCCACCACGCCGATGCAGGTCATCAGGCTTCGCCAGTGTTTGGTTGCCACCTCTTTGAACGAAACCTTCGGTCCGCCGGCCAGGCCTTCGCGATCACCTTCTTCGAGTTTTTCGACGTGCTGTTGAAACGCCGGCGTTTCCTCCAGCGCATGACGCAGATAGAGGCCGATCATGCCCAGCGGCAGGGCAAGGAAGAACGGCAGACGCCAGCCCCATTCGAGGAATTTCTCCTCACCGATGATCGTCGAGATCAGCACCACCACACCGGCGCCGAGGACGAAACCGGCAATCGAGCCGAAGTCCAGCCAGCTACCAAGGAAACCGCGTTTGCGGTCGGGGGCATATTCGGCGACGAAGATCGAAGCGCCGGTGTACTCACCGCCAACCGAGAACCCCTGAGCCATTTTCGCCAGCAACAACAGGATCGGCGCCCAGATGCCAATCGATTCGTAGGAGGGGATCAAGCCGATGGCGAACGTGCTCAGCGACATGATCACGATGGTTGCGGCCAGCACTTTCTGCCGCCCGTACTTGTCGCCCAGCGCGCCGAAGAACAAACCGCCCAGCGGGCGAATCAGGAACGGCACCGAGAAAGTCGCCAGCGCAGCAATCATCTGCACACCGGGATCGGCGCCGGGAAAGAAGATCTTGCCCAGTGCGTAGGCGACGAAGCCGTACACCCCGAAGTCGAACCATTCCATGGCGTTGCCCAGTGCGGCGGCGGTGATCGCCTTGCGCATCTTGGCGTCGTCGACAATCGTGATGTCTTTCAATCCGATAGGATTGACCTTGTTTTTCCTTGATTTCATGCGGGTCACTCATAGCTGAACGGATTCGATGCCATTGTTTTGGTGGCATGGGTTCTTTCCGTCAGATACAAGAAGACACGAAATAATTCACTGCTCACGGCATTTTTGTCATGGCCGGGCAGACCCCCGGTGCATTTTTCGCCAATGCTCGTCCAG
>NZ_QAIK01000117.1:3517-7271 GCF_003061005.1 Pseudomonas sp. HMWF021 | reverse complement strand
GGGAGCTGGCTTGCCAGCGATAGCGGTGTGTCAGGCAATGAAGATGCTGGATGTACCACCGCCATCGCGGGCAAGCCCGGCTCCCACAGGTTTTGTGGCGTGCACACGGTTGGTGATCAACACAGTTCCAATGTGGGAGCTGGCTTGCCAGCGATAGCGGTGTGTCAGGCAATGAAGATGCTGGATGTACCACCGCCATCGCGGGCAAGCCCGGCTCCCACAGGTTTTGTGGTTTGCACAGGATGGGTGATCAACACAGTTCCAATGTGGGAGCTGGCTTGCCAGCGATAGCGGTGTGTCAGGCAATGAATATGCTGGATGTACCGCCGCCATCGCGGGCAAGCCCGGCTCCCACAGGTTTTGTGGCGTGCACAGGATGGGTGATCAACACAGTTCCAATGTGGGAGCTGGCTTGCCAGCGATAGCGGTGTGTCAGGCAATGATGATGCTGGATGTACCGCCGCCATCGCGAGCAAGCCCGGCTTCCACAGGTTTTGTGGTGTGCACACGGTTGGTGATTAACACAGTTCCAATGTGGGAGCTGGCTTGCCAGCGATAGCGGTGTGTCAGGCAATGATGATGCTGGATGTACCGCCGCCATCGCGGGCAAGCCCGGCTCCCACAGGTTTTGTGGTGTGCACACGGTTGGTGATTAACACAGTTCCAATGTGGGAGCTGGCTTGCCAGCGATAGCGGTGTGTCAGGCAATGAAGATGCTGGATGTACCACCGCCATCGCGGGCAAGCCCGGCTCCCACAGGTTTTGTGGTGTGCACACGGTTGGTGATTAACACATTCCAATGTGGGAGCTGGCTTGCCAGCGATAGCGGTGTGTCAGGCAATGATGATGCTGGATGTACCGCCGCCATCGCGGGCAAGCCCGGCTCCCACAGGTTTTGTGGCGTGCACACGGTTGGTGATTAACACAGTTCCAATGTGGGAGCTGGCTTGCCAGCGAAAGCGGTGTATCAGGCAATGAAGATGCTGGGTGTACCGCCGCCATCGCGGGCAAGCCCGGCTCCCACAGGTTTTGTGGTGTGCTCACGGTTGGTGATCAACACAGTTCCAATGTGGGAGCTGGCTTGCCAGCGAAGCGGTGTATCAGGCAATGAAGATGCTGGGTGTACCGCCGCCTTCGCGGGCAAGCCCGGCTCCCACAGGTTTTGTGGTGTGCTCACGGTTGGTGATCAACACAGTTCCAATGTGGGAGCTGGCTTGCCAGCGAAAGCGGTGATTCAGGCAATGAAGATGCTGGATGTACCGCCGCCTTCGCGGGCAAGCCCGGCTCCCACAGGTTTAGCGGCTGTACGACGATTTCGGGCATTCAGAGGCCCCGGAAGGCAAAATCCGCAGGGTCGAATTGTTCACCCGTGTCCATCCGCACCCCGCGCAGGCTCGCAGTTAGCAAATGCGACTCGTACAGCGGCAGGGCGCAATAGCTGAACAGGATCGAGCGCCGACGCTGACCGCTGATATTCAGGCTGCCGGCATGCACCAGGTCGACATCGAACACCAGAATGTCGCCCGCGTTGCCGTATAGCTGCACCGTTTGCGATTCGTCATTGACGTCCAGGGGCGGCGCGTCCGGCGCAGGTCGATGGCTGCCGGGGACGATGCGGGTCGCGCCGTTCGCGGCGTTGTAGTCATCGAAAAACGCCAAGGCGACTACCATGTCCCCGGGCCGTTGTGCCGACAGGTCACGATGCAGTTGCTGATGGCCGCCACCGGCAAGCGGCTCACGACCTTCCACTTGCGCGAGAAAGAACCGCTCGCCGATCAATTCACCGGCCACCGCCAGCACCTTCGGCAAACGACACACGGCTTGAATCGTCGTATGGGTGTCCAGCAACGAATGACGCCAGTCGCGACCGCGCGGCGTGGGCCATTGCTCCGAGGGCTTTACGCCGGCATCGAACACTGCACGCAGTTCATCCAGCCACTGAGTCGGAATCGCCTGACGGAGCAGGGCATAACCCTCACGATGCAACTGTTGATGATCAGGCATGGATTGGCTGCGCAGGCTCATGACGAATTCAAGGGAAGGTTAGCGCACCCGATGCGTTTCGATACCCGTTCGCCGCCGGCATTAACGCTTGCACTGCGCCACAACGACCTGACAGGTGTTCGGTGTTCCGCCGGAGCGGCTCGCATAGCGCATACAGTTATTCATCGATTTCTTGCGCGCCATGCTCAGGGTGTCGCCCCAGGCCAGACCGCCTTCACCGCTGTCGGGCACCGCTTTGGCGTAGCAGTTGGAGCCGACCGTGGCGTAGCGCTTGCTCGAGCAGCCCGCTGTCAGCATCAGGATGCTGGCGAGCAGGGCGAACAGCAGCCATGACGAGTGTCGGCGTGCAGATGTTGCGGTCATCCGGATTTCCCCGTGGGTTCAGGCGCTTTCGTCGGTGTGCCAGGCATTATCCGGCAATTGCCGCAAAGAAGCGTTTTTTTGCTTCAGTCACCAAAAAACCTGTGGGAGCTGGCTTGCCAGCGATAGGGCCATCCCAGCCAACATCCTTATAGCCTGACCCACCGCCGACTCTCACAATAGATGCGTATCCCGCCCCGGCAAACTCTGCTGCACAAATCGCTCGATCAACCACCGCGCCGCCGGCCCCGGGGGCAGGTCGGTGCGGTAGATGACGTCGAAAGGATAGATACCGCTCTGGTACTCCGGCAGGTTCAGCCGCACCAAACGCCCAGACTGCAAATCCTCCGCGACCATCGGCAACGGCATGTTCCCCCAGCCGATTCCCTCGCGCAGCAACATGTGCTTGGCACCCAGATCGGCCAGACGCCAAGTGCGATTACTGAGCACCGCAAAGTCGCGATCCTTGGTCAGCACGGATCGATCCGACAGCACCAGTTGCGTCAGTTCACGCCCGGCCCCCGGCGTATTCGCCTCACCGCAAGCCAGGGGATGATGGGGCGCCGCCACCGGAATCAACTCGACGTTGCCCGCTCCGATCCTCTCGATGGCATCAATGCCCTCATTCATCGGCCCGCTCACCCCAATGATTGCACCGCGATTGATTACCCGCTCAGTCACGGCCCCCAACGCCTCCATGTGCAGATGCAAGGCAACCGTCGGAAACGCCTCGCGAAAGGATTTCAACGCATCCACCACCCGCTCCGGCGGCAGCATCACGTCCAGCACTACATGCACCTCGGCTTCCAGCCCCTGTAACAGGCCTTTGACCTTGGCGCGCAAGCCATGCACGCCGTTGGCAATGGTCCGCGCCTCGGCCAGCACCGTGCGCCCGGCCTCGGTCAGCTGCGGTTTGCGTGTGGTCTGGCGGTCGAACAAGGTCACGCCCAGTTGCAGTTCCAGGTTGGCAATCGAATAGCTGATCACCGATGTCGCGCGGTGCAGTTTGCGTGCGGCAGCGGCGAAACTGCCCAGTTCCACCACCGTCAGAAACACCCGCAGTTGATCCAGCGTCGGCGTGCCCGGGTCAGAAATCATGGCTGTTCCCTCGTCATATTCAGCATTGCGTTATCGTCGCCGAGGTCTATCAGCTTGTCTATTTTCTAGAACGTAATGATCGAAATTAGTCGGCTATTCAGATTAGCTGGCCGGGCGCACCATTTCCTCACTCGGACGATTCATCTCGGATCGCCCCACCTTTGAAGGAAATATCGCCATGACCACTACCGCAAACATTGCACCAACCACCATTGAACAAACCCGCAACGACGTCACCCAGGCCTCAGCCTCGTTGATCGGTCGTATCCTGCTCAGCGCCATTTTCATCCTC
>NZ_QAIK01000117.1:0-3503 GCF_003061005.1 Pseudomonas sp. HMWF021 | reverse complement strand
CGCCGTTGCTGCAGTGCTGGCGGTGTTCAGCGTGGTCACCGCGCTGGCGTTTCACAATGCGCTGGGCGATCAGAACCAGTTCATCCACTTCTTCAAGAACATCGCCATGGCCGGTGGCCTGCTGCAAGTCGTCGCGTTCGGCGCCGGTCGTTTCAGCCTTGACGCTCGCCGCCACTGAAACCGCGCCGCCCACTCCCACTGATCGAGGTCTCCCATGAAAGCCATCCGCGTGTACGAATACGGCAACCCTGACGTGTTGCAACTGGAAGAACGTGCCGACCCTGTGGCCGGCGAAGGTGAAGTGCTGATCGAGGTCGCTGGGGCAGGGGTCAACCCGATCGACTGGAAGGTGCTGTCTGGCGCGATGAAAGCATTCATACCGCTGCCACTGCCGTTCACTCCGGGTGTCGAGGTGTCCGGCAAGGTCATCGCTACCGGCTCCGGTGTGACGCAGTTCAAGCGCGGTGACGAAGTGTTCGGCTTCATCAACATCGTCGGTGGCTATGCGAGCAAAGCGGTGGCTGCGGTGACCAAACTGGCGCTGAAACCGCAATCCCTCAGCGCCTTGCAGGCTGGCGCCGTTCCGGCCACCGCGCTCACCGCGTGGCAGGCGTTGACCGAGCATGCTGGCGTGCAGCGGCGGCAGAAAGTGCTGATTCACGCCGCCGCTGGTGGCGTGGGCAGCATGGCGGTGCAGATTGCCAAATATCTGGGCGCCGAAGTCATCGCCACCGCATCGGCGGGCAACCACGCGTACCTCAAGCAACTGGGCGCTGACCACGTGATCGACTACACCACTCAGGCGTTCGAGGAGTGGGTGGCAGACGTCGACGTGGTGCTCGATCTGGTCGGCGGCGACACCCAGAACCGTTCGTTCCGCGTGTTGAAAAAACACGGTGTGCTGGTCTCGCCGGTCAGCGCGCCGAGCATGACTCTGGCCAATGACTACGGCGTAACCCCGATCAACTTCGCCACCCGCTCCGACGGTGCGCAGTTATCGTTGATTGCCGAACTGTTCGATCGCGGCCACCTCACCGTCGACGTCGAGGTGTTCCCGCTGAGTGAGGCGCAACGCGCGCTGGAAAAAAGCCAGAGCCGGCGCGGCCATGGCCGGCTGGTCCTCGATCCCTCGAAATAACCGCCAAACCCCTGTAGGAGCTGCCGCAGGCTGCGATCTTTTGCTTTTGAAGATCAAAAGATCGCAGCCTGCGGCAGCTCCTACAGGGGTTTTTCGTTAACTCACATGGACAAAAAACGCAGCTCACGGCCCAATCGCGCAGCCATTTTCCTGCGCAGTCGTTCTGTCATATTCGGTATCAGTTGATTGCAGATAGTAGCCAGCCCAACGCTAATTCCAATGAGGCTGCACTGTGTTCCAACGTCTTGTGTGTTCGCTGTCCGTTCTGAGCCTGTCCATCGCCGCTGCCCATGCTGCCGAGCCCGTCGCGCTCGACACGCCGCGTCTGCAGAGCATCGACAACTTCCGTGACATCGCCGGCCTCACCACCGCGTATTCGACGGCCCACGACGGCACCATGCGCGGCGGCGTGTTCTACCGCTCCAACGCGATCACGCCATCGGCGGCGGATCTAGCGACCCTCAACAGCCTCGGCATCAAAGCCGTCTACGACCTGCGCACCCCAAGCGAAGTCGCCGGCACACCCGACACGATGCTGACCGGCGCCACCTACCAGAACATCGACATCATCGGCAGCACCACCTCGGGTGCGAACATCACCACCGTGTCGCTCAAAAGTGCAGCCGATGCCATCGCCATGATGGAACAGACCAACCGCGCCTTCGTCAGCGATGCGGGGATGCGCGGTCAGTTCGGCAAGCTGTTCAACGAACTGGCTACCACCGACGGTGCGCAACTGTTCCACTGCACCGCCGGCAAGGACCGCACCGGTTGGACCGCCGCCGTGTTGCAGAGCATCGCCGGGGTCGACAACGCGACCATCATGGCCAACTACCTGGCGACCAACGACTACACCGCCGCCCGCGTCGCCGCAACTCTCAAAGCGATGCCGCCAAGCATGGCCTCGATCTATGCGCCGCTGCTCGGCGTGCAGGCCAGCTACTTGCAGGCTGGGCTCGATGAAGTCACCGCCGAATACGGCAGCATGGACAACTACCTCAAACAAGGCCTCGGCCTTTCGCAGGAAACCATCTATGTGCTGCGCGGCAAACTGGTCGAGTACAACAGCCTGCCGGGGCAGGCGGGGTTGATCGGCAACGCTGCTGCCGGTGCCGAATTGCTCCGCCAATTGCAGAACACCAGCCTGTCCGGCACCTACAGCGCCTACAACTACTACTTGCAATCGGCCATCGACGCCGGCACCCTCGGCGGTGTCGAATCCCAGGTCGGCGGTCAGGTTCATGCCGATGCCGCCAGCTACCTGCTGCGCCAAAATGCAATGATCGAACAAGCCGCCGCACCCTACGCCAGCGGCACCGACCTGAAAGTCGGCCAATACCGTTTGTGGACCACCGCGCTGGCCGGTTACCTCGGCACCGACGGCTCGTCCCACGCCGAAAGCAGCAACGAACACAGCCAGGGCCTGATGGTCGGCATCACCCAGCGCTTCTCCGAACAACTCAGCGCACGCGGCGGCTTCGGCTATAGCAAAGGCACCGTCGGCGGCGCGGGCGGCGAGGCCGATACCGACTTCACCTTCTTCAACCTCGGCGCCCGCTACGGCTTCACCAGCCTGGAGCGCGGGCTGTTCGTCGACGCCAACGCCAGCGCCGGCTACGTCGATTACGACAGCAAACGCGACCTCGGCGGCGGCCTCGGCACGGCCAAGGGCGACACCCACGGCAACCTTACTGGCGCCACCCTGGCGCTGGGTTATCGTGCCCCGGTGAACGGCATGTTCCTCGAACCGAGCCTGGGCGTGCGCGTCAGCCACCTCGACCTCAAAGGCTTCCAAGAGAAGGGCAGCGAACTGTCACTCGACGTCGACGACAACACCGCCACCCGCCGCAGCGCCGTCGCCAACCTCAACGTGGCATTTGCCCCGGTTGCGATGGGCGCCTGGCAACTGGTGCCGGGCGTGCAAGTCGGCTACGAACGCACGCTGGGCAACAACGACGTCAACAGCAACAGCCATCTGCTGGGCCTCGATATCGAACAACGCGCCGCTTTCGACAACCGCGACCAGTTCAGCGGCGGCGTCAACCTGATGGCCAGCCTCGGCGCCGTCAGCGTCGGCGCGGAAGTCGGCGCCATCAGCGGCGGTGACAGCCACGGTTTCAGCGGCAGTCTCAAGGCCAGTTACGCGTTCTAAGTGATCGGATGACAATCAGGTCAAGGATGACCGCTACCGCTTGAGAGGATGATCCTGAATCTATGAGGCCAGCCGCAGAACCTGTAGCGAGGGGATTTATCCCCGATGGGCCGCGAAGCGGCCCCAAAAACAGTCACCTCTAAGCCACAACTCCCTCGGTCAAAATTCCGGGCGAGCGGGCCTCTTGGCAACCCCCACAACGCTCCCCAACAA
>NZ_QAIK01000116.1 GCF_003061005.1 Pseudomonas sp. HMWF021 | reverse complement strand
CGTCAGCTTCTACAAGAGCAACGAGCACAAAGACACGAAGAATTACGAATGCCACGCCGGCGCGATCATGGCCGGTGTTGCGTTGAAGGGTGATCTGGCGAACGTGCAGTAACCGCCGCGGAATTGTCACAGTTCAGTATCTTGCCTCGCTCGACAAGCCCCCTATACCCTGCAGAACGCCGCAAAAAAAGACATCAACACCGTGATCAACGTTGCCAGCGTCGACTAGCGCGACCTGTACAAAGACACCGAAAAATTCCAGTGTCGCGCCGGGCTGATGGTGTCGAGCGTGGCGTTGTGTGGGGATTTGGTGCACGTTGACTGATGGGATTACAGAAATGACAAAGGGCGCCTTTCGACGCCCTTTGCTATTCAGTTCAGCTCAAGTGCTGGCATGTAACTTCAAGCCCAACGCCTTCACAACTTTCAGAATCGTTCCAAACTCAGGATTTCCTTCACCTGACAGTGCACGGTAGAGACTTTCTCGAGACAGCCCGGCGTCACGTGCCACTTGGGTCATGCCTCGCGCTCTCGCAATGGTGCCCAGGGCCTTGGCGATAAAGGCAGGATCATCTCCAGCCTCCTCCATGCAGGCATCCAGATAATTAGCCATGTCCTCTTCTGTCTTGAGGTACTCGGCTGAGTCCCAACGAGTGAATTGTTCGGTCATGGGTTTTGCTCCTGCCAGGACTCCGCGATGAGCCTGGCTTGCTTGATATCTCGGGGTTGGCTGCTCTTGTCTCCACCACAAAGGAGGATGACCACTTGCCGACCTTGTTGCATGAAATAAACTCGATATCCTGGGCCATAGTCAATTCGGACTTCGCTGAGCCCCTCACCGACGGCTTTGACATCACCAAAATTCCCATCGGCCATACGATCAATGCGCACCTGAATACGCATTCTGGCGCGGCTGTCAGCCAGCTTCAAAAGCCAGCTGGAGAATGTTGAACTTCGAATAATCTCGGGCATGACCGAAAGTGTAGCCCTTGAGCTACACATGTGCCAGACGGTTTTTTCTTCACCGACGTACGGTGTCTACACTCGTTAAATCGTTGAATGCTGACTCGCAAAGTCAAGGAAATGACCATGCATGTGAAAGCCCTGATCGCCGCCGCACTTTTCGCGCTACTGCCCAGCGCCAGCCATGCCACCAATCTGATGTACATGCCGTTCGAAACCGTACTTTCGGATGCGATGCGCGCCGGGCGGCTGGATGGCAGTGTGAAGTTTTATCTGGCCGGCAATGGGCCGCTGGGCACGCAGCAGTTGTTGCGCCGGGATGTGGTGAGTGATTTGCGCACCAACGGTTTCAACAAGAGTGACCACGACTCCTGCGAGTGGGTGCTGCAGTCGAACCTGATCAAGTTGCAGGCTGACGCCAAACGGGTCGGGGCGAATGCGGTGGTCAACATCGTCAGTTACTACGACCAGCATGTGCGCAAGGATTTGAATACCTACGAGTGTCGGGCCGGGGTGTTCGTGACGCGGGTGGCGTTGAAGGGGGATCTGGTGCGGTTGCTCTGACGGCAAGATCAAAAGATCGCAGCCTGCGGCAGCTCCTACATTGGAAAAACATTCCCCTGTAGGAGCTGCCGCAGGCT
>NZ_QAIK01000115.1 GCF_003061005.1 Pseudomonas sp. HMWF021 | reverse complement strand
GGTCGATCACAGCCTTGGCCGGGTGCTCGACCTGTTTGGCCTGGATGCCGGCGTTGCCCGCCGATGGCAAGAACCCCCCGGCCCCTGTGGGAGCTGGCTTGCCAGCGATAGCAACAGGTCAGCCGGCATCACTGGTGAATGACACACCGCCATCGCTGGCAAGCCAGCTCCCACAGTTGAACGCACTCCGACAAAAAACACAGGTAAGGAGCTCCAGATGAACACCCCCTTCAACGCCCCAACCCCCAACACCAAAATCCCCGTGACCATCCTCACCGGTTTCCTCGGTGCCGGCAAAACCACCCTGCTCAACTACATCCTCAAGGAAAACCACGGGCGCAAGATCGCCGTGATCGAAAACGAGTTCGGCGAGGTCGGCATCGACGGCGATCTGGTGCTCAGCTCCAAGACCGAAGAAATCTACGAGATGGTCAACGGCTGCGTGTGCTGCACCGCCGAGGTTCGCGAGGATCTGGTGCGCATCGTCCGCGAACTGGTGGCGCGCCCGGTGCGCCTCGATCACATCCTGATCGAGACCAGCGGTCTGGCCGATCCATATCCGGTGGCGCAGAGCTTTTTCATCAATGACCCGATTGCCGAGGAAGTCGAACTCGACGCCATCGTGACCATGGTCGACGCCAAGCACATCGCCCAGCATCTGGAAGATCTGCAACTGGATGGCGTCGACAATCAGGCGGTGGACCAGATCGTCTGCGCCGACCGCATCGTCATCAACAAGGTCGATCTGGTCAGCAGCGACGAGGTGGAAATCCTGCGCGGCAAGATCCGTGGCTTGAACGCCACGGCGGATCTGGTGACATCGACCCACGCGCAAATCGACCTGACGAAAATCCTCGGCATCGGCGCGTTCGAGTGCACGCAGAAGCTCATGGAAATCGGCGCCGAGCCTGAGCATCACGAGCATGACCACCCTCATGAATCGGAAGACCACGAACACGACCCGAGCGTGTCATCGGTGGGCATCGCCGTGGACGGCGCGGTCAACCTGATGGCGTTCCACCGCTGGATCAGCGAGCTGCGCTCGTCTCAGGCCGACAACCTCTATCGCATGAAAGGCGTGCTCGCCGTCGCCAACGAAGACCAGCGCTACGTGCTGCAGGGCGTGCACAGCCTGGTGGAGTTCCGCGCCTCGACCGCCTGGGGCACGGAGCCGCGTTCGAGCAAGATCGTGTTCATCGGCCGCGACCTGGATCGCGCGGCGCTGAACCAGGGCTTTGCCGCCTGCCTGGCAGGCTGAGCAAGGCACCGGAGCCGGTGGATGGCGGCTTCGCAGCACGAATGACTGATGCCCAATGGCACTGAAATCTGTGGAGTGAACCCTGTAATGAGGTCACCCGTGGCGAGGGGATTTATCCCCGATCGGCTGCGCAGCAGCCGCAAATCCAGCACATGCGGTTTGTCTGGTAAACCGCAAGTTCAGGTTTTGGGGGTGCTTCACACCCCATCGGGGATAAATCCCCTCCCCACAAAGGCTCACTCCAACAGGTGATCTGCAGCAGGCATCAGACGAATACCCCTCTGTACCGAATAACAACAGCTAGAGGTGATTCCCCATGTCGTCAGCCACTCCTTCCTCCACCGTGCACCCCGTCGACCGCATTCTGCCGGTACGACAGATGCTCACCCTCGGCCTGCAACACATGGCCGTCTCGTACATCGGCGCCATCGCCGTGCCGTTGATTGTCGCCAGCGCGCTGAAAATGTCCCACGCCGACACCGTGGTGCTGATCAGCACCACGTTGTTCTGCTCCGGCATCGCCACCCTTCTGC
>NZ_QAIK01000114.1 GCF_003061005.1 Pseudomonas sp. HMWF021 | reverse complement strand
GGTTTGCAGCGTGTTAAAGCAAAAGATCGCAGCCTTCGGCAGCTCCTACAGAGGTTGTGTAGGAGCTGCCGAAGGCTGCGATCTTTTGATCTTTAACCAATGACTGGGGCTTTGTTCCAATCAATTTCCCCCGCCGGCACCGGCCGCCCAAACCAGTAGCCCTGCCCCAGATCGCATTCCTGCTCCAGCAGAAATGCCGCCTGCTCGGCCTGCTCGATCCCCTCGGCATGCACCTGCATGCCCATGCTGCGGGCCAGCGCGATGATCACCCGGACAATCGCCGCGTCGTCCTCGTCCCAAGGCAGGCCGGCGACAAAACCCTGATCGATCTTGAGCTTCTGCACCGGCAGGCGCTTGAGCCGCAGCAGCGACGAATAGCCGGTACCGAAATCGTCGATAGCCAGGCGAATACCCAGCTCGCGCAACCGGTGCATTTGTTCCAGCGCCACTTCCGGATCATCCATCACCGCGCTTTCGGTGACTTCCAGCTCCAGATACGCCGGATCCAGCCCGGTCTCGTGCAGCACCTGCGCCACCTGCTGGTACAGCTCACGCCGGGCAAACAAGCGCGACGACACGTTCACCGCAACAAACGACAGCACAACCCCGGCCTGCTGCCACTGACACATCTGCGAACACGCCTGGCGCATCACCCACGCATCGATTTCGGCGATCAGGCCGGTGCGCTCGGCAATCGGGATGAACTCCGCCGGCGACACCAGACCGCGCTGCGGATGCTGCCAGCGCACCAGCGCTTCAACGCCGATCAGGCGACTGCTGTGCAAATCGTGCACCGGTTGGTAATAGACCCGCAGCTCCTGTTGCTCCAGCGCGCGGCGCAGTTCGAAGGCGATCTCGACCCGTTGCTGCGCGTGGGCGGTCAGCTCTTCGGTGTACAACGCATAACCGTTGCGGCCGCTGCTCTTGGCCTTGAACAACGCGGCGTCGGCATTGCGCAGAAGTTGATCGGCACTCAACGCATCACTGGGGAACAGGCTGATACCGATACTGGCGTTGATGAACAACTCATGCGCATCGATGCAGAACGGCTCCTTCAGCGCATCGAGAATGCGCTGAGCCAGCGCCGCCGCCTGCACCAGCTGTGGACAACTTTCCGCCAGCACCGCGAACTCGTCACCGCCAAGCCGCGCCAGAGTAATTCCGGGGCCGAACAGTTCCTGCAGGCGTGCCGCCACGGCTTTGAGCAAGCGGTCACCGACGTTGTGGCCGAGGCTGTCGTTGATCATCTTGAAGTGATCCAGATCGATCATCAGCAACGCGCAGCCACGCTTGTGGATCTGCGCCGACGCCAGCGCCTGCTCGGCGCGGTCGCTGAACAGCAGGCGATTGGGCAGATCGGTCAGTGGATCATGGTGGGCTAGGTGCTTGAGTTCATGTTCGGAATCCTTGATCGCACTGATGTCGGAAAACACCGCCACATAGTGGCTGAGGCGACCCTGATCGTCGTGAATCACGCGGATGGTCTGCCACTGTGGATAAATCTCGCCGCTCTTGCGCCGGTTCCAGATTTCCCCGCTCCATTCGCCATGGGCCTGCAATGTGGCGAACATCGCCTGATAGAAGCCCGGCGGATGATGACCGGACTTGAACAGGCTCGGTTGATGCCCGAGGACTTCTTCGCGCTGATAGCCGGTGATCTCCATGAACGCGCGATTGACGTGCACGATCAACCCCTGACGGTCGGTGACCAGCACCCCTTCCCGGGTGCAGTCGAACACCGCAGCCGCCTGACGCAGGCGCTCGCGGTCGGCCTGGCGTTCACGCAAGCGCGCACCGATGCCAAGAAACTCGCACAAACGCACCCGGGCCAGAAAGATCAGAGCGGCGCTGACACCCGCCCAAAGATAACCGTTGATCAGTTGCCAACGCTGCAGATCGACAGACTCATCAAAGAAACTGTTCAATAAGTAACCAGTTCCTTGCAGCCAAATGGCGGCAAGGACGAGATAAAGTAGCGCTGCACGCAAGGCATCGCGATAAGTGG
>NZ_QAIK01000113.1:5069-15838 GCF_003061005.1 Pseudomonas sp. HMWF021 | reverse complement strand
CCCCTGAGCGGCCAACCGATCCCGTTTCCCCCTACGCCTTCCTCGATTCGCGCAAGCTCCACGACGCAGCCCTGCGTGCGCTCGATCACTACCTGCAGCCCCAGGCGGAAAAGCAGCCCAGGCCCGTCTCTCAGCCCAGCACGATTTTCACTGTCCTTCCCGAAGTCGATTCCGAAACCCTGCTGGCCCATGCCTGTGAAACGCTGGCCTCGGCCAATGTCATGGCCAGTGAATTGGCGTTTACCCTGAGCGGCTCGACGTGCAGTCAGCTTCTGGGCATTCAGCAGATGATTTCGCTCGCTGAGCTGTCGGTAAATCGCGTCCTTGATCAAGTCGATCCGCAAGGCTGACGCGCAACAAAAAGCCCGCTGACCTTCACAGGTTCAGCGGGCTTTTGCGTGCAGCGGCAAAAATTACAATGTGCCGAACACCTTCTTCGCCAGACCTGTCGCCGCGGCGGCCGGGTTCTTGCGGATGGTTTCTTCCTGTTTGCCGATCATTTCGAACAGGCCGTTCAGTGCTTGCTCGGTGACGTAGCTTTCGACGTTGGCGCTCTTCGCATCCACCACGCCGAGGGTCGCGGCCTGGCCGGCGAAGGCGTTGTACTTTTGCGCTACGCCGACCTTGTCGGTGGCTTGTTTGACGATGGGCAGGAACTTGGCGCGGATCTGTTCGCGGCTGGATTTGTCCAGGTATTGGGTGGCCGAGTCAGTGCCGCCGCTGAGGATGCCCTTGGCGTCGGCCACGGTCATTTTCTTAACGGCGTCGACGAGGATCGGTTGGGCCTGGGTCACGGCGCTTTCTGCGGCCTTGTTCATGGCGGTTTCGAGTTCGTCGACCTGGGCACCCATGCCGAAGGCTTTCATCTTGCCGGCGACTTTGCCGAGTTTGCCTGGCAGTTCGATTTTCACGTCCGGGTTGTTGCTGAAACCGCCCGGGGTGCCGAGTTGTTTGACGGCGATTTGCGCGCCTTGGGTCAGGGCGTCCTTGAGGCCGCCGGTGGCATCTTGTTGCGAGAGGTCGCTGAGCGACAGTGCCAGGGCGCTGGCAGAGATCATCAGGCCCGCGCACAGGCCGGCGAGGCGAAGGGTAGGGCGGAACATGGCGGCTTCCTTGAAAGGCAATTAGCGAATGGCGTCGACGCGGATTTTCAGCGGCTGCGGATCGTTGCCGTCCAGTTGCACGGCGTGGTTTTCGGTGGTGATGAACATCAGCTCGCCGTTGACTTCGATGCGCGCGCTGACCGAGTAGCGGTGGCCGGGTTTGACCTGCGCCGGATCGTAGCTCAGATGAAACGGCAATGGCACCTGGCCTTTGACCGGGCCTTTTTGCTCATCCAGTACAACCGCCGGGGCATCGGCCAGCGACACGTCCTGCAGGCTCACGCTCAGGGTGGCGCTTGGCGGCAGGGCGATGCGTTGCAGGTAGAACACTTCGCCGTCGAGGCCGACCTTGTCGGCGGGGGGGGGCGACTGGCAGGCGCTCAACAGGGTGGCGGCGGCGAGAAGGGTGAGTTTTTTCATCGGGACCTCTGAGACTTGTGCGCCGGAAGAATCCCGGCGCCAAGGGAAATCTAGCGGATTTTGCTGTCAGCGTCAGTGAACAAACGTAAGGGTTTTTCCAGTCAATGCATCAGAGCCTGAAATGATCACGTGCGTTTTTCAGGCGATGCAGGGGAGAGTTTGATCGACCCAGGTGAAACCGAAACCGCTTGGTGGTAGCGGTTTTCAATGGCGCTAAGTGCATAACGTTTGCCTGGGACGACGCTGCCGGGATCGTATTTCAGATAAAACGAAGTGGCGGTTTGTTCGTCATGGTCGATGCGTACCAGTTCAACTTGCCGCTGCTCATACTCATGCAGGCTGACGGTCACGGCTTCTTCAGCCGGAACCGTCGTGGGTCCCTGTACTTCGACATAAAGTTGCCCGATTGGACTCAAGTGCAAGGTCTGGCGATGCGGCGCCTTATTGACGATGACGAAGTAGTCCAGTTCGATCAGCAACGGTTGATGGTTATGAAACATCTGGACGTTGACCTGATACTTCACGCCTGCATCCTTGTAAGGGTGAGGGAAGTGAAACTTCCACCCGACGTCATAGAGCGAAGCATGGCGCCACTCCTTGATCATCACAGGCGCTGAAGAGTTAACAAGTTTGACGCTGACTCGCGTTTCGCTGATACCGCCCTGTGGGGCGACAAAGTCCGCTGGCAGATTGAAGTTCAAAGTGACGTGAGGGGTGTTTTGACTTAACAGGCTCATCTCGATATCCGTTTCGTGATTGGTGGACTGAGCCTATTAATTCATGAATCAACTAACGGAGCCATTGCAGGACGGCCCCGTTAGTTGTCAGCAAGTTTCATACTTGTGGTGCATCCGCTGTTTCGGCAGCATCTTCACTGCGATGTAAAGCCACCTGACGGATCGACAGACGAATCTCCGCCGGCAACACGCGTTTGGCTGCACCTTCGGCCAGCTCACCGAGCAGTTCGTGGTAGCTCAGCTTGCCGGCTTCGTCGCGGCGCAGTACGTCCAGATCGAGCATCGTCTGGATGAAGTGACGGAACAGGCTCTTGTCGAAGAACTCCGGGGCATTCAGACCGTGCAGGATCGACAGGCGCTGGGCCATGACCGTGCACAGGTCTTCCAGTTCTTCGGCGCTGATGCTGTTCTGACCGCTGTTGAGCAGCAGGGACACGGTCATGTAGAAACGCTGCAGGGTCTGGGCGATGCTTTTCGACAGCAGGGTCAGCAACACAAAGTGTCGCGAACTTGGCGCCGGACGCATATACACGTCCTTCTCGAAACGCAGCAGGCCTTGCTCGACAAACGCTTGCAGCCATTGATCGACGACGCCGTCGATTTCGTCCAGCGACCAGCGAATGAACAGCTCCGCCTGCAGGTACGGATACAGCGCACGGGTGTAGCGCAGGATCTGTTCGCGGCTCATGCGCGAGGTGCTCTGGAAGAAGCTCGCCAAGAGCGCCGGCAGGGCGAAGATGTGCAGCACGTTGTTGCGGTAGTAGGTCATCAGGACGGCGTTTTGCTCGTCCAGATACAGAATCTTGCCCAGCGCATCGTTCTGCTCGGACAGCAGATCCATGTCTTTCACATGCTCGATCAGCGCGCGACCGTCGCCTTCCGGCAACGTGGTGTGCGGCGAGTACGGGACTTTGCGCAGCAGCGCCAGATACAGATCCAGCACCCGCGCCATGGCCCGATCGTCCAGTGCCAGGCGGGTGGTCGAGAGCAGCGCCAGCGCCACCAGATTGACCGGGTTGATCGCCGCTGCTTCGTTCAAGTGCTGCGCGACCTTTTCGCCGAGGCGATTGGTGGTCTCGTTGAGCCATGCCGGTTTGTATTGCGGGCCGAGCTCCTGCTGGCGCCAGTCTGGCTGTTCGTTGTCGAGGAACTCCGCCAGTTTGATTGGCTCGCCGAAGTTCACCGCGACCTGACCGAAGCGCTGCTTGAGCGCGCCGATGACTTTGAAGATGTCGAAGATCGACTCTTTCTTCTTGCTCGCGCCGCGCAGTTCACCGAGGTAGGTACGACCTTCCAGCACGCGTTCGTAACCGATGTACACCGGTACGAAGACGATCGGCATCCGCGATGAACGCAGGAAGCTGCGCATCGTGATCGCGAGCATGCCGGTTTTCGGTTGCAGCATGCGTCCGGTGCGCGAGCGGCCGCCCTCGACGAAATACTCGACCGGGAAACCTTTGGTGAACAGGGTGTGCAGGTATTCGTTGAACACCGAGGTGTACAGCGGATTGCCCTTGAACGTGCGGCGCATGAAGAACGCGCCACCACGGCGCAGCAGGCTGCCGATCACCGGCATGTTGAGGTTGATCCCGGCGGCGATGTGCGGCGGGGTCAGGCCGTTGCGGAACAGCAAGTACGACAGCAACAGATAGTCGATGTGGCTGCGGTGGCACGGCACGTAGATCACTTCGTGACCCTGGGCGACCTTCTGCACGCCTTCGATGTGGTTGACCTTGATGCCGTCGTAGATCTTGTTCCAGAACCAGCTCAGCACCACTTCGAGGAAGCGGATCGCGGTGTAGGTATAGTCCGAGGCGATCTCGTTGCCGTAGCGCAGGGCCTGGGCCTTGGCTTTTTCCGGGGAGATATTCTCGCGTTCGGCTTCGTCGAGGATCGCCTGCTTGACCAGTGGCTGGTTGAGCAGACCCTTGACCAGATTGCGCCGGTGCGAGATGTCCGGGCCGATCACGGCGGCTTTGAGGTTGCGGAAGTGCACGCGCAGGATGCGCTGGGCCATGCGCACGGTGCGTTCGTGGCCCTTGTTGTGCTCGATCAGTTCGCGCAGGTGGATCGGCGCCGAGAACTGCACGCGGGTCTTGCGCCCCAGAACGATGATGCTCAGCAGCCGGCGCAGACGCCCGGTGACCGCCCAGCTGTCGGCGAACAGCAACTTCCACGGGCTGTTTTCGCTGTCCGGCGACTGGCCCCAGAACACGCTGACCGGAATGATCTGCGCGTCTTCGGCGGCGTTCTGGGTCAGGGCGCTGACCAGTCGGGTCAGGGTCGGCGGTGCGCCGCGCTTGTCCTGACGGCCGAGCCAGTCCGGGTCCGGCGTCAGATAGAAAAACGCCGCCGGTTCGATCAACGGCCCCACCGACACCGGCAGCACCGGACGCGGCAGACCGGCCTTGGTGCACTCGGTGTCGACCACCGCCAGATCGGTGAGCGAAGGGTTTTGCAGGACGTAGAACACCGGGCGACTGCGGTCGAGGTTGAGGGTGAACGACGACTGGTTGATCGTCTCCGAGCGAACCCAGAGGTACAACAGTCGGCGCAAGGTGCCAAACACAAGACGGCGGAACGGGGAACGGGTCATACGGCTTCTGCGTGAGTGAATAAAACCGAGCAAGTGCTCGGGCGGTCGACAGTTTGCCGGATTCATCGAAAATCGGCAAAAAAGCGGCGAAGTAATCTCCTGTTGAGACTTTTTGCGCCTGTCATATACTCGGCAATCTGTCGCCGGGGCCCTTTATGGACGTCGGGCGCAGTCTGACGTTCCGCAAAGGCTTTCCTGCGAAAAGCCTGTTCAATAATAAAAAAGGAGTATGAACAGATGGCAACACGTGAAACCGGCAATGTGAAGTGGTTCAACGACGCCAAGGGCTACGGCTTCATTCAGCGCGAGGACGGGGTGGACGTGTTCGTGCATTACCGCGCGATTCGCGGTGAAGGGCATCGCTCGCTGACTGAAGGTCAGCAGGTTGAATACGCGGTGGTGACCGGCGAGAAGGGTTTGCAGGCTGAGGATGTGGTAGGTCTGTAACTTTCAAGATCAAAAGATCGCAGCCTGCGGCAGCTCCTACAGTTTGGAATGCATTCCCCTGTAGGAGCTGCCGAAGGCTGCGATCTTTTGCTTTCAGGCAGTTTTCCAGGTGATCTCTTCTTCACCGTCGGCGCTGATGCGAATCCAGCGATCAGCCGTTTCCTCACCTTCTTCCTCGACCCAGGTGCCCGGCGCGCAACGCACTTCGACGTTCAGCGCGGCAAAGGCGGCGCGGGCGCAGGCGATGTCGTCGTCCCATGGGGTCGCATCGCTTTCCAGGTACAGGCTGTTCCATTTACCCACGGCTTTCGGCAGCCAGGTCACCGGGATGTTGCCGGCCTTGCACTTGTAGGTCTGACCTTTCTGTACCCAGTCGCTGCACGGGCCCAGAGCCTCACCGAGCCAGGCGGAAATCGCCTTGTGGTCGACGTCGGCGTCTTTCAGGTAAATCTCGATGTCCGGTTGGCGCATGGATGTCCTCACTGCGGGTCTGAAAAATCCATTCGCGGATTTAGCCGGCCCCGGGCACTCGCCCGAGACCAAAAGTTATTGAAGAACGAAATAATCGTAGCGCATCGACACGGTGGTCACGAACGGCTCGGCCTGCTCGATCACTGCGGCGCGGCGTTCGGCACTGGCGCGCCAGCCGTGGGGTGTCATCGCCAACAGGTTGGCGCGATCCTCGGGCTTGTCCAGGGTCAGTTTGAATTCCAGGGTTTCGCTGTGCGCCAGCGCCATGCCTTCGGGCACTAATGCCAGATGCTTGTCGTCGGTGTACTCGCGCACTTCGTCGTACAGGCGTTCGCGCAGTTCCATCAGGTGGCCGCTGGTCGGCCCCACCTTCATCAGCCCGCCGCCGACGCTGAGCAGGCGCTTGGCCTCTTCCCAGTCCAGCGGACTGAAAACGCTCGCCAGAAACTGGCAACTGCCCGACGCCAACGGCACGCGGGCCATGCTGGCGATCAACCAGGTGATTGCCGGATTACGTTTGCAGGCGCGCTTCACCGCTTCACGGGAGATGTCCAGCGCGTAGCCATCGGCATCCGGCAGGGCCTCGGCGATCTGCGCGGTGTAGTAACCCTCACCGCAACCGATATCGACCCAGCGCGCCGGCGCATAACTGGCTGCCAGCTCTGCCAGACGTTTGGCCACCGGCGCGTAATGCCCGGCGTTCAGGAAGTCGCGGCGGGCCTCGACCATGGCCTGGTTGTCGCCAGGATCACGGCTGTTCTTGTGCTGCACCGGCAACAGATTCAGGTAACCCTGACGCGCGCGGTCGAAGCGGTGGCCGGCGGGGCAGACCACGCCGTTGTCCACCGCATTGAGCGGTTCACTGCAGATCGGGCACGCGAGCATCAGGCGAGCAACTTGATCAGGGTCTGGTAGTAGATCTCGGTCAGCACGTCGAGATCGGCCGCCAGCACGCGCTCGTTGACCTGGTGAATGGTTGCGTTGACCGGCCCCAGCTCAACCACTTGGGTGCCCATGGTGGCGATGAAACGACCGTCGGACGTACCGCCACTGGTGGACGCCTTGGTCTCGCGGCCGGTGATGTCCTTGATGCTCGACGACACCGCGTCGAGCAGCGCGCCCGGTTCGGTGAGGAACGGCAGACCGGACAGCGCCCAGTCGATGTGCCAGTCCAGATCGTACTTGTCGAGGATGTCGACCACGCGCTTCTGCAGGCCTTCGACGGTGGATTCGGTGGAGAAGCGGAAGTTGAACACCGCCACCAGATCGCCCGGGATCACGTTGGTCGCGCCGGTGCCGGAGTTGAGGTTGGAAATCTGGAAACTGGTCGGCGGGAAGAAATCGTTGCCGTGATCCCAGTGCTCGGCGGCCAGTTCGGCCAGCGCCGGGGCGGCGAGGTGGATCGGGTTCTTCGCCAGATGCGGGTAGGCCACGTGACCCTGCACACCGCGCACGGTGAGCTTGGCGCCCAAAGAGCCGCGACGACCGTTTTTCACCACATCACCGACCAGCGTGGTGCTCGACGGTTCGCCGACGATGCACCAGTCCAGACGTTCCTTGCGCGCAACCAGACGTTCAACCACCGCTTTGGTGCCGTGGTGCGCCGGGCCTTCTTCGTCGCTGGTGATCAGGAACGCGACCTTGCCCTTGTGATTCGGGTAGTCGGCGACGAAGCGCTCGGCGGCCACGGTCATCGACGCCAGGCTGCCTTTCATGTCCGCTGCGCCACGGCCGCAGAGCATGCCGTGTTCATCGATTACCGCGTTGAACGGGTCGATCTGCCAGGCGGTCACCGGACCGGTCGGCACCACGTCGGTGTGGCCGGCGAAGCACAGCACCGGGCCGTCGTTGTTGCCATGGGTCGCCCAGAAGTTATCCACATCCTCGATGCGCATCGGCTCCAGGGTGAAACCGGCATCGCCCAGGCGCTGCATCATCTGCTTCTGGCAATCGGCATCGACCGGCGTCACGGACGGACGGCGGATCAGGTCGATGGCGAGTTGGAGGGTCGGCGAAAGGTCGGCGTGGGCCGTCATGGGAAACTCCGGGGATCATGAATGTGGGCGCGGACTGACTGTAGGAGTGAGCCTGCTCGCGATTACGGTGTGTCAGTCAACTTAAACATTGATTGTTACACCGCAATCGCGAGCAGGCTCACTCCTACAGGGGATAGTGTTCGGTCAGTCAGACCGATATCCCGCCAAGCCCTGCAAAATGGCGGTTATCTTAAAGCAAAACGGCGACCATTGGCCGCCGTTTAGTGCATCGAAGAACAATTAGACGACAGGCGCCGGTTCAGGCTCCGCCGCAGGTTTTGGCAGCGACGACAGGAACGCCATGATCAGCGCCGCGACGTACGGCAGCGACTGCACCAGCAGCATGACCACCCAGAAGCGCATGTCGTTGCTCGGAATGCCCTGCACCAGGTAGATCCCCAGCGCCGCGCCCCACAACAGCAGCATGATGAACAGTTCTTCCCGCGCTTCGGAAATCGCCACCCAGAAACCGTGGTTGTCGGCATTTTTCGGCGTGCGGAAAAACGGAATGCTGCTGGTGAAGAAGCCGTACAGCACCGCTTTGGCGATGGTGTGCGACAACGCCAGCCCGGCCAGCGCCGCGCAGAACGCATCCTTGAGGTTCACGCCGACGGCGCGGCGGTAGAGGAAGATGATCTTGCCGACCTTGAACACGAACAGCGCCAATGGCGGGATCGCGAAGATCAGCAGCGGCGGATCGACCCGTTGCGGCACGATGATCATCGCTGCCGACCACAACAGCGCGCCGACGGTGAAGAAGATGTTCATGCCATCCGCCACCCACGGCAGCCAGCCCGCGAGGAAGTGGTAACGCTGGCCACGGGTCAGCTCGGTGTCCTTGCCGCGCAGCAGGCTGCGGGTGTGGCGCTTGATGATCTGGATCGCGCCGTAGGCCCAGCGGAAACGCTGCTTCTTGAAGTCGATGAAGGTGTCCGGCATCAGACCCTTGCCGTAGCTGTCGTGGTAATACGCCGCCGACAGACCTTTTTCGAATACGCGCAGGCCGAGCTCGGCGTCTTCACAGATGCACCAGTCGGCCCAGCCCAACTCTTCCAGAACCGAACGCCGGGTCATGGTCATGGTGCCGTGCTGGATGATCGCGTCACGGTCGTTGCGGGTGACCATGCCGATGTGGAAGAAGCCTTTGTACTCCGCGTAGCAGAGCTTCTTGAAGGTGCTTTCGTTCTGGTCGCGGTAGTCCTGCGGCGACTGCACCACGGCGATTTTCGGATCGGCGAAGTGCGGCACCATGTGTTTGAGCCAGTTCGGGTGCACGCAGTAGTCGGAGTCGATCACCGCGATCACTTCGGCGTCCTTGGCGGTGTGCGGAATCAGGTAGTTCAGCGCGCCACCCTTGAAGCCGGCCAGGGGCGAGACGTGGAAGAATTTGAAGCGCGGGCCGAGGGTTGCGCAGTAGTCGCGCACCGGTTCCCAAACCGCTGGGTCTTTGGTGTTGTTATCGATAATCAGGACTTCATAGTCCGGGTAATCGAGGGCGGCCAGGGCATCGAGGGTCTGTTTGACCATATCCGGCGGTTCGTTGTAGCAGGGCACGTGAATCGACACTTTCGGGCGATAGCTGGAGTCGCCCACCACCGGCAGGAATTCGCGCCGACGCTTGTGAATCCATACCGCCTCGGCCAGTTCATGCGCCTCGGTAAGCAACACGATAAACACCCCGAGCGCACCGAGCGCCAGCAGGAAACCCACCGTCAGGCTGAACCACGTGCTGTATTGCTGGCTGTAGTCGTAACCGATCCACACCAGCACCGAACCGCAGAGGAACGCGATAAAGGTCAGGAAGGTCCGGCCACGCTGGCGCAGGGCCGAGCCGTCGATCATCAGCAGGGTCAGCGACAACAGCGCCAGCACCACCGAGCCGATAGCCAGCACACGCCATTGCGGGATCGCGACTACAGGGCCTTCGAAGTTGAATTTCTGCTGGCGTGCAGCGTTGAACACGCCCCAGTAAGCGCCCACCGAACCTTCGTCACTGGCCTTCCACGGCTGGTCGAAGGCTTCGATCACGAAGTAGTTGAAGCCCTGACGGTTGAGTTTGTTGACCAGCGTACGCAGGTAGATCGCCTGATCCGCCGGCGACGCATCGGCGCCACCGCGCATGCGACCGTTGCTCGGCCAGCCGACTTCGGACAGCAGCAACGGCTTTTTCGGGAACAGCTTTTTCAGGTCACGGGCGCGGTCGAAGACGAATTGTCCGGCCTTGTCGACGGGGATGAATTCCCAGTACGGCAGCACGTGCGCAGCGATCAGGTCGACGTGCTTGGCCAGTTCCGGGTGTTCTTCCCAGACGTGCCACTGCTCGGACGTGGTCACCGGCACTTTCACCGCAGCACGAACCCGGTCGAGCAGCACGCTCAGTTGTTCGGCGGTGATTTCCTTGCGGAAGATCGCCTCGTTACCGACCACCACCCGCACCACGCTGCGCGAGGTATTGGCCAGTTCGATGGCGCGCTGGATTTCCCGCTCGTTGCGTTCCTGATCGGGGCTGATCCAGATCCCGAGGGTCACGCGCAGACCGAACTCTTCCGCCAGCTTCGGGATGTCCTGCAGCGAACCGTCGACCGAGTAGATGCGGATGTTGTCCGTCAGCTTGCTCATGATCTCCAGGTCGCGGCGCATTTCATCGTCAGTCGGATACTGATCCCTCTGTGGGAATTGTCCCTGCTGAAATGGCGAATAGGAGAAACCGGAGATCTGCTCCGGCCAGTTGGGCGCGGAGACCGGGCGGTTGATCAGCGCCCAGAAACCGGTGAACAGGGCGGCGATTGCCAGAACCACCACCAGGTTGAGACCAAATTTACGCGATGACATAGCTATTTCGGGTTCCAAAGGCTGTGGAACGAAGGAACGGTTCGGCTTACGCCAAAAGGGCGCGAATCCTACACCGGCAATTCACTGGTCGTACACCGGACAGGGAAATGCTCGATGTTGGGCAGTC
>NZ_QAIK01000113.1:0-5059 GCF_003061005.1 Pseudomonas sp. HMWF021 | reverse complement strand
TCGCCACAAGAGTTGGGCCAAACGGCTGCGTTCGCCGTTCATAGCATCAAAGATGCTCTTGGCCGCCGACGGCCCTATAATGCGCGCCGGTTTTTGGGGTAATGGTCATGAGTACAGAAGATCCACGGTTTGCAGGCATCGCCCGTTTGTATGGCATCGAGGGTCTTGAGCGCCTGCGCGCCGCCCATGTGGCGATTGTCGGCGTCGGTGGCGTCGGTTCCTGGGCGGCGGAAGCCATGGCCCGCTGTGGCGTGGGCGAGATTTCGCTGTTCGACCTCGACGACGTCTGCGTCAGCAACGCCAACCGTCAGTTGCATGCGCTCGACAGCACCGTCGGCAAACCCAAGGTCGAAGTGATGGCCGAGCGTCTGCGCGGGATCAACCCGGACTGCACCGTGCACGCGGTGGCGGATTTCGTCACCCGCGACACCATGGCCGAGTACATCACGCCGAACATCGACTGCGTGATCGACTGCATCGACGCGGTCAACGCCAAGGCTGCGCTGATCGCCTGGTGCAAACGTCGCAAGATCCAGATCATTACCACCGGCGGTGCCGGCGGGCAGATCGATCCGACGCTGATTCAGGTCTGCGACCTCAACCGCACGTTCAACGATCCGTTGGCCTCGAAAGTGCGTTCGACGTTGCGTCGCGACTATGGCTTCTCGCGCACTGTGACCCGTCATTACAGCGTGCCGTGTGTGTTTTCCACCGAGCAACTGCGCTATCCGAAACCGGACGGCAGCATCTGTTTGCAGAAGAGTTTTGTCGGCGATGGCGTGAAGCTTGACTGCGCCGGCGGGTTTGGCGCGGTGATGATGGTCACGGCGACGTTCGGCATGGTCGCGGCG
Source organism: Pseudomonas sp. HMWF021 (assembly GCF_003061005.1). Lineage (GTDB taxonomy): Bacteria > Pseudomonadota > Gammaproteobacteria > Pseudomonadales > Pseudomonadaceae > Aquipseudomonas. Next base: position 4,208 of record NZ_QAIK01000113.1, on the reverse strand, counting down.
ACCAAGGCAGTGGACAAGATTGTGGCGGGTGTGCGGCGACCGGCGGATCGGGTGAAGCCTCAGGTTTGATTCTGGGGCTGAGGGCCTCATCGCTGGCAAGCCAGCTCCCACAATTCCCTTGTAGGAGCTGCCGCAGGCTGCGATCTTTTGATCCTGATTCTAAAAAACAAGGTCAAAAGATCGCAGCCTGCGGCAGCTCCTACAGGGTGGTGGCCAAGTCATTCATGCGCTGGAGTACGGCATTCAAACCGTTGCTGCGTGATGGCGATAACTGGCGGGAAAGGCCGAGTTGATTGAACCAGTCCGGCAAATCCACCTGCTGCAACTCGCCAGCGCTCAAACCGTTGACCCGCAACAGCAGCAACGCCACCAAACCGCGAATCATCCGCGCATCGCTGGCAGCGCTGAACTGCCAGTGGCCATCCTGCAACTCACCCACCAGCCACATTTGGCTCTCGCAGCCATGCACGCGGTTGGCCTCGCATTTGTCCGCGTCATTCAGCGGCGGCAGACGATCGCCAAACTGCATCAGCAACCGTGCGCGCTGTTCCCAACCAGCAGCGTTCTGAAAGGTTTGCAGCGCTTCGGCGGCGGCGAGCGGCAGGTTCATCGCAGCAACTCCAGAGCCTGATCCAGCGCTTCAAAGAAACGCTCCAGATCCTCGGAATCGTTGTACAGCGCCAGCGACACGCGAATCGCGCCCGCCAGTTCGAAGCTTTTCAGCAACGGCATGGCGCAGTGATGCCCGGCGCGCACGGCGATGCCTTGCTCGGTCAGCAGGTGCGCCAGATCGGCGTTGTGCACACCCTCGACGACAAAACTTGCCAGTGCCAGTTGCGGCTTGCCCAGCAGACGAATGCCGTTGCGCGCGGCGAGGCCTTGCAGCAGGTAGGCGTGCAGCGCTGCTTCGTGGGCCGATACCGCGTCCTGATCCAGCCCGGACAGATAATCGAGGGTCGCGCCGAGGCCGATCACGCTGGCAATCGGCGGCGTGCCCGCCTCGAAACCCAGCGGAGCAGGGCGGAAACGCGCGTCGTGATAGTGGGCTTCCAGCACCATTTCGCCGCCGAACTGCCACGGCTGTAGTTGTTCAAGCGCCTTATGGCGCCCGAACAGCACACCGAGGCCATCGGGGCCGTACAGCTTGTGGCTGGAAAACACATAGAAGTCGCAACCCAGCGCCTGCACGTCGTGGCGACCATGCACCACGCCTTGCGCGCCATCGACCACGGTCAGCGCATTCTGCGCCTTGGCCATCGCCAGCAGCGCCGGCAACGGTTGCCATGCACCGAGCACGTTGGACAGCTGACTGACCGCCAGCAAGCGAGTGCGCGGGTTGATCAGATGCACGGCGGCACCGAGGTCGATCACGCCGTCGGCGTCCAGCGGCAGGATCACCAGCTTCAGCTCGCGCCGTTTTGCCAGTTGCTGCCACGGCAGCAGGTTGGCGTGATGCTCCAGGGCGCTGATGACAATTTCATCGCCCGGGTGGAAAAGATGTTCCAGGCCACAGGCCAGGAGATTAAGCGCACTGGTGGCGCCGTGGGTGAAGATGATCTGCCCGCTGTCACCGGCATTGAGCCACTGGGCAACCTTGAGCCGACTGTCTTCGAACGCCTGCGTCGCGTGGGCGCCGGGCAGATGCTGCGCGCGATGCACATTGGCCGCGCCGTTGGCGTAGTAATGCGTCAGTGCGTCGAGCAGGGCCTGGGGTTTTTGCGTGGTGGCGGCGTTGTCCAGATAGGTCTGGTCTTGCCGTTGCAGGGCGGCGATGGCCGGAAAGTCGGCACGCCACGGGGAGGGAATCATCACAGTTTTCAGCCCTGGTGAAGAGGGGCGGGATGTACGCCGAACCTTGTGGGAGCGGGCTTGCTCGCGAATGCGTCCTGTCAGTCAATAAGTTGCTGAATGACACTACGCCTTCGCGAGCTAGCCCGCTCCCACAGGGGGGATCATGTGGCTGCTTAGTTGTGAGCGTGCAGCGCTTCGTTCAGCTCGATCGCCGATTTGTGGGTTTTGCATTCCACGGCACCGGTTTCCGAATTGCGACGGAACAGCAGGTCAGTCTGACCGGCCAGCTCACGCGCCTTCACAACCTTGACCAGGTTGTTGTTTTCGTCGAGCAGCGCGACCTTGGTGCCGGCGGTCACGTACAGGCCCGACTCGACGGTATTGCGGTCGCCCAACGGAATACCGATACCGGCGTTGGCGCCGATCAGGCAGCCTTCGCCGACCTTGATCACGATGTTGCCGCCGCCCGACAGGGTGCCCATGGTCGAGCAGCCGCCGCCCAGGTCCGAACCCTTGCCGACGAATACGCCAGCGGAAACGCGGCCTTCGATCATGCCCGGGCCTTCGGTGCCGGCGTTGAAGTTGATGAAACCTTCGTGCATCACGGTGGTGCCTTCGCCCACGTAGGCGCCCAGACGCAGACGCGCGGCGTCAGCGATACGCACGCCGGCCGGCACCACGTAGTCGGTCATTTTCGGGAACTTGTCCACCGAGAACACTTCCAGCAGCTCGCCACGCAGACGCGCTTCCAGTTGCAGTTCGGCCAGTTCGCTCAGGTCGATCGCGCCCTGGCTGGTCCAGGCCACGTTCGGCAGCAGCGGGAAGATCCCGGCCAGGCTTACGCCGTGCGGCTTGACCAGACGGTGCGACAACAGGTGCAGCTTGAGGTAGGCCTCAGGCGTCGAGGTCAGCTGTGCGTCTTCGGCCAGCAGGGTGGCGACCAGTGGCTTGTGGCTCTCGGCCAGACGGGTCAGCAGCTTGCCTTGAACGGCGTCGATGCCTTTGACCGCTTCAGCCAGTTGCGCAGCCTGCGCAGTGGTGAAGGTGATGGCCTGGTTGCCTTCGGTGTAACCGAGGATCGGCGCAACGGCGGCGACCAGTTCGGCCGACGGATTGAGCAGTGGCTGGGCGTAGAACACTTCCAGCCACGCGCCTTGACGGTTTTGCGTGCCGACACCAAAGGCGATGCTGAACAGAGCGTTGGACATGTGAATACCTCTAGCAATAAGTGACGGGCTGCTTACTTGAGTGCGGCCGCGTAGATGTCTGGCTTGAAGCCAATCAGGGTTCGGTCACCGAGATCGAGCACCGGGCGCTTGATCATCGAGGGTTGAGCGAGCATCAGTTCGATGGCTTTCGATTGGTCGAGATCGGCTTTACGTTCGTCGTCGAGTTTGCGAAAGGTCGTGCCTGCACGGTTCAACACCGTTTGCCAGCCGTGCTCGTCACACCATTGGGTCAGGTGTTCACGGTCGATGCCGGCGGTTTTGTAGTCATGGAAGTCGTAGCTGACAGCGTGTTCATCGAGCCAGGTGCGCGCCTTCTTCATGGTGTCGCAGGCTTTGATGCCGAAAAGGTGCAACGTTTTACTTGAAACGGTCAAGGAATCGCCCCCTTTACAGGTGCTGGAAAAAAATGGTGTCGGATTATGCCATGACCAAAGCGTTTCGGGCGCCCGGCTTCATTACCCTGCACAAATCCCTGTAGGAGCTGTCGAGTGAAACGAGGCTGCGATCTGTTGATTTTGTTTTTAAACATCAAAAGATCGCAGCGTGCCGCAGCTCCTGCATAGGGCGTGTGCGACATAGGTGCAAACGCCAGACGCATCCTAAGCGGCTAATATGGCAGTTCAACGCTGTCGATTGTCTGAGATTTCCGCTTTATGCAAACCGCTTACACCGTCCTTATCCTGCTGATGCTGGTCAGCGTCTCGCGGCTGGTCGGACGGGTCATCCCGCTGCCGCTGCCTCTGGTGCAAATCGCCGCCGGTGCCTTGCTGGCCTGGCCGACACTGGGCCTGCACGTCGCGCTGGACCCCGAACTCTTCCTGTTTCTGTTCCTGCCGCCACTGCTGTTTTCCGACGGCTGGCGCATGCCCAAACGCGAATTCTGGCATTTACGTGGGCCAATTCTGACGCTGGCGGTCGGTCTGGTGCTGTTCACCGTGGTCGGCGCCGGCTACTTCATTCACTGGCTGTTACCGAGCATTCCGCTGCCGGTGGCCTTCGCGCTGGCCGCCGTGCTGTCGCCGACCGACGCCGTGGCGGTGTCGGCCATCTCGCAGAACCGCTTGCCAACGCCGCTGATGCACATGCTGCAGGGCGAGGCGCTGATGAACGATGCGTCGGGTCTGGTGACGTTCAAGTTCGCCCTCGCTGCGGCGGTGACCGGGGTGTTCTCGCTGGCCAATGCCAGCC
>NZ_QAIK01000112.1:40319-47270 GCF_003061005.1 Pseudomonas sp. HMWF021 | reverse complement strand
GCCGGGAGTCGATGACAAGACCTATCTGCAAGCCTTCAAAAAACTTGGTGGCAAGGGAGTAGATCTATTCTCCCGTGCACGGATCTTTTATGCCGAACTGGCTTGGGCCACACCTCAAGAGGATGGCGACTTTTTGGTTATTCCGCTATCAGCTGGAGAGTGGTGCGACGAAAAGAGGTGGGTTAAGCAATACAGAGTGCGTGTTGATAGGTCGAAGTGGTCAAAACACAAAAGGACAAAGGTATCCAATGAACTCGAAGTCGCCAGACTGGAAGGCATTGATGCTAAGAAGACAGACTCCGAACTCCGTCCTTATGTGTTTTTTGTAGCGGAACAAGACAGTGCTGAACCTGAGTTTTTTAACATAAGTGATCATCGACTGATTTGCGCGGTGGTGGGCACGATCTCATACCCTGATTTTAAATCGGGTAAATGATCACAAGCATGCATCCCTGTTGGCTTACATCCTGCTCGCAGGAACCATTAAGCAAATGATTTATCAGCGCGAGCCTCCAGTACTGATTCACCAACGGGAGGCTCCGTGTATCCCTATATGTGTCCCTCGAAAACACACACCCCACCAAACCCAATAAAAACAAAGCCTTTACCGCCCGGTTCAAATGCCCCCGACTCAACGACAAAGCCCGCCTTGTGCGGGCTTTGTCGCATCTGGCGTCCCCTAACCAAAACAGCACCTCCAACGCAGGCGCACTCCCGCCGGATCCGACTGTCACAGTGACTGGAAGCCCCCAGCTACGGCTTGAACATCACGGAGATTACCCACCATGAACACCTGGATCGCCGCCGCCCTGGCCTCGTTGATTTCATTGCCCGCCATCGCCGCAGATGCCCCTCCCCCACGTGTGCAACAGGTCACGTTCAAAAGCGAAGTCGGCAGCGTGCAGTTCAAACAGAAGATCAAGGGCCATCAAACCGCCGAATACAAACTCGTCGCCAAGGCCGGTCAGACGCTGACTGTCGATCTCAAATCATCCAACACGCCCGCCTATTTCAATATCACCGCGCAAGGGGCCGACGAAGCGCTGTTCAACGGCTCGATCATGGGCGATCACTTTGCCGGTGCGGTGCCTGTTGATGGCGAGTACACGGTTCAGGTGTATCTCATGCGCAACGCGGCGCGGCGGCAGGCGGTGGCCAGTTATTCGTTGTCGTTGTGGCTTTCCGACAACGCCCCGGCGGAAGCGAAAAAACCGGCAACAAAAAGTCCCTGAAAGGCAGCGACGCCTCGACGGATAAACCCCAAATCCCCTTCTACACTCACAGCGCCCCTTCCCAGAGCGAGCGCTGATGACCACCCTCCAAACCCGCATGAAGCAAGGCAAGAACGCCCGCAAGCATTGCTCGCGCAGCGCCCACGCCGCCACCGGCAAGATGAACCGCGATCCGATCCCTCTGATCAAGGCCTCCAGTCAGGGCCGCGTCGCGTCGCTGGTGGAACTGCGTTACGGGCGGATGCTGGTGTCGCCCTTCACGTTCTTCCGTGGCAATGCATTGCTGCAGGCCCATGATCTGTCGAGTACCGAAAACATGGGGCTGGTCGGGCCGATCTGTGGGGATGCGCACTTGATGAATTTCGGCGGGTTTGCCACGCCGGAGCGCAATCTGCTGTTCAGCGTGAATGATTTCGACGAGGCGCATCCCGGGCCTTGGGAGTGGGATGTGAAGCGACTGGCGGCGAGTTTTGTGGTGGCGGCGCGGGATTTGCGCCATGGCGAGTCGGTTGAAGAAGAGGTGTGTCGGCAGATGGTCGGTGCCTATCAGGCGACGATGCTGGAGTGCGCCGAACAGAGTGCGCTGGAAACCTGGTATGAATCGATCAAGTACGAAGACTTGCTCGACCAGGCGCGCAAGAGTGCGCTGGAGCATGTGCAGCGAGCTGTCGATAAGGCCGAGCGGCGCACCCATGCCGAGTTGCTGCCGAAGATCAGCGAGCGCGACGCCAGTGGGCGGCTGGTCATTCGTGACGATTTGCCGGAAATTTTCCACCTGCACAAGAACACTACGCTGCTTGACGCCGATGATGACTGGTTGCGGCTGGCGGACTGGCGGCCGTTGTTCGATACGTTCATGCGTGACTATCGCACCACGCTGCAGGCTGATCGACGTGAGTTGCTCTCGCGGTTTCACGTGCAGGATCTGGCGTTCAAGGTGGTGGGGGTCGGCAGTGTTGGCACCCGGTGTCTGGTGGCGTTGCTGACTGACGATCAGGAGTTTCCGCTGTTTCTGCAGTTCAAGGAGGCGCGGCGTTCAGTGCTCGCCGACTATGTGAAGGCCAAGTCCCGCACGCGTCATGAGGGCCAGCGGGTGGTCGAGGGGCAGCGTCTGATGCAGTCGGCGAGCGATCTGTTTCTCGGCTGGACCACCGGCCCCAACGGTCGGCACTTTTACGTGCGGCAGCTGCGCGACATGAAGATCTCCGCCGAGCTGGAAAACTTCGACGCCGAAACCTTTGCCGCCTATGCCCGGGTCTGCGGTCGCGCACTGGCCCGCGCCCACGCCAAAGCCTCGGGCAATGCGGCGGTCATCAGCGGCTACATCGGCAAGGGCGATGCCTTGGCCGACGCTTTGTTCAAGTACGCACGCAGTTACACCGCGCAGAACGAGCGCGACTTCGAACGCTTTCAGCAGGCCTGTCGCAAGGGCCGGCTACGGGCACGTTCGGAAGCCGATTTCGCTGCGGATCACTTGCCTTGATGCGTTGCAGAGCGGTCGCCGCCGAGATGAATTTTTCTTCACTGCCCCCGTTCGATCAACACGGTACAGTCCGCTCGCTCATTCAAGAAACTACGGTTCGCCCGCGCTCTCCCGCGGGCTTTTTTTTGCCTGTCGTTTGCTGCCGAAGCGATACACCCGGTTTGTTTTTTTCCATTTCGTGGGCAATCCTGTCCCTCGACCCTGCCAACCGGAGCGCCCGATGTCACTGCTGAGCCTGCCCTGCCAACGCCTGACACTCGCCATCCTCGCTCCGGAACAGGCCGAACTGGAAAGTGCGTTCTATGCACGCAACCAGCGCCACCTCGCCCCGTGGTCGCCGATTCGCACCACCGAATACTTTTCCACCGAGCAGATTCGTCGACGCCTTGAAGTTCAGGCCAGTGCCTACGAGGCCGGGCTGGCGATGCATTTCGCCCTGCTGACACCGGACGGCCAGCAGATGATCGGCGCGTGCAATTTCAGCGGGATCATTCGCGGTGCGTTTCAGGCGTGTTATCTGGGTTATCACATCGACCACGCGCATCAGGGCCAGGGCCTGATGCAGGAAGGTCTGGAGGCCGGTATCGGCTACATGTTCGACACGCAGAACCTGCACCGGATCATGGCCAATTACATGCCCGGCAACGAGCGCAGCGCGCGGTTACTGGAGCGTCTGGGTTTCGAGCGCGAGGGCTACGCCAAGGCCTACCTGAACATCGCCGGGCGTTGGCAGGACCATGTGCTGACGGCGTTGGTCAATCCGTTGTTCGAAACGCCGGAGAAGCGCTGGTCGCGACAGCTGGCGTGAGTTTCACAATTTGTTAAGCATTGGCGAAGTATGCTCAAGCCTCCTGCCCTTTCCGGTTGCCTGAAACCCATGCCGCGTGCCGCCACTTCACTATTTCTACTCGCCGCCCTGCTGTTTTTTTTCGCTTTGGGTAACCACCAGTTGCAAGGCTCCACCGAGGCCCGGGTCGCCGGGATCGCGATGGAGATGCATCTGGACGATGACTGGGTGACGCCGCGCCTGTTCGGCGAACCGTTTCTGGAAAAACCGCCGCTGAGCCTGTGGCTGGACGCCGGCGCCATGCGTGTGTTCGGCGTTTCGCCGTGGGCGGTGCGGCTGGCGTCGGCGGTGGCCGGGTTGCTCAGTGTGATGGTGCTGTACGGCATGCTGCGTCGTTTCGGCCGCCCGAAAGCATTGGCGTGGACGGCGGGAATTCTGCTGGCGACCATGGCGAGCTACTGGAGCAACGTGCGTGGGGTCGGCGAAGATGCGTTGCTGGCGCTCGGCGTGACCACCGCGCTGCTGGCGTTCTTTCAGGCGCAACGCGCACCGAACGCGGCTAACTCGCTGCTGTTTATCGTCGGGATCGCCATCGCCACGTTGAGCAAGGGCGTACTGGGATTGGCGATGCCGGGGGTGGTGATTTTTGCCTTTCTGCTGGCCGACAACCTGATCGACAAACGCCTGAAGGTCGGCGCCTGGCTGCGTCCCGGCCTGCTCACGGCAGTCGGTCTGATTCCGTTGCTGATCTGGCTCGCCGTGCTCTATCAGCGCGGTGGTTCGCACGCTGTCGCTGAAGTGCTGCTGACCAACAGCGTCGGTCGCTTCAGCGGCTCGTTCGTCGAGGCTGGGCATTACGAACCGTTCTATTACTATCTGGCCAAACTGCCGGAAGCGTTCCTGCCGTGGAACATTCTGGTGTATCTGGGGCTGTGGCATTTCCGCAAGGAGCTGAAGGCCAACCGTTACCTGTTGTTTTTCAGCCTGTGGATCGTCGCGCAGTTCATCATGCTGACCCTGGCCTCGAGCAAACGCACGGTTTACCTGATGTCGATGACCCCGGCCGCTGCGGTGATCGCCGCCGAGTACGCACGGGTGTTGTTCGAGCGCTTGCAGGCGCGTGAAACCGCCGACCGCTTTATCGGAAAAATCGCCCGTCATCGTCAGGCACTTGCCGCTGGCTTGCTCACGGTGGTGATCGCCAGCTACCTCGGCGCGGCCCAGTGGGCATTGCCCAACGCCGACAAGGAACTGTCGTTCCTGCCGTTGACCGAACACATTCAGAGCTTGCAGGCCAACGGTCAGCAGGTCGCGCTGTTCCAGGCCAATGAGCGAGTCGGCGGCGCCAGCGTGTTCTACACCCAAAGCGTGCTCAAGGGGTTGGACACCGACGCGCAGCTGCACGATTTCCTCAGTGCCTCGCCCTCCAATGTCGCGGTGATCTCGGCAGACAGCGAACCCGCCGCACCACTCAAAGTGCTGAAGACCATGATGGTCGGGCGCCAGGCGTACTATTTCGTCGGCTACTGAAGCTCATCGCGCCAGACAATAAAAACCCGCCGTCACTGGCGGGTTTTATTTGTGCCGAGGCTTTGTAAACGACAGTTTATCGAGTGCTTACTGAGTGCCAATCGGAGGCTTCGATGAAGCCAAGCACCCGCGGATCCGCCTTGTTGGCGGCAGACACAAAAAGCGAGGAACCGTAGCCAGGGTCCGACACCGGTGCGTTCAAATCCTTCTCCAACTCCGCCATGCATTCGCTGTGGGTCACCAGGATCAAGTTACGCCCCGGGAGTTTGTGCGCCAGCGCCTCTTGCAGAATCCGGCCCTTGCAGCTGATCAGCCAGTCTTCGCCTGTGGCCGCACGGTTGAACATGTAACCGGCGGTCTGCACCGTGCGCAGCATCGGGCTGTTATAGACATCGGCGTTGTTCAGGCCCAGATGCTCGAACTGCGCGCCGACACCGACCGCGACACTGCGCGAGCGGTCGGTGATGCCATCGTCGCCGCTCAGGCACGGCGCCGGCGAGTGGTCGCAGCGCTCGACGTGACGCACCAGCACGATCATGTCGCCCTTGGCCCAGCCGGCCGCCAGTGCCTTGGCACCAGAGACGTTGCCATGGGCCAGGTCCGGCACCGTTGCCGGGGCGAGCAGCCACAGGGTCAGCGGAATCACCAGCAGCGATGCGCCAAGCACAACCCAGGTATTGCGATAGCGGGCCAATCCGCTCAGGGATATCGAGCGTTTGACGCCGAACAGACTCAGTCTCAATTCCACATCGGCCGCCTCGTCGGCATGCATCACAGTCAATTCGATGCGGCGAGGTTAGTGAAGCGGGCGTAAGCGGTCGGTGAAACGTATGTGAAAAAAGTCTTGAAGTGCCCTTGTTACAAAATCCGTCGGACAAAATCCTTTCAGCTCTCGTGTTTGCGGCCGATACAGTCCTGCTAACACCCTTGCTGGCTCAAAAAAACAACAATCTTCCAGCCTGACCGACGATCAAGAAGCACAACGTTCCTGGAGGAATTGTGATGAATAGCTGGTTCGGCAACATCAGCGTGAACATGAAATTGGGCCTGGGCTTCGGCCTGGTCCTGGCCCTGACCTGCGTACTGGCCCTGACTGGCTGGACCAGCCTCGGCGGCCTGATTGACCGCAGCAACTGGATGAGCGACATCACCCAGCTCAATGCCGGCCTGACCAAGCTGCGCGTGGTGCGCCTGCAATACATGCTGACCAACGGCGACGAAACCGCCGCGCAGAATGTACAGACCACCCTCGAAAGCTTCGCCGCACAACAACAGGCGCTGATCAACAAGTTCAAGAGCCCGGAAAACGTCAAACTGCTGAAAGAGCAGGCGGCGACCATCGCCGAATACCAGACTTCGCTGAACAAGATGCGCAACGCCTACCGCACCGGCAACAGCGCACGCGACGTCATGAGCGTCAACGCCGATACCGCGTACAACCTGATCGAATCGATCAGCAACCGTGTCCGTCAGATGGACATGAGCGAGCAGCGTTTCGAACAGTTCCAGGCGATCACCGAAGCCAAGGAAGCGTTCATCCTCGCGCGCTATGAAGTGCGCGGCTACACCGCCACCACCAATAACGAAACCGAGCAGAAAGCCGTCGGCCAACTGAACGTGGCCATCGACAGCCTCAAGCAGTTGAACACGCACTTCTCGGCGACTCAGCAAGACACGCTCCGTCAGCTGGAAACCGCCCTGACCAACTACCGCAGCGCGTTGCAGGCGTACAAGAACGCCAACAGCGAAGCGGTGCAGGCGCGTAAAGAGATGACCGATCAGGGCGCCGCCATCGTCACCACCAGCGAGCAGCTGTATCAGATTCAACTTGACCGTCGCGACATCGAAAGCGCCCAGGCCCGTACTTTCCAGCTGATCAGCACCCTGCTGGCGCTGCTGGTCGGTGTGATTGCCGCGGT
>NZ_QAIK01000112.1:39681-40309 GCF_003061005.1 Pseudomonas sp. HMWF021 | reverse complement strand
CTGCAAGACACCCTGGCCGTGGTCGAGCGCATTGCCAGCGGCGACCTGACCCAGAACGTCACCGTTACCCGCCGCGACGAACTCGGTGTGCTGCAACAAGGCATCGCGCGCATGGGCGTGACCCTGCGCGACCTGATCAGCGGCATCCGCGACGGCGTCACCCAGATCGCCAGCGCCGCCGAAGAACTTTCCGCCGTGACCGAGCAGACCAGCGCCGGTGTGAACAGCCAGAAGGTCGAGACCGATCAGGTCGCCACCGCCATGCACGAGATGACCGCCACGGTGCAGGAAGTCGCACGCAACGCCGAAGAAGCCTCGCAAGCCGCTGCCGCTGCTGATGGCGAAGCCCGTGAAGGCGACAAGGTGGTGAACGAAGCCATCGCGCAGATCGAGCGTCTGGCCAGCGAGGTGGTGCGTTCCACCGAAGCCATGAGCGTGCTGCAACAGGAAAGCGACAAGATCGGCAGCGTCATGGACGTGATCAAGGCCGTGGCCGAACAGACCAACTTGCTCGCGCTCAACGCCGCAATCGAAGCGGCCCGTGCCGGTGAAGCCGGTCGTGGGTTTGCCGTGGTCGCCGACGAAGTCCGTGGCCTGGCTCAGCGCACTCAGAAATCCACCGAAGAAA
>NZ_QAIK01000112.1:34538-39671 GCF_003061005.1 Pseudomonas sp. HMWF021 | reverse complement strand
GGTCGCCGGTCTGCAGAACGGCACCCAGCAAGTGGCTGCCGTGATGAACAACAGCCGCGCCCTGACCGACAGCAGCGTGGCCCTGACCCGCAAGGCTGGTGACTCCCTGGAAAACATCACTCGCACGGTGTCGAACATCCAGTCGATGAACCAGCAGATCGCCGCCGCAGCCGAGCAGCAAAGCGCCGTGGCCGAAGAGATCAGCCGCAGCATCATCAACGTGCGCGACGTGTCGGAACAAACCGCCGCCGCCAGTGATGAAACCGCCGCGTCCAGCGTTGAACTGGCACGCCTGGGCGGTCAGCTGCAGCAGATGGTCAGCCACTTCCGCGTCTGATTTCAGTCAGCGCCAAAGCGTAAATCCAATCGCGGGCAAGCCCGCTCCCACAGGAAACGAGTCGAACACGGAATATGTGAACGACCGAAAAACCTGTGGGAGCGGGCTCGCCCGCGATTGCGTCAGACCAGTCAACCCAATGTCCCAGACAACCCGCCTTGGGTAGGAGCTGCCGCAGGCTGCGATCTTTTGATCCTGGTTTTTAAAATCAAGGTCAAAAGATCGCAGCCTGCGGCAGCTCCTACAGGGGTTGCGTTGGATCAGCAGGCCGGTGCGCGTGTTGCCTGACTCTAGCGTGTGCCTCGCTGGCGCAGCGCCGAGGGCATGAAATACGCGTCTTCCGGCACCGGTTGCGAGAAGTCGACGGTGGAAGCTTCTTCGTTGTCGAGGTTCTGCACGTAGTAACGCCGGGCCTGCAGGTCGTGGAACACGTCCAGTGCGCTCCACGTCGTCGGCAGGTCGTAGAAGTTTTTCAGGTAGGCCATCGACACCCGCCACAACTCCCCTCGCCCATCGTATTGATCGACCAGCGCCGCGCCCCAGCTGTCCTCGTCGAGGAACAGCACGCGTTTGGAATAGACATGGCGTGCACCCGGTTTCAGGTTGCCTTCGACCACCCACACGCGGTGCAGCTCGTAACGGGTGAATTGCGGGTTGAGGTGGCCGGGGGTCAGCAGTTGAGCGTATTTCACGTCGGGGCTGCCGACCTTGTAGTTGTTGTAGGGGATGTAGATTTCCTGCTTGCCCTTGAGCTTCCAGTCGTAGCGGTCCGGTGCGCCGTTAAACAGGTCGGTGTCGTCTGCCGTGCGCAGGCCATCGGATGAGGCGATCGGCGTGTCGTACGCCAGGTTCGGCGCGCGGCGCACGCGGCGTTGGCCGGCGTCGTAGACCCAGGCCTGGCGCGGGTCCTTGAGCTGATCGAGCATCTCGTGCACCAGCGCCGCACCACCGGCCAGTCGCGCCGGACTTTTCACGAAGGCGAGGTAATAGAACAGGATGTTTTTCAGGTCGGCGTACTGCCCGCCCGGACGGTAGAAGTTGAACAGCGCTTCCTGCTGCGAGGTGACCAGCGCAAAGCTGCCGTTGCGCTGCACCGGGGCTTCAGACGCGCGACGTACCACGTAGATTCCGCGATAACGGGTGATGTGGTTCCACAGCACTTCGATGCCGTCCTTGGGCACCGGGAACGGTACGCCGCCGTAGGCATCGGCGAATCCGCTGCCGCCCTCCAGCAGCTTGGCCGAGGTGGCATTCTTCAGGGTGTTGTCGTACAGCCATTGCGGCGCCGAACCGGAACGACGCGACGGATAGACCGGCATCTGGAACGTGTCGGGGTAGCTGTTGAACAATGCGATCTGCCCTGGGCTGAGGTGGGCCTTGTACTGGTCCAGATTGGCTTTGGTAATGGTGAACAGCGGCTTGTCCGCCGCATACGGGTCCGGGTGGTGCTGGCCCGGTTTGTACCCGGCCGGCGCCTGGGTGATGCCCCCCGTCCAGGCCGGGATGGTGCCGGCGGCATTGCCCGCGCGCTCGGCGCCCATGGGTGTGAGGGTGGTTTTCAGTTGTTCGGCTTGTTGGGGGGTGATGGCGGCCAATGTGCTGCTCGCAGCAAGACCCAGCACGAGTGCCAGCGTTGTCTTCGTCAATCTTGAAATATGAAACATGTTCTTCTCCAGAATGCGTACCCTGTGGGAGCTGGCTTGCCAGCGATAGCGGTGGGTCAGCCACCATTGATGTCGAATGTGCTGCCGTCTTCGCGGGCAAGCCCGCTCCCACAGGGGGATGAGTTGTCCCGGGATCTGCGTCTGAAACTCACAAGAAATACTTGAGGTTGAACCCGACGTTGTCGCGGTCGCGAATGCCGTTGTTCTGCCCGCCGCCCCAGAAGTTGGTGTACTGCACCTCGGCTTCGAGCTTGTTCTGGTAGTTGGCCTTGACCCCCAGGGTGTAGGCCTTGCGTCCGTCGATGGTGTTGCCGGCCTGATAGCTGTTGCCCTTGAAGTCGTCCTTGTAGACGACGTAAGGCGAGACGTTGACCCCGGCGTACACATCGTTCCAGGTGCCGTTGAACATCACCGTGTAGCTGTAGGAATTGCGGTTGACCTGATCGTCACGATCACCGCCGGACACATAAGAGGTGTTGCCGGTGCCGGCGTAATAGCGCGTGCTGCCGTCGTAGGCGGTGTATTGCAGGCTGCTGCCGCGCAAGTGTTCGGAGGCCAGTTCGAAGATGCCGAACATCGAGTCGAACGACAGCGTCGGGCCGAAGTTGTAGATACTGCCCAGCGAGGTGTTGAACGCCTCGACGCGCTCGGCGTTGTTGATCTCGCTGTCGAGAGTGACCATCTGCCCGCCGACGTTGACGGGCTTGCCGGTTACCGCCACAGCGGCGCCGTTGGCCAGGTCGCCGATCAGGTCGTTGGTCGCGGCAATGCCGATCGGCAGGTTCGGTCGATAGGCAATCTCGCCGAACACCGAAGCCTGACCCAAAGTGGTGTTGAAGCTGAAACCGTACATGCGAATGTCTTCGGCATAACGTCGATGCGCCTGGATGTTGCCCATCACATCCGCCGTCGCCAGACCGTTGGCCAGCGCCCCGGCCTGACTGCCGGCGACACCGGCGAGCATGTTGGTCAGGGCATTCATGTCGATGCCCTTGTAGCCACCCAGATCAGCGGCGATGGTCGGCTCCTTGGCGTGGTAGTTGACCAGGTACAGGCCGAACTCGGTGCTGTTGAGCTGTTCGGCGATGTAGCGGAAGGCGAAACCGAACTGCCCGTCGTTGCGCGCGTTGTAATCCTTGCCGATCGACGCCACCTTCAGCGTGTTGCCGTAGGCCGGGGTCACACCGTTGGCGTAGAGGCCGGTGCTTTTCAGTGCCGGGCCGAGCAACGGGTTGTTGCCCAGTGCGCTGTAGAGGCCAATGACATTGCCGAAGCCCGGCACCGGCGTGTCGAGTGCGGTGCCGCTGAAGTTGTTGTAACCGGTGTTGCCGCCATCGGCGAACAGGTCGGTCTGCGAATAGAACGTGCCAACCGGATCGATGCGGGTTTCCTTCCAGTTGGTCTGGTAGAAGCTCTCCAGGGTCAGCGAATCGCTGAGACCGATGTTGAAGCTCACGGCCTCGACCGGCATCAGCACTTCCTTGACCTCGGCGCCCGGCAAGCGGTACTTCGCGGCGTCCACCGGGTTGGTGGTGTTGACGCCGCCGCGATAGAAAATCCCCTCGCCCCAGTTGAACACCTGACGCCCGACCCGCGCGGTGACCGGCATCTGCGCCACGTCCCAATTGCCGTAGACATAGGCGTCGAGCATCTCGATGCGGCTGCCGGCGATGTCGCGGGTCTGGCTGGTGAAGCGGTCGTCCTGCGGGTAACTCTGGCTCGGCTGCGACGGGTTGTTGTTGCGGTAGTAATCGTTGCGCTTGTCCATCAACTGGGTGTCGTAGAACGCCGTGCCGCGCAGGAACATCCCGTAGTTCTGGTAGTTGGCCTCAAGCTCGGAAGTGATCTTGTACACCTCGGAAACCAGCCCGGTGTCGAAGTTGCGATTGCCGTCGTTGGTGTTGACGTCATCATTGTTCTTGTCGCGGCCCTGCACCCGCCACAAACGACCATAGGACAGGGTCGTGTCGATCGAGCCGGTGACTTGATTGTCCAGCACGCTGAACTCGGCCGCCTGCACCGCATCCACCGCACAGAGTTGCAGCAGCCCTGCCAGGCCGACACCGGGAAGTGCCACGCCGGTGAGGCGCAATCGAGTGTTGATCATGGGTTCCTCCTTGTTCTTATTGTTTTTTGCGTGGCCGCGACGGCTACGGTGCCAGTCCCGTGCGGACATAAATCCGGCTGTGCGCGCCGAAATGCCCGAGCAGTTTGAACAGCTGCTGATTGAGTGCCGGATGCTCGAACGTCTCGCGCTGCAGTTGATTGCCGCTGCTGAAATCGCTGGTCACCGGAGCCGTCTCCAGCCATTGACCGATGGCTTCATCAAACGCGGCGGAATCCTCGACCGACTCGGCGCTGACCACTTCGCGCAGGTAGTCCACCGAGTACGGCGGATACTGTTTGTCCTCGGCCACATCGCCATAGGCCGCGAGCATCGGATGCGCCTGACCGGCACGCAGCACGCGGCGCAGCCAGGTCGACTGGTACTTCTCGATTTCCATATGGCGGGTGGCGACGCGTTCGATCGAGGCTTTTTTATCATCGGCAAAACCGGCCAGCGCCTTGCCCTCGAGCAGCAACAGGCTGGGCAGTTCGACCCCGGGCAATGGCTTGGCGTGATACGGCTGGGTCAGGTCCTGCACGTGGTGCACGCCCCAACCGAGAAACCGGTAGCCCCAGTAAGGATGGCCAGAGGCGAATGCCAGTCGCGCCAGCCCCAGGTACTGATAGGCGCGCCAGTCCGGCCAACTGCGCTGAAGAAATCTGGCAGCGGCATACACCACCGCGCTTTCATGGAAGAAGCCCATGTGGAACGGCGCCTGCGAGCTGTACTGAAAACGCGCATCGCCAAACGGCTGCGGGCCGAAGCCATACAGCGCGCCGACCTCGCCGGGGTTGTCGCTGAACAGGTTGATGTCGTGACCGTAATCCGGCTCGTCGGCGGCGCTTGCCAGTACCGCCAGCGCCGCGACTTTCTCGCCGTCCGCCACGCGGATGAAACGCTGACGATTCCACGGTGACAGCGTCTGCTCGACCATCACCTGATCGGCGTTGAGGTGTTCGCGCTCAGGCAGGTCTTGACCCGGCAACGGCTGAATGACCATCGCCAGATGAATGCGCGGATTGAGC
>NZ_QAIK01000112.1:32048-34528 GCF_003061005.1 Pseudomonas sp. HMWF021 | reverse complement strand
CTGGGTGAAGTGTTCACGGGCGAAGCTTTCCTGTTGTTCCAGCAGCGCGACCACGGCCGGATATTGCTCGGCGAGAAAACGCTCCAGCGGCTCGACCTCGACCGGCGGCGCATCGCGCAGCGCCGGCAGTTCCTGCAACGCCAGATAGCTGCCCACCGTATGGTTCGACCAGCCCCACGCCGTCGGGGCCGTTGCACAAAGCAGCAACAGGAGAAAGGTCAGCTTCATTGCTTTTAATTCTTATTGGAGGTGCTGTGGGGGTTGAGCCTAACAACCGCCCCCGGCGCTGGCACTGTCCGATCTCACCAGAAAAGTTCTCCGATAGCGCCATATGAAGCCCATCGCCCACCCGTGTAGGAGCTGCCGAAGGCTGCGATCTTTTGACTTTGATTTTAAAAAACAAGATCAAAAGATCGCAGCCTTCGGCAGCTCCTACAGGGGGTTCTGCGGTGTTTTTTCAGGCGGGGTAACCGGTGATTTTGCGGATGCTCTGGTACAGCGGCTTGAGCTGGCGATACATGCGCAGGTACACCTCGTTGTACAAACGTTCATAGATCTGCTGCGCCTCGGGTTGCGGTGTGAATACCGTGCCCACTCGCGTCATCGCAGCGATCGCCGTGGGGAAATCCGCATACAACCCCAACCCCACCGCACAACAGATCGCCGCGCCCAGCCCGGACGCTTCGTACACATGCGGACGCTCCGCCGGCAGGCCAAAAATATTCGCCGTAAGTTGCATCGCCGCATCACTTTGCGAACCGCCACCGGCCACCCGCAGACGCTTGATCGACACCTTCGAACGCCTCTCGATGTTCTCCATGCCCTGGCGCAAGGCATACGCCAGCCCTTCCAGAATCGCCCGGTAAATATGCGCGCGGGTGTGCACGTCGCCGAAGCCGATCATTGCGCCTTTGGCCTCGACGCCCGGCTCACGAATCCCCGGTGACCAATACGGTTGCAGCATCAGCCCCATCGACCCCGGCGGCACCGCGTTGACCAGCGCATCGAACAGTTGCTCGGGTTCAATGCCCTGCTCTTGCGCCTGCTGCATTTCGCGCAGGCCGAACTCGTTCTTGAACCAGCTGACCATCCAGTAACCGCGATAAATCATCACCTCGCAGTTGTACTGATCCGGCACCGCCGAGGGGTATGGAGGGATCAGCGGGACGATTTCCAGATAGCGCGAGCGGGTGCTGGTGATCGTCGCCGTGGTGCCGTAGGACAGGCACACCGTGCTCGCATCGACTACGCCGGAACCGACCACCTCGCAGGCCTTGTCAGCGCCGGCAGCAATCAGCGGCAAGCCCTCGGGAATCCCCGTGTGACGGCTGGCTTCAGCGCTGATGTAGCCAAGGGTTTCGCCGGGTTTGTGCAAGGTCGGTAATTGCTCCGGACGCACCGCCAGCGCCTGCCATTTCCAGTCACTGGGCGCGGCCCATTTCAGGCGTTTGAAGTCGAACGGCAGATAGCCGACGCAACAACCCACCGAGTCGACAAAGCGCCCACACAAACGATGGGTGAGAAACCCCGAGAGCAGCAAAAATTTGTCGGTCGCCGCCCAGACTTCAGGCTGGTGTCTGGCGATCCAGTTGGCCTCTGCCTGCGCGCGAAAGTAATCCACCGTAGCCTGCGCGCCGACCAGTTTGAACAGCCAGCCCCACGGCCCCTTGATCCCGCCCTCGACTTCGCTCTGGCGCTGATCGAGCCACAGAATGGCCGGGCGCAGCGGCTTGCCCTCGGCATCGACATTGATCACCGTGCCGCGCTGAGTGGTCAGTGAGACGCCGGCAATCTGCGAGCGATCAATCCCGGTTTGTGCCCATACCTGCTGGCAGGCCTCGCCGAGTTTCGCCCAGTAATATTCCGGGTCCTGCTCGGCCCAGCCCGGTTGCGTCGAGTAGTACGCCTGCAACTCGACCTTGCCTTTGCCCAGCAGATTGCCCTGCAAATCGAAGAGCAATGCGCGCACGCTCTGAGTGCCGTTGTCGATCGCCAGCAGGTAGCGCTTGTTCGAGTGGTTATCCATGGCGCTCTCTTCAAGGGGCATCAAGGCGTGGCATCCGGCAGACCGTGATGGCGTTGCCACAACGCCCGGTAACGCTGCAACTCTTGCTGCCAGTGTGCATCGTCCCAGCCCAGACGTGGCTGGCAGAGTTGGCGGATGGCGGCGAAATGTTCTTCGCCACCGCGCGCCAGCAACAGGCACAGACGGGTGCGGCGCAGCAACAGATCATCGAGGTGCAGCACCATTTCTGCTTCACAGGCGAAGGCCAGTTCTGCCCATAAGGTGTCGGTGTTGCCGACCGTTTCGTGACCCAACTCGGCGATCAACTGCGCCAGTCGCGGCAGGTCTCGGCCGTGCCTTCCGGCCAGACGTCGATACTGTTGGGGACTGAGTCCGGGGATGGTCAGTGGTGGGACGGCTGCGAACACCGGCGCGGCATCATCTTCGAAATCGCGACCGAGCATGTCGGCACAGG
>NZ_QAIK01000112.1:20291-32038 GCF_003061005.1 Pseudomonas sp. HMWF021 | reverse complement strand
GGCCAGGGTGACGCAACCCGGCTCCTGCCACAGCACATGCTCACGGGTTTCATTCGACGGCTTGCCTTGCTGTTCACCCGCCGCGCTGCCGACCACCGGACGCACGCCGGACCAGGTCGACAGCACATCGCTCGCCGTCACTTCCGCACCTGGAAATTGTTGCGTGCAAGCCGCCAGCAGATAGTCGAGTTCGTCGGCACTGATGCTCGCGCTCTGATCCAGATTCTCGCGATGATCGAGGTCGGTGGTGCCGACCACCGTCGCCCCTTCCCACGGAAAAACGAACACCGGCCGATGGTCGCGCGCATGCAAAAAAGTGAAGGCCTGCGCCACCGGCAAACGCCAGCCCGGCAGCAGCAGATGGCTGCCGCGCAAAGGCCGCAGTTGTCGTGGTGCCTCGGGCAAACGCAGGCGCTCCGCCCACGCCCCGGTCGCCACCGCCAGCACGCCGCAACGCAACTGCAGCGACCCACCCGCTTCGCAATCTTCGACCTGCACCCCGCACACCCGACCGTTTTCGCGCAGCAAATGTTCGACGCGCACCCCGTTGAACACCGCCGCGCCATCGGCCCGCGCTTCGTGCAACACGCGCATCACCAGCCGTGCGTCATCGGTCAGCGCATCGATAAAACAGGTGCCGCCAATCAACTCGTTTTCCTTTACCCCCGGTGCGAGAAAACGCAGTTGCTGCGCGTCATGAAATCGATGGCTGCGGCGTCCGGCCAATGCGTCATACACCGACAACAAGCCACCGAGCACACGCGGCCCGGGAAAGCCGCCGCGATAGTGCGGCATCATGAAACTCATCGGCTCCACCAGCCCCGGCGCTTCGTCGAGCAAACGCTGACGTTCGCGAACCGAGTCACGGGTCAGCCGCCACTGGCCCTTGGCGATGTAGCGCAAACCGCCGTGAACCATTTTCGACGATCGGCTGGAGGTGCCCCAGGCGAAATCCCGTTGTTCCAGCAGCAGACAGCGCCAGCCACGTCGCGCCGCTTCGCGCAGAATGCCGGCACCGCTGATGCCACCGCCGATGACGATCAGGTCCCACGTTTCGTCGGCCAATGTCGGCAAGGCTTGCTGGCGCCACGCGGCGTTCCAGTCCGTGTGCATGGCCGTCACTCCTGCAACAGCGTGCCGGGGTTGAGGCGCCCGGCCGGATCGAAGTGCCTGCTCAGCGCCTGCAAGGTGTCCATCGCCAGCGCGCCTTTCTCGCGCGACAGGTACGGCGCGTGATCCTTACCGACGCCGTGCTGGTGGCTGATGGTGCCGTGGTTGTCGACGATGGTCTGGCTGGCCGAGTGCTTGAGTGCCTGCCAGCGCGCCAGCGTCGCCGGATAATCCGCCGCCGGGCGAAATACATACGTGGTGTAGATACTCGAGCCTTCGCCATAGACGTGGGAAAGATGAGTGAACACATGCACCCGTTCGCCCTCTGCCGCCAAAGCGTCACGGAGGCTGTTTTCGATCAGATTGAGCAGGTGGTCGACGTTGCTCCAGTCGGTGGCGGTTTCCAGGGTGTCGACCACGTAACCGGCGTTCCACAGGTTCTCGCGCAGGTAGGGGAAACGGAAGCGGTTCTGCGCCCATTTCTTGCCAAGCAAAGTACCGGTGAACACACCGCCGAAGGCTTTCAGATGCTGCCGCGCCTGGCTTAGCGACAGTGCGTTTTGCCGACGATTGCCGGTCACGCCGAAGGTCAGCAGGCACTTGCCTTCACCGGCGCCGCGCAGGTTCAGATACTTTTCCAACCAGGCGATCTGCTGCGGATGCCCGGCCAGCGCCAGTTGGGTTTCGGTCTCCACCGCGTTCGACAAACGCAGCATCGACAGCGGCACGCGTGCCTGGGCCAATTGGCGGATCGCTTGCAGCGCCTTGCTCCAGTTGGGCAGAAACACGCCGTAAAAACGTTCATCGACCGGCAGCGGACTGACCCGAACTTTGACCTCGGAAATGATCCCGAAACGGCCCTTGCAACCGAGCACCACTTCGCGCAGATCAGGCCCCGCCGCCGAGGCTGGAAAGGTCGGAATTTCCAGTGGCCCGGCAAAGGTTTCCAGGGTGCCGCCAGCGAACAATTGCTCGATGCGCCCGTAGCGCAACGACTGCTGACCGCTGGAGCGACTGGCGACCCAACCGCCCAGCGTCGACAGCTCCCACGACTGCGGGAAATGCCCCAGCGTGTAGCCGCGAGCGCGCAGCTGACTTTCCACCTGCGGGCCACTGGCACCGGGGCCGAACGTCGCCAGTTGGCTCTGCTCGTCGAGGTCGAGCAGACGATTCATCCGCGCCAGCGACACCGTCACTACAGGTCGCGCCGAATCCGGCGGATTGATATGCCCGGCCACCGAGGTACCGCCGCCGTAGGGAATCAGGCACAAGTCCTGTTCATGGGCGAGGGCCAGCAACTGGCAGATCTGCCCGGCAGTTTCCGGAAACGCCACCGCGTCCGGATAGTTGCCCAGCGCACCTTCGCGCAACGCCAGCCAGTCCGGCAGGCTCTGGCCCCGGGCGTGCAGCAGACGATCATGGGCGTCGACGCTGTACAAGGCGTGCGCCGCCAGCCGCGAAACCGGCACCCGCGCCAAAGCTGCCTCCAGCGTGGCATCGGGCAACACGTGCCCTGCCCCCAACCGTTCATGGAGAAAACTCGCGCCCTGGGCCGGCAGTTCGACCACCGTGGTTGCATCCCCCCAGCCGTTCCAGCGTCGCATGCGTGTGTCCTTCTTATGCAGTCTGATCAGTGATGTGGCAGGCCTCCATACTAGTCAGCGGCCAAAAAGTGTCACGGTCGCATCCGGCCAGTTCGAGTAGCCAATTGAGTCAAACGTCGCGCAAGTGTCAGCCATTTACTTTAGTCGGGGTTTCAAATTACCTTTCAGGCATTCATTCGCTCACGCAGGCCTTGATCAAGGAATTCGGATCATGCAATCGCTCGGCTTCACCTCGGTTCCGCCGCTGCTCAAATACGTGCGCCATGCCGAGCAACTGGGCATGGCCATCGAGCCGGCGTTGGCGGCAGCCGGTTTGCAGGCGCAGCAACTGAGCGACAACAGCCTGCGCCTGCCGGGCGAAACCCATGAGCGCCTGCTCGATTATTTCTGCGAGCACTCGGGCGATCCGCTGTTTGGTCTCAACGCGGCCAATTTCGTCCTGCCCAATTCCTGGAGCGTGCTCGGTTACATCACCATGAACTGCGCGACCCTGGGCGATGCGATGAGCCGGATCATGCCGTTCGAAAAACTGGTGGGCGACATGGGCGTCAGCCGCGCCGAAGTGCAGGACGGCCACGTGCACCTGATCTGGACTTGCCGCTATCAACGCCCAAGGATTCGCCGACATCTGGTGGAAAACGTCCTCGGCTCCTGGCTGCAATATGCACGCTGGATCGCCGACACACAGATGTCGCCCGCCGCCGTGTGGCTGGAACACCCGTGCCCGGCAGACGCTACACCGGCGCAGTACGAAGCGTTTTTCGATTGCCCGGTGCTGTTCGATCAGGCCTATTCAGCGCTGATCGTGCCGCTGGCGTATCTGCAGTTACCGCTGCGCCAGGCCGACGCGCAATTGCTGCGTACCCTGGAAGAACACGCGATGGGCTTGATGGCGACGCTGGAGGATGCGTCGCTGGAACAGCGGGTCAAAAGCATCCTGCGCCAGTTGCTCAAAGAAGGCTTGCCGCGCAAGGAACAGGTGGCCGAGCAGCTCGCGGTGTCGGTGCGCACGTTGCAACGCCAGTTGCATCAGGCGGGGACGTCGTATCAGCAGATTCTTGATGATTTGCGTCAGGAACTGGCGGAGCATTATTTGCTCAACAGCACGTTGCCGATTCAGGACATTGCGCAGTATCTGGGGTTTACCGAGCCGCGGTCGTTCCATCGCACGTTCAAGAGCCGGCGCGGGATGCCGCCGGGGGAGTTTCGGCAGATGCATCGGGGGTGACGGGACTGGCCTCATCGCTGGCAAGCCAGCTCCCACAGGTTTCTTGGTGAAGCACAAATTTTGTGTACGACGCGATCACTGTGGGAGCTGGCTTGCCAGCGATGGCGTCAGTGGCCACCTTAATGGATTGGCAGCGCTTTTTTTGTATGGCTCGACTCAGACACTGATCGCGTTGGTGAACACCAGCCGATTGCCAAACGGATCAGCAATGGTCATGTCCTGACTGCCCCACGGCATTGCCTGAATCTGTGGGTGCGAGAACTTGTAATCCTTGGCCTGCAACTGCTGCTGAAACACCTCCAGCTCATCGGTCTCGATGCGCAGCGCCGAACCCGGCGTCGCATCGCCGTGATGTTCGGACAGATGCAGCACGCACTCGCCACGGGACACCTGCAGATACAGTGGGAAATTCGCTTCGAAGCGATGCTGCCAGTCGATCTTGAAACCGAGGAAGTCGACGTAAAATTCCAACGCCTTGGCTTCATCGAAGATCCGCAGGATCGGGGTGGTTTTGCCGAAGCTCATGGGGTGCTCCCTGACTGGTTGGCCCAAGCGTGTAGCCGGGCTGGATGTCAGCAATTCGGCTTGGTTTCGACATTCTTTAATCTCAGAGTGCCACTATGAGACGCAGATCAAAAGATCGCAGCCTTCGGCAGCTCCTACAGGGGCTTGGCAATCAATTGAAACCTTCGCGCAAATCCCCGTTCCGCGCCAGAAATCGCCCCTCCCGTCGACCGTTCGCCTGTCCGTCGCGATAGCTCAACACGCCATTGACCCACACCCCGTCAATCCCCTGCGCCGCCCGTTGCGGATCATGAAAGTCCGCCACATCGCGCACCGTCAAAGGATCGAACATCACCAGATCACCCCAATAGCCTTCACGAATCTCGCCGCGTTCCTTCAGGCCAAACCGTGCCGCTGACAGTCCGGTCATCTTGTGCACGGCGGTGTGCAGCGCAAACAACCCGACATCACGACTGAAATGTCCGAGCACCCGTGGGAAAGCGCCCCACAGGCGCGGATGCGGGAACGGATCTTCCGGCAGTCCGTCAGAGCCGACCATCGTCAACGGGTGCGCGAGGATTTTTCGTACATCCGCCTCGTCCATGCCGTAGTACACCGCGCCCGCCGGTTGCAGGCGCTTGGCCGCTTCGAGCAGTGGCACGTTCCATTCGGCGGCGATGTCGATCAGGTCACGGCCGCTGACTTGAGGGTGCGGCGTCGACCAGGTGATGGTGATGCGGTGAGCATCGGTGACCTGCTTCAGATCCAGCGTCGAAGAACTCGCCGCGTAGGGATAGCAATCGCAGCCCACGTGCTGGGTTTTCGCCGCTGCTTCCAGCGATGCGAGCAACTGCGGACTACGCCCCCAGTTGCCGACACCGGCGCATTTGAGGTGGGAAATGATCACCGGGGAACGCGAGTGGCGGCCGATGCTGAACGCTTCGTCCATCGCCTCCAGCACCGGTTCGAATTCACTGCGCAGGTGCGTGGTGTACACCGCGCCGAATGCGGTCAGTTCTTCGGTCAGTTGCTTCACTTCGTCGGTGGAGGCGTTAAAGGCACTGGCGTAGGCCAGGCCTGTGGATAAACCGAGCGCGCCGGCTTCAAGGCTGTCACGCAGCTGCTCGCGCATCGCGGCGATCTCGGCTGGCGTGGCGGTGCGGAACAGGTCGTCGAGGTGGTTGCTGCGCAGTGCGGTATGGCCGACCAGTGCGGCGACGTTCAACGTGGTGTTCGCCGCTTCGACGGCGGCGCGGTAATCGCTGAAACGTGGATAGACGAATGCCGCTGCGCTGCCGAGCAGGTTCATCGGATCCGGCGGATTGCCTTTCAGGCTGACCGGCGAGGCGCTGATCCCGCAGTTACCGACAATCACCGTGGTCACGCCCTGGCTGAGCTTGGGCAGCATTTCGGGCTGGCGGATGACCACGGTGTCGTCGTGGGTGTGCACGTCGATGAAACCCGGCGCCAGTACGCGGCCGACGGCATCGATTTCTTCGGTAGCGCGAGCATCGTGCAAGTCGCCGATGCGTTCGATGCGGCCGTCGAGAATCGCCACATCAGCGCGGTAGCCGGGCGTGTTGCTGCCATCGATGACGGTGGCGTTGCGGATCAGCGTGTCGTACTGCATGTCTGTCTCCCGGGGGGAGTCAGCGTCAACTCCTGCCCTTGATCAAATGGTGATCGAAGCCTTGCTCCACCAGATACCGCCAGGCTACCTGAACCTCTTCGGGGATGGTCTGCTCGACCTGAAATCCCAGCGAAGGGTAAACCATGATGCGGTGTACATCGCCGACCATTTCGTCGATCAGGCCCAGAACCCCGATCAGGTTGCTGACGTCATCGGGAAATCGGAACGACGGCGCATCCACAAAGGCTTCCAGGCCAGGCCATTGCACGGGCAGGGTCAACGCCACGCGCCGGATCGAATTGGGTTTGGTCAGAAACGTCGCGCGGCGCACGTCGGGAAACATCGCTCGGGCGAACGCGATGTTTTCGGCAAAATTGGTCGCGCGGGTTTCCAGAGTGAACTGCTGCGCCCTCACCCCTTGCGCCAGGGCATGTTGAGCAAAAATATCGGCTTCGGTGCGTTCCCACAAATGCCGGGTCCAGTTGCCGGTATTGCCAGTGAACAACAGGTGCGGTGCCACGCCGTCTTTCAACAGTTGGCAGGCGTAATCGCAGACCCGCAGGTCGTAGGAGCCACAGACTACGATCAAATCACTGGCGCTGTGTTGGCGCCCCGCACCGAGGAATTTCCAGAGCACGCTGGCGTGCTGCAACGTCAATGTCATGAGCGGGCAAACCTTTGGGTCGGGTGCGTGTTGATGAACAGCGCTCCATCGGCATAACCGTGCGCGCCCCTGCCGTCCAGCCTGAGCGCAAGCCGGGTGAAATCGGCATACAGGCCTGCGGCGCCATGCGCGGTCAGCGTCGGGTCGTCGCCAATGCCGATGCACAGTGCGCCGCTGCTGACCGCCGACTGCACACCGCTGACCGAGTCTTCGAAGACCAGGCATTCGTCACTTTGCCGGCCCAGTTGTGCCGCCGCCAGGCGATAGGGATCGGGCGCCGGTTTGCCGCTGCGCACATCGTCGCGACAGATGATGCTGTCGAACGCCGACGTCAGGTGGTGTTGCTGCAGAACGTGTTCGACCCGCGCCCGCCAACTGCTGGTGACCAGCGCCAGCGGCACGGCGTGCTCGCGCAGTCGGGCGATCAACGTCGCGACGCCCGGCACCAGCGCACAGTTCGTCACCTGCTCGATGGCGTCGACTTCACGCTTGATCGCCACCTGCTGCGCTTCGTCAAACTCGGCGAACAAGGTCTTGAGGGTGTAACCGCCGGGACGACCGTGGATGTGTTCGTCGATGAACGCCTGATCGACGCTGAGCCCGTACTGCCGCGCCACGGTGATCCAGGCGTGTTCAATCACCTCGCGGGACTGGATGAGCACACCGTCCATATCAAAGCAGACGGCTGTAAACGTTTGTTGAGCCATGAGTTGAACTTCGCATTTTCTGATGAGCAATGAACGCCAGCACCGTTCCGACCAACGCGAACAGCGCCATCACGTAGTAGGACCACTGCGGCCGGGTCTGGTACAGGTAACCGGCGAAAGGTGTGGCCAGGCCCATGGGCAAGGCCACCGCCAGGGAGTAATAAACCCCTTGAGTAAAGACCTGAATATCCTGCGGTGCCTGGTCGCGAATAAAACGCATGATCGCCGCGTGGTAGGCGGCAAAGCTCAGCGCGTGCAGGCACTGGCCCAGCAGGATCAGCGACACCGCGTCGCTGTTGGCAAACAGCGCCCAGCGCAGCGCCGCACAGACGCTGGAAAACATCACCAACGACAGCGGCGCGCAAAACGCCAAGACCTTGTTGGACAGCGCGAACCAGGTGATTTCCGCAATCACCGCCACCGCCCAGAACATGCCGATCGCCGAGGAAGAGAAGCCCTTCACCCCCCAACCAATCGAGGCCGTGGAAAAGTACAGGGTGTGACTCAGTTGAATGAAGCTGGCGGCAGCAATCGCAATCAACAGGCTTTTGTGCGCCAACAGCGCCCGCCACTCAGGCCGTTTGCGCGCCGGGCCGGGCGGCGCCAGATGCGCCCGCGACACTTGGCGCTTCAGGTGCAAACACGCCACGGCGGTGAGTAACATGCTCGCTGCGATCACCAGCGGCACCCACGACTGGCTGTACTGCGCAAACAGAAAACCACCGAGGGTCGAGGTCAGGATAAAGGCCGATGAGCCTACCGCCCGCACCCAGCCGTAATTCTGCAGGGCCAGTTTGTCGCGCTTGAGCAGATAGGATTCGGACAGCGGCAGCACCACCATCCACACCCCGCCAAACAGCACACTCAGGCACACGAACATCCACAAGTGCGGCGGGATGAAGTAGAACAGCAACGTACACAACGCGGCGGTAACGCTCAGAACAGCGGCGAGCCGCAACTGATCCACGCGCCAGTCGGCCACATAGGTGATCAGCACCCCGGTCACCACCTGCGGCCAATACGCCGCAGCGATCAGCAAGCCGATTTCACTGGCACTGAAGCCCAGGGAATCGAGCCAGGTCGGCCAGAACGGATAGATGATCCCTTCCGCCGCAAAGAACCCGAAAAAGATTAAATACATGCGTCAACCATACGCCCGGTACTCCTGAAACAGGGCTCCCCGGGGAGCCCTGAATACCATCCATTTATTCGAAGCGTTGTTGAGTAAAGCTGTTTCTGCCCTTGCGCCAGACAATCAGCGATTCACTCATGACCACCAGATCGACCATGCCTTCTTTCAGCGCATCCAGTGCGTCCTGGGAAGAGCACACGATCGGCTCTTCATGGCGGTTGAACGAGGTGTTGATCAAGGCCGCCTGACCGGTTTTCTGGTGCCAGGCCGTCAGCAGGCGATGCATGAACGGGTCGCTCTGCGGGCGAATGATCTGCGGGCGCGCGGTGCCGTCGATGTGCACCACCGCCGGACTCGCCTCGCGGAATTGCGGATGGCAATCGTAGGTCATGGTCATGGTGTCGGCGGCCACTTGCTGCTCGTCCCAACCGACGTAGCAGGCCGGCGCCTGCTCGATGGCGGTGACCGGGCCGAAGGGCATGAACTCGGTGCGATGCATGCGTTTGTTGAGCCAGTCGTTCACCTCGGCATCCTGCGCGTGATAGACGATGCTGCGGTTGCACAGCGAGCGCGGGCCGAACTCCATCTTGCCCTTGAACATGCCCAGCACCTGATTTTCCGTCAGGGCCTCGGTCAGCACCTCGATGATGTTCGACGGCGTGTGATAACCGAGTTCAGGGTAGTCACGAATGATCAGGTTGATGTTCTGCGAAACGCTGCGCGATTGCGGGCCAAGCATCATCGACGGATTCTTGAAACGGGTGCCGTTTTCCAGGTACGCGACGCCGACTGCCGCCGCCAGTGCCAGGCCGCCATCGCCCATGCACGGCAGCACGTAGACGTCTTTGACGCCCGGAATCTCGCGCAGGCGCTGGTTGAGTTTGACGTTGCCGAACACGCCGCCGGCCAGGCACAGGTTGGCACTGCCGCGCTGCGCCAGATGATGGCTGACGGTGGCCACCAGCAGGTCTTCGCTGTGACGCTGTACAGCGGCGGCGATGTCCTCGGGGGTTTCCCGGGCAAACAAGGTTTCCAGCGGCTCGCTGTAGGTGTTGTAGGACGGCAGGAACATATCGCCGCAGCGCGCCTTGATGCGGCCGTCTTCGAAACGGATCATCTGCTGCATCACGCCCAGCAGTTTCTGCGGATCACCGAATGCGGCCAGACCGGTGACCTTGCCTTCGTGGCGGTTGGGCTTGTAACCGAGCAGGTGGGTGATCCGGCCATAGAAATAACCGAGGCTGTCGATGCTGGTTTCGCGTTGCAGCACCGTGGTTTCTGTCGGGCTGTACCAGGTGACGGTCAGCGACTGGAAATCGCCGCGTCCGTCGCAGGTCAATGTCAACGCTTCCTCGAATGGCGAGCAGACATAGGCACCGAGCGCATGGCACTCGTGGTGATCGATGTAATACGCCTTGCCCTGCAAACCGTTGTCGACAATGAACTGGTCGAATTCGCCGCGCTTTGCCTTGTCGTTGCTGATTTCATCGGTCACCCGTTGCCGGAATTGCGCCAGCCCCTCGGGGTTGTTCCTGACCTCCTCGACAATGCGATCAAAGTACAACTCCAGATGTTTGTCGGCACTGAAACCGGCGTTCCATCCGTAGGCGACATGATCGACGTCTTCCAGCGACACGCCGGCCTGGCTCAACACAAACTCGATGGACTGGGCCGGCCAGATTTTATGGTCCTTGATGCGGGTGAAACGCTCTTCACTGACCGCCGAAAGAATCTGACCGTCACGTACCAGGCAAGCACCCGCCAAATCATTGTTCGTAATACCCAAAATGATCATAACTATTCCTTGTTTTCGCCAATTGAGGTGACGGCTTCGCCCACGCGCGTAGCGTGCAATGCAATAACCAGAGTCAATGACAGATGCCGGCCGTCATGGCGGACCATTACTCATCGGGAGGTCGCGGATTCATGTGTGTCCGCCGGGGGATACGCCTACGAGAAGGCATCAATGGGTGTCGCCATCGCAAATTCCTTTTGCCAGAAAAACTCCATGGGTGGTGCCGTGCTGAACGGGCCTCATGCCCGCAACACGTAGAGGGCGACATCCATCGCAGCCGCCCTCGTTTTACCGCGGTAGCAGCCTAGCCGGGAATTTCCCGAGTGCTCGGACAAGTACTCGCTAAAAATTAAATTCCACTGGTATTCGGCGTATTTGCGGGGGTTTACCGGGACAGAAACGGGCGATAGCGGCGTGCCAGCCGAGACTTCTGTTGTTTGATCCAGCGCTTTCGCGAGCAGGCTCGCTCCTACAGGTTGATTGCATTCCGTCAGTCAGAATGCGGTTCACTTGTGGGAGCCAGCCTGCTGGCGATGGCGGCGTAACATCCAACACAGATGCTGACTGGTCGACCGCTATCGCTGGCAAGCCAGCTCCCACAGATTCGGTGGTGTTTGGATGGTTTGTGTAGGGCTCACACCATTTCGTTACGAATCCAGTCCACCACCGACGTACGCTTCGGCGCCCAGCCCAGCAGTTCCCGGGCGTGTTTGCCGCGTACGCGGCTGTTGGAGCCCAGGCCGTAGTTGGCCATTTCGTAGCCCCACTCGGCTTCGGCATCCTTCAGTGGCCAGTCCTGTGGCTCGCCGAGGTTCAGGGCTTGGGCCATGGCGGTGGTCATGTCGATGAACGACGCTTCGCCGCTTTCGACGAAATAGAAAGTGCCCGGCACGTTCTTGGTCAGCGCCAGCAGGTATAGGGCGACGACGTCTTCGATGTGCACGTTGGACCAGATGTTCTGGCCCGTGCCGACATGACGCACCACACCGCTTTTGCGCGCTTGCTTGAGCAGGCGCGGCAACTGCACGCTGTCGCGATTGACGCCCAGGCTGTGGCCGTAGATCAGCGTGTTGCAGATCACCGCAGAGTTCACGCCATCCTGCGCAGCGCCGAGGATCAGGTTGTCGATCGCCACACGGGCAGCCTTGTCGACGGTGGGCTCCGGCAGGTTGTCCTCAAAGTAGATGACGTCACTGGATTTACCGCCCGAGGCATCGCCGACGATGCTCGAACCGCTGGTGTGCAGAAACACTTTGTGCGAGCCGCGCAGGGCATCGAGCAACGCTTCGACCGCGCCGCGATGATCGCTGCTGGCGGCGTTGATCACCGCATCGGCGGCGCGGGCCTGTTCGGCCAGCAATGTGCTGTCTTCG
>NZ_QAIK01000112.1:15955-20281 GCF_003061005.1 Pseudomonas sp. HMWF021 | reverse complement strand
CCGGTGATGAATACGTTCATGGAGAAACTCCCTGCGTGAATAAGTGATGCAGCGAGTATCGACCGCCAAACCCGGTGGAAAAACCCGCGATCACCCAACTCACTCTTGCGCAGGGATCACGAATCAACCTTTGAAATCGCTGCTGGCGTACGCCGCAAGCTTGCTCTGGATAAAGTCGAGGAAGCACTGAATGCGCAGCGCCAGTTGCGAGTTACGGTAGTACACCGCGTTGATCGGCTGGCGATAGCCGCTGTTGAATTCCGCCAGCAGCACCTTGAGGCGTCCGGCGCGGATGTCGTCGATGGTCATGAAGTGGGACAGGCAGGCAATGCCCTGCCCTTCCAGCGCCAGGTGGCGCACGGTCTCGCCACTGGAGGCGCTGATGGCCGGAGTGATCGGCCAGCGGTCGCCGTGTACGTAACGTAGCGGCCACTGGTTGAGGCCTTCGTTATGGGTGAAGCCGAGCAGGGTGTGTTCGCTCAAGTCGGCAACCTGCTGAGGCGCGCCGTGCTTTTCCAGATAGGCCGGACTGGCGACGATCAGCAGCGGACTGCAACCCAGCGAGCGTGCATGCAAGGTCGAGTCGGCAAGGGTGCCGATGCGGATGGCGACGTCGGTGCTTTGTTCCAGCAGGTCAATGATCAGGTCATTGCTGTTGAGTTCGAGCTGGATGTCCGGGTACAGCCGCCGAAACTCGTCGATGTACGGCACGATGGCGTGCAGCATGAACGGCGACGCGGCGTTGATCCGCAGGCGCCCGGACGGGGTTTGCTGGCGTGAGGACAGGCGCTCTTCGAGCGCATCCATCTGGTCGAGAATCAGCTTGGCCTGCTCGAAGAAATACTTGCCCTCCTCGGTCAGGTCCATGCGCCGCGTGGTGCGGTTGATCAGCGTGGTGTCGAGCTTGGCTTCGAGCCGCGACAGTGTGCGGCTGACCGCCGACGGCGTCTGCCCGACCTGTTCGGCGGCGGCGGAAATCGAACCGCACTCGATCACGCAGACGAAAATCTGCAACTCATCGGATCTGGCTTTCACGGGTGTCCTCTTTGAAATCGCCAAGATCGCAGCCTTCGGCAGCTCCTACAGTGAAATGCATTCCCCTGTAGGAGCTGCCGAAGGCTGCGATCTTTTGCTCTTACCGCCGATAGTAGCCCGAAACCATTCAAGCCTTGAGACCAAACACCTCTTTCAGATGCTGCTCATACCGCGCCACATCATTCTCGATGTTCGGACGCTTCATCACATCCACACACAGAAACGTCGGCAACCCGGTCATGCCCAAAAACTCGTTGGCCTTGTGGAACGGGAAATACACCGCGTCCACACCCTTGGCCTCGAAGAAATCGGTCGGGTCATCGAAGGCTTGCTGTGGCGCGTTCCAGGTCAGCGACAGCATGTATTGCTTGCCCTGAATCAGGCCGCCGCTGCCGTACTTCTGCGACGAATCGGAACGGGTGCGACCGTCACTGGCATAGAGGCTGCCATGGCCTTCGGTGAAGACTTCGTCGATGTACTTTTTCACCGTCCACGGCGCGCCCATCCACCAGCCCGGCATCTGATAAATGATCACGTCGGCCCAGAGGAATTTGGCGACTTCTTCGGCGACGTCATAGCCCTCGTCGATGAAGGTGGTTTTGACATCCACGCCGCCGCGATCGAGCACGCTCAGCGCGGCTTCGTGCAGGGTGGCGTTGTAACGACCGTCGGAGTGGGCGAATTTCTTGCCGCCATTGAGCAACAGCACTTTTTTCATGAGAACGCCTCGCGCAGCCATTGGGCTGGAGAAAGATGGGAAAACGAATGGCGGCAGGTTAACCATCCCTCCCGCGCGAAATAAGCCGCGCCGGCGCAAAATACATTTGATAAAAAAGCACGAATCGAATGCAGATTGTTGCAATAACATTCGCAGCCATCTGCATTTGAGGAGTTGTTTCAATGAGTGAACGCCACGGTTTCATCCTGCACGCCAAGACCCGCCCGGAGAAAGCCGAAGCCTTCGAAGCGCTGTTTCGCGCCTACGTCGAGCCGAGCCGCGCCGAACCCGGCTGCATCGAGTACCACATGCTGCGCGACAAACAGGATCCGACGCTGTTCATCTTCTACGAGATCTGGGAAAGCCAGGCGCACCTGGACGTGCATTCGAACCTGCCGCACATGCGCGAGTTTTTCGAAAAGCGCATGGACTATCTGGAGCGCGATTTCGATATCCGTCCGATCGACATGCTCAGCACCTCGTCGGCTAGCCGCTGATCAGCAGATGGGCGCCGAGTGCGCCCAGCCCGATAAAGAACACCCGCTTGAACAGCACCGCACTGATGCGCTGGCGCAGCCATTGGCCGAACCACATGCCCAGCATCGCCGGGATCAGCACCAGCAGCGAGGCGCTCAATTCGCCGCCACCCAGCGCACCGCGCCAGAACAAGCCTGCGGCCAGCGCCAGGGTCGAGACGGTGAAGGACAGCCCCAACGCCTGCACCAGTTCATCGCGATTCAAACCCAGCGCCTGCAGGTACGGCACCGCCGGAATCACGAACACGCCTGTGGCCGAGGTGATGACGCCGGTGATCAACCCGCACAGCGGACCGAGCCACGGCTCATGCCGAGGATTGACCTGCAGCGTCGGCAGCAGCAACCCGCTCAACGCATACAGCAGCAACGCCGCGCCCAGCCCACGCACCACCCAATGCCCGCCTGCCATGCCGATCGACAACGTGCCGACGGCGGTACCGAGGAAGATCATCAGCAGCAGCGGCCACAGGCGTTTGATCAGCACCCGCAGATGCCCGCCGAATGCCAGTTGCCAGAGGTTGGTCAGCGTCGCCGGAATGATCAGCAGCGCGGCTGCCTGTGATGGAGCCATAGCCAGACCGAGCAGGCCCATGGCAACAGTGGGCAGGCCGAGGCCGATCACGCCTTTGACCAGGCCGGCCATGATGAAAGTGGCGATGACCAGTAAGGACAAGGCCAGACCCAGGTTTTGATAGAAATCGGCGAGTGTGTTCATGGCGCTACTGTGCGCTTTGGATGGAGTGTTGAAAATCTGCCATATACTGAGGCTGCCTCTGCCGATGCAAGAGGCTAAGTATTTGTTAAGACTTCTGGCCTCATCGCTGGCAAGCCAGCTCCCACAGGTTTCAGTGTGGACCACAGGATTTGTGCACAACACAAATCCTGTGGGAGCTGGCTTGCCAGCGATAGGGCCATCCCGGACACCAGAAAAACCAGAGGCTGCCTGATGCACTTCGACCTCACCGACCTGCGCCTCTACCTGCACATCCTCGACAGCGGCAACATTACCGCCGGCGCGGCGCGCAGTCATTTGTCACTGGCCGCCGCCAGTGCGCGGATTCGCGCGATGGAAGCCTCGCTGGGCACCGAGTTTCTGCACCGCGGCCGCCGTGGTGTGACCCCGACACCCGCGGGCAAGGCACTGGCGCAACATGCGCGCGTGCTGCTGCAGCAGTCCGAGCGCATGCAGCAGGATCTGGCGGATTACGCTCAAGGTGTGAAAGGTCAGGTGCGGCTGCTGTGCAACACCACCGCGATCACTGAATACCTGCCGGAGGTACTGGCGGATTTCTTGCGCGACCATCCCAACCTCGACATCGATCTTCAGGAGTTGCCCAGCGCCCGCATCACCCATGCGTTGCGCCAAGGGGCGGCGGATCTGGGGATCGTGTCCGACGCGGTGGACAGCTCAGACCTGCAGACGCTGCCGTTTCGGGATGATCCGTTGGCACTGATCCTGCCCTTCGGGCATCCATTGTCTGACGCTGCCGAGGTCAGTTTCAGCGACGCCCTGCAACATGACTTTGTAGGGCTGCGCGCCGACAGTGCACTGGCGGTGTATCTGGAAGAACAAGCGTTGCACAGCGGTTCGCGAATGCAGATCCGCATCCGCGCCGACGGTTTCGACGGGGTCATGCGCATGGTGGCCCGAGGTGCCGGGCTGGCCATTGTGCCGCTGGCCGCTGTCGAGCGGAGCGCATTGCGTTCATTCAAATGGGTTGCGCTCAATGAAACGTGGGCACGCCGCACGCTTATGCTGTGCGCCAGGGACTTCACCGCGTTGCCCAATTACGCCCGGGCGTTGTTACACGCGCTCACCGACCCGCGCGTTTCTGAGCAGCTCGATGTCGACCCCAGACAACTGACCGACAAGCAGGGGCTATAGGGTTCGACTTCAAATCCTTCTGCCCGGAGTCCACATGACCGCGACCGCCCCCATCACCGTTCTGCGCGACACCCATCCGCTGCCGGTACTCGATGCCTGCAAATGGGAAAAACTCGAAGGCGACCCGCACACCGTCAACCTCAACGCCTACA
>NZ_QAIK01000112.1:0-15935 GCF_003061005.1 Pseudomonas sp. HMWF021 | reverse complement strand
GATCTGTACGCCGGGCAAGTGGCGGGTGGACTACGTGAAGTGGGAGTACTGCCACTTCCAGGAAGGCTATTGCATCATCACCCCGGACGGCAGGGCGCCGATTCACCTGCGCGCCGGCGACATCTTCGTGGTTGAACCGGGGATGAAAGGCACCTGGGAAGTGGTGGAGACCGTGCGCAAATATTTCGTCTTTGCCTGACAAGCAAAAGATCGCAGCCTTCGGCAGCTCCTACAGGGTCTAGTCTCACCCATGTAGGAGCTGCCGAAGGCTGCGATCTTTTTTGCCTCCCATAAAAAAGCCGGGAGATCACCCGACGTGATTTCCCGGCAACACCTACTGCGAATTTTTAAATACACCCACAGTGATACCTGTGGAAACCGAGACCTGTGGCGAGGGGATTCATCCCCGATGGGCGCAAAGCGCCCCCAGCATTGTGTCAGTTGAAACGCAGGCTCAGTGGTTGCGACTGCTACGCAGTCGATCGGGGATAAATCCCCTCACCACAAAGTCTCAGTTGCCACAAAAGTGTTGATGTCCAGGTTACTGTGGTTTGCGATAGCTGTTGATAATCGCCGAAAAGTCCTTGCCCCCTTCCCCGCGCTGGCTCATCGCCTGATACAACTGCTGCGCCACGGCGCCGAGCACCACCGGCTGGTGCGCCTGGCGCGCCGCTTCGGTCGCCAGCCCCAGATCCTTGAGCATCAGTTCGGCGCCGAAACCACCGGTGTAACCGCGCGAGGCCGGTGCCGTTTCGACGATGCCCGGCCACGGGTTGTACATTTCCGAACTCCAGCAACGCCCGGTCGAGCTGTTGATGATGCCGGCCAGCACCGTGGTGTCGATCCCCAGCGCATCGCCCAGCGCCATCGCTTCACTGACGCCGACCATCGAAATCGCCAGCAGCAGGTTGTTGCAGATCTTGGCGATCTGCCCGGTGCCAACTTCGCCGCAATGCACGATATTGCGGCCCATCTGCGCCAGCACCGGTTGCAGGGTGGCGAACAGTTCCGGGGTGGCGCCAACCATGAACGTCAGCGTGCCAGCGGTTGCACCGCCGGTACCGCCGGAGACCGGTGCATCAGCCATGGCCACGCCTTGTTTGGCTGCCGCAGCGGCCACATCGCGGGCGGTCTGCGGATCGATGGTGCTGCAATCCACCGCCGGCACGCCTTTGCCGATACCGGCCAGCACACCGTCCTCACCCAGCCAGACGCTGCGTACATGCACGGCGGCCGGAAGCATGGTGATCACCAGTTCGGCGTCTTCGGAGGCTTCGCGGGCGGAAGCGCGGATGGTGCCGCCCAGTTGCTCGAGTTCCGCCAGCACCGTCTTGTTCAGGTCTACAAGATTCAGCGAGTGGCCGGCCTTGATCAGGTTGCGCGCCATCGGCGCGCCCATGTTGCCCAGACCGATAAATGCGATTTTCATGGCGATTCCTCAGCGCAGGTTGATGGTGGTGTTCACGCCGTCGTTGACGCTGTCGTCATCGAACCAGCGCGCTGTGACCGTTTTGGTCTGGGTGTAGAACTGCACCACTTGCTTGCCGTACGGGCCAAGGTCGCCGAGTTTCGAACCGCGCGAGCCGGTGAAGCTGAAGAACGGCACTGGCACTGGAATCGGGATGTTGATGCCGACTTGGCCGACGTCGATTTCCGTCTGGAATTTGCGCGCCGCCGCACCGCTCTGGGTGAACAGGCCCGTGCCGTTGCCGAACGGGTTGGCATTGACCAGTGCGATGGCCTGATCAAGGGTGTCGACCTCCAGCACCACCAGCACCGGGCCGAAGATTTCCTGGGTGTAGATCTGCATGTCGGTGGTCACGCCCGAGAACAGGGTCGGGCCGACGAAGTTGCCTTGCTCGTAGCCCGGCACCTTGATGTCGCGACCATCGAGCTCAAGCTTGGCGCCTTCCTTGATGCCGCTTTCGATCAGGTCGAGAATCCGCGCCTTGGCTTTCTTCGAGATTACCGGGCCGACATCGGTGCCCGGCTCACTGCCGGCGTTGACCTTGAGTTTCTGCGCCAGCGCTTTCAGGTCCGGCAGCCATTGTTTCGCTGCACCGACCAGCACCACCACCGAGGTGGCCATGCAACGCTGACCGGCCGCACCGAAGCCGGCGCCGACCAGCGCATTCAGCGCTTGCTCGCGATTGGCGTCCGGCAGCACCACGGCATGGTTCTTAGCGCCCATCATCGATTGCACGCGTTTGCCGTGCTTGCCGGCCAGGTCGTAGACGTGCGTACCGACGGCGGTCGAACCGACGAACGACACCGCTTTGATGTCCTTGTGGGTGCACAGGCCATCAACCACGTCTTTACCACCATGAACGACGTTGAGCACGCCTGCCGGAACGCCAGCCTCGATTGCCAGCTCCACCAGCAGCATGGTCGACAGCGGATCCTGCTCCGAAGGCTTCAAGACGAAGGTGTTACCGCAAGCGATCGCCATCGGGAACATCCACAGCGGAATCATCGCCGGGAAGTTGAACGGCGTAATGCCGGCGCACACGCCGATTGGCTGGCGCAGGGTGTAGGTATCGACGCCGCCGGCCACGTTTTCGGCGAACTCGCCCATTTGCAGGGTGCCGATGGAACAGGCGTGCTCGACCACTTCCAGGCCACGGAAAATATCGCCCTCGGCGTCGGCAATGGTCTTGCCCTGCTCGGCGCTCAGCACCACGGCGATGCGTTTGGAGTGTTCACGGATCAGCGCCTGCAGCTTGAGCATGATGCGCATGCGCGCGCCGATCGGGGTCAGTTTCCAGGTCTGGAAGGCGCGGTGTGCGGCACTGATGGCGGCATCGACTTCAGCGGCAGTGGCAAACGGCACCTTGGCCAGCACTTGCTGGGTCGCCGGGTTGACGATGTCGTGCCACTCGGTGGTCTGCGATTCGACCCACTCGCCGTCGATCAGCAGCTTGACCTTCTGGACCGTGGTTTCGTTGGGCGTAAGCGATGCGTTCATGCTGGTCTCCGAAACTTGTTTTTATCGTAGGAGCCAAGGCGAAAGGTTCGCCTTGAGATGAGGCGTGTGTCACGAATTGGTTGTCGGACTGTTTTTGGAGTATAGATGTGCAAACTTCTAATAAGAACGCACATATAAGCCCGTCCATCATGCAAAAAAACATCACCTCCCTGGGGTCGCTGAACTGGGACGACCTGAAGTTTTTCCTCGAAGTCGCCCGCACCCGCAAGGCCAGCACCGCAGCCAAACGCCTGGCGGTGGACTACACCACTGTGTCGCGGCGCATCAGTTCACTGGAAGCGGCGTTGGGTACATTGCTGTTCGAAAAATCGCGCACCAGCGGTTTTGTGCTGACCAGCGAAGGCCAGCGTCTGCTGGGTTATGCCGAGTCGATTGAAAGCACATTGCACATGGCCTGCGAGCAGGTCTCCGGTTCCGGTGTCGCGCTATCGGGGCACGTGCGCATGGGTTGCACCGAAGGTTTCGGCAGCTTTTTCATCACCCCGCAACTGAGCCATTTCGTCGACGCCTACCCGGCGATCTCGGTGGACATCCTGCCGCTGCCGCACTTCATCAGCCTGTCCAAACGTGAAGCGGATATCGTCATTGCCCTGGAACGTCCGGAACACGGCCCGTACGTGTGCTGCAAACTCTGCGACTACCGCTTGCAGCTGTACGCAACCCAGGACTATCTCGACAAACACCCACCGATCCGCCGCCCGGCCGATCTGGGCAAGCATCAATTCATCAGTTATGTGGATGATCTGGCGTTCAGCTCGGAGCTGCTGTACTTGGCGAACGTGCTGCCCGGCGCCAGCGCAAACCTGCGCAGCACCAGCGTCATCGCGCAGTTCGTCGCGGCGCAGCAAGGCCGTTCACTGGCGATTCTGCCGTGCTTCCTCGCGGCGCAGGATCCGCGCCTGCTGCCGGTGCTGCCGGAGGAAATCGACATTACCCGGCAGTTCTGGATGTACTGCCGGGAGGATCTGAGGAAGTTGAAGCGGATCACCCTGTTGTGGGAT
The DNA here is from genome assembly GCF_003061005.1 of Pseudomonas sp. HMWF021. Classification (GTDB taxonomy): domain Bacteria; phylum Pseudomonadota; class Gammaproteobacteria; order Pseudomonadales; family Pseudomonadaceae; genus Aquipseudomonas. The sequence goes on along the minus strand of NZ_QAIK01000112.1, from coordinate 11,948 downwards.
TACATCCGTGAGGTGACCGAGCGCAATCAGGCGCTGTTGATGGGGCAGACGCGGGAAATGCGGTTTGCCGATTAGTCGGCGCTGACCACAATCGACACCCGGCGGTTCTCGGTGCGTCCGGAGGCGGTATTGTTGGACGCCACCGGCTCGCTGCTGCCCAGGCCCTGCAACTGGATATTTTGTTCTTTCATGCCGACGGTGGTCAGCACCTTGGCCACACTCTTGGCCCGACGCAGCGACAGTTGCTGGTTGTAGGTTTCCTTGCCCGACGCATCGGTGTGGCCGTCGACCCGCACGCGCTCGATGCCGACGCCGACCAGCGCCTTGCCGATGCGCTCGACGATCTCGGTGCTCTGGTTATTCAGGCTTTCGATATCGCTGCCAAACAACACTTTGCCCGACAGGCCAAACTCCCAGCCCTCGTCGGTCGGCTCAAAGCCCTGTTGCTTGAGTACGGCGATCTGCGCCGGGGTCAGGCCTTTTTGCGGTGCGGTCTGGCAACCGGTCAGCGCCAGTACGGCGATCATCAGCAAAGCGGAAAACAGTCGAGCGGGGAATGTGAACACGAAAATCAGCTCCTGGTTTGAAGATTGACGACCGGATCCTCCGATCCGGCAGTAAATTGGGCACCACGCGACAAGCGCTTGGCCTGATACATCGCCGCATCGGCAGCATCCAGCAAGCCTCCCGGCGTGGCCCCATGATCGGGGAAAACCGCAATGCCGATACTGAGCGACGTCACCACACTGGTGTCGCCCGGCAGTGCGATGGGCATGTCCATGCTGGCGAGAATCTTGTCGGCAATGCGCTCGGCGTCTTCGACCTTGTGCAACGGCGCGAGCAGCACGGCGAACTCATCGCCGCCCAGCCGCGCCACCAGATCCTCTTCGCGCAGTTGCGCGCGCACCCGACTGGCGACCGCTACCAGCACCGCATCGCCAGCCGCATGCCCGAAGTTGTCATTGATGCCTTTGAAGCGATCACTGTCGAGAAACAGCACCGCCACCCGCTCATTGAGCTTGCCGGCATTACGCAGGGCACGGATCAACCGGCCTTCGAAAAAGGCCCGGTTGGGCAGGCCGGTGAGGCTGTCGTGGCTGGCCTGGTGGGCGAGGGTTTCGTTCTCGCTTTGCAGGTGGGTCTGCCAGGACTCGAGTTCGTCGAGCAGGGCATTGAAGTCGTTGCCGAGGTTATCCAGTTCGGCGATCTGCGCCGGCGGCACGCGTCGATCCAGCGCGCGCTCGCTGCGGGCAGCGTGGGCCACCGTTGCGAGGCTACGCAGTGGTCCGGTAATACCGCGTAACTGTCGGCGCGCGAGATAGAGCGCGACCCAGGCACTGATGGCGGTACACAGGATGATCCCGGCCAGACCGCTGAGCAAAAAGCGCATGAGGCTACCGCCGTGACCGACCAGCAGAATGCGCCCTATCTCACGATCCTGATGCACGATCGGCAGGCTGATGGGTTTTTCCAGAATGGTACGGGCAGCCTGCATTTCCAGCTCGGAAAACAGGCCGTTTTCGGGCCGCTGCCAACGCGCCAGCAGTTGGCCCTGCGCATCGAAAACCTGGGCGTCCGCCACTTCTTCGGTGGAGGCGATCAGGGCCAGCGCTTCCGTTGCGGCGGGTTTGTCATTGAATACTACGGCGGCTTCGACGGTGTAGCTGATCGATCGTGCGATCAGGTGCAGGTTGTGGTCGGCATACACCCGCAGCGCCAGAACCCCGAGCAAGGTCAGCGAAACACTGGCCATCGCGACCCCGACCAACGCGACAATCAAATGCCCTCGGCCGATGACCGAGCCTAGCGTCGGGCGGATATTGGATCTGAACAACTTCATGGCGCCGCCGGTTTGCGGCGTGACAGCTGCAGAACGCTGGGGTGGATGCGCACGCCACTGCGCGCGACCGAATCGAGATTGACCTCGAACGACACTTGCTCGTCACCGACGCGCAGGCAGAACAGGCTGCCGACCGTGCATTGATCGCCGCCTTCGCTGATGCTCAGTACCGGATGGCCGATCAGCGAGGCAAACAGTCGGCTGCGCTCGTCCGCCGTGAGTTTGCCGATGTATACCGCATCGCATTCGCTGACGATGGCCGGGTTATCGGCCAGCAACCGACGCACGGTGACCGGTCGGCCCGTGGCCTGCGTTGTGCCTTTGACCAGATCGTCGGTGTACTCGGTGGGGCCGACGATGCACAGGCGCAATTGTGCCGGCTCCACCGGCCAGCGCGCATAACTGAGGATGCCGAGAACAACCTGAGTGACCGATTTGGCACGCTGTTCGGCCATGCCGGCCGGCACTTGTGATTGGGCAACAGCCACGCCCGCCAGCAACCAGAGCAGGCCGGCAAACAACAGCCGTTTGCAGCCAACTACGCGCTCTGTCGCCCAGACAGCCACCTTCATGCAGGGATTCTCTTGGATCGTACCGAAATGATGCCGCAACGATAGCACAGCGTCGAAACACCAGCGACACGGCGCCCTGACCGACGAGTCAATGCGCGCTTTTTTCAAGGTAGTTTCAATCCCGGGACGCGACGCTCTCTTCCAGTTCGAGCATCAGCCCGCTGAGGCGTTTGACCTTGCGCTGCACCGCTTCCTCGAACACGCCAACACGCGGTTCAATCAGCGTGAACCAGTTTTTCGCGCGAGTAATGCCGGTGTAGATCAGCTCCTTGGTCAGCACCGGATTCAAGGCATCCGGCAGAATCAATGCCGTGTGGGCGAATTCCGAGCCTTGGGATTTATGCACGGTCATGGCGTAAACCGTCTCGACATCGTTGAGCCGGCTCGGCAACACAAAGCGCACACCACCCTGCCCGTCGTTACGCGGGAACGCCACGCGCAGCACCGGTTTGCCAGCCTCGGGGCCTTCACGCTCCGGCAATTTGAGGGCGATGCCGATATCGCCGTTCATCAAGCCCAGACCATAGTCGTTACGGGTCATCAATACCGGGCGGCCTTCGTACCATTGCTGGTCGCTGTCGATCAGCCGCGCCTTGAGCAGCGCCTCGGTGATGCGCTGGTTGAGGCCTTCAACGCCCCACGGGCCTTTGCGTACCGCGCAGAGCAACTGGAAGGTGTCGAATGCCTGCAACACCTCGCGCGCCCAGTTGGTCCAGTCCGGGTGTTCCAGCGGTCTGCCTTGCGGTGGGCGCTGGTTGCGCAACACACTCAAATAATGGCGGTAACCCTGCGGGCCGTCGCCGTGGCCCTCCAGCAGCAAACGTTCGAGTTTGTGGTCACGCTCGCCCTTGAGCGGCAGCGAGTACACATCAGCGTAATGACCGGCCTCGAGCAACTGGCGCGCCTCTTCCGGCAATTGCTGATTGACTCGCCGCGCCAGCTGGCCGATGCCGCTGCCTTCACCGAATCGTCGGGAATGACGCAGCATCACCAGTTGCTGGGCCAGCGGGTGCGAGCCATCGTTATCCTCGAGCAGACCGCTGTCCTGCAGGGATTCGCCACTCATCGATTGCAGCCACTGCCGGGTCTGCGGGCTGTACCAACCCGCCTCGGCATCGCGGCACAGGTCGCCCAGTACCGCGCCGGCCTCGACGGACGCAAGTTGGTCCTTGTCGCCAAGCAGTACCAGTCGCGCATGCGCCGGCAACGCATCGAGCAGATTGGCCATCATTTCCAGGTCGATCATCGAGGCTTCATCGACCACCAGCACATCCAGCGGCAAGCGGTTGCCGGCGTGATGCCGAAAATGCCGGGTACCCGGACGACTGCCGAGCAGACGATGCACCGTGGTCACATCGCAGGGGATTTTCTCGCGTACGGCGTCGGTGACCTTAAGCGACTGTACTTGCTGGCTGATGGACTCGGTCAACCGCGCAGCGGCTTTGCCGGTCGGCGCCGCCAGGCGGATGCGCAACGGCTGACCGGCCTCCACTGCCGGCGCCTGCAGCAGCGCGAGCAGACGCACCACCGTGGTGGTCTTGCCGGTGCCCGGCCCCCCGGTGACGATACTGAACGCACCACGGGTGGCAAGGGCACAGGCAAGTTTCTGCCAGTCGACCACTGCATCCGGCTTGCTGGTTCCAAACAACTCACTCAACCGCTGCGGCAGGTTCGCTGGCGGTACTTCGCCCTGCGCCAGACGCAAGCGCAATGCGCTGTCGATACGTCGTTCATAGGCCCAATAGCGGCGTAGATACAGGCGCTTCCCGGACAACACCAAGGGGCGTTCATGCGCTACTGCGCTTGCGTCAGCCGCCAGCGCGACCAGAGGACTGCCCGCCAGCACCTTGCACCAATGAGCGCCGTCGAGGGCTTCGAGCAGTTGCGATGGCAGCAGTAGAGCCCCCCCTTGCACATCCCCTTCGGGAGGGAGCGACAAAGCAAAATCCGGGGCCTTGAGAGTTTCGAACAAATCCAGACACACATGCCCGTGACCGAGCTGATGACTGGTCAACGCGGCAGCGAGCAGCACCAACGGATCAGCCCCGGGCGCCAGCTCATGAAGGAACGCGACAAACGCTTTGTCCAGTGAACGCAGCCAGCCCCGTTCAACCCAGCGGGTCAGCAACAGCAGTAAATCATCGGCGCGGGTCAAAGGCGACAAGGTCGACAGACTGTCGTCGGCCAACGGGGTCGGCAGCAGATCGGCGAAGGTACGGTTCATAGCAGGATTCCCTGTTCCCATGCGGGTTCGGCTTTGGGTGCAGGTTTACCCTGGAACAAGCGGTCCAGGCTTTCGATGAGTTCTCGTGGCGGACGGGCAAAATACACGCCGCGACTGTCCGACCGCGTGCCACGCAGGAACAGGTACAGCGCCCCCCCTACATGCCGGTCGTAATCGTAGTCGGGCAGCCGCGCCCTGAGTTGGCGATGCAGTGCCAAAAGGTACAGCACATATTGCAGGTCATAGCGGTTGTCCAGAATCGAGCGCTCCATGGCCTGTTCGGTATATGCCATGTCGTCGACACCCAACCAGTTGGACTTGTAGTCAGCCACGTAGTAACGGCCATCGTGTTCAAAGGTCAAGTCAATGAATCCCTTGAACATCCCGTTGAGCTGCACCGGCTCGGCAGCTACCCGCGCCACGCCATTGTGGGTGTGCTGGCGTACCAGCTCATCGAGCTTGAGCACGTCGACCTGATGGCTGGCGAACCAGAATTCCATCTCGACCCGGTATTGTTTCAATCGCTCCAGTACCACCGGTGCTCGACCCGCACCTGCGGGTAACGGTGTCTTCAGCAGATGCTCCAGCCAGTCACTCAACGTGGCGATCCAGCCTTTCCAGCCACGCAGGTTGCAGCGTCGGGCAATCGCGTCCTCCAGCGCAGCGCGCTGAACGGTGAAACCCTCTTCGCCCGCCCACTCCAGCAAGCCGTGGAGGAATGTCCCCGGGTTGGGGCCGCGGGGGAACCGATGGATATCGGAACCACCGGCGATGAGTTCTCTCGGTGCTTCAGGATCGAGGCGCTCGTCATCATACAGTTTTTGTGCCTGCGGACTATCCGGTGCCTCATCACTGCCAACACTCAGCACATCACTGATGCGCAAGGCGCTATAGGACGCAATCCACCAGTTTTCACTGGCCTTGCGCTTGGGCAACAGGGTCGCGCTGAGCGTCGCTTCATTACGCGGTGGCTGATAATGCTCGTCCGTGGGTTGGGGCATGTCAGCGATGGCGATGGCCGGACAATCCTGTTGCAGGTCCTGCAGCCAGCGCTTCAATCCCGTGGACTCGCCCAGTGTTTCGCCACCACCGAGCAAGTAGCCCAGAGCCGAAAGGTGCAGTACAGAACTGTTGTTATTGCCGCGTTTGAGATCCGTCACACCCAGCCAGCAGGCGTGCTGCGCGCGGGTCAACGCCACGTAGAGCAGACGCAGATCTTCGGCAAGGCGCTCATCATCGGCCAAGGCAATCAACTCGGCAGTCGGCTTCAGACTCACCTGTGCCTTACCCGACGCGTCGTGGTAATTGAGTGGCAAGCGGCTGCCATCCACCGGTTTTGCCGAGCAGATGAACGGCAGGAACACCAGTGGATATTCAAGACCTTTCGACTTGTGGATGGTCACGACCTTGACCAGTTGCTCATCGCTTTCCAGACGCAGAATCTGCTCTTCCCCCGCCTGACCGGACAATGCCAGGTGTTCGGCCAGATGCCGGATCAGCGCCTGTTCGCCGTCGAGTTCGGCAGCAGCCTGTTGCAGTAATTCCGACAAGTGCAACAGGTTGGTCAGCACACGCTCGCCGTCGCTGCGTGCCATGAGGATCTGTGGCAGCTGGAAGTCGTGCAGCAATCGACGCAGCATCGGCAATACACCTTGCTTGCGCCACAATTCGCGATAACCACGAAACTGCATGACCCGGGTTTCCCAGACCAACTCGTCCTGATTCAGGCGTTCCAGCTCCACCAGTGGCAAGTTGAGAGTGATGCAGGCCAGCGCAGCCTTAAGTGAGCGCTCGACGTCCGGTTCGGCGCAGGCTTTGAGCCACGACAGCAAGTCATGGGCTTCCTGGGCAGCGAAAACCGAATCCTTGTCCGAAAGGTAGACGCTGCGCACGCCACGCGCAGCCAGTTCGCCACGAACAGACTGCGCCTCCTTGCCATCGCGGACCAGAATCGCAATATCTGAAGGACGCAGTCCTCTGAAGTCCTTGGCGCTCTGAACAAATCCTGCGTGCCCTGCTTGCCCGCCGTTGAGCAATGCGGTGATTTCGCTGGCGCAGGCCGCAGCCAGTTGCTGGCGATAGACCGCGCCGGACAGCGGCTGATCGCTGGGCAGGTGCCAGACATTCAGCGCCGCAACGTCCTGTCCGGCAATCTGTAGCCATTCTTTACGGCCCTGAGACTCAACAGGTAGAAACGGTACCGGATTCTTGCCGGTTTTCTGCCGAAACAGAAACGCGCCGCGCCCCAGCTCTCGGGACTCGGCGCGTTCGAACACATGATTGACCGCTTTCACCATGCCGTGGCTGGAGCGGAAGTTGGTACCCAGCGTGTGCAGTCGGCCGGCTGTAGCCTCACGTGCACGCAGGTAAGTGTAGATATCGGCGCCACGGAACGCGTAGATAGCCTGTTTGGGGTCGCCGATCAGGAACAGGCCGGTGTCTGGCGTGTTTTCCTCGATACGATAGATACTTTCGAAGATCCGGTACTGCACCGGATCGGTGTCCTGAAACTCGTCGATCAGCGCGACCGGAAACTGTTCGCGGATCAGCGTGGCAAGGCGCTCCGCACCATCGGACTGCAGTGCCGCGTCAAGCCGCAGCAACATGTCATCGAACCCCATCTCGGCGCGGCGACGCTTCTCTTCTTCAAAGCGCGCACCTACCCATTTGGCAGCATGTTGCAGGACTGCCGCATCAGGGGTCGGCAATGCATCGAGACTCGACTTGAGCCCTGCCATTGCATCGAGTCCCGGATGGCTCGGCGCCTGGCCTTTCCAGGCCTCGGCCATGCCGTCGGGCGTGAGCCGGGTGAAGCCGGTGCCGATGTCCAGTTGCTCCAGTGACTCCTCTTCAGCCCAGGCCTTGAGCTTTTCAAACCAGGGTTCAAAGTACCGGGCCTGCATCTTTCGACCGTCGACGACTTTATTTGCAACGCCCTCATGACAAATGACGAGCAGCTCATCAGCCCATTGCCGCCAGGGCATCTTCAGCTCAAGCAAGGCCGCACGACGCTCCTGCAGACACTCGTCGATCAGCTCTGCCGGGGGCTTGCCTTCGTCGCTGTCGCGTTCGCTGGCAAACAACCCGCGCACTCGAGGCAGCAACGCCGCAGGTCCACCCCAGTTGTTGCGAACCCAATTGAGGACATCGCCCTGCATGGGATAGCAGAACAGGCGCCAGTAGTCGCGCAGCACCTCGCCGAGCAGATCGCTGTGATCGGTTTCAAGGGATTGAGTAAACAGGCTGCCGCTGTCGAAGGCGTGCTCACGCAACATGCGTTGACACCAACTGTGAATGGTCGAAACGGCGGCCTCGTCCATCCATTGCGCGGCAATATCCAGGCGATTGGCGCAGCCAGACCATTGTTGCGGAGGATATTGCTCGCGCAGATCAGCAATCAAAGCATCAGGCGCCGGGATCTCATCCCGGAAAAACCGGGCAGCCTCGGCCAGTCGTGTGCGAATCCGCTCACGCAGCTCCTTGGTTGCCGCATCGGTAAAGGTCACCACGAGGATTTGCGGAGGCAATAACTCACGGCCGAAACCATTCCGGTCGCCGCCATGGCCGAGGATCAGCCGCAGATACAGGGCGGAAATGGTGAAGGTTTTGCCGGTACCGGCACTGGCTTCGATCAACTGGCTGCCGTGCAGCGGGAAGGCCAGTGCAAGCGGAGTCTTCGAACTCATGCGCGTCCGCCTTCACTTGCGAGTGAGCGCCAAGGCGCTTCATATAGAGGGCGATACAAGGCGTCGCACCAACCCGAAAATGTCTCATCGCTGAGTAGCGAATCAAAGTCGGCAAATTGCCGGGACAGCGCCGGGCTCTCACGACGCTCGCCTTCGCTGGTCTGGCCATCACCTTCATAGGCTTTGCGGGCCGAAGCTTGCGCCTTGAGCGGATCCGACTGGGACAGCCAGGCAAATGCCGTTTTTACTGCGATCGGCAGCGGCTGGCGCATTCCAGCCTGCCAGGCGAGCAGCAGATCACCGAGGAAACGCAACGCCCGGTCCTCCTCCATGGGATCGAGCAAAAGCGTGTCATCACTGGCTACCAACGCAGTGGTCATCGATAGTCCGCGGGCACAGGCGACAAGATGATTGACCCACGGTCTGGTCAACCGGTGCCATTTTCGACTCTTGATCGAGCCGATGCTGTTTGGAATGGTCGTGACTGATAGCAGTCCTCCATCGGCACGCTGATGCAAGCTGGCGAGCCAACCTTCCAGGCGCAGTCCCTGCAACTGGAGGCTGACCGGAACCGCGCTGGTCAGCGGTGTTGGCCATAACGTGAGCAACTGTTGGAAACGCTGAAGCAAATCCGGCAGCGGTTCGATCAACTCACGCTGCAGGCACTCACCGAAACCGGCCATGGGCAGCAGACCACTGTTTTGCAGGCGACGGGCCTGCGCCTCAAGCACCTGATCGATATTGTCGGGTTGCCGGAGTGCCGCGTCGAGCAGGCTGTCGCTGAGGGTATAGCGTTGCAATGCATCGAGTACAAAAGGCTCCTCGTCCGCCAGTGGCGCTTCAGCGGCCTCGAAATACACCTTGAGTCGCTGGGTGAAAAAGTGGCGAACCGGGTTGCGCAGGAAGTCCTGTAGCAGGACCAGAGTGAGAGGTTCTTCCTGAATATAGGGATCGAGCAACTGCTCCGCATTTAGGCTCTGAGCGGGTTGATGCAAGACCTGCCATTCTCTGGCATAGCTGAATAGTTGATTGCCCTCATGGAAGTAACGCGCACTGAACGGTTGCAACGGATGCTCCTCGGTTAACGCCTCCAGCAGATTCGTGCTCTCGTCGATCAATCGCCAGCCACTGGCGAGATGGTCTCGCAGTTGCCCGATCAGCACCGACGCCGGGCGCTCGCTGTTGTCGCGAATGCTGCGGCCGACCCAACTGATATAGAGCTGATTGCGCGCAGACAGTAACGCTTCCAGCAATAGATAACGGTCGTCCTCCCGTCGGGAACGATCTCCCGGACGGTAGTCGCTGCCCATCAGATCGAAATCCAGGGGCGGCTGCGCGCGTGGATAGTCACCATCATTCATTCCCAGCAAACAGACGAGTTTGAAGGGAATCGCACGCATCGGCATCAAGGTGCAGAAATTCACAGCACCGGCGAGAAAACGCTGGGACAACCGGCCCTGATCCAGACCGGCAAGCCACGCCTCACGAACTACTGTCAGCGGCAGTTCATCTGTCAGGCCTACCGATTCGCAGGTGTCCAGCCAGGTCTCGCGAAGTTCTTCCAGCTGGGTCAGCAAGAAGTCGTCATGTTCATTGCAGGCCTTGAAGAACAATTGCATCAGCGCCTGGAGACGTCGGCCCCACTCATCGGGTTGCGCTGGCTGCATGAGCTCCCGATGCGCCACTTCCAGCGCATCAAGCAACGCGACCAAAGGTCCGATCAGCGCAGCATCAAGCCCACCGATTTCGTCATAAGGTTCGATGCCCGCACAGGCATTGGAGCTGCCGACAGCGTAACCGAGCAGCATCCGGCGCAAGCCAAAATGCCAGCTGTTTTGTTCGAGTTCATCCGGCAGTCCCAGACCCGCCCGTTGCTCGGCATTCATGCCCCAGCGCACGCCAGCACCTTCAATCCAGCGATGCAGGGTCGGCAAATCACGTTCCTCAACACCGAATCGGGCACGTAAGGCGGGAACGTCGAGCAAATCGAGGATTTCACTGACCGGAAAACGACTGTCCGGCAATTTGAGCAGGTGCTCGACGGCAATCAGCAAGGGATCACGACCGCGCTGCCCCTGATCGGCCAGGGTGAACGGGATGAAGCGCGGATCGTGTCGCTCGAGCTGGCCAAACACCGCGCGGATGTGCGGGGCATAACTGTCGATGTCCGGCACCATTACGATCACGTCGCGCGGTCGCAGTTCGGGATTGGCGCTGAAGCGGGCCAACAACTGATCGTGAAGAATCTCGACCTCACGCTGAGCGCTGTGGGCGATGTGAAAGCGGATCGACTCATCCTGCGTCAGATCGACAGCGGGCCAATGCTCACGGGTTTCATCAAGTGGTCGCAACTCCAGGATGTCGTCCTGGAGCTGATTGAGCAGGTTCTGCGGCTGCGTTTCGCTGAACAGGTCGATGCGCCCGTCACGAAATGCCGCGCGATAACTGTTTGGATCATCGTAGCTGTCGAGCAGGTTGATGTAGTCGCGACCTTGTTTGCCCCACGCGGCGAGCAGCGGATGGGCATATTGATGCAAGGTGTCAGGATCAAGTACGAAGGGCATGCCGGTCTTGCGGCTCTGGCGCTTGTATTGGTGGCGCAGCAGATCTTTGTCGGCGACGATATCGGCCCAGTGGTGACGGCAAGGGTTGTGTACGCAAAGCAGGACTTGGCTGAAACGTGCGAGTCCGGCCAGAGCCTCAAGCACTTGAGCCGGCAATGAAGAAATACCAAAAACGATCACACGCGAGGGCAGGCCTGCGGGTGCGACCTCGAGGGTGTTTATTCTTTCGATAAACCGCTGATGAACACCCGCACGACTTTGAGCCATGCCCTGCTCACCAACATCCTGCAACAGCGCACGCCAGAGTTCGGCCTGCCAGCAACTGGTTGGCGGCAGGGGTTTGATTTCGCCCCTGACATTACGTAATTGATGGAAACCTTGCGCCCAGTCTTCAAGCCAATCCGCGCGATACACCTGATGTTGGTCGAAAAGATCCGCCAGGCGTTCAGACAACTGATAACGCTTACGCAGGTCGGTGTCGTGGGTGAGGAAGCGCTGGAGCGGCTCGAAATGCGGACGGTCGATCAACTGGGGTAACAGACGCATCAATCGCCAGGTCAATGGTGCCTTGTCGAGCAGGGATTTGGCAGGGATTTCATCTCGGCCCAAGACCATGCGGTAGAGCTGCCACATAAAGCTGCCGGGTAATTGCACGTCGATGGCTGCAGCAATTCCGCAACCACCGAGATCATCGTCCTGGGGATCCTCAGCCAATGCCAACTTGAGCCATTGGGCAATACCGTTGCTCTGCACCAGCGCGATTTCGTTCTCCAAGGGCGCCAATGGATAGCGCCGCATAATGCTGACCACCAGGCTGCGCAGCTCGTCCAGGCTATTGCTCTGGACCACCATGAATGCGGCATTGAGGGACGAGGCGTCCGGCATAAAAGCTTCCTTGGAAAAGTACAAAAGCCAAGGCAGAACCTTAGCACTGTCGGCTGGCTGTGACAGCCGGAAGGGGCACCTGCGTACCGTAGGAACTTTCCTGCGGGCAAAACAAAACCCCAACTGCTTTCGCAATTGGGGTTTCGGAATTTAATCTTGACGATGACCTACTCTCAC
>NZ_QAIK01000111.1 GCF_003061005.1 Pseudomonas sp. HMWF021 | reverse complement strand
GCAGGTTCTGACCAACCAGTACGGTGTTGAGTCGTCCCGCGTTCAGTCGATCGGCTACGGCGAAACCCGCCCAGTTGCTGACAACAAAACTGAAGCTGGTCGCGCTGTTAACCGTCGCGTAGAAGCGCAGGTTGAAGCTCAAGCTAAGTAATTAGCTCGCCGCTTTGAGAAAAGCCCGGCTCAGGCCGGGCTTTTCTTTGCCTGCGATTTGAGTAAACGGGACATTGGCGCCTCGCGCCGACAGGTGTTGCCCGGCTATAATCGCCGCCTCTTTTCGCCGCCCGAGTCATCGCCGCCCATGTACACCCTGGCCCGTCAGCTGTTGTTCAAACTTTCCCCGGAAACCTCCCACGATCTGTCGCTGGATCTGATCGGCGCGGGTGGGCGTTTGGGCCTCAACGGCTTGTTGTGCAAAAAACCGGCGAACGTGCCGGTGACGGTCATGGGCCTGGACTTTCCGAACCCGGTGGGTCTGGCGGCCGGTCTGGACAAGAACGGCGCGGCCATCGACGGTTTCTCGCAGTTGGGTTTCGGTTTTGTCGAGATTGGCACCGTGACCCCGCGGCCGCAGCCGGGCAATCCGAAGCCACGAATCTTCCGTCTGCCGGAAGCCGAGGCGATCATCAATCGCATGGGCTTCAACAACCTTGGCGTGGATAACCTGCTGGCGCGGGTCGCCGCGGCCAAATACAAGGGCGTGCTGGGGATCAACATCGGCAAGAACTTCGACACCCCGGTGGAGCGTGCGGTGGATGACTACCTGATCTGCCTGGACAAGGTGTATGCCCACGCCAGCTATGTCACGGTCAACGTCAGCTCGCCGAATACTCCGGGCCTGCGCAGCCTGCAGTTCGGTGATTCGCTCAAGCAATTGCTGGCCGACCTCGCCACGCGTCGCGCCGAACTCGCCCTGCGCCACGGCAAGCACGTTCCGCTGGCGATCAAGATCGCCCCGGACATGACCGACGAAGAAACCGCGCAAGTGGCTCAGGCGTTGATCGAGACCGGTATGGACGCAGTGATCGCCACCAACACCACCCTGAGCCGCGTCGGCGTTGAAGGCATGGAGCACGGTGACGAGGCGGGCGGTCTGTCCGGCGCTCCCGTGCGCGACAAGAGCACGAATACCGTGAAGGTGCTGGCGGGTGAACTGGGTGGGCGGTTGCCGATCATTGCCGCTGGCGGCATCACCGAGGGCAAGCATGCGGCCGAGAAGATCATGGCGGGTGCTAGCCTGGTGCAGATCTATTCCGGGTTTATCTACAAAGG
>NZ_QAIK01000110.1 GCF_003061005.1 Pseudomonas sp. HMWF021 | reverse complement strand
CTGACGTGACAACCCGATATCCCATGATGCTTCCTTAAATCGACGCTCCTACATCATGGTCTAAAAAAATTCGACCACAACACGGCAGCTCCTACAGAATCGGCAGCTCCCCTGTAGGAGCTGCCGCAGGCTGCGATCTTTTGATCTTCAAAGGTGCAACGCATGCCCCAAAGCCCGCAACGCCGCTTCCTGCACCGCTTCGCCCAGGGTCGGATGCGCATGGATGGTGCCGCCGATGTCTTCCAGTCGCGCGCCCATTTCCAGGCTTTGCGCGAACGCGGTCGACAACTCGGAAACCCCAACGCCCACTGCCTGCCAGCCGACAATCACATGATTGTCACGACGCGCGACCACCCGCACAAAGCCGCTTTTCGATTCCAGGGTCATCGCCCGACCGTTGGCGGCGAACGGGAAGCTCGACACGATGCAGTCCAGCCCCGCAGCCTTTGCCTCGTCCGGAGTCTGGCCGACCACCACCAGTTCCGGGTCGGTGAAGCACACGGCAGCGATGGCGGTGGGGTTGAATTCGCGGGATTTGCCGCTGATCAGTTCGGCAACCATCTCGCCCTGGGCCATGGCCCGGTGCGCGAGCATCGGTTCGCCGCTCAGGTCGCCGATGGCGTAGACATTGCGCATGCTGGTCTGGCAGCGGCTGTCGATCTTGATCGCCGAGCCGTTCATGTCCAGATTCAGCGCTTCGAGGTTCCAGCCCTGCGTATTGGGTTTGCGGCCAACAGCCACCAGCACCTGATCGGTTTCCAGGTTCAGGGTGTCGCCGTTCGGGTCACGCACCTGCAAGGTGCCGTCGAAACCCAGCACGCTGTGCTTGAGATAGAGCTTAACGCCCAGTTGCTTCAGCGCTTCGTGCACCGGTTGAGTCAGCTCGGCGTCGTAGGCCGGCAGAATGCGTTCCTGCGCCTCGACCACGCTGACTTCGGCGCCGAGCTTTCGGTAAGCGATGCCCAGCTCCAGACCGATATAACCGCCGCCCACCACCACCAGACGCTTGGGCACGGACTTCGGCGCCAGCGCTTCGGTGGAAGAGATGATCGGCCCGCCAATCGGCAGGATCGGCAGGTTGACGCTGGTCGAACCGGTGGCCAGCACCAGATGCTCGCACTGAATGCGCGTGTCGCCGACCTCGACGGTTTTGCCATCGATGACCTTGGCCCAGCCATTGATGACCTGAACCTTGTTCTTTTTCAGCAGCGCCGCGACGCCGGTGGTCAGGCGATCGACGATGCCGTCCTTCCACTCGACGCTTTTGTTGATGTCGAGGGTCGGCGCCGAGACACTGATACCCAGCGCCGAATGCTGGCTGTGATGGCGGGTTTGGTGGAACTGTTCGGCCACGTGAATCAACGCTTTCGACGGAATGCAGCCGATGTTCAGGCAAGTGCCGCCGAGCGATTGGCCTTCGACCAGAATCGTCGAAATGCCCAGTTGCCCGGCGCGAATCGCCGTGACGTAACCGCCGGGGCCGCCGCCGATGATCAGCAGCGTGGTGTTCAAGGTTTGCATTGCATCACTCCACAAACAGGGTCGCGGGTTGTTCGAGCAGGCCACGGATGGCCTGGATGAAGAGCGCCGCGTCCATGCCGTCGACCACGCGGTGATCGAAGGAGCTGGAGAGGTTCATCATCTTGCGGATCACCACCTGGCCTTTGACGACCATCGGGCGTTCGACGATTTTGTTCACGCCGACGATCGCCACTTCCGGCAGGTTCAGCACCGGGGTGCTGACGATGCCGCCCAGCGCACCGAGGCTGGTCAGGGTGATGGTCGAACCGGACAGCTCATCGCGGCTGGCCTTGCCATTGCGTGCGGCGTTGGCCAGACGCGAGATTTCCGCGGCGCTGTCCCACAGGCTGCGCGCCTCGGCGTGACGTACCACCGGCACCATCAGGCCGACATCGCTTTGCGTGGCGACACCGACATGCACCGCGCCGAGGCGGGTGATGACCTGGGCTTCGTCGTCGTAACGGGCGTTCATCTGCGGGAAGTCGCGCAGGGCGACGACCAATGCGCGGACGAGGAACGGCAGCAAGGTCAACTTGCCACGGCTGGCGCCGTGTTTTTCGTTGAGGTGCGCGCGCAGTTCTTCAATGGCGGTGACGTCGATTTCCTCGACATAACTGAAGTGCGCTGCACGCTGAGTGGCGTCCTGCATGCGCTGGGCGATCTTGCGGCGCATGCCGATCACTTGAATCTGTTCTTCGTCGTTGCGCTGGGCGTAAGCGGCGGCTGCCGGTGCGGAAGCGTTCGACTGACCTTGAGCCAGATAGGCCTCGAGGTCTTCGTGCAGCACACGACCGGCCGGCCCGGAACCGCGCACCAGACGCAACTGAATGCCCAGATCCAGCGCATGTTTGCGCACGGCCGGCGAGGCCAGCGGACGTTCATCGGCCTCGCGGGCAACCATCGGGCCTTGGCAAACCGGAGCCGGACGCGCAGCAGCAGCGGCCGCAGGTTTGCTCTCGGCAGCTGTTTCAGCTTTCGGCGCAGCAGGTGCTTCTTTCGCAGCAACCGGTGCTGGCGCGGCGGACTCTTTCAGGTTTCCGGCGCCTTCGACTTCAATGCTGATCAGTACACTGCCGACCGCCATCACTTCTCCCGGCTGACCGCCGAGGGCAATCACCTTGCCGTGGACCGGCGACGGAATATCGACCATCGCCTTGTCGGTCATCACGTCCGCCAGCACCTGGTCTTCAACCACCAGGTCGCCGACCTTGACGTGCCACTGTGACAGTTCTACTTCTGCGATGCCTTCGCCGATGTCCGGCATCTTGATAACGTGCGTGCCCATTCAGACCTCCATGACCCGTTTCAACGCCGCGCCCACGCGGGACGGCCCTGGGAAATACGCCCACTCTTGCGCGTGCGGGTAAGGGGTGTCCCAACCGGTGACGCGTTCGATCGGCGCTTCCAGGTGATGGAAGCAATGCTCTTGCACCAGCGACACCAGCTCGGCGCCGAAACCGCAGGTGCGGGTGGCTTCGTGTACCACTACGCAGCGGCCGGTTTTCTTCACCGACTTGACGATGGTTTCCAGGTCCAGCGGCCACAGGCTGCGCAGGTCGATGACTTCGGCATCCACGCCGGATTCTTCAGCGGCAACTTGCGAGACGTAAACGGTGGTGCCGTAGGTCAGCACGGTCACGTCCTTGCCCGGACGGGTGATAGCGGCAACATCCAGCGGCACGGTGTAGTAGCCGTCCGGCACCTGGGCTTGCGGGTGCTTCGACCACGGGGTTACCGGGCGGTCGTGGTGGCCGTCGAACGGGCCGTTGTACAGGCGTTTCGGTTCGAGGAAGATCACCGGGTCATCGTTTTCGATGGAGGCGATCAGCAGGCCCTTGGCGTCATACGGGTTGGAGGGCATCACGGTGCGCAGGCCACAGACCTGAGTGAACATCGCCTCGATGCTCTGGCTGTGGGTCTGGCCGCCGTAGATGCCACCGCCGCAGGGCATGCGCAGGGTCATCGGCGCGGTGAATTCGCCGGCCGAGCGATAACGCAGGCGTGCGGCTTCGGAAATGATCTGGTCGGAAGCGGGGTAGACGTAGTCGGCGAACTGGATCTCGGCCACCGGACGCAGGCCGTAGGCACCCATGCCCACGGCGACGCCGACGATGCCGCTTTCGGAGATCGGCGCATCGAATACCCGCGAGGTGCCGTACTTGGTCTGCAGGCCTTCGGTGCAACGGAACACGCCACCGAAGTAGCCGACGTCCTGCCCGAACACCACCACGTTGTCGTCACGCTCAAGCATCACATCCATGGCCGAGCGCAGGGCCTGGATCATGGTCATGGTGGTCGTGGTCATGGCGGTTTCCAACTGAATATTGTTGTTGTGATCGTTCATGTCAGATCCCCAACTGCTGACGCTGGCGCTTCAAGTGCTCCGGCATCTCTTTGTAGACGTCTTCGAACATGGTCGCGGCGCTCGGAATCTGGCCGCCGGCGAGGGTGCCGTACTGTTCGGCCTGTTTCTGCGCGGCAATCACTTCGGCTTCGAGCTCGGCGCTGACGGCGGCGTGCTCTTCTTCCGACCAGTGGCCAACCTTGATCAGATGCTGCTTCAGGCGGGCAATCGGGTCGCCCAGCGGGAAGTGGCTCCAGTCGTCGGCAGGACGGTATTTGGATGGATCGTCGGAGGTCGAGTGCGGGCCGGCGCGGTAGGTGACCCATTCGATCATGGTCGGGCCGAGGCCTCGGCGGGCGCGTTCGGCAGCCCAGGCGGAAGCGGCGTAGACCGCGTAGAAGTCGTTGCCATCGACCCGCAGCGAGGCGATGCCGCAACCGACGCCGCGTCCGGCGAAGGTGGTGGCTTCACCGCCGGCGATGGCCTGGAAGGTCGAGATCGCCCACTGGTTGTTGACCACGTTGAGGATCACCGGCGCGCGGTAAACGTGGGCGAAGGTGAGGGCGGTGTGGAAGTCCGATTCAGCGGTGGCGCCGTCACCGATCCACGCCGAGGCGATTTTCGTGTCGCCCTTGATCGCCGAGGCCATGCCCCAGCCCACGCCCTGAATGAACTGGGTGGCGAGGTTGCCGGAGATGGTGAAGAAACCGGCGTCCTTGACCGAATACATGATCGGCAACTGCCGGCCCTTGAGCGGATCGCGCTCGTTGGACAGCAGTTGGCAGATCAGGTCGACCAGCGGTACGTCGCGAGCCATCAGGATGCTTTGCTGACGGTAGGTCGGGAAACACATGTCGTCGATGTTCAAGGCCAGAGCCTGGGCGCTGCCGATGGCTTCCTCACCAAGGCTTTGCATGTAGAACGACATTTTTTTCTGCCGCTGGGCGACCACCATGCGGTTGTCGTAGATCCGCGTCTTGAGCATGGCGCGCATGCCCTTGCGCAGGATCTCGACCGGCACGTTTTCAGCCCAGGAGCCAAGGGCGTTGCCCTGGTCGTCGAGCACGCGAATCAGGCCACGGGCCAGGTCGGCGGTGTCGGCGGGTTCTACGTCAATGGAGGGTTTGCGCACCGTGCCGGCATCGGTCAGATGCAGGTAGGAGAAGTCGGTTTTGCAGCCTGGGCGGCCCGAAGGTTCAGGGACGTGCAGACGCAGCGGTTCATACGCTTGGGTCATGGCTTCTACGCTCGATCTTGTGAATTTCTTGTAGTGAGCTGGCAATCATTCTTGGGTGAAAGAAATCTTGTCCTACAACAATCATAGGCCCGCGCCAGAAGAATATTTCTCTCTGTTTCGTTGCGCTGGAGACGATTTGCAGATAGAAATTCTGCATAAACATAAAAAACAGGTGGTTTTGTCTCATGCGCAAACTGGACCGTACCGACATCGGCATTCTCAACAGCCTTCAGGAGAACGCGCGCATCACCAACGCCGACCTCGCGCGCTCGGTGAATCTGTCGCCGACGCCGTGTTTCAACCGGGTCAAGGCGATGGAGGAATTGGGTTTGATTCGCGAGCAGGTAACGCTGCTCGATGCCGATCTGCTGGGCCTGCATGTGAACGTGTTCATTCACGTCAGTTTGGAGAAGCAGGTCGAGGAAGCGTTGCAGCATTTCGAAGAGGCGATCTCCGACCGCCCCGAGGTGATGGAGTGCTACCTGATGGCCGGCGACCCGGACTATCTGATCCGGGTGCTGGTGCCGACGATTCAGTCGCTGGAGCGGTTCATGATGGACTTTCTGACCAAGGTGCCGGGGGTGGCGAATATTCGGTCGAGTTTTGCGTTGAAGCAGGTGCGGTACAAGACGGCGTTGCCGTTGCCGGCGAATGGGTTGACCCTCGGGTCCTGAAGATCAAAAGATCGCAGCCTGCGGCAGCTCCTACACGGGAAACGGATCCCTCTGTAGGAGCTGCCGCAGGCTGCGATCCTTTGACGTTAAAGCTTGTTAACCGGAATCTTCAGGTAAACCACACCGTTATCCTCGGCCGCCGGAAAATTGCCCGCCCGCACATTCACCTGTATCGCCGGCAACAACAGCGTCGGCATGCCCAGCCCGGCGTCACGCTTCGTGCGCATCTCGACAAACGCCGCCTCATCGATCCCGTCATGCACATGAATATTGCTCAGACGCTGTTCGCCAACAGTGGTCTGGCACTGCGCGGCGCGGCCTTCGGGCGGGTAATCGTGGCAGACGTAGAGTTTGACGCTGGCCGGGAAGGCCAGCAGTTTGTGGATCGAGTTGAACAGCTGATGCGCGTCGCCGCCGGGGAAGTCGCAGCGAGCCGTGCCGACGTCGGGCATGAACAGCGTGTCGCCGACCAGGATCTGCTCGCCGTCGATCAGGTAGGCCATGTCTGCCGGGGTGTGGCCGGGGACGTGCAGGGCGGTGGCCTTGAGATTGCCGATCATGAACGACTCGTTCGGCGCGAACAGGTGATCGAACTGCGAGCCGTCGACGCAGAATTCCGGCTCCAGATTGAACAGCGCCTTGAACACGTTCTGCACCTTGCTGATCGACTGGCCAATCGCGATCTTGCCGCCCAGTTCGCGGCGCAGGTACGGCGCGGCGGACAGGTGATCGGCGTGGGCGTGGGTTTCCAGCAGCCATTGCACCTGCAAGCGCTGTTCACGGACGAAAGCGATGATCTTGTCGGCCTGCGCGGTGCAGGTGCGGCCGGCGGCGCCGTCATAGTCGAGGACCGGATCGACGATTGCACACTGCCCGCCAGCGGCTTCAAAGACCACGTAGCTGTAGGTCGAGGAGGCAGGGTCGAGGAAAGCTTCAATCTGCGCGGGCATGGTTACCAACCTGAACAAGGGAAATGGGTTGCAACACTTTATCTAAAAACATAATGTTCGCAGCTTAAGTGACCTTCAAGGCATCGTGCAAATGCAATCCAGTCTGACCGAATGTGAAGTCGCCCAATTGCGGGCTTCCGCCTCCAAGGCCTGCGCACTGCTCAAGGCACTGGCCAATGAGGATCGCCTGTTGATCCTGTGCCAGCTGACCCAGGGCGAGCGCAACGTCGGCGAGCTGGAAAAAATGACCGGCGTGCGCCAGCCGACCCTGTCCCAGCAACTGGGCATCCTGCGTGATGAAGGGCTGGTGGCGACGCGTCGCGAAGGCAAGTACATCTTCTACGGACTGGCCAGCCCTGAAGTGATACAGGTGATGAAGACGCTGTCGGGGCTGTATTGCGGGGCGGTGCTCAAGAGCTGGGGTCACCCATAAATGTCAGCCAACACCTCCAAAACCTGTGGGAGCTGGCTTGCCAGCGATGGCGGACTGTCAGTCGCCATCAATAGCGGCTGAAAAGTCCCTATCGCTGGCAAGCCAGCTCCCACAGGTTTAGTGGTTTGATTCGAAAAAATCCTTGCGTGCAGCAATAAGGAACAAGCAATGAACGATCAACACTGGGGCCCATCCATCAGTGCAGACATCGTGGTCATCGGCGGCGGCAGCGCCGGCATCGGCTTCGTCGCCAGTCTTCTCAAGCGTGATCCCTCGCTGAACATCACCGTGATCGAGCCAAGCGCCCAGCATTACTACCAACCGGCGTGGACGCTGGTCGGCGGTGGCGCCTTCGACGTCAAGGACACCGCAAGGCCGATGAGCAAGGTGATGCCGCGTCAGGCCACCTGGATTCAAGCGGCAGTCACCGCGATTGATCCCGACACGCGTCAGCTCACCCTCAACGATCAACGCACCGTCACTTACCAGAACCTGATCGTCTGCCCCGGCCTGCGGCTGGCCTGGGAGAAGATCGAGGGCCTGCAGGAAAGCCTCGGCCAGCACGGCGTGACCTCCAACTACAGCTATCAGCATGCGCAGTACACCTGGGATCAGGTGCAGAAACTGCGCGGCGGCAAGGCGCTGTTCACCCAGCCGGCGATGCCGATCAAATGCGCCGGGGCGCCGCAAAAGGCGTTGTACCTGTCGTGCGATCACTGGCGTAAAACCGCTGTGCTGAACAACATCAACGTCGAGTTCAATCTGGCCGGCGCGGCGTTGTTCGGTGTCGCGACCTTCGTCCCGCCGCTGATGAAGTACATCGAGAAATACAACGCGCACCTGGCCTTCAACAGCAATCTGGTCAAGGTCGACGGCCCGGCGAAAACCGCGTGGTTCGAGGTCAAGGATGCTGAAGGCAACGTCACCACACAGGCGAAAACTTTCGATCTGCTGCATGTCGTGCCGCCGCAAGTCTCGCCGGATTTCATTGCTCAGAGCCCGTTGGCCGACACTGGCGGCTGGTGTGAAGTGAACCCGCACAGCCTGCAACATCCGCGTTACCCGGAAGTGTTCGGCCTCGGTGATATCTGCGGCACCAGCAATGCGAAAACCGCTGCCGCCGTGCGCAAGCAGGTTGTGGTGGTCGCGGAAAACCTGCTGGCCCTGCGCAGACAACAACCGTTGCCACTGAAATACGACGGCTACGGTTCGTGCCCGCTGACGGTGGAGAAGGGCAAGGTGATCCTCGCCGAGTTCGGCTACGGCGGGAAGTTGCTGCCGACCTTCGCCCTCGATGCGACCGTGCCGCGCCGCTCGGCGTGGTTTCTCAAGGCGACGTTGCTGCCGTGGTTCTAC
>NZ_QAIK01000109.1:17058-23369 GCF_003061005.1 Pseudomonas sp. HMWF021 | reverse complement strand
CCACAGTGAACTTCTGTCAGACACACAGCGTGTGAACCTGAAACCCTGTGGGAGCTGGCTTGCCAGCGATAAGGCCATTTGCATCGCTCTGGAAACTTCAGAACTGCCCGATCATTTGTCGCACCACCGGTGCGACATTCATCTGCTTATTCCCATAAACCATAAGCACCGCACTTTGCGTGATATGGCCTGCGAACGTTTGCCGGTATGATAGGCGCCCCCGCACGTCTGGATTGCGAATACGCCATGACCCTGCAGTACCCAACCATCGCCGATTGCGTCGGCAACACTCCGCTGGTGCGTTTGCAGCGCCTGCCCGGTGCCACCAGCAACACCCTGTTGCTCAAGCTCGAAGGGAACAACCCGGCGGGTTCGGTCAAGGACCGTCCGGCGCTGTCGATGATTACCCGTGCCGAACTGCGCGGGCAGATTCACGCCGGCGACACATTGATCGAAGCGACCTCGGGCAACACCGGAATTGCGCTGGCCATGGCCGCCGCGATCAAGGGTTACAAGATGATCCTGATCATGCCGGACAACTCCAGCGCCGAGCGCAAGGCGGCGATGACCGCTTACGGTGCCGAGCTGATTCTGGTCAGCCAGGAAGAGGGCATGGAAGGCGCTCGCGATCTCGCCCAGCGGATGGAAGCCGAAGGCCGTGGCAAGGTGCTCGATCAGTTCGCCAACGGCGACAACCCGGAAGCGCACTACACCACCACCGGCCCGGAAATCTGGCGTCAGACCCAGGGCACCATCACCCATTTCGTCAGCTCGATGGGCACCACCGGCACCATCATGGGCGTGTCGCGCTACTTGAAAGAGCAGAGCGACAGCGTGCAGATCATCGGGCTGCAGCCGATGGAAGGCTCGGCCATTCCCGGCATCCGTCGCTGGCCGCAGGAATACCTGCCGAAGATCTATCAGGCTGACCGCGTTGACCGCATCGTCGACATGGCGCAAAGCGAAGCCGAGGACGTCACCCGACGTCTGGCCCGCGAAGAAGGCATCTTCTGTGGCGTGTCCTCGGGCGGTGCGGTGGCAGCGATGCTGCGCCTGTCCAGAGAAGTTGAAAACGCGGTGATCGTCGCGATCATCTGCGACCGCGGCGACCGTTATCTGTCGACCGGCATTTTCGACGCGCCCAACTGATGGCCAAGCACGAGAGAGGCCTGCGCTTCCAGCCCACCGGCGGCAACAAGGCCCCGCAAATCCCGACCGGCAAAAAGCAGCGCTTGAACATCGAGCGCCTGGCCAATGACGGTCGCGGCATCGCGTTTTTCGAAGGCAAAACCTGGTTCGTCCTCGGTGCCCTCGCCGGTGAAGAGGTTGAGGCGCGGGTACTTGGCGCCCACGGCAAAGTGGTCGAGGCGCGCACCGAGCGCGTCTTCATGGCCAGCGAACTGCGCCGCCCGGCCGCCTGTCAGCACGCCGGCCGTTGCGGCGGTTGCAGCGTGCAACACCTGCCCCACGCCGAACAGCTCGCCCTGAAACAGCGCATGCTCGCCGAGCAGTTGTCGAAGGTCGCAGGCGTCGAGCCTGAGGAGTGGGCCGCGCCGTTGACCGGTCCCGAATTCGGCTATCGCCGTCGCGCGCGGATTGCGGTGCGCTGGGACATGAAGGCGAAGAAACTTGAAGTCGGGTTCCGCGCCGCCGGCAGCCAGGACATCGTCGCCATCAACGAATGCCCGGTGCTGGTACAGCCCTTGCAGCCGATCATGACCCGTTTGCCGGAAATGCTCCGTCGTTTGAGCAAGCCGCAGGCGCTGGGGCATGTCGAGTTGTTCAGTGGTTCGTCGCTGGCGGTGTTGTTGCGCCACATGGCGCCGCTGTCCGAAGCCGACCTGACGATCCTCAAGGATTTCTGCCAGTTCCATGAAGCGCAACTGTGGCTGCATGGCGAAGGTGAGCCGCAACCGGTGGATGTCGCGCAGTCGCTGGGTTATCGCCTGGAGCAGTGGAATCTGGATCTGGCCTGGCGCCCGGGGGATTTCATCCAGGTCAACGCCGGGGTCAACGAGGCGATGGTCGCGCAGGCGCTGGACTGGCTGAAGCCGACCGGTGACGAGCGAGTGCTGGACCTGTTCTGCGGTCTGGGCAACTTCGCCTTGCCGCTGGCCAAAAGCGTGCGCGAAGTGGTGGCGGTGGAGGGCGTGCAGGCCATGGTCGATCGTGCCGCCGCGAACGCCGCTAGCAACAATTTGCATAACACAAAGTTTTTTCAAGCCGATTTATCCCAGCCTTTGACCGATGCCCAGTGGATCGGAAACGGCTTTTCTGCGGTACTCTTGGACCCACCGCGTGACGGTGCTTTCGAGGTGGTGCGCAAGCTCGCGACCCTGGGTGCCAAACGGCTGGTCTACGTGTCGTGCAACCCTGCAACTCTGGCGCGCGATACGGTCGAATTGATCAAGCAGGGCTACCGGTTAAAACGTGCCGGGATTCTCGATATGTTTCCTCAGACGGCGCATGTCGAGGCCATGGCGTTATTTGAAGCGAGCCAGGATGGCTCGTCTGAATCCGTCTGACCTGTCCGGGCGGCGCTCGCTTTAGCCCCGCGAGCGCATACGGGCATTGAGGGTCAGCGATTTGACGCATTGAATCTGCGTCGTAGGGAAGGTAAAGCAGCATGGTACAGGTGAGAGCACACCAGCCGATCAACACTGACGGCAGTATCAATCTCGAGGCTTGGCTCGATCACGCGGTCAGTGTCGACATGGCACTGGATCGCGAAGCCTTGAAAGAAGCCTGCGAGTTCGCTCGCGAGGCCGAACAGCAGTCCAATGCCAAGAAGAACCTGTGGGCCGAAGGCTCCGGCAGTTTCAGCACGGGTCTGGAGATCGCCGAGATCCTCGCCGACCTCAAACTCGATCAGGATTCGCTGGTCGCGGCAGTGCTGTATCGCGGCGTGCGCGAAGGTCAGATCGAGCTTGCGGCCGTCGGCCAGCGCTTCGGTCCGGTGGTGGCCAAGCTGATCGACGGCGTGCAGCGCATGGCGGCGATCAGTGCCAGCCTCAGCCCGCGCCAGTCGATGGTGATGGGCACTCAGGGCCAGGTGGAAAACCTGCGCAAGATGCTGGTGGCGATGGTCGACGACGTGCGTGTCGCGCTGATCAAACTGGCCGAGCGTACCTGCGCCATTCGTGCGGTGAAGACCGCCGACGACGAAAAGCGCAACCGCGTCGCCCGGGAAGTCTTCGACATCTACGCGCCGCTCGCGCATCGCCTCGGCATCGGCCATATCAAGTGGGAACTGGAGGACTTGTCCTTCCGGTACCTGGAGCCTGACCAATACAAACAGATCGCCAAGCTGCTCCACGAGCGGCGGCTGGACCGTGAGCGTTTCATCAGCGACGTGATGACCCAGCTCAAGGACGAATTGCAGGCCACCGGCGTCGACGCCGACATCAGCGGCCGCGCCAAACACATCTATTCGATCTGGCGCAAAATGCAGCGCAAGGGTCTGGAGTTCAGCCAGATCTACGATGTGCGCGCGGTGCGCGTGCTGGTACCGGAAATGCGCGACTGCTATACCGCGCTCGGCATCGTCCACACCCTTTGGCGGCACATCCCGAAAGAATTCGACGACTACATCGCCAACCCGAAAGAGAACGGCTACCGCTCGCTGCACACCGCGGTAATCGGTCCGGAAGGCAAGGTGCTGGAAGTACAGATCCGTACGCATTCGATGCACGAAGAGGCCGAACTCGGCGTCTGCGCGCACTGGCGCTACAAAGGCACCGACGTCAAGTCCGGCTCCAACCACTACGAAGAGAAAATCTCCTGGCTGCGTCAGGTGCTCGAGTGGCACGAAGAGCTGGGCGATATCGGTGGTCTGGCCGAACAGTTGCGGGTCGATATCGAACCGGATCGGGTGTACATCTTCACCCCGGACGGCCACGCCATCGACTTGCCGAAAGGCGCGACGCCGCTGGATTTCGCCTACCGCGTGCACACCGAAATCGGTCACAACTGTCGTGGCGCGAAGATCAACGGGCGGATCGTGCCGCTCAACTACAGCCTGCAGACCGGTGAGCAGGTCGAGATCATCACCAGCAAGCACGGCACGCCGAGCCGCGACTGGCTGAACCCGAACCTGGGTTACGTCACCACCTCGCGGGCGCGGGCGAAGATCGTTCACTGGTTCAAGTTGCAGGCCCGTGACCAGAACGTTGCAGCCGGTAAAACCCTGATCGAACGCGAACTCAATCGCCTCGGTCTGCCGGCGGTGGACTTCGACAAGCTGGCCGAAAAGGCCAACATGAAGACCGCCGAAGATATGTTCGCCGCCCTCGGTGCCGGCGACCTGCGTCTGGCGCAACTGGTCAATCTGGCGCAGCAACTGGTCGAGCCGGAGCGCGGTAACGAGCAGCTGGAACTGATTCCGCGCAAGGCTACTGGCTACAAGCCGGGCAAGCGCGGCGACATTCAGATCCAGGGTGTCGGCAACCTGATGACACAGATGGCCGGCTGCTGCCAGCCGCTGCCGGGCGACGCGATCGTCGGCTATATCACTCAGGGGCGTGGCGTGAGCATTCACCGTCAGGACTGCGCCTCGGTGCTGCAACTGGCCGGGCGCGAGCCGGAGCGGATCATTCAGGTCAGCTGGGGCCCGGTGCCGGTGCTCACCTATCCGGTGGACATCGTCATTCGCGCCTACGACCGTTCCGGTCTGCTGCGTGACGTCTCGCAGGTGCTGCTCAACGAGCGCATCAACGTGCTGGCGGTCAACACCCGCTCGAACAAGGAAGACAACACCGCACTGATGTCGCTGACCATCGAGATCCCGGGGCTGGATGCGCTGGGACGCTTGCTGGGGCGGATCTCGCAGTTGCCGAACATCATCGAGACGCGGCGTAACCGTACCCCATAACGCGGTCCCCTGTAGGAGCTGCCGTAGGCTGCGATTCTTTGATCTTGAAAACAAAGTCAAAAGATCGCAGCCTGCGGCAGCTCCTACAGGGTTGAGTGAGATTCTGTATGTACAGCCTCGAAGACCTGCTCCACCTGATGAACCGTCTGCGCGACCTGCAGTACGGCTGCCCGTGGGACATCAAGCAAACCTACGAAACCATCGTTCCGCACACCCTCGAAGAAGCCTACGAAGTGGCCGATGCCATCGAGCGCGGCGACTTCGATCACTTGCAGGGCGAGCTGGGCGATCTGCTGTTTCAGGTGGTCTATTACAGCCAGTTGGCCCGGGAAGAAGGGCGCTTCGAATTTGCCGGGGTGGTCGACAGCATCACCCGCAAGCTGATCCGCCGTCATCCGCACGTATTCCCCACCGGCGATCTGTATGCACCGCTGGACGTGCCGCGTCTGAGCGAAGAACAGGTCAAGCAGCGCTGGGAAGAGATCAAGGCCGAAGAACGCGCCGAGAAGTCCGCCGCGCCCGAGCAGCTGTCACTGCTTGATGACGTGCCTGCCGCGTTGCCGGCGCTGTCGCGTTCGGCCAAGTTGCAAAAGCGTGCCGGGCAAGTCGGGTTCGACTGGCCGGATGCGTTGCCGGTGCTGGACAAGGTGCGTGAAGAGCTCGATGAAGTGCTCGAAGCCATGTCTGAAAACGATGCAGAAGCGGTGGCTGACGAGATCGGCGACCTGCTGTTTTCCGTGGTCAATCTGGCCCGGCACCTGAAGGTCGATCCGGAAACCGCGCTGCGTGGCGCCAACGCCAAGTTTGAACGACGTTTTCGATTTATCGAACAGGCATTGCGCGACACCCGTCGTCCCATGGAAGATTGCACCCTCGAAGAGTTGGACGCCCTGTGGGGTGAAGCCAAACGCCAGGAAAAGAATGTGCCCAGCTGCGGCTGAGCCGTTGCCCAAGTGAGTAAGCATTAATGAGCCTTTCCCTTCGCGACCAGTTGCTCAAAGCAGGCCTGGTCAACCAAAAGCAGGCCAAGCAGGTCAGCAAAGACAAGCAGAAGCAGCAGCGTCTGGCCCACAAGGGACAGGCCGAACTGGATGATTCGCAGCAACGCGCCGCCCAGGAAGCCATGGCCGAGAAGGTCAAGCGCGACCAGGAGCTGAACCGTCAGCAGCAGGAGAAGGCCGAGGCCAAGGCCCGTGCGGCGCAGGTCAAGCAGTTGATCGAAGTCTCGCGTCTGCCGAAGCTGACCACCGAGGACTACTACAACTTTGTCGACGACAAGAAGGTCAAGCGCATCTCGGTCAACACCCTGATGCGCAACAAGCTCAGCAGCGGCTCGCTGGCGATCGTGCACCATGCCGGCGGCTACGAAGTGATTCCCCGTGAAGCGGCGCTGAAGATCCAGGAGCGTGACCCGCAGCGTATCGTCCAGCTCAACGTGCAG
>NZ_QAIK01000109.1:0-16963 GCF_003061005.1 Pseudomonas sp. HMWF021 | reverse complement strand
CTTCGCGCCCCCAGCGGGAGCAAGCTCCCTCGCCACAGGTTCAATATTCGCCTAAGCGGATTTCAGATCACGTTGCTGTTCTTGCAGTTCGAGTTCGGCCTTGTAGTTGTGGGCATCGATCTCGTTGTGGAACATGCCGACCAACAAGTCTTGTTGATGCACATCCCAGATCCGTACACCGGCGGCTACGCCTTCATGGGACATGTGTGAATCGTCGCGTTCAGTTACTTTTACAGTCATCTGCTAGCTCCAAATCTCAAGTTATCTGCAGCAAGGCGTGTGCAGGACTCTTTTATATGATTTGTTAGCTTGCTAAGTAAACGCTTGATTTGCGCAAGGTGTTGTTGCGGTTTTTGCAACAGTGCTGCAGGCCGCTAAATCCGCGACATTCGGTCGCAGGGTGGGAAGTTGCATGACAGAAGTTTCATTTTCAACCCGACGCAACCCTATGTAGGAGCTGCCGAAGGCTGCGATCTTTTGACTTTCATTTTTAAAAGACAAGATCAAAAGATCGCAGCCTGCGGCAGCTCCTACACGGGTTATGCGTTGCTCAGTAATTTGTGCAGGCCAAAAAAAACGCCCCGAACCAGTCGGGGCGTTTTTGTGTGTGGCTCAAGCGGGGAGAATTACTTGCCTTCCCAGCGCTTCAGCACCAGCGTGGCGTTGGTGCCGCCGAAGCCGAAGCTGTTGCTCATCACGGTGTTGATGGTGGCGTTTTCGCGGGTCTTGGTCAGCACCGGCAGATCGGCCACTTCAGGGTCCAGTTCGTCGATGTTGGCGGAACCGGCGATGAAGTTGCCTTCCATCATCAGCATGCAGTAGATCGCTTCGTGAACGCCGGCGGCGCCCAGGGAGTGACCGGACAGGCTCTTGGTCGAGCTGATCGCAGGCGCCTTGTCGCCGAACACTTCACGCACACCTTTCATTTCCGCGACGTCGCCGACCGGAGTCGAAGTGCCGTGGGTGTTCAGGTAGTCGATCGGGGTGTCGACGGTGGACATTGCCATCTGCATGCAGCGGATCGCGCCTTCGCCACTTGGGGCAACCATGTCGTAGCCGTCGGACGTTGCGCCGTAGCCAACGATTTCGGCGTAGATCTTGGCGCCACGGGCCAGCGCGTGTTCCAGCTCTTCAACCACAACCATGCCGCCACCGCCGGCAATGACGAAACCGTCACGGTCGGCGTCGTAGGCACGGGAAGCTTGTTCCGGGGTGTCGTTACGCTTGCTGGACAGGGCGCCCATCGCGTCGAACAGGAACGACTGGCTCCAGTGTTCTTCTTCACCGCCACCGGCGAAGACGATGTCCTGCTTGCCCATCTGGATCTGTTCCATGGCGGTACCGATGCAGTGAGCACTGGTGGCGCAGGCAGAAGCGATGGAGTAGTTCAGGCCCTTGATCTTGAACGGCGTGGCCAGACATGCGGAAACGGTGCTGCTCATGGTCCGCGTTACACGGTATGGGCCAACGCGCTTCACGCCTTTCTCGCGCAGGATGTCCAGCGCTTCCATCTGGTTCAGGGTCGACGCGCCACCGGAGCCGGCGATCAGGCCGGTACGCGGGTTGGACACCTGCTCTTCGGTCAGGCCGGAGTCAGTGATCGCGTCTTTCATGGCCAGGTAGGCGTAGGCCGCTGCGTGGCCGACGAAACGATAGATCTTGCGATCGATCAGTTCTTCAAGGTTGAGGTCGATGGAGCCGGAAACCTGGCTACGCAGACCCATTTCAGCATATTCCGGGTTGAACCGGATGCCAGGGCGGCTTGCACGCAGGTTAGCGGAGACGGTCTCTTTGTCATTGCCCAGGCACGAAACAATGCCCAGACCAGTGATAACGACGCGGCGCATGCGAATAACCCTTAGAAGTTGTCAGTGGAGGTGAACACGCCGACGCGAAGGCCTTCGGCGGTGTAGATTTCGCGACCGTCGACAGTCACCGAACCATCGGCGATGGCCAGGTTCAGCTTGCCCTTGAGGACGCGTTTGATATGGATGTTGTAGGTGACTTTCCTGGCGGTCGGCAGGACCTGGCCGAAGAATTTCACTTCGCCCGAACCCAGCGCACGGCCGCGGCCCGGCAGGCCTTGCCAGCCCAGGAAGAAGCCGACCAGTTGCCACATGGCGTCCAGACCCAGGCAGCCCGGCATCACCGGATCGCCTTCGAAGTGGCACGCGAAGAACCACAGGTCAGGGTTGATATCCAGCTCGGCGACCAATTCACCTTTGCCGTACTTGCCGCCTTCTTCGCTGATCAGGGTGATGCGATCCACCATCAGCATGTTCGGGGCGGGCAGTTGCGCGTTACCTGGGCCGAACAGCTCACCGCGACTGCAGCGCAGCAGGTCTTCCCGAGTAAAGGCGTTTTGTTTGGTCATGCGAGCTCCTCAATAATCCCATGCGGCAGGTGGGGCAAATCTTCCCGGCCGATCGACGCGTTCATGCCTCGTACCGGCAGCCTACTCATAGACTATTGCGTTGTGGTGAAAGTCACAGCACCAAGGACATGAATGTACACTTGTGCACTGAAATTTTTATTCAAGCCCCTTTTGAGGCTCGTTCGGGTGCCTAAGACTGCCGCACTTTCGCTTTTCACGCCAGTCGCAGATGGTCGAAAAACCGTCGCTACTGCACCCAGCGCTGCAGAATCTGCTGTAGGTCATTGCGTTTGAACGGCTTGGCCAGATAATCGTTCATGCCCGCCGCCAGGCAAGTTTCCCGGTCGCCCTGCAACGCATTGGCGGTCAGTGCGATGATCGGCACTTCGCCGCGCCCAGGCAGTTGACGGATCTGCCTGGTCGCTTCGTAGCCGTCGATGACCGGCAGGCGGCAGTCCATCAGAATCACTTCGAAATCATTGCCTTCGGCGCGGCGCACCGCTTGCGCGCCATCGGTGGCGACGGCGACGGTAAAGCCCAGGCTGCGCAGCATGGCTTCGATGACCGTCTGATTGACCGGATTGTCCTCCACCAGCAACACATTACGGCCTTCGCCATGCCCGTTGCCGTTGGTTGAGCGCGGTGCCGCCAGCTGTGGCAACGTCTGCTTGTACAACGCCAGCGGGATTTCCAGGGTGAACACCGAACCCTGGCCTTCTTCGCTTTGCGCACGCAGCGTACCGCCCATGCGTTCGGCCAGCGTGCGGGCGATCGGCAGGCCGAGGCCGGTGCCGCCATAACGCCGGGAAATCGAACTGTCTGCCTGCTGGAAGGCGTTGAACATCAACTCCAGACTTTCCGACGAGATCCCGATGCCGCTGTCGCGCACCGAGCAGGTGAACCACAGCAGCTCGTGGTCCAGAGACTGCCATTGCGCCTCGATGCTGACCTGACCGCGCTCGGTGAACTTCAAGGCATTGCCGACCAGATTGACCAGAATCTGCCGGATCCGCGTCGGGTCACCCTGCACCTGCAAATCCTGCATGTCGTCGGGCACCCGCAACTGCAGGCTCAGGCCGCGCTGCACCGCACTGTGCTGGAACGACTGGGCGCAGGCGCCGATCAGGTCGGCGAGGTTGAACGGGATGTGCTCCAGTTCCAGTTCCGAGCGTTCGATGCGCGAGAAATCGAGAATGTCGTTGATGACTTTCAGCAGATGCTCGGTGGACTCGGAGGCGAGTGCTGCGTACTCGATCTGCTCCTCGGTCATGTCGGTGGTTTCGAGCAACTGCAACATGCCCAGCACGCCGTTCATGGGCGTGCGCAGTTCGTGGCTCATCATCGCTAGGAAATCGGATTTGGCGTTGTTGGCCTTTTCCGCTTCTTCGCGGGTCTGGATCAGTTGCGCCATCGCCTGATGCTGTTCGCGGCTGGCCTGTTCCAGGGCGTGGGCCAGGTTGTTGATGTGCTGCGACAGCGCGCCCAGTTCAGTGTCATCGACGATCGGCAGCGCCGCTTTGTAGTCGCCTTCCTGGATCGCTTTGACCGCGTTGCCGATGTCGCGAATCGGCTGCGACAGGCTGCCCGCCAGACGCCGTGCCAGCACAAAAGTGAAGAGCAGGGCGAACAGCGCCAGAATCCCGGCCTTGAGCAGGATTTCCTGTTGGCGCTGGCTGAAGGCATCGTTGGACAGGCCGACAATCACCCGGCCCAGATAGTCCTCGCTGGCGATGCTGTTGCCGACTTTGCCGTCCTGAAAGAAATCCGTGTGCAAGGCAATCCGCTGCAAGCGCACCGGTGCCTGGAACACTTCGACCTGATGCGGGCGGTTATGCGCGTCGGAGGTGCGCTCGACATAAGCCAGAATCCGGTTGCCGCTGTCCTGTACCTCCAGAAAACGCACGTTGGGCGTGGCCAGCGTGGCCTTGAGCAGGCTTTCCAGCACTTCATTGTTGCCGGAGATCACGCCGTATTCCGTGGCGGGGGCTAATTGGTTGGCGATCAACTGGCCGGTGCGGTTGAGCTCCTGACGCAAATCCTGAATGCGCACGAAGGTGAAGAAACTGATCAACAGCAAGGTCAGCAACAGCGCGGGGCCCAGGCTGATCAATTGCGTGCGGGTATTGATATCCCAGCGGCGACGCAGGTTCATGGGTGGCTTTCTCCTTCAGCCAGCTGTCGGGCAACAGACACTGCATTCAACGGTTCGATACTCAGAGAATGAGCGACCTGAGCATTGGTCGAAACCTTGAAATGGTCGGGGTAGAGCGTTCGCGGCCAATTGGCCGGGGGCTGGTCGAGCAGTTTGTCGAGGATCGCCAGCCAGTCCTTCTGATCGGTGTAGGTGCTGGCGAGGCTTCCGGCACGCACGAACGACGCGTTCGGCCCGATCAGCGCCACTTGTCGCGCGTAGCTGCTGAGCAGCAGGTTTTTCGCAGTTTTCGGGTTGTACAGATCGGGATCGTCCAGGCCCAGCAGCACATCGCTGTTGCGCAATAGCGTTTGCAAGGGGCGGCTGTCCTGGGTGTCTTCCCAGCGCTGGCTGATGATTTGCAGATTCATCGACTGTGCCGTGAGGCCAAGCTCCTTGAGCAGGAATTCGCTGTGTTGATCGAACAGCACGCCGACGCGCCGTGCCTGCGGCAGAATCCGTCGGATCAGTTGCAACTGGCGGCTCAACGGCGGATCGCTCCAGAGCAGACTCAAGCGCGGTGGCTGCGCAGCACCGAAACGTTGTCGCGCTTGCAGGCGACTGATGCGCAGCACCAGTGTCGCCGGGCCCTGGCTTTCCTGCAGACGCCAGTCGAGGCTTGGCAGGTCGAGCAGGATCAGGCGCAGATTGCCCGGCAACTTGCCCGGTGCCGGCAGGCTGGCCAGTGGCTGAAAACGTACGTTGTCAGTGGGGCGCAACTCGCTCAAGGCCTGGACGAAGGCCTGCACGCCGGGACTTTCTTCGGCACCGGTCAACAGAATGTCGGCCGCTTGCACCGCCACGCCGTGCAACCACGCGGTCAAAAACAGGCAGGCACCGGCCAGCCAGTGCACCAGGCCTGGCGTCTTGTTTGCCGTGCCCAGGCGCACCCTAGAACTCCAGCTCGGCGCTGAAATACATCACCCGTCGCTCGTCATAATTGTTGTCGACGAAGGTGGTCGGCTGGTTATCGAGCCGCTGTTGCAGCACGCCGGCCAGTTGCAGCTGGGCCTTGCCCAGAGCGATGCGTTTGGCGATGCGCGTGTCGACCCGCTCGAAGCGGTAGCCGTTGAGCGCGTTGTCGCCGTAATAGAAGAGGGCGCTGTTCCAGCCCTGGCCCCAATCGCGCAGCCAACCGGCGGAGCCGCTGTTGCGTGAGGTGAATTGTTGATCGAGTGGATTGCTCGCCTCGGCATCGACGTAGGCATAGGTCAGGCGCAAGCGATCGATCAGGCTCAGGCGCCAGTCGAGCTGGCTTTCGGTGCCGCGAAAACGTGAGCTGTTGGCGTTGCTGGCGATGAACTGGTTGTTGCGCAGCGGCTCGCTGATCATCCCGGTGATTTCGTCGTAGAACAGCTTCACGTCCACGGCCAGGCCCAGCTCGGCGAAATAGCCGTTGTAGCCCAACTCGCGCGAGCGCATGTGCTCCTGATCCAGATCACCCGGGCCACGGGTCTTGACGAAGTAGCGCGCCGAAGACTGACCGTAGGCCGTGGGGCGCAGGTTGCTCACCTGATAGCTCCAGTTGACGTTGTTCTCGAACATGTCCGGCGAACGGATCGCCTCCGAGTACACCGCGCGCAGGCCATGGCGCGGGTTGATCAGGTAGTTGACGGCGAATCTTGGCGTCAGCGAGCTGCCGATCAGTTGGGTGTTTTCGAACATCGCGCCGCCCTGCAACAGCCAGTGTTCACTGGCGCGCCACTCCAGTTGGCCGAACGCACGCCAGGTGGTGTCGTCCAGCGTGCCGTTGAAGTAGGTTTCGGAATCGGCGCGGTCGTAACGGTAGTTCAGGCCGCTGACCAGCCGCAGACTGTCGGACAGGCTGAGGGTGTCCTGCAGTTCAAGATCGTAGCGCGACTCCCGGGCGCTTTGATCGATGTCGCCGCACAGGGTCTGACTGGCACCGTTGCGCCACTGGTCGAGAACCTGATTGGCCAGGGCCATTTCCTGTGGCGTCCCGGCTTCCGGGCCAGGGCCGGTGAAGCGGGTGATGTTGCGTGCCAGACGCTCGGTGTAGTTCGGGTTGAGCTGCCACAGCTGTGTCAGTTGCGGGCTGAACGACACTTCGGCATCACAGGCGCGCCACACCTGCTGGCGATCCCAATGCTGGGCCGAGCCTTGTATATAAAGGCTGTGTTCTGGGTTGATGTCGAGATTCCAGCGCACCGAGCCGGCGTAATCCTTGGCGACCACGTCGGAATTGTTCCCGGCAGCGGTAATCCCCGAGAACACCGGACGGTAGGTGTAGGGCCGCTGGTTGCTGCCGTCCTTGGCGTTGACCTGCCAGTCGAGGCTCTGGTTGTCGCTCAAGGTCTGGCTGACGGCGAGACTGAAGCGGTTCAAGCGGCGGCTGTCGCGATAATCGGCGCCGGTGCGGTCGCTGTCGAAGCCATCGTCTTCCTGGCCGGACAGCGACAGACGCAGATCACCGCCATTCCAGCCCGTGCCCTGGCTGGCATAGAAGTCGTTGATGCCGCGCTGGCCACGGGTGTACTTCAGGCGCGTGCCGTGGCTGTCCGCCGGGTTGCGGGTGATGATGTTGACCACCGCCATCAGCGCATTGGCGCCGTAGCTGACGGTGTTCGGGCCACGGAAAACCTCGATGCGTTCGATGTCTTCCATGGCCACCGGAATATCGCTCCAGTCCACCGTGGCAAGGCCTGCGCGGTACACCGAACGGCCATCGATCAGGACTTGCATGCGCCGCGCTTCACTGGCGTTGGTTCCGTGGTAATTGACCGCCGCCTGATTGCCACTGATGTTGCCGACCATCATCCCTGGTACCAACCGCAACAGTTCGCTGATATCGCGGGCACCGCTGGCGCTGATCAATTCGCTGTCGAGTACGGTCATGCTCCCCGG
Organism: Pseudomonas sp. HMWF021; assembly: GCF_003061005.1. Taxonomy (GTDB): domain Bacteria; phylum Pseudomonadota; class Gammaproteobacteria; order Pseudomonadales; family Pseudomonadaceae; genus Aquipseudomonas. Next base: position 9,533 of record NZ_QAIK01000109.1, on the reverse strand, counting down.
CACTTCCGCCGGCGTCTGCTTCAGGCGCGTAGCCGTCAGCACCTGCGGCAGTGCTTCGCTGTCGACGAACAGGTCGTCCGCCTGCAACACCGGGCTGAACAGCAGCGCCAGCAGCAACGACGAACGCGAAGGGGGAGAGCCAAGAGACACGACACAGCCTTGATCACAGAGATTTGGCGCGCATGTTAACCGAGGGCAGCGACTTTTCCATTCAAGATGCGGGCATTTTCCTAGGCTTTATTGGTCTTCTTCCTACAAGTGCCGGTAATTGACGCAGGGGCTGGCCGCGCTTCGGTCGCCCCGTATAATGCCGGCATCGCCACTGGTATGGATTAACGGATTGCATATGACTGAACAGCGCCCGATTGCGGTCCTGGGAGGCGGAAGTTTTGGAACCGCCGTGGCCAATCTTTTGGCCGAGAACGGCCATCAAGTCCGGCAGTGGATGCGAGACCCCGAGCAGGCCGAGGCCATCCGGGTCAATCGCGAGAACCCGCGTTACCTCAAGGGCATCAAGATTCTGCCGGGGGTGACCGCAGTCACCGACCTGCAGGAAACCCTCGACGCCTGCGAGCTGTGCTTCGTCGCGCTGCCGTCCAGCGCGCTGCGCACGGTGCTGGCCGCCCACGCCGAGCGCCTGAGCGGCAAGATGCTGGTCAGCCTGACCAAAGGCATCGAAGCCCACACCTTCAAACTGATGAGCCAGATCCTCGAAGAAATCGCCCCGCAGGCGCGCATCGGCGTGCTGTCCGGGCCGAACCTGGCGCGGGAAATCGCCGAGCACGCGCTGACCGCCACCGTGGTCGCCAGTGAAGACGAAGAACTGTGCAAACAGGTGCAGGCTGCGCTGCATGGTCGCACCTTCCGCGTTTACGCCAGTGCCGATCGCTTCGGTGTCGAGCTGGGCGGCGCGTTGAAAAACGTCTACGCGATCATCGCCGGCATGGCGGTGGCGCTGGAGATGGGCGAGAACACCAAGAGCATGCTGATCACTCGCGCTCTGGCCGAAATGACCCGGTTCGCGGTGAATCAGGGTGCCAACCCGATGACGTTCCTGGGGCTGGCCGGGGTCGGCGATTTGATCGTGACGTGTTCGTCGCCCAAGAGCCGCAACTATCAGGTCGGGTTTGCCCTGGGCCAGGGCTTGAGCCTCGATGAAGCGGTGTCGCGCCTGGGCGAAGTGGCCGAAGGGGTCAACACCCTGAAAGTGCTCAAGGCCAAGTCCCAGGAGGTTGGCGTGTACATGCCGTTGGTCGCCGGGCTGCATGCGATCCTGTTCGAAGGGCGCACGCTGGAGCAGGTGATCGGTCTACTGATGCGTGCCGAGCCGAAAACCGACGTCGACTTTATTTCCACCAGCGGTTTCAACTGATTCAACGGGAAGCGAGCCATGAACGATCCGAAAAATGAAGCCGGGTACGAATCCATCCTCCTGCGCGTGCTGTGGATGATCGTCTACGTGCTGGTCTGGCAAGTGGCGCAGTTCATCCTCGGCGCAGTAGTGCTGGTGCAGCTGATCTATCGTCTGATTTATGGCGCGCCGAGCGCCGGCCTGATGAATTTTGGCGACAGCCTGAGCCAGTTTCTGGCGCAGATCGGTCGCTTCGGCAGCTTTCACAGCGACCAGAAACCCTGGCCGTTCGCCGACTGGCCAACCCCGCGTGCCCCGGAAGGCGAAGCGCCGCACGCCGTGCCGCCAGCCCCGCACCCGGTCCGCGATGAGGAGCCCAAGCTATGAAACTCTGGGTATTGCGCCACGGTGAGGCCGTGCCTTACGGCTCGTGCCCCGACTCCGAGCGGGAACTGACCGAGCACGGTCGCAAGGAGGCGTTGAGCAGCGCCGCGCAATTGATCGGCCAGCCACTGACGGCGATCTACGCCAGCCCTTATCTGCGCGCCCAACAGACCGCGCAGATTGTTCGCGAGGCGCTGGGTTTCGAGCCGGAGATTCGCACGGTCGAATGGCTGACGCCGGAGACTGATCCGGACAAGGTCACTGATCAACTGGTGTCGGTGAGCAACGTGCTGCTGGTCAGCCACAACCCGTTGGTGGGCAATCTGCTGAGCTATCTGCAGCATGGCGCCGGGTATCCGCCGGAGAAGGTCGGCACAGCAGGTCTGGCGGAGCTGGAAAGCGCTGAATTGCTGATTGGCTCGATGACCCTTAACAGCCTCAAGCACCCTTAAAAGCAAAGATCGCAGCCTGCGGCAGCTCCTACAGAGATTTGTGTAGGAGCTGCCGCAGGCTGCGATCTTTTGATCTTGTTTCTTTTGGTAAAAAATCCAACCAAGCACTTGCTTGGTTGGCTACGCTTGCTCCAGACCCAAAAAACAGGAGCGAGTCGCATGTCTGCCGCATTCCGTTTGCCGCTGGACGTGTTCTATGAACGGGAGGCTCGGCACCCGCGCCAGCACTTTCTCGTGCAACCCATTGGTGGCGGACGGGTCGAGACCCTGACCTGGGCCGATGTCGGCCATCAGGCCCGTTGCGCCGCGCACTGGCTGCGCGCGCGGGAATTGCCGCAAGGCAGCCACGTCGCGCTGATCTCGAAAAACTGCGCGCACTGGATCATCGCCGATCTGGCCATCTGGATGGCCGGGCATGTGTCAGTGCCGCTGTATCCCAACCTCACGGCAGACTCGGTCAGTCAGGTACTGACGCATTCGGAAAGTGTGCTGGCGTTCATCGGCAAACTCGATGACTGGCCGGGTATGTCCGCCGGGATACCGGCGGGCTTGCCCACCATCAGCCTGCCGCTGCATCCGCCCGGTGAGTTCGATTTCAGTTGGGACGACCTGCAGAAGAGCTCGCCGATCCGTGACGATCCGCGCCCGGCAGGCGAGCAACTGGCAACCATCATCTATACCTCCGGCACCACCGGATTGCCCAAGGGTGTAATGCACAGCTTTGCCAATCTGGGGTTTGCCACCACACGTGGCACGCAACTGTTCGGACTCAACGAGAACGACCGGCTGCTGTCGTACCTGCCGCTGTGCCATGTCGCTGAACGGATGTTTGTTGAGCTGGCGTCGATCTACACCGGGCAGACGGTGTTTTTTGCCGAAAGCCTCGACACCTTCATCACCGACCTGCAACGGGCGCGACCCACCGCGATGTTCGGCGTGCCGCGCATCTGGACCAAATTCCAGATGGGCGTGTACGGCAAGATCCCGGCCAGGCGCCTGGATTTTCTGCTGGGTCTGCCATGGATTGGCAAGCGGGTCGGGCACAAGGTGCTGGCCGGGTTGGGTCTGGATGCATTGCGCGTGGCCCTGTCCGGTGCGGCGCCGGTGCCGCAGACCTTGCTCGACTGGTATCAGAAGCTCGGCCTCGATGTGCTGGAGGTCTATGGCATGACCGAGAGTTGCGGCTACTCGCACATTTGTCTGCCGGGCCAGTACAAACAGGGCTGGATCGGCAAGCCGTGCCCGGAGGTCGAGGTGCGCATCGATGAGTCCGGCGAGGTGCTGGTGCGCAGTCAGGCGAACATGCTCGGCTATTTCAAGGAGCCGCAAAAAACTGCCGAGACCCTGACCGAAGACGGCTTCCTGCGTACCGGCGACAAGGGCGAACAGGACGCCGAGGGGCGCTTGCGCCTGACCGGGCGGCTCAAGGAAATCTTCAAGACCAGCAAAGGCAAATACGTGGCGCCGGCACCGATTGAAAACCGTCTGGCAGTGCACTCGCGGATCGAACAGGTGTGTGTGGTCGGCGATGGCCTGAGTGCGCCGCTGGGTTTGTGCGTACTGTCGACGGTCAATCAGGAAGAGGGGCGGGCCAGTCTGCATTCGAGCCTGGAAAAACTGCTGGAAGAGGTCAACGCCGTGCTCGACAAGCATGAGCGGCTGCGGCGGCTGGTGGTGGTCAAGGACAGTTGGGCGGTGGAAAACGGCTTTCTCACGCCGACCTTGAAGATCAAGCGTAATGTCATCGAAGACACCTATGGCGCGCGCTTTGAGGAATGGAGCGAGCGCAGCGAGGCGGTGCTGTGGCAGGATTGACCTACGATCAAAACAACAAAGGAAGCCTGCGATGACCTTGTGGCGCACCACCCCGAACATCGAGCAGTTGAACGCAATCCAGAAAAACACCATCGGCGAAGTGCTGGATATCCGTTTCGAGTCCTTCGACGACGAGTCGCTGACGGCGAGCATGGTCATCGACCACCGCACCCACCAACCCTACGGTCTGCTGCATGGCGGCGCCTCGGTGGTGCTGGCGGAAACCGTCGGCTCGATGGCCAGCTATCTGTGCATCGACGCGAGCAAGTTCTATTGCGTGGGGCTGGAGATCAACGCCAACCATTTGCGCGGTTTGCGCAGCGGGCGGGTGACCGCCGTGGCGAAACCGATTCACATTGGTCGCACCACGCATGTTTGGGACATTCGCCTGACCGGCGACGAGGGCAAGGCCAGTTGTGTGTCGCGCCTTACCATGGCGGTGGTGCCGTTGGGTGAGCAGCCGCCGCTACGGTGATGATCCATAAGATCAAAAGATCGCAGGCTGCGCCAGCTCCTACATGGGATCGTATCTCAGGGCAGGAGCTGGCGCAGCCTGCGATCTTTTGCTTTTCGCGACATCTCCACCACCCTTTCTGGCAGTTATGGTCGTTGCTGCGAATCCTGGTCTTACGGACAATCAGCATCACGTTTCCCGTTCATGGATAAGCCTGCATGTCGCAACCGATCTTTTTCGCCCACGCCAACGGGTTTCCCTCGGGCACCTATGGCAAGTTGTTCGCGGCGCTGGCGCCCGAGTACCGGGTCGCGCATCTGGAGCAGCATGCCCATGACCCGCGTTTCCCGGCGGACGACAACTGGTACAACCTGGTCGACGAGCTGATCCACCATCTGCAGCAGCAGGATCAACCGGTGTGGGGCGTCGGCCATTCCTTTGGCGGCGTGCTGCACCTGCACGCGGCGTTGCGTTGCCCTGAGCTGTATCGCGGGGTGGTCATGCTCGATTCGCCGGTGCTCACCCGCACTGATCAATGGGTGATTCGCGCCGCCAAGCGCTTCGGTTTCATCGACAAACTGACGCCGGCCGGGCGCACGCTGGGCCGGCGTGAAGAATTTGCCGATCTCGACAGTGCGCGCAGTTACTTTGCGGGGAAAACCCTGTTCCGAAGTTTCGACCCGGAGTGCTTCGACGCCTACCTGCAACACGGTTTGCACAAGGTCGGCGACAAGTTGCGTCTGCGTTTTGATCCGGCCACTGAAATCAGCATCTATCGCGGCGTGCCGCACACCAGCCCTGGCCGCACCCGGCAATTGAAAGTGCCACTGGCGGTGGTGCGCGGGCATACCAGCCGCGTGGTGATGCGTCATCACGGCAGTTTCGTCTCGCGCCTGCCGCAGGGTGAATTGCTGAGCATGCCCGGCGGGCACATGTTTCCGCTGGAGCGTCCGCAGGATACCGCGCGGCTGCTGAAGAATCTGTTCAACCGCTGGGAAGGTCGTCAGGACAAGGACTGCGCATGAGCCCGACTTTCGAAGAAGTGCGCCTGAGCCTGCCGCATATCGAACTGGCCGCGCATCTGTTCGGCCCCGAGGACGGTCTGCCGGTGATTGCCCTGCATGGCTGGCTCGACAACGCCAACAGCTTTGCGCGCCTGGCGCCCAAGCTCAAAGGCTTGCGCATCATCGCGCTGGACATGGCCGGGCATGGACATTCGGGGCACCGTCCGAACGGCGCCGGGTATGCGTTGTGGGACTACGCCCATGACGTGTTGCAGGTCGCCGAGCAACTGGGCTGGAAACGTTTCGGCCTGCTCGGTCACTCGATGGGCGCGATCGTGTCGCTGGTGCTGGCCGGCTCATTGCCGGAGCGCATCACTCACCTGGCGTTGATCGACGGGGTGATTCCTCCTACGGACAAAGGCGAAAATGCCGCCGAACGCATGGGCATGGCCCTGCAAGCTCAGCTGGATCTGCGCGAGAAGCGCAAACCGGTCTACAGCACCCTCGACCGCGCCATCGAAGCGCGGATGAAAGGCCTGGTGGCGGTCAGTCGCGAGGCCGCCGAACTGCTGGCGCAACGCGGCTTGATGCCGGTGCCCGGTGGCTATACCTGGCGCACCGACAATCGCCTGACCCTGCCATCGCCGCTGCGCCTGACCCAGGAGCAGGCGATGGCTTTCGTTCAGCGCGTCACCTGCCCGGCGCAACTGGTGGTTGCCGCCGACGGCATGCTGGGCAAACATCCGGAGCTGCTGGAGCGTCTACCCTTTAGCCAGGAACAGCTGGCGGGCGGGCATCATTTGCACCTCAACGATGAGCCGGGTGCCGACCTTGTCGCAGACTGTTTCAATCGGTTCTTCGCCATTCCTTGACTTGCACCGGGCAACTGTCGAGGCTGGGCGGGTTGAAATGGGAGACAAACACGATGGATTTCTATACCGCTGCGACCCCGACCCGCCAGGCCATGCCGATCCGATGAGCCTGACTATGCGGTCACTCAGTCTGTTGGCGCTGTGCTGTTTCAGTTCCGTTTCGTTCGCCGCCGACGTGCCCGGCAGCCAGGATCTGCAGATCGTGCCGCGTCTGGCCGATGCGCAGATCGTCGACTATCGCCCACCCGTTGAACTCGAACGGATCTACCCGCTGGGCTCTATCCGCAAGATCAGCGGCCAGTTGCGCTTTGACGGCCAGGTCACCGCGCGTGGCCAGACCACCTCGGTGACCTACGAGCTGCCCCCGGAGCATTCCGCCACCGAAGCCTTTACCGCTGCCCGCGAAGCCCTGCAAAAGCAGGACGCCGAGTTGCTGTTCTGGTGCCAGGCCCGCGATTGCGGCGAAAGCAGCCTGTGGGCCAACGAGGTGTTCGGCAACTCCAAGCTTTACGGCGCCGACGAGCAACAGGCCTATCTGCTGTTACGTCTGGCCGCGCCGAAGGACAACACGCTGGTGGCGCTCTACAGCATCACCCGCGGCAATCGCAAAGCCTACCTGCATGTTGAACAGTTTGAGGCGAACGCGCCGTTGGGCGAGTTGCTGCCGACATCGGCCACGCTGTTGCGCCAGCTCAAGAGCACCGGCGAGCTGGATTTCCCCAAGTTGACGGGGGATCCTGATGACACTTGGTTGCGGCTGATTTCCCGTGGCTTGAACCTTGATACCACCCAACGCGTGACGATTGCCGGGCCCAAGGCCGAGGCCTGGCGTCAGGCACTGATCGGGCAGGGTGTGCGGGCGGCGCGGATGGAGGCGGGGAGCGCCGACGGCCCCGGCCTGCGCATCGATCTGTTGCGTTAAGCTGCATCGGGCGTGCACGCGTGGTGTGTTCGCCTACCCTTTGACGGACTGACTTCTTCGAGACTCTACATGCTCAATAACGATCGGCTGTTGGTGCAAATCCTCCTGCTGGTGCTGTTTGGTGCCAGCCTGTGGGTGATGGCGCCGTTCTGGTCGGCACTGTTCTGGGGCGCGGTGCTGGCGTTCGCCAGTTGGCCGCTGATGCGTCTGTTGACCCGTTGGCTCAATGGCCGCGAGTCCCTTGCAGCAGGCATTTTGACCCTGGGCTGGATGCTGCTGGTGGCGGCGCCGCTGGTGTGGTTGGGGTTCAACCTGGCCGATCACGTGCGCGATGCCACGGCGTTCATCAAGGATGTACAGGTCGACGGCCTGCCGGAGGCACCGGCCTGGCTCGGCACCGTACCGTTGGTGGGGGAGCGGCTGGTCGGGGTCTGGAACAGTATCGATCAACAGGGCGCGGCACTGATGGTATCGATCAAGCCGTATCTGGGGCAGGTCGGCAACTGGCTGCTGGCGCGCAGTGCGCAGATTGGCGGCGGGATTCTCGAGCTGACCCTGAGCATTGTCTTCGTGTTCTTTTTCTATCGCGACGGGCCGCGGCTGGCGGCATTTGTACACAGTCTGCTGGAGCGGCTGATCGGTGAGCGGGCCGGGTATTACATCGAGCTGGTGGCCGGCACCGTGCAGCGAGTGGTCAACGGGGTGATCGGGACGGCGGCGGCGCAGGCGATTCTGGCGTTGATCGGCTTTCTGATTGCCGGGGTTCCGGGCGCGCTGGTGCTGGGGATCGTGACCTTTCTGTTGAGCCTGATTCCGATGGGGCCACCGTTGGTGTGGATTCCGGCCACGGCCTGGCTGGCGTGGAAGGGTGAGTACGGGATGGCGGTGTTTCTCGGGATCTGGGGGACGTTCATCATCAGTGGCGTGGATAACGTGCTGAAGCCGTACCTGATCAGCCGTGGCGGGAATCTGCCGTTGGTGATTGTGCTGCTCGGGGTGTTTGGCGGGTTGATTGCGTTTGGGTTTATCGGGTTGTTTATCGGGCCTACGTTGTTGGCGGTGGCTTATAGTTTGTTGACGGATTGGAGCAAGAGTCAGGCTCGGGTTTAGGTTTGGCTGGGTTGGTTTGGTTTGACTTGGCGGCCTTTGGGCCGACCAGGTTCCTGGGGTTTTGGGTGAATATCCGTTTTCTGGGTGTTGCGGCTGGCGGTTTCGCCCTTACGGCGACTCACTTTTCCAGACGCCGAAAAGTAAGCAAAAGGCTTGGCCCCGGCGTACGGCCCTCGCTTAGGCTCGGGTGCCTTCGCTCCGGAATTCATCCGGGGGCATCGCCTCCGGTTTGCTTCGCTGCACCTCCTCTCGATGTGTTTGGCTGCGCCAAACGGTCGCTGCGCTCCCACCCCCGGATAAATCCCTCCACTCAGCCTGCCGAAGGGGCCGGCACGGCAAGATCAAGAGCTGCAGCCGAGCTTGCGCTCATCCTGTGTAGGAGCTGCCGAAGGCTGCGATCTTTTGATCTTGATCTTGTGGGAGCTGGCCTGCCAGCGATGGCGGCCTACGAGCCGACCACTCTCCAACAGACCACACCCATTCCAACTGTAGGAGTGAGCCTGCTCGCGATGGCGGCCTTCGAGCCGACCAAACTCCAGTTGACTGCACCCAATCCCTCTGTGGGAGCTGGCTTGCCAGCGATAGCGGCCTGACAGCCAACCAATCTCCAATTGAATGCACTCAATCCCTCTGTGGGAGCTGGCTTGCCAGCGATAGCGGCCTGACAGCCAACCAATCTCCAATTGAATGCACTCAATCCCAATGTAGGAGTGAGCCTGCTCGCGATAGCGGCCTGACAGCCAACCAATCTCCAACTGAATGCACTCAATCCCTCTGTGGGAGCTGGCTTGCCAGCGATAGCGGCCTGACAGCCAACCAATCTCCAATTGAATGCACTCAATCCCACTGTAGGAGTGAGCCTGCTCGCGATAGCGGCGTGTCAGCCAACCAATCTCTTCCCGCTGTATTCAAATGACCGTTCCCACACCAATCCATGGAAACGGTCACCCATCACCCCATCAACTCAAGTCGCCACATTCAGGTATTTGCCCACCGGCGCGGCATTGTCGAGGGAATACTGTTTGCTCAAGTTGGCAATCATCCGGTTCAGCGCTTCGCTGGTGGTCTGGGTACTGGCGGTCTTTTCTTCGGGCGGGTGTTCGCGACCCGCCTGCAACGCCGCTTTCAGTTCATCGCTGCTCACGCCGCCGCTGCTGTCGCTGTCAAGT
>NZ_QAIK01000108.1 GCF_003061005.1 Pseudomonas sp. HMWF021 | reverse complement strand
GTGCCGGCGCCGGGGTTGGCGGCGGTCAGGAACAGGATCCGCAGATCCAGATCCAGCACGGTCGAGATCAGGTTCGATTCGCTGGGGTTGGCAATGCTCAGGCTTTTGTTGGTTGAACCGTCCATTAGCTTGCTCCGTGGCCGCTGAATACTTTGAAGGGGGTTTTCAACAGGATCTTCAGATCAAGCAAAAGGCTTTGCTCGGCGATGTAGCTGAGGTCCAACTCAACGCGCTGGTCGAAGTCGATGTTGCTGCGTCCGGAGATCTGCCACAGGCCGGTCATGCCGGGGTAGATGCTCAGGCGGGCGAGGTGGTTGTCCTTGTAGCGGTAGGCGTTGAACGAGGTCGGCCGCGGGCCGACCAGGCGCATGTCGCCGCTCACCACGTTGAACAGGTTGGGCAGTTCGTCGAGGCTGGTACGCCGCAGGAAACCGCCGATACCGGTGATGCGTGGATCCTTGTCGATCTTGAAGTCGATGGCGTCGACCCCGTGCTTGTTGAGGTGGCGCAGCGATTCCTTGAGCTCTTCGGCGTTGCACACCATGGTGCGGAACTTGTACATGCCGAAGGCGCGGCCGCGATAACCGGTGCGTTTTTGCACGAACATCACCGGTCCCGGGCTGCTGAACTTGATGACCAGTGCCAGGCCCAGCAGCAGAGGCGAGATCAGCACCAGAATCAGCAGCGCGCCCAGACAGGCGACCACGCGGTTGGTGCGTGACAGTTGCCATGGCCGACCGCCGTCACGGCCAGTGAACCATCCGCGACCCTGGCGATGGATCGCCGCGTCGAGGCGCATTCGGTGCTCGGGGTCGACGCGCTTGTCACGGCGCATTTCCTGAATCGGCACACCTTTCTCATGTCCAGTCATGGAGTCCTCCGCATTAATTCAGCCGCGAGCGGCGCGTGGGCGACAGGCAGTGGGGTAGTAGTCACGAAACCAGGCGATGAACCGCCCCAGTCCTTCATCCAGCTCGATCCGGGGCTGGAACCCGGTGGCCTGGGCCAGATCATCGGTCTCGGCACAGGTGTTGAGCACATCGCCCGGTTGCAGGGGCAAAAGCTCGACGATGGCTTTCTGGCCGAGGTGTTTTTCCATCAGTGCCAGATAGGTTTTCAGCTCCACCGGGTGGTGGCCGCCGATGTTGAACAGGCACCACGGCGCCATGCTGCTGCCGGCATCAGGGTGTTCGCGGTCCCACTCCGGGTGGTTGTGCGGCGGATGATCGGTGAGCCGGGCGATGCTTTCGACGATGTCGTCGATGTAAGTGAAGTCGCGCTGGTGCTCGCCGTAGTTGAACAGTTTCAGCGGCGTGCCTTCGGTGATCGCCCGGGCGAACTGGATCGGCGACATGTCGGGCCGACCCCAGGGGCCGTACACGGTGAAAAAGCGCAGGCCGGTGCTGGGAATGCCGAACAGGTGGCTGTAACTGTGGGCCATCAGCTCGTTGGCTTTTTTGGTTGCGGCGTACAGCGAAAGCGGGTGATTCACCCCGTCGTGCACCGAATACGGCGTGTGCTGGTTGGCGCCGTACACCGAACTCGACGAGGCGTAGATCAGGTGCTCCACCGGATGGTGCCGGCAGCCTTCGAGAATGTTCAGGAAACCGCAGAGATTACTGTCCAGGTAGGCCTTCGGGTTTTCCAGCGAATAACGCACCCCGGCCTGCGCCGCGAGGTGGATCACCACTTGCGGTTGCTCGCGGACAAACAGCGCTTCAATCGCGGCGGCATCGGCCAGATCGATCCGCGCCAGCGGGAAATGCCCGACCTGATCGCGCACCCATTGCACGCGGTCGTGTTTGAGCTGCGGGTCGTAGTAGCCGTTGAAATTATCCAGGCCGACCACCGCATGCCCGTCGCGCTTCAGCCGCAACACGCAATGGGCACCAATGAAGCCGGCCGCGCCGGTGACCAGGATTTTCATGGGCGCAGTCCTTCCGGAGCGATATGGCGCAGACCGATGCCGCTGTAATGCAGGCCCGCGGCGGCCACGTGTTCCGGGTTGTAGAGGTTGCGACCGTCGACAATCACTTTGGCGCGCAGCTTGCTCGCCAGCAGTTCGAAATCCACCACGCGAAAGTTTTTCCACTCGGTGCAGATCACCAGCGCATCGGCATCCTCCAGGGTGTCGTCGCGGGTGGCGCACAGATGCAGATCGTCGCGGTAGCCGTACAGACGACGGCATTCGGACATGGCTTCCGGATCATAGGCCTGCACGCTGGCGCCTTCGGCCCACAGCGCATCCATCAGGTAACGGCTGGGGGCTTCGCGCATGTCATCGGTATTGGGTTTGAACGCCAGGCCCCAGATCGCGATCGACTTGCCGGCCAGACCTTGCGGAAACTGCGCCTTCAGTTTGCTGAACAGGATGTGCCGCTGGCTGTCGTTGACGTCGGTGACGCTGCGCAGCAATTTCAGTGGCATGCCGTTGTGTTCGGCGGTGTGCAGCAGGGCACGCAGATCCTTGGGGAAACACGAGCCGCCAAAACCGCAACCGGGGTAGATGAAGTGGTAGCCGATGCGCGGGTCGGAACCGATGCCTTTGCGCACGGCCTCGATGTCGGCGCCCAGCAGTTCGGTGAGGTTGGCCAGCTCATTCATGAAGCTGATGCGCGTGGCGAGCATTGCGTTGGCCGCATACTTGGTCAGTTCGGCGCTGCGGTTGTCCATGAACATCAGTTTTTCGCGGTTGCGGCAGAACGGCGCGTACAGCTCACTCATCTGCTCGCGGGCGGCGTCATCGCGGGTGCCGACGATGATCCGGTCCGGGCGCATGCAGTCGGCGAGGGCGCTGCCTTCCTTGAGAAATTCGGGGTTGGACACCACGCGCACCTTGAGGCCGCTGCGGTCGCGCCGCTGCAGCTCTTCAGTGGCCTTGGCGGCGACCTGATCCGCCGTGCCGACCGGCACCGTGGACTTGATGATCAGGGTGCGATCGGCCTCCATGTGCGAGGCGATCTGCCGGGCCACGTTGAGCACGTGGGTCAGGTCGGCGGAACCGTCCTCGTCGGCCGGCGTACCTACGGCGATGAAGATCAGTTCGGCGTGCTCCACTGCGTCACTGGCCTGGGTCGTGAACAGCAAACGCCCGGCCTTGATGTTTTCTTCCAGCGAAGCGGATAACCCCGGCTCGCTAATAGGCGGCACGGCTTGTTGCAGTTGTTTAATCTTGTTCGGGTCAATATCCACACATAAAACCCGATGTCCGACATCGGCAAGTGCGGCGGCTTGAATTAATCCGACATAGCCGGTGCCAAATACGCTCACGTCCATCTGCGCACCCTCGATAGAGCGAAAAGAAGAAGTTCGGAACAAGACTGTAAAAGGGGTATAGCGCAGGGTTTGAAAAGCGTGTCAGCAAAATGACATGTTGCACCTGTATAACACTTGAGCGTTTTTTGGCGATTGGCCATCAAGTCATTGCTGCGATTGGATTTGTTGTTTTTTTGCAGATTTGTTCAGATTTAAAATAAGCGATAAACGGTTGTAAGCCGCTAATTTAAGGGCTTGCAGCGTTCGGTGTGTGTCAGATTTGAGTCACCGGTTTTTTGACGCTTTTTAAAGAAAACAGTCAATTCTTGCGCTTTGATGGCTGGGTGCTAGTGTCAGGTTCTGACCGACAAAGCTTTGACTCCCTGCCGTTTTGCACGAGCGGTATCGCCATGTTCAGATATGCCAAAGAAGTACTTTTAATTGTTTATCTGCTGCTTTATTCCGAATATTACATTGAGCGGTTAAATGCTATCGGTGTGGGTTTTGCTGTACTTCTTTTTGGCGCGATGTTTTTGGCGCTCACTTTCGCGTTATATCTAACGGCTTATATTCGTCAGGCACTGATTCGACACTTATTCGCAATTACGTTATTTATTTCCGCCGTGTTTTTTGATGTCTATACCCGGGTGACGGCCGATTACCTGAACTACAGCAGCTTTGTCTCGCTGGTGTATTCCGGCGGCTTCATCCAGGAAGCCGCCTACCAGTATCGCGACGCGATCATTCACGCAGCGCTCAGCGGTTTGCTGTTGCTGTTTGGCGTCGGGCTCAAACCACGGCATGCGCTGGCGGTGCCCAATGCAGTACGGGTGGCGGCGCCGGTGTGCGGCGTGTTGCTGCTCAGCGCCGTGTTGTTCCTGCGAGCGGGTGAGGGCGCGCGCGGCTTGCCGGTCATGTATACGCCGCTGGCCTATCTGAACCTGTTCGCCTATGAAGCACTGCACAATACGGTCGGCCCGCGTGAGCCGGTGACGCTGGCGCGCAACGCGGCAGCGATCAGTCACGACATCGTGCTGATCATCGATGAAAGCATCTCCGGCAATTACCTGGACATCAACGCGCCGTTCGGGGTGCACAGCAACCTCAAGCAGGCGCATCCCGGTGTCGATATCTTCAATTACGGTTACGCCGCATCGATCGCCAATTGCAGCGCCGACACCAACGTCACCCTGCGTTACGGTGGCACCCGCGCCGATTACGTCCGCATCAACAGCACGCTGCCGTCGATCTGGCAGTACGCGAAAAAGGCCGGACTGCGCACGGTTTACATCGACGCCCAGCGCACTGGCGGCAATCTGCAGAATCTGATGAACGACACCGAGAAGAAGGATATTGATGAGTTCGTCCAGTTTGACCAGACCAGTGTGCGTGATCGCGACATGGCCGCTGCCGCGAAACTGATCGAACTGCTCAACGACGACCAGCCGGAGCTGGTGGTGGTCAACAAGGTTGGTGCGCATTTCCCGGTGCACGACAAATACCCCGATGCATTCATGGCCTACCGCCCGATACTGCCCCGCGGGCAGTTCACCGAGGTGGCCGATACCGCTAAACGTGATGGTTTCAATGGGCAGCCGGATGACTGGGTGCTGTACCGCAACGCCTACAAGAACACGGTGCTGTGGAACGTCGGCGAGTTCTTCGCCCGGGTGTTTGCCCAGGCCCGGCTGAACAATGCACTGCTGATCTACACCTCCGATCACGGCCAGGATTTGCATGAGCGTGGCAATCCCGGGCTCAATACTCACTGCGGCGGCGACCCGGTGGAAGAAGAAGGGCTGGTGCCGCTGGTGGTGATTCAGGGCGATCAGGTGCACGGCCCGGACTGGGTGCAGGCCTTGACGCTGAACAAAGACCGTTCCAGTCACTACAACATTTTTCCGACGCTGCTGCAGTTGATGGGATATGACCTGGCAGGAATCGAGGCGGTATATGGCAAACCACTGACGCTGCCGACGGCGGATGATTTCACCTTCAACTACCGCTTCAATGCGCGGCTGGGCGCCAAGCCTGAGTGGAAGCACATTGATCTGAAG
>NZ_QAIK01000107.1:135063-152232 GCF_003061005.1 Pseudomonas sp. HMWF021 | reverse complement strand
GGGCGCCGGACAGCCAAATCGCGGACACAAAAAAGGCGCCCACAAGGGACGCCTTTTTCATCAGCCTGGAGAAACCGTCGAGATTTTCCAGAATGACCAATCTTACTTCTTGGCGCCGAAGGCACCGAAACGGTCGGCGAACTTCTGAACGCGACCACCGGTGTCCAGAGTCTTCTGCTTACCGGTGTAGAACGGGTGGCACTCGTTGCAAACGTCGATCGCCAGGGCTTTGCCGAAGGTCGAACGGGTTTCGAACTTGTTGCCGCAGCTGCAGGTTACTGCAACTTCTGGGTAATTCGGGTGGATATCAGCTTTCATGATGTCTTCCTCAGCTAGCGTGCCGCCACCCAACACGATTGTTGAATACCGCACGTAATTAGGCCGCGGATTCTACCAGACAATGTCAATCGCGCAAGCTGTCCCTGAGACCGACCGTCTGCTAGGCTCCCGGCCCAATACGCGATTCCCTGTAGGAGTGAGCCTGCTCGCGATAGCGGTCTGGCATTCCAGATTTTTGTCGTCTGACACACTGCTATCGCGAGCAGGCTCACTCCTACAGGGTTATGTGCCTGGTCCCTTTACCGCCTGCTGATCGAGATCCCCCCGCGTGCCCGACGCCATTCTGCGCCTCGCCCTGCCTTCGCCTCTGCGCCGCCTGTTCGATTATCGGGCGCCGGCCGGGGTATCGCGTGCCCAGTTGCAACCGGGCATGCGCTTGCGTGTACCGTTCGGGCGCCGGGAAATGATCGGGATCCTGGTCGAAGTCACCGACACCAGCGATGTACCGCTGGAAAAACTCAAACCGGCGCTGGCCCTGCTCGATGCCGAGCCGCCGCTGCCGCCCGCACTGTTCAAGCTGTGCCTGTGGACGTCGCAGTATTACCAGCACAGCCTCGGCGACACTCTGAGTTGGGCGCTGCCGGTGCTGCTGCGTCAGGGCGAACCGGCCGAAGCCCGTCAGGAACGTTTCTGGTCGGTCGCGCCCGGCGCCAGCCTTGATGATCCGCGCATCGCCCGCGCCCCACGGCAACGTGAAGCATTGTCGACGCTGGCGCAGCACCCCCACGGCGTGGCCCATCAGCTGCTGAGCAAACTGATGCTGAGCAAAGACAGCCTCGACCTGCTGCTGGCCAAAGGACTGGTGCAGGTGGAAATCCGCCGGCATGCACCCGGCGTGCGCCATGAACACTGGCTGGCGCAACCGGAGCTGCCGCTCAACACCGAACAACGCGCCGCTTACGAAGCGATCCGCGCCGGGTTCGACAGTTATCACGCGTTTCTGCTGGCCGGGGTCACCGGCAGCGGCAAGACCGAAGTCTATTTGCAGCTGATCCGCGAGACACTCGAAGCGGGCAAACAGGCGCTGGTGCTGATCCCCGAGATCAACCTCGGCCCGCAGACTCTGGCGCGTTTCGAACAGCGCTTCAACGCCCGCATCGCCCTGCTGCATTCGGCGGTCAACGACCGTGAGCGTCTCGACGCCTGGCTCGCCGCCCGCGACGGTGAAGCCGACATTATTATCGGCACCCGCTCGGCGCTGTTCACACCGATGAAGAATCCGGGGCTGATCATCATCGACGAAGAACACGACGGCTCCTATAAACAGCAGGAAGGCCTGCGCTACCACGCCCGGGATCTGGCACTGGTGCGTGCGCGCCAGGAAAACATCCCGATCGTCCTCGGCTCCGCCACGCCGTCGCTGGAAAGCCTGCACAACGCCTACACCGGTCGTTATGGCCTGCTGCGTCTGAACGAGCGCGCCGGTGGCGCCAGGCAGCCACGATTCCTGCGGCTGGACGTGAAAAGCCGCCCGCTGGACAGCGGCATTTCCGGGCCGATGCAGCAAGCCATCGGCCAGACCCTCGCAGCGGGCCAACAGGTGCTGGTGTTCCTCAACCGCCGTGGTTTCGCGCCGACTTTGCTGTGCCACGATTGCGGCTGGATGTCCGAATGCTCACGCTGCGACGCGCGGATGACCGTGCACCAGCGCTACGGCGAGCTGCGCTGCCATCACTGCGGCAACGTCGAACGCACGCCGCGCCAGTGCCCCAAATGCAACAAGGTCGATCTGCGACCGGTGGGCGCCGGCACCGAACGCGCCGAGGAACGCCTGGCAATTCTGTTCCCGGACTACCCGGTGCTGCGGGTCGACCGCGACAGCACCTCGCGCAAGGACGCGATGAATCAACTGTTCGCAACCATTCAGAAGGGTCAGCCGTGCATTCTGGTCGGCACCCAGATGCTGGCCAAGGGGCACCACTTCCCCCGGGTCACGCTGGTGTCGATTCTGGATGCCGACGGCGGCCTGTTCTCCGGCGACTTCCGCGCCAGCGAGCGCATGGCGCAGTTGATTGTGCAGGTGGCCGGGCGCGCCGGCCGGGCCGAGGAGCCGGGCAAGGTGATCATCCAGACCCACCTGGCCGACCACCCTTTACTGGTGCAGTTGACCGAACAGGGTTACTTCGCCTTTGCCGAGCAGGCCTTGAGCGAACGCCGCGCGGCGGGGTTGCCGCCGTTTTCACACCTGGCGCTATTGCGCGCCGAAGCGCACAAGCCGGGGCAGGCCGAAGGTTTTCTCGATGAAGCGTGCAGCGCCGCCGAGCGTTTGCTGGCCGAGCAGAATCTGGGCGGGATCGAACTGCTCGGACCGGTGCCGGCGCCGATGGAGCGCCGTGCGGGACGCTATCGTGCACAGCTGTTGGTGCAGGCGGCGGCGCGGGCACCCTTGCATCGACTGCTCGCCAGCTGGTTGCTGGAGCTGGAGCAGATGCCGAGCGGGCGGGCGGTGCGCTGGTCGCTGGATGTCGATCCGGTGGATTTGTACTAGAAGATCAAAAGATCGCAGCCTGCGGCAGCTCCTACAGGGGAACACGCTCGATTCTGTAGGCGCTGCCGCAGGCTGCGATCTTTTGCTTTTAATGTCACCACATATCCACATCCTGCCTGCTAAGGTTGGCAAGCCCGTCTTCGCAACGGATAATGCCCAGTTTTTCCACCCGCGCATCGATGCGCCGCCGCGCTTGCGGTCGAAAGAGAAGACCATGAAAGACACCATTCGCCAGCTGATCCAACAAGCCCTCACCCAACTCGTCAACGAAGGTGTGTTGCCTGAAGGCCTGACGCCGGCGATTCAGGTGGAGAACGCCCGTGACAAGACCCACGGCGACTTCGCCAGCAACATCGCCATGATGCTGGCCAAGCCTGCGGGCATGAAGCCGCGCGATCTGGCAGAGAAAATCATCGCCGCGCTGCCGGCCGACGAGAACGTCACCAAGGCCGAAATCGCCGGTCCAGGCTTCATCAATTTCTTCCAGAACACCCAGGCCCTGGCCTCGCGCCTCGACGCCGCCCTGGCTGACGCACATGTTGGCGTGCGCAAGGCCGGCCCGGCGCAGCGCACCGTGGTCGACCTGTCGGCGCCGAACCTGGCCAAAGAAATGCACGTCGGCCACTTGCGCTCGACCATCATCGGCGACGGCGTGGCTCGTGTGCTCGAGTTCCTCGGCGACGAAGTGATCCGCCAGAACCACGTCGGCGACTGGGGCACCCAGTTCGGCATGCTGATGGCTTACCTGCAGGAAAACCCGATCACCAGCGACGAGCTGTCGGATCTGGAAAACTTCTACCGCGCCGCCAAGCAGCGTTTCGACGAATCCGAAGAATTCGCCGACCGCGCCCGTGGTCTGGTGGTCAAGCTGCAGGCCGGCGATGCCGAATGCCTGGCGCTGTGGACCCGGTTCAAGGACATCTCGCTGTCGCACTGCCAGAAGATCTACGAACTGCTCAACGTCAAACTGACCATGGCCGACGTGATGGGCGAAAGCGCCTACAACGACGACCTGATCAACGTGGTCAACGACCTGAAAGCCGCGGGCATGCTGGTCGAGAGCAACGGCGCCCAGTGCGTGTTCCTCGACGAGTTCAAGAACGCCGACGGCGACCCACTGCCGGTGATCATCGTCAAGGCTGACGGCGGTTACCTGTACGCCACCACTGACCTGGCAGCCGTGCGCTACCGCAGTGGCAAGCTGAAGGCCGATCGCGCGCTGTATTTCGTCGACCAGCGTCAGGCCCTGCACTTCCAGCAAGTGTTTGCCGTGGCGCGCAAGGCCGGTTTCGTGACCCATCCGATGGAGATGGAGCACATGGGCTTCGGCACGATGAATGGCGCCGATGGCCGTCCGTTCAAGACCCGTGACGGCGGCACCGTGAAGCTGATCGACCTGCTGACCGAAGCCCAGGAACGCGCCTACAACCTGGTCAAAGAGAAAAACCCGGAACTGGCCGAAGACGAACTGCGCAACATCGCCAAGGTCGTCGGCATCGGTGCGGTGAAATACGCCGACCTGTCCAAGCACCGCACCAGCGACTACAGCTTCAACTTCGACCTGATGCTCAACTTCGAAGGCAACACCGCGCCGTACCTGCTGTACGCCTACACCCGTGTCGCCGGTGTGTTCCGCAAACTGGGCAAGGACTTCAGCGAAGTCGAGGGCCAGATCGTCCTCGAAGCGGCGCACGAGCAAGAGCTGGCGGCGAAACTGGCGCAGTTCGGCGAAGTGCTTAACAGCGTCGCGGAAAAAGGCACGCCGCACATCCTCTGCACCTACCTGTATGACGTCGCCGGCCTGTTCTCCAGTTTCTACGAGAACTGCCCGATCCTCGCCGCCGAAACGCCGGTCCAGATGCAGAGCCGTCTGCGTCTGGCCGCGCTGACCGGTCGTACTCTCAAGCAAGGCCTGGAACTGTTGGGCCTGGAAACTCTGGAGCGCATGTAAGTTGGCTGCCAAGAAAAAACCTGCACCCAAGCGTGGCGCCAGCCGTTACCAAGCTCCTGCAAAGCAACCGATCCCGGGCTGGCTGTGGATGGCCATCGGTCTGACGGTCGGTGCGTTCATCGTGTTCCTGATGAAACTGGAGCCGGGCAAGGGCAGCGACACGGTCAAGCGCGAGAAAGTCGAGCAGGCGCAGCAGCAGAAAGCGTCGAAGATCGCCGAGGCCAACAAGACCCCGCCGAGCCCGACGCAACCGGTGAAGCCGAAGTACGACTTCTACACCCTGCTGCCGGAATCGGAAGTGATCGTGCCGCCGGACGCCGTACCGGAGAAAACCCTGCCGACGCCGCAAGTGCCGACCACGCCGGTGACCCCGGCGGAAGCGGCGAAGATCGACACCGCGCGCGCTCAGGCTGCGCTGTCGGGCATCACCCCGCCGCCAGCGCCACCGGTGGCGAAAGCGGCGCCAGTGACCAAGTTCTTCCTCCAGGCCGGTTCGTTCCGCAAAGAGGCGGACGCGGACAAAGTGCGGGCACAGATCATTCTGCTCGGCCAGGCTGTGGCGGTGGAATCCGGCACGGTGAAGGATGAAACCTGGTATCGCGTACTGGTCGGCCCGTTCAGCAACCGCGAACAGCTGACCACGGCGCAGAAACAACTGGCCGGCAGCGGCTTCAGCAATCTGCTGTTACAACAACGCCAGAGCCGCTGACTTAGCTCCCACAGGCAACACCAACCCCCTGTAGGCTGCCGCAGGCTGAAATCTTTTGATTTGTTTCAAGATCAAGATCAAAAGATCGCAGCCTGCGGCAGCTCCTACAGGGGGTCACCGCTCGTCTCCTCTGTGCGCCCCCGGTTGAAATCTTCTCCAGCACCCCCATATGAATGGGCATAAGGCATTTTCGCCCCGCTGCGTGGAGACTCTTCCCTTGACCACCATCGTTTCAGTCCGCCGCCACGGCAAAGTCGTCATGGGCGGCGACGGCCAGGTTTCTCTCGGCAATACCGTGATGAAAGGCAACGCGAAGAAAGTTCGTCGCCTGTACCACGGTCAGGTCATTGCCGGTTTCGCCGGTGCCACCGCCGACGCCTTCACCCTCTTCGAACGCTTCGAAGGCCAACTCGAGAAACATCAGGGCCACCTGATCCGCGCCGCTGTCGAACTCGCCAAAGAATGGCGCACCGACCGTTCCCTGAGCCGCCTCGAAGCCATGCTCGCGGTCGCCAACAAGGACGCCTCGCTGATCATCACCGGCAACGGTGACGTGGTCGAACCTGAAGACGGCCTGATCGCCATGGGTTCCGGCGGCGCCTACGCGCAAGCCGCCGCCAGCGCGCTGCTGAAAAAGACCGACCTGTCGGCCCGTGAGATCGTCGAAACCGCCCTCGGTATCGCCGGCGACATCTGTGTATTCACCAACCACACCCAGACCATTGAGGAGCAGGATCTCGCTGAATAAGCCTGACGCGGCCTAAGTGCCACGGCTTGTTTCTGCTTGAGGACCGTCAATTATTATGTCCATGACTCCCCGCGAAATCGTCCACGAACTCAACCGCCATATCATCGGCCAGGACGATGCCAAGCGCGCCGTCGCGATTGCCCTGCGCAACCGCTGGCGCCGCATGCAGCTGCCTGAAGAGCTGCGTGTTGAAGTGACCCCGAAGAACATCCTGATGATCGGCCCGACCGGTGTCGGTAAAACCGAGATTGCCCGTCGCCTGGCGAAACTGGCCAACGCGCCGTTCATCAAGGTCGAAGCGACCAAATTCACCGAAGTCGGCTACGTTGGCCGCGACGTCGAGTCGATCATCCGTGATCTGGCCGACGCCGCAATCAAGATGCTCCGCGAGCAGGAAATGACCCGCGTGCGTCACCGCGCCGAAGACGCTGCCGAGGACCGTATCCTCGACGCACTGCTGCCACCGGCACGCATGGGCTTCAGCAACGAAGAAGCGCCGAGCAGCGACTCCAACACCCGTCAGCTGTTCCGCAAGCGCCTGCGCGAAGGCCAACTGGACGACAAGGAAATCGAGATCGAAGTCGCCGAAGTGGCCGGCATCGAAATCGCCACGCCACCTGGCATGGAAGAAATGACCAGCCAGTTGCAGAACCTGTTCGCCAACATGGGCAAGGGCAAGAAGAAGGCCCGCAAGCTCAAGGTCAAGGAAGCGCTGAAACTGGTGCGCGACGAAGAAGCCGGGCGTCTGGTCAACGAAGAAGAGTTGAAGGCCAAGGCCCTGGAAGCGGTCGAGCAGCACGGCATCGTGTTCATCGACGAAATCGACAAGGTCGCCAAGCGCGGCAATGTCGGCGGCGCCGATGTGTCCCGTGAAGGCGTACAGCG
The DNA here is from genome assembly GCF_003061005.1 of Pseudomonas sp. HMWF021. GTDB lineage: Bacteria > Pseudomonadota > Gammaproteobacteria > Pseudomonadales > Pseudomonadaceae > Aquipseudomonas. The sequence goes on along the minus strand of NZ_QAIK01000107.1, from coordinate 145,112 downwards.
CGACCTGCTGCCGCTGATCGAAGGCTGCACCGTCAACACCAAGCTGGGCATGGTCAAGACCGACCACATCCTGTTCATCGCTTCCGGTGCGTTCCACCTGAGCAAGCCGAGCGATCTGGTGCCTGAGCTGCAGGGTCGTCTGCCGATCCGTGTCGAACTCAAGGCGCTGAGCCCGGAAGACTTCGAACGCATCCTCAGCGAGCCGCACGCTTCGCTCACCGAGCAATACTGCGCACTGCTGAAAACCGAAGGCCTGAACATCCAGTTCCAGCCGGAAGGCATCAAGCGTCTGGCGGAGATCGCCTGGCAGGTCAACGAGAAGACCGAGAACATCGGTGCCCGTCGCCTGCACACGCTGCTTGAGCGTCTGCTGGAAGAGGTGTCGTTCAGTGCCGGCGACCTGGCCAGCGCGCATGACGACAAGCCGATCCTGATCGACGCTGCGTACGTCAACAGCCATCTGGGCGAATTGGCGCAGAACGAAGACCTGTCCCGTTATATCCTGTAGGTCACCTTCCCTGTAGGAGCTGCCGCAGGCTGCGATCTTTTGATTTTGATTCATAAAAGACAAGATCAAAAGATCGCAGCCTGCGGCAGCTCCTACAGGGGTTCATCACAGTCGGATGACCTGCAATGACCACTATTCCTACCGACATCAAACTGCACAAAGCCTCGAAAACCCTGACGCTCAAATACGCGTCCGGCGAGGAGCACACCCTGCCCGCGGAATTCCTGCGCGTGCATTCCCCTTCCGCCGAGGTCCAGGGCCACGGCAAACCGATCCTGCAATTCGGCAAGCTCAATGTCGGCCTGACCGCACTGGAACCGGCCGGTCACTACGCACTGAAACTGACCTTCGACGACGGTCACGACAGCGGCCTGTTCACCTGGGAATACCTCTACGAGCTGGGGCGACGTCATGACGCACTCTGGGCCGATTATCTGGCCGAGCTCAAAGCAGCCGGGAAAACCCGCGATCCGGACGAGTCGATCGTCAAGCTGATGCTCTAGTCCGAGACTCTTGCTCTTTAGAGGGCATTTTCTAAATTCATCTGTTTGAATGCTGCGCCAAGTGGTCGAGGATCGGCCGCTTGCGAAAAAAATTAAACTCGGGTAACCAATGGAGCTGGCAAGTTCCCTGCAGTGCTCTACGACTGTAAAGCAGCTATGCAGAATTAACGGTCACCCGAGCAGTAGTACCTGGCATTCGCTGTGGAACTGCACAGCACAACACCGGGTACTCGTCTCAGGACAATGGAGCGTCGTAGATGAGTAACAAGAATAACGATGACCTGAAGTATCAAGCCTCGGAAAACACCCTGGGGCTTAATCCCGTCGTTGGGCTGCGCGGAAAGGATCTGCTGGCCTCTGCTCGAATGGTGCTGACCCAGGCCATCAAACAACCGATCCACAGCGTCAGGCACGTGACCCATTTCGGCCTCGAACTGAAGAACGTGCTGTTCGGCAAATCCGAACTGCAACCGGCCAGCGATGATCGTCGCTTCGTTGATCCGGCGTGGAGTCAGAACCCGCTCTACAAACGTTATCTGCAAACTTACCTGGCGTGGCGCAAGGAGCTCCACTCCTGGATCGACGACAGCAGCCTGTCCCCCAAAGACATCGCACGCGGCCACTTCGTGATCAACCTGATGACCGAAGCCATGGCCCCGACCAACACCGCGGCCAACCCGGCAGCGGTCAAACGCTTCTTCGAAACCGGCGGCAAAAGCCTGCTCGATGGCCTCTCGCATCTGGCCAAGGATCTGGTGCACAACGGCGGCATGCCGAGCCAGGTCAACATGGGCGCGTTCGAGGTCGGCAAGAGCTTGGGCGTGACCGAAGGCGCGGTGGTGTTTCGCAACGACGTGCTGGAGCTGATCCAGTACAAGCCGATCACCGAGCAGGTGCACGAGCGCCCGCTGCTCGTGGTGCCGCCACAGATAAACAAGTTCTATGTGTTCGACCTGAGCCCGGACAAGAGTCTGGCGCGCTTCTGCCTGCGCAATAACGTGCAGACCTTCATCGTCAGTTGGCGCAACCCGACCAAAGCCCAGCGCGAGTGGGGTCTGTCGACCTATATCGATGCGCTCAAGGAAGCGGTCGACGTGGTCACGGCCATCACCGGCAGCAAAGACGTGAACATGCTCGGCGCGTGTTCCGGCGGCATCACTTGCACCGCCCTGCTCGGCCACTACGCCGCCCTCGGCGAGAACAAGGTCAACGCCCTGACCCTGCTGGTCAGCGTGCTCGACACCACCCTGGACAGCGACGTCGCCCTGTTCGTCGACGAGCAGACCCTGGAGACCGCCAAGCGCCACTCGTATCAGGCCGGCGTGCTCGAAGGCAAAGACATGGCCAAGGTCTTCGCGTGGATGCGCCCCAACGATCTGATCTGGAACTATTGGGTCAACAACTACCTGCTGGGCAACGAGCCACCGGTGTTCGACATCCTGTTCTGGAACAACGATACGACTCGACTGCCGGCCGCGTTCCACGGCGACCTGATCGAGATGTTCAAAAACAACCCACTGATCCGCCCCAATGCACTGGAAGTGTGCGGTACGCCGATCGACCTCAAGCAGGTCACCGCCGACATCTTCTCGCTGGCCGGCACCAACGACCACATCACCCCGTGGAAGTCCTGCTACAAGTCGGCGCAGCTGTTTGGCGGCAAGGTCGAGTTCGTGCTGTCGAGCAGCGGGCACATCCAGAGCATCCTGAACCCGCCGGGCAACCCGAAATCGCGCTACATGACCAGCGAAGGCATGGCCGCCAATGCCGATGACTGGCAAGAGAACTCGACCAAGCACACCGATTCCTGGTGGCTGTACTGGCAGGCGTGGCAGGCCGAGCGCTCGGGCAATCTGAAAAAGGCACCACTGAAACTGGGCAACAAGGCGTATCCGGCAGGCGAGGCCTCGCCGGGCACTTATGTACATGAGCGGTAACTGACACCTCGCCCTCCCTGTAGGAGCTGCCGCAGGCTGCGATCTTTTGATCTTGTTTTTTACAATCAAAATCAGAAGATCGCAGCCTGCGGCAGCTCCTACAGGGGAGCGGGATGAATTAATTCACAGGGCCTGAAGCATGCCGCAACCGTTCATTTTCCGTACCGTCGATCTGGATGGGCAGACCCTCCGCACCGCGGTACGCCCCGGCAAGCCTCATTTGACGCCCTTGCTGATTTTCAATGGCATCGGCGCCAACCTGGAGCTGGTGTTTCCGTTTGTCGCGGCGCTGGACCCGGATCTGGAAGTGATCGCTTTCGACGTGCCCGGTGTCGGCGGCTCGTCGACGCCGAGCCGGCCATATCGCTTTCCCGGTCTGGCGAAGCTGACCTCGCGGATGCTCGATTACCTCGACTACGGTCAGGTCAACGTCATTGGCGTGTCCTGGGGCGGCGCGCTGGCGCAGCAGTTTGCTCACGACTATCCCGAGCGCTGCAAGAAACTGGTGCTGGCAGCGACCGCCGCCGGGGCTTTCATGGTGCCGGGCAAACCGAAAGTGCTGTGGATGATGGCCAGCCCCCGGCGCTACATCCAGCCGTCCCACGTGATCCGCATTGCGCCGCTGATCTACGGCGGCTCGTTCCGCCGCGACCCGACCCTGGCCGCCAGCCATGCGGCGAAAGTGCGCTCGGCGGGCAAGCTTGGTTACTACTGGCAACTGTTCGCAGGCCTCGGCTGGACCAGCATTCACTGGCTGCACAAGATCCATCAGCCGACGCTGGTGCTGGCCGGTGACGACGATCCGCTGATCCCGCTGATCAACATGCGCATGCTCGCCTGGCGCATTCCCAACGCCCAGCTGCACATCATCGACGACGGTCATCTGTTCCTGATCACCCGCGCCGAAGCCGTGGCGCCGATCATCATGAAATTCCTCGAGGAGGAACGGCAACGCGCCGTGATGCACCCGCATCCGACCCCGTTGGGCAGTTAAACCGCAGCGGCAGGCTTTATGCAGGGCTTTATACAAAACGCGTGGCAGGACGCCGCGCAGGCAGCAACCCGTAACAGCGACTATGGTGTTCTGGTTCGGTGAGTTTGTTTTTGACCTGAAGACGAAGGAGTGTTGAGTCATGCGCGACAAACCTGCGACGGGCGTGGTGCCCAGCCCCGCCGTGTTCATCAATGCACAGAGTGCAATGACCGGCCTGCGTGGCCGCGACTTGCTCTCCACGTTGCGCAGTGTCGCCGCCCACGGTCTGCGCAACCCGCTCCACAGCGCGAAACACGCCTTGAAACTCGGCGGCCAGCTCGGCCGCGTGCTGCTCGGTGAAACCCTGCACCCGACCAACCCGCAGGACGCGCGGTTTGCCGACCCGGCGTGGAGCCTAAATCCGTTCTACCGGCGTAGCCTGCAGGCGTATCTGGCCTGGCAGAAACAGGTCAAGAGCTGGATCGATGAAAGCAGCATGAGCGAGGACGACCGCGCCCGCGCGCACTTCGCGTTCACCTTGCTCAACGATGCCGTCGCACCCTCCAATACCCTGCTCAATCCACTGGCGGTGAAGGAACTGTTCAACTCCGGCGGCCACAGTCTGGTGCGCGGCCTGAGCCATCTGTTCGATGATCTGCTGCACAACGATGGCCTGCCGCGCCAGGTTACCAAGCAGGCGTTCGAGGTCGGCAAGACCGTCGCCACCACCACCGGCGCCGTGGTGTTTCGCAACGAGCTGCTGGAGCTGATCCAGTACAAGCCGATGAGCGAAAAACAGTACGCCAAGCCGTTGCTGGTGGTGCCGCCGCAAATCAACAAGTACTACATTTTCGACCTCAGCCCGCACAACAGCTTCGTCCAGTACGCGCTGAAAAACGGCCTGCAGACTTTCATGATCAGTTGGCGCAACCCGGACGTGCGCCACCGTGAATGGGGCCTGTCGACCTACGTCGAAGCCGTGGAAGAAGCGATGAACATCTGCCGGGCGATCACCGGCGCCCGCGAGGTCAACCTGATGGGCGCTTGCGCCGGGGGCCTGACCATCGCCGCGCTACAGGGGCATCTGCAGGCCAAGCGGCAACTACGGCGGATCTCCAGTGCGACTTATCTGGTCAGCCTGCTCGACAGCGAGATCGAAACCCCGACCACGCTGTTCGCCGACGAACAGACCATCGAAGCAGCCAAACGCCGCTCCTATCAGCGAGGCGTGCTCGACGGTCGCGACATGGCCAAGGTGTTTGCCTGGATGCGGCCCAATGATCTGATCTGGAGCTACTTCGTCAACAACTACCTGCTCGGCAAGGAGCCGCCAGCCTTCGACATCCTCTACTGGAACAACGACAACACCCGCCTGCCCGCCGCCTTCCATGGTGACCTGCTGGACTTCTTCAAGCACAACCCGCTGACCCACCCGGGCGGGCTGGAAGTATGCGGCACGCCGATCGATCTGCAGAAAGTCACCGTCGACAGCTTCAGCGTGGCCGGCATGAACGACCACATCACGCCGTGGGACGCGGTGTACCGCTCGACCCTGCTGCTCGGTGGCGAGCGGCGCTTTGTACTGTCCAACAGCGGGCACGTGCAGAGCATCCTCAACCCGCCGAGCAACCCGAAGGCCAATTACGTCGAGAACGGCAAGCTGAGCAGCGACCCGCGCGCCTGGTACTACGACGCCAAACGGACTGATGGCAGCTGGTGGCCGCAGTGGCTGGAATGGATTCAGCAACGCTCCGGCATACAGCACGAGACCACGTTTACCCTCGGCAATCCGAACTATCCACCGATGGAGGCAGCACCCGGCACCTACGTGCATGTGCGCTGACGCTTAACCGAACTTTTCTAAGAAGACTGGATGAAAACCCGCGACCGGATTCTCGAATGTGCCCTGCAACTGTTCAACGAAAAGGGTGAGCCCAACGTCTCCACCATGGAGGTTGCCAACGAAATGGGGATCAGCCCCGGCAACCTCTATTACCACTTCCACGGCAAGGAGCCGTTGATCCTCGGCTTGTTCGAACGTTTCCAGAATGAACTGGCGCCACTGCTCGACCCTCCCTCGGATGTCGAGCTGGCGCCGGAGGATTACTGGCTGTTTCTGCACTTGATTGTCGAACGTCTGGCGCAGTACCGCTTTCTGTTCCAGGACCTGTCGAACCTCGCCGGGCGCCTGCCGAAACTGGCCAAGGGCATTCGCAACCTGCTCAATGCACTCAAGCGTACGCTGGCGTCATTGCTGGCGCGGTTGAAGGCGGGAGGGCAGTTGGTCAGTGATACCCAGGCGTTGGGGCAACTGGTGGAACAGATCACCATGACCCTGCTGTTTTCGCTGGACTATCAACGGATTCTCGATCGCGAGGGCGAGGTCAAACTGGTGGTGTACCAGATCATGATGCTGGTGGCGCCGCATCTGCTGCCGCCGGTGAAAGTCGCCACCGAACGGATGGCCCTGCAGTATCTTGAAGATCACGAGTGACCCGGAATCAAAAGATCGCAGCCTGCGGCAGCTCCTACAGAAGTACACATTCCACTGTAGGAGCTGCCGAAGGCTGCGATCTTTTGATCTTCAAACAAAAACGCCCGACCTTCACAGGCCGGGCGTTTTGTTTTGTCCTGAAAAATCAGGACTGACTGGTTGGCGTCGACGGGGTCGATGCAGCAGTCGGGGTAGCTACCGGGGTCGGTGCAGTGGCCGAATTCGACGCGCTGGCCGGGGTTGCCGGGGTAGCAGGCTTGGCTGCCGGAGCTGCCGGTTTTGGCGCAGCGGCTTTCGGCGCGGCCGGTTTTTTCACTGCCGGTTTTTTCGCCGCAGCCGGTTTGGCCGCAGGCTTGGCAGCCGGTTTTGCGGCTGCGGTTTTCGCTGCTGGCTTGGCGGCTGGTTTTGCAGCGGACTTCGCCGCAGGTTTCGCAGCTGCCTTGGCGGCTGCAACCGGCTTGGCCGCTGCTTTCGCAGCAGGTTTGGCGGCAGCCGTTTTCGCTACGGATTTAACGGCTGCTTTAGCCTTCGCAACCGGTTTGGCAGCCGCTTTGACCAATGGCTTGGCCGCTGTTTTGGCTGCCGGTTTTGCCGCTGCAGTTTTAGCTGCCGGTTTGGTCGCAGCGGTTTTCGCCGCTACCGGACGTGCCTTCTCGCCAGTGAGTTTCTCGATCTGCTTGGTCAGGGTTTCGACCTTGCTGTGCAGCGCTTTGACTTCATTGCGGCTTGGCACACCCAGGCGCGAAATCGCGCTGTTCAGGCGCTTGTCGAAAGCCCCTTCCAGCTCGTCCCACTTGCCGAGTGCGCGATCTTTCACGCCGCTGATGCGCGACTTGGCCGAAGAAGCGGAATCCTTGGCGGCATCGACTTTCTTGCCGACTGCAGACTTGGTGAGCTTCTCGGCTTTCTCGCCGTCTTTGACCAGTGACTCGAAGAGCTTGCTGCCGTCAGTGTCGATCTTCGAGTACACGCCTAAACCAGCCAGCCAGATTTTGCGGGAGTAGTCTTCGACTTTCCCAATCCACGAGCTGCCTTCTTTATCGGTGTTCTTTTTACCAGCCATCCCGTTCTCCTTAAGATTTACGCGCGACGCGTTCGAGCAATGCCGTCAGCTCATCGAGCTTAGCAGAGAGTGCCTCAACGTCATGTTTAGACGGAATGCCGATACGATTCAAGGCGCTTGCTACACGGGAGTCGAACGCCTTCTCGACCTTGTCGAGCTGAACTTCGACGCGACCTTTGAACGAGCTGACTTCATCCCTGGCTTCGTCGATCTCGGCGTTGGCGGCTTCGAGTTTTTCGGTGACGGCTTTTTTGCCTTTCTTTTCAACAGTTTGACCAGCCTTGATCAGCTCTTGAAAGTAGTCGCTACCCTCTTGGCCGACCTTGGTGTAGGCACCCAGGCCTGCCAGCCAGATCTTGCGGGCATAGGATTTGACGTCGCTCAGAGCAGAAGTCGAAGCGTCGATTTTTTTCTTCAGAATGACTTTGGCCATGGTGCACCTCACGCGCAGAAGGTTTGAGGAACTGCCCGCAGATGTGTCGGGCTCAGGCACAAAGTAGGGAGAAAAATTAGAAACGGCACCCTAACAACTGACATAAACAGTCGGCAGGACAAACTCGAACCCTGTGGGAGCGGGCTTGCCCGCGATGAGGCCGGCACATCCAGAATTTTCGTAATCTGACCCACCGCCATCGCGGGCAAGCCCGCTCCCACAGGGATTCGGGATTCAGAAAAAAAGGCGTCAGACCAGGGCTTTATCCAGCGCCTTCTCGATCTCGGCTTTGATCATGCCGCTCATGGCCGACATCATGATGCCCAACTCCACGTCGACACGGATCGAATCGTCAGCCACATGCACCGCGCCTTTCACGCCCGAGCGCTTGAGGTTCAGGGTGTCGCCGGACCATTGCGGCTCCAGGCCATATTGATCGTGGAGTTTCTGCGCCAGCTTGTCGGCCTTCTCGCGGGCGGCTTCCTTGCCCAGGCTGTGGGCACGCTCAACACTGATTTTGGCCATCGAATGACTCCTGCTTGATGAATAGGTGACGGTAAATCTTGACCGCGTCTGCGGCAAATCGTCCCGAAGGTTGCCCATCTTACCTTTAGCCATTCCAAGACAAAGCATGGCTTGGGGATTAGAATGTCGCGCATTCTCTTTTGGTGACAGCGATATGACTGATCAGCGCAAAGGCAGCGATGCCGAACCCACCACTCACTTCGGCTTCAAAAACGTTCCGGAAAGCCAGAAAGCGGAAAAAGTCGCTGAGGTGTTCCACTCCGTAGCCGCCAAGTACGACCTGATGAACGACCTTCTGTCGGGCGGCATGCACCGTCTGTGGAAGCGTTTTGCGATCGAACTGTCCGGTGTGCGTGCAGGCAACCGCGTGCTCGATATCGCCGGCGGCACCGGTGATCTGACCAAAAAATTCTCGCACCTCGTAGGCCCGACCGGCCAGGTGGTGCTGGCCGACATCAACGAATCCATGCTCAAGGTCGGCCGTGACCGCCTGCTGGATCTGGGTGTGTCGGGCAACGTCGAATTCGTTCAGGCGGACGCCGAAAAACTGCCGTTCCCGGACAACCACTTCGACTGCGTGACCATCGCCTTCGGCCTGCGCAACGTGACGCATAAAGAAGACGCCCTGCGCTCGATGCTGCGCGTGCTCAAGCCCGGCGGTCGCCTGCTGGTGCTGGAGTTCTCCAAGCCGACCAACGCGCTGATGTCCAAGGCTTACGACGCTTACTCGTTCGCCTTCATGCCGCTGATGGGCAAGCTGATCACCAACGACTCGGAAAGCTATCGCTACCTGGCCGAATCGATCCGCATGCACCCGAATCAGGAAACGCTGAAGTCGATGATGGTCGACGCCGGTTTCGACCGCGTGACCTATCACAACATGACCGCAGGCATCGTCGCCCTGCACCGCGGCATCAAGCCCTGATGTTGCTCACCGGGCTGCTCGCCAGCGTCGAACTCGGTCTGAACCGGGTGCTGCGTCTCGACAGCACGGCGCTGCCGCGGCTGGCGCATCTGACCGGCAAGGTGATTGCCGTCGATTGCCGCAACCCGGCGCTGCACCTGTTCATCCTGCCCAGCGATGAAGGCCTGATGCTCGCCTCGCATTGGGAAACCGGCGTCGACTGCACCCTGCGCGCCCCGGCATCGAGCCTGGTGAAACTGGCCGTGAGCAAAGACAAGACCGCGGTGCTGCACGCCCCGGAAGTCGAGCTCGACGGTGACAGCGGCGTGCTGCTGGAGCTGGCCGGCGTGCTGCAGGACCTCGAGCTGGACTGGGAGTACGAACTCTCGCGCTGGCTCGGCCCGGTCGCCACGCAATTGGTCGGCGGTCATCTGCGCAGCCGCGCACGCTGGTATCAACAAGGATTTGCCAGCCTCAACCAGAACCTCGCCGAATACCTCGCCGAAGAATCGCGCACCCTCGTCGGGCAGCGCGAAGCCGAAGCGCGATTCAGCGAACTGGACCGGATCAAAGTTGATCTGGAACGTCTCGAGGCGCGCTTCGAGCGCCTTTCCCGATCCCTCGACCCAAGCGATAACGCATGAAGCTGCTTGCCGTCCGCCGTCTGTTGCGCATCCAGCGCGTCGTGATCCGCTACCGCCTCGATGAC
>NZ_QAIK01000107.1:98052-135053 GCF_003061005.1 Pseudomonas sp. HMWF021 | reverse complement strand
GGTTTCTCCTGGCGCTGCGCTATGTGCTGCCGTGGCGCTGGTTGCCGCGCAAGCCGCTGGAGCTGAGCCGTGGCGCGCGCCTGCGTCTGGCGCTGCAGGATCTGGGGCCGATCTTCATCAAGTTCGGGCAGATTCTCTCGACCCGCCGCGACCTGCTGCCGGAAGACATCGCCGATGAGCTGATGCTGCTGCAGGACCGCGTGCCGCCGTTCGATTCGCAGCTGTCGGTCAAACTGATCGAGGAGCAGCTGGGCAAGAAGATCAGCGAAGTGTTTAGCCGCTTTGACGTCGAACCGCTGGCCTCGGCCTCGGTGGCACAGGTGCACGCCGCGCAACTGAAGACCGGCGAAGAAGTGGTGGTCAAGGTGATCCGCCCGGGCCTGAAACCGGTGATCGCCCAGGATCTGGCGTGGCTGTTCATCCTCGCCCGCGCCGCCGAGAAAGTCTCCGCCGACGCCCGCCTGCTGCACCCGGTGGACGTGGTGCAGGACTACGAAAAAACCATCTACGACGAACTCGACCTGTTGCGCGAGGCGGCCAACGCCAGCCAGTTGAAGCGCAACTTCGAAGGCTCGCCGCTGCTCTACGTGCCGCAGGTCTATTGGGACTGGTGCCGGCCGAAAGTACTGGTGATGGAGCGCATCTACGGGATTCAGGTGACGGATCTGGCGACCCTCGCCGACCAGCGCACCGACATGAAAATGCTCGCCGAGCGCGGCGTGGAAATCTTCTTCACCCAGGTGTTCCGCGACAGTTTCTTCCATGCCGACATGCACCCGGGCAACATCTTCGTCAGCACCGTCAACCCGTGGAGCCCGCAGTACATCGCGATCGACTGCGGCATCGTCGGCAGCCTGACTCCGGAAGACCAGGACTATCTGGCGCGCAACCTGTTCGCCTTCTTCAAACGCGACTACCGTCGCGTGGCGCAATTGCACATCGATTCGGGCTGGGTCCCGGCGGAAACCAAACTCAACGAATTCGAAGCGGCGATCCGCACCGTGTGCGAGCCGATCTTCGAAAAACCGTTAAAAGATATTTCATTTGGTCAGGTGCTGATGCGTCTGTTCCAGACCGCGCGCCGCTTCAACATGGAAGTCCAGCCGCAGTTGGTGCTGCTGCAAAAGACTCTGTTGAACATTGAGGGCCTCGGCCGTCAGCTGTATCCGGATCTGGATCTGTGGAACACCGCGCAGCCGTTCCTCGAGCGCTGGATGCGCGAGCGCGTCAGCCCCAAAGCCTTGATCGGCAACGTGCAGAGCCAGTTCGAACAGCTGCCGCATCTGGCCAACATGGCCCGCGATCTGCTCGAACGCATGTCGCAACCACACGCCTACGACCCGCCGCCCCCGTGGCACAAACGCAAGGACGACTGGTTCCTGCGCCTGCTCGGTTGCGCGCATCTGGCCGGCGGGACGATCCTCGCCGCCGGTGGTCCGTTGCACGAACTGGGGCATTGGCCGGCGGGCATCATGGTGGCCGTCGGCTTGTATCTGGTCGTTCGCCGATAGCCAGTTCGCTGATCGGCTGGCACACTGTTTCAACGCCTGAACCCGACTATTGAAGTGCGGGTTCGCTGTCGGAGTCGAAGATGAAAAACTGGCTGGACGAGATCAAGTGGGACGCCGATGGCCTGGTGCCGGCGATTGCCCAGGATCACAAGACCGGACGCGTGCTGATGATGGCCTGGATGAACCGCGAAGCGCTGGAGCTGACCGCTGCGGAAAACCGTGCAATCTACTGGTCACGTTCCCGTGGCAAGCTGTGGCGCAAGGGCGAAGAGTCCGGCCACGTACAGACCCTGCATGAAATGCGCCTGGACTGTGACGCCGACGTGATCATCCTGGTGGTCGAACAGATTGGCGACATCGCTTGCCATACCGGCCGTCAAAGCTGCTTTTACCGCGTCTACGAAAACGGCGACTGGAAAACGGTCGACCCGGTTCTGAAAGACCCGCACGCCATCTATTCCGCAGGACACAAACATGAGTGACACCCTGACCCGCCTCGCTCAGGTACTTGAAGAGCGCAAAGGCGCAGCGGCCGACAGCTCATATGTAGCTAGTCTGTATCACAAGGGCCTGAACAAGATTCTGGAGAAAGTCGGCGAAGAGTCGGTCGAAACCATTATTGCCGCCAAGGACGCCGCCATCAGCGGTGACTGCAGCGATGTGATCTACGAGACCGCCGACCTGTGGTTCCACAGCATGGTCATGCTCGCCCAGTTGGGGCAGCATCCGCAGGCCGTGCTGGATGAACTGGATCGTCGCTTCGGTCTGTCCGGACACGTCGAGAAAGCCTCGCGTCCGTCCGCCTGAACAATTTTTAGAGAGGAACAGCAACATGGGCATTTTTGACTGGAAACACTGGATCGTCATTCTGGTAGTCGTGGTGCTGGTGTTCGGCACCAAGAAACTGAAAAACCTCGGCACCGACGTCGGTGAGTCGATCAAGGGCTTCCGTAAAGCCATGAACGACGACGAGAAACCCGCCGCCGATCCGACCGTAACGCCTGCGCAACCGGTGCCTCCGGTGCAGCCGCAAGCCACCGCTCAGGCCAACCCGCCGCACACCATCGACGTGCAGGCGCAGAAAGTCGAAGAGCCGATCCGCAAAGACGTGTGAGCACTGACTAATGTTTGGTATCAGCTTCTCTGAACTGCTGCTCGTCGGCCTCGTTGCCCTGCTGGTGCTGGGTCCCGAGCGTCTGCCGGGCGCTGCGCGCACTGCCGGCCTGTGGGTCGGGCGGCTGAAGCGCAGCTTCAACGCGATCAAACAGGAAGTTGAACGTGAAATCGGTGCCGACGAGATCCGTCGGCAACTGCACAACGAGCACATTCTGTCGCTGGAGCAGGAGGCGCGGAAGATTTTCACGCCGGTTCAGCAGGAGCCGACGCCGGTTGAGCATGTAGGTGAGCAGACGATTCATGCGCCAGCCGCGCCTGCTGCACCTGCGTCTGCACCTGCACCTGCACCTGCCACAACCGAACCTGTGCCCGCTGCTGCAAATACTTCGGTTGAACACGTAGCTCCAACCGCCGCGCCGATCACACCTGCGCCTCACGACCCCACACTGCCGCCGCGAGCCCCATGAGCGATCTCCCCGAAAACGACCAGCACATGCCGCTGGTTTCGCACCTCACTGAATTGCGCACCCGCCTGCTGCGTTGTGTGGCGGCGGTGTTCATCATCTTCGCCGGGTTGTTCGCGTTCACCCAGCAGATCTACACCTTCGTCTCGACGCCGCTGCGCCAGTACCTGCCGGCCGGTGCGACGATGATCGCCACGGATGTGTCGTCGCCGTTCCTGACGCCGCTGAAGCTGACGATGATGGTCTCGCTGTTCCTTGCGATCCCGGTGATCCTGCATCAGATCTGGGGCTTCATCGCGCCGGGCCTGTACAAGCATGAGAAGCGCGTCGCCGTGCCGCTGCTGGTGTCGAGCATCCTGCTGTTCTACACCGGCATGGCGTTCGCCTATTACTTCGTGTTTCCGCTGATCTTCAAGTTCTTCGCCGCCGCCACCCCGGCCGGCGTGGAAATGATGACCGACATCACCAGTTACCTCGACTTCGTGATGACGCTGTTCTTCGCCTTTGGCGTTGCCTTCGAAATCCCGGTGGCCGTGGTGCTGCTGGTGTGGATCGGCGTGGTCGACGTCAAATACCTGAAGAAGATCCGTCCGTACGTGATCATCGGCTGCTTCGTGGTCGGCATGATCCTGACCCCGCCGGACATCTTCTCGCAGACCCTGCTGGCCGTGCCAATGTGGATGCTGTTTGAAATCGGCATTCTGTTCGGCAGCCTGGTCAGCAAGCGTGAACGCCCGGACGAAACGCCGGCCGACGATCACAACGACCAGCCGCCAGCGACCCAGGCATGAACCTGCTGTTGCTCGAAGAGGCCGACTTCATCGCGGCCGACCGCGTCGTGCTGCGTGACCGGCGCCTGACCCACATGCAGGAAGTTCACCGTTCGGAAGTCGGTGACAGTCTGCGCGTGGGACGCATCAATGGCTTGATGGGTTCGGCCGAGCTGCTGCGCCTTGAGGCTGGCGAAGCCGAGTTGCGCGTCAGCCTCGATCAACCACCGCCGGCCAAACTGCCGCTTACCCTGGTGCTGGCCCTGCCAAGGCCGAAAATGCTGCGCCGGGTGTTCCAGACCGTGGCGACCATGGGCGTGTCGAAGGTGATTCTGGTCAACAGCTATCGGGTCGAGAAGAGTTTCTGGCAGACGCCGTTTCTGGAGCCGGAAGCGATTCGCGAGAATCTGATCCTCGGCCTCGAGCAGGCCCGCGATACCGTGCTGCCGGACGTCATCATCGAGAAACGCTTCAAGCCGTTCGTCGAAGACCGCCTGCCGGCGATCAGCGAAGGCACACTCGGTCTGGTCGGCCATCCCGGCAACTACCCGCCATGCCCACGGGCGCTGAGCGAACCGGTAACGCTGGCGATCGGCCCCGAAGGGGGCTGGATCCCCTACGAAATCGACCTGCTGGGTAAATCCGGTTTGCAACCGGTGCAACTGGGCGAGCGCATCCTGCGCGTCGAAACCGCCGTCACCGCCCTGCTCGCCCGCCTGTTCTGACACACCTCTCCCTGTAGGAGCTGCCGCAGGCTGCGATCTTTTGATTTTGTTTTTTAACAGCAAGATCAAAAGATCGCAGCCTGCGGCAGCTCCTACACAGGGGCGGTGTCGGACAAATCGGGTTACAGATTGCCATCTCCCCGCCGATACAGTCCCCATAAGTCCAATTAGTGGTCCGAGGGGAGTCGTCGCATGTACCGTTGGTTAGCCGAGAATCTTGGGAACGTCAGCGTCAAACGCAAGCTGGGCATCGGTTTCGGCCTGGTGCTGTTACTCACTCTGCTGATCACCTTCACCGGCTGGACCGGCATGGGCGGCATCATCAGCCGTGGCGACAAGCTGGGGTTCATCTCCAGCCTCAACGAGCTGACCAAGGACCTGCGCCTGGCACGCCTGGACTACGAAATGCGTCGCGGCGAACAAGGCCCGGGCGCGGTCAACGAGCTGCTGGGCAAACTCGACAGCGGCCTGCAAACCGCTCGCGGTCTGATCGAACAACCGGCCGACGCCGCCAAGGTCGATCAGCAACTGGCCGCCGTCGCCGAATACAAGCGTGCCTTCGCCGACATGGTGCAGGCCGGCGCCAACCGCGAAGACGCCCGCAGCAAACTCGGCGCCACCGCCGACAATGCTGTGGCCAAGGTCGCCGAAGTGGAGAAATCCATGCTCCAGGGCGATAGCGTGGCGCAGTTCAACGCGGTGATCGACCTGAGCAAACTGATTCAACAAGCGCGCTTCCAGGTGCGTGGCTACACCTACAGCGGCAAGACAGAAGCCGAACAACCTGCACTCGACGCCATCGACAACGCCCTGAAAAACCTCGAAACCCTGCCGGCCAAACTGCCTGAGCAGCACATCGCCAACCTGCAACAGGCCACCGACTCGCTCAAGGCCTATCGCGCAGCGGTCAGCCAGTTCCGCGACTCGCAGGTCGCCAGTGCCCAGGCCCTGGCCCGCATGTCCGCGCAGGGCGACATCCTGCTCGACGTCAGCAAAAAGCTCACCGAATCGCAAACCGTGGTACGTGACACCGACGCCGCCAGCGCCAGGAACCAGTTGATCATCGCCACCCTGCTGGCCGTGGCCTTCGGTTTGCTCGCCGCGTGGGCGATCACTCGGCAGATCATCATCCCGCTGAACCAGACCCTGAAAGTCGCCGAACGCGTGGCCGCCGGCGACCTGACCCACAATCTGGTCTCGCAGCGCCGCGACGAACTCGGTCAGTTGCAGCGTTCGATGCAGAGCATGACCCAAGGCCTGCGCGAGTTGATCGGTGGCATCAGCGACGGCGTCACGCAGATTGCCAGCGCCGCCGAGGAACTGTCGGCGGTCACCGAGCAGACCAGCGCCGGGGTCAACAATCAGAAAGTCGAGACCGACCAGGTCGCCACCGCCATGAACGAAATGGCCGCCACCGTGCAGGAAGTCGCGCGCAATGCCGAAGAGGCTTCCGAAGCCGCCGTGGCCGCCGACCAGCAGGCCCGTGAAGGCGACAAGGTGGTCGGTGAAGCCATTGCGCAGATCGAGCGCCTGGCCGTTGAAGTCGGCCACTCCACCGAGGCCATGGGCGAGCTCAAGCGCGAAAGCGACAAGATCGGCAGCGTGCTCGACGTGATCAAGTCCGTCGCCCAGCAAACCAACCTGCTGGCGCTGAACGCGGCCATCGAAGCGGCGCGGGCCGGTGAAGCCGGGCGTGGTTTTGCGGTGGTCGCCGATGAAGTGCGCAGCCTCGCCCAGCGCACGCAGAAGTCCACCGAAGAGATCGAAGAGCTGATCGTCGGCCTGCAGAACGGCACCCAGCAAGTGGCGACGATCATGGACAACAGCCGCAGCCTGACCGACAGCAGCGTCGAACTGACCCGCCGTGCCGGTGGCTCACTGGAAAGCATCACCCGCACCGTGTCGGCGATTCAGGCGATGAACCAGCAGATCGCAGCGGCAGCCGAGCAGCAGAGTGCCGTGGCTGAAGAGATCAACCGTAGCGTGCTGAATGTGCGGGATGTGTCGGATCAGACCTCGGCGGCGAGTGAAGAAACGGCGGCGTCGAGTGTTGAGCTGGCGCGGTTGGGGACGCATCTGCAGATGCTGGTGGGGCGGTTCAAGGTTTGAGGTGATGCATTGGCCTCGGTTCACTGTGGACTGAGGTGATGCTATCGCTGGCAAGCCAGCTCCCACAGGTTTCCAGTCGTTCACAAAGTTTGTGTTCAACCCATTCACTGTGGGAGCTGGCTTGCCAGCGATGGCGTCCGAAAGAACGCCGCCGTTACAACACCTGCCGCAGGAACGCCTGGGCGCGCGGATCCTTCGGTGCATCGAAGAACTCCGCCGGAGAAGCATCTTCCAGCAGTTTGCCGTGATCGAAGAACAGCACCCGATCCGCCACTTCCCGGGCAAAACCCATTTCGTGGGTCACGCAGACCATGGTCATGCCTTCCACAGCCAGGTTCTTCATCACATCCAGCACTTCACCGACCATTTCCGGGTCGAGGGCCGACGTCGGTTCGTCGAACAGCATCACTTTCGGGTCCATTGCCAGTGCCCGGGCAATCGCCACGCGCTGTTGCTGACCGCCGGACAGGCGTGACGGGTATTCCCGGGCCTTCTGCGCGATACCGACCTTCTCCAGCAACGCCAGGGCCTTGGCCTCGCTTTCCTTTTGCCCGCGCTTGCGCACGACTTTCTGCGCCAGGCAGAGGTTTTCCAGCACGGTCATGTGCGGGAACAGGTTGAAATGCTGGAACACCATGCCGACTTCGCGGCGGTAGGCGTTGACGTCGGTTTTCGGGTCGGCCAGTTGCAGGCCGTCGATGCTCACCGAGCCCGAGTCGAATTCTTCCAGGCCGTTGAGGCAGCGCAGGAAGGTCGACTTGCCCGAGCCGGACGGGCCGATCACCACCAGCACTTCGCCCTTGGCGACGGAGGTGGTGACGTTATCCACCGCCCGGACTACCTGGCCACGGGTGTCGAAGACTTTTACCAGATCGCAGACTTCAATCACTTTGCGCGAGCCTCCGCTCAAGCCGACTGGCGATTTTCGACAGCGGCAGGTTGATCAACAGGTACAGGCCGGCAACGCAGAACAGGATCTCGAATGGCGAGAACGAGGTGGTGATGACTTCACGGCCGCTTTTCAGCAGCTCGGTGATCGCGATCACCGACACCAGCGAAGTGTCTTTGACCAGACTGATGAACTGCCCCGCCAACGGTGGTAGCACGCGTTTGAACGCCTGCGGCAGCACCACATGGCGCATCGACTGGCCAGCACTCAGACCCAGCGAACGCGCCGCTTCGTTCTGCCCGCGGGCAATCGACTGCACGCCGGAACGGATGATCTCCGCCACGTAGGCGCCGGTGAACAGCGACAGCGCGGCGATCCCGGCGAACTCCCGGGACAGGTTCATCACCGTGCCGATGAAGAAATAGAAAATGAAAATCTGCACCAGCAGCGGCGTGCCGCGCACCAGTTCGACGTAGATGCTCGACAGGTCGCGCAGGGTCGGGTTGCTCGACAGGCGGCACAGCCCGGTGACCAGTCCGATCAGCAGACCGAGCACACCAGACACCACCGACAGCCACAGCGTCGTCCACAGGCCCCACAGCAGCGGACCTGCCGCCCAATGCCGGGTCACGCCCACGACGTCACCTTCAGCCACATCGTCGCCCTGAGCGAATTGCAGGCTGTTCTCATCGACGGTCAGGTGCTGCTCGTCACCGGCGTCGTTGCGCAGAGTGACCTGCGCGCTGCCGCCCTTGCGCACCAGTTCGGTGACGGTGGAGATGTCAGCGGCGCGCTGGGTTTCTTCGGCCTGATAGGCGAAATACTGCGGCACGCGGTTCCAGCGCCACTCGTAGGACATCAGCGACGTGGCGTAATACAACGCACCCGCCAGGCCGACCAGCACCAGCACGGTCAGGACGTGCCAGGGCCATTGGGCTTTTTTCTGTTTCATCTGTTTTACAGTTTCCGGATTCTGTGTCGCCTGTAAGGGCCTCATCGCGGGCAAGCCCGCTCCCACAGTGTTTTAGGTGAGCACATATTTTGCGGTCGACGCTAAACCTGGGGGGAGCGGGCTTGCCCGCGATTGGAGCGACGCGGTCTGGCTGACCGGCGTTATTCCATGTCCTTGAGCCACTCGGTGCTCTTGAACCACTTGTCATGGATGCGATCGTAGGTGCCGTCTTCGTGGATCTGGTGCAGGAAGTTGTTGATGAAGTTGATGCTGTCGTAGTCACCCTTCTTCAGACCGAAGGCCAGTGGCTCGTAGGTGAACGGCTTGTCGAGGAACACCAGTTTGCCGGCGCCGACCTTGTTCACCGCGACCACGTTGTACGGCGCGTCGTAAATGAACGCATCGGCCTTGCCGTTGACCACGTCGAGCACGGCTTCCTGCTCGTTGTCGTAGCCGTGGTACTTGGCTTTGGCGATCAGTTTCTTGGCGACCATTTCGCCGGTAGTGCCGAGCTTGGAGGTGATGCGGTAGTCGGCGGTGTTCAGGTCTTTATAGGACTTGATGGTGCCTTCCAGCTCCTTGCGGATCAGCAGGGTCTGGCCGACCACGATGAACGGTTCGCTGAAGTTCAGGCGCAGGTTGCGTTCCTGGGTCAGGGTCATGCCGCTGCCGATCATGTCGAACTTGTCGGTCATCAGGGCCGCAATGATCCCGTCGTAACCGGTGGACACCAGCTCCAGCTTGACGCCCATGGCCTTGGACATGGCTTTGAGGATGTCGACTTCGAAGCCGATGATCTCGCCGCGCTTGTTGGTCATTTCGAACGGCATGTAGGTCGGATCCATACCGACTTTCAACGTGCCGCGCTTGACCGCGTCATCGATTGCACCGGCGTGCGCCGCATTGACTGCAACCAGTGCCGTGACGCCGACCAGCAGCATCGACAGATACTTCTTCATCTTCAAGTCCCCAAAACCATTGCATGTGCGGCGCGAAAACCAGCCGTGATGGGCAAAAATGCCCGGGTGCGCCAATTCGGGGACGGATGCTAACGCACTCGTCCGTTTGCACAAGGTTTTTTGCGGGGATTTGTTTATGCGGGAGGGTTTTAAAAGCAAAAGATCGCAGCCTCCGGCAGCTCCTACAGGGGTACACATACCCCTGTAGGAGCTGCCGAAGGCTGCGATCTTTTTTATCAGGCCGGTTGAGCCTGCATGCTCAGCGGTCGCAACGGCAGCAGCGGTGCATGCGGATCGGCTTTCACCGAAGCGCGCCAGGCATCCAGCCACTCGTTGTGGCCCTCGGCCCAGACCAGCTCGTGCAGACGCGCCAGCGCTACCGGATCGCTCAGCAGTTGCAGGCGATCATGGTTGCTCAGCGCCGCCGGACCGGCCTTCAGGGCGTGACGCACACGCTCCTGACGCAGCCACTCGATCGGCTCGGCCTGTCCGTGACGGGATGTCGCCAGCGAGCACGCCAGGGCGTTCTGCTGCGGATCGACCACGGCGCGGATGAAGCCGTCGTTCAGCGCGTGCCAGCGGTTCTCGTGGGTGTACTGGTCGGTCGCCAGCAAGGCCTGCGGCGGATTGTATTCTTCAGGGATGAGGAACAGGCTCTCGTCACGGGACTTGAGGCCCAGACCGACACGGCTGGAAATCACCGACACCGGGATCGACAGCATCAGCGAACCGACGATCGGCACCAGCCACCACAGGAAGCTCGGGTTCAGCCAGATCACCAGCAACGCCCAGCAGAAACCCAGCAGGGTCTGCGGCCCGTGGCGCTTGACCGCCTCGCTCCATGGCGTGGAGTCGTCGTCACGCTGCGGCGAGTTCCAGGTCGCGGCCCAGCCAAGGAACGCGGCGAGGACGAAACGGGTGTGGAAAATCATCCGCACCGGCGCCAGCAGCATGGAGAACAGCATCTCCAGCAGCATCGACAGGGTAACCTTGAACTTGCCGCCGAACTCTTTCGCGCCCTTGGCCCAGATCAGGATGATGCTCAACAGCTTCGGCAGGAACAGCAGCACGATGGTGGTCGAGAACAGCGCGATCGCCTTGTCCGGGTGCCATTGCGGCCACAGCGGATAGAGCTGACGCGGTTCAAGGAAGTATTGCGGCTCCATCAGCGTGTTCACCGCCAGCAGCGCGGTGGACAGCACCAGGAAGAAGAACCACAACGGCGCCGACAGGTACGACATCACGCCGGTGAGGAACACCGCGCGGTGCACCGGGTGCATGCCTTTGACCAGGAACAGGCGGAAGTTCATCAGGTTGCCGTGGCACCAGCGACGGTCACGCTTGAGTTCGTCGAGCAGGTTCGGCGGCAGTTCTTCGTAGCTGCCCGGCAGGTCGTAGGCGATCCACACGCCCCAACCGGCACGGCGCATCAGCGCGGCTTCAACGAAGTCGTGAGACAGGATCGCCCCGGAGAACGCGCCTTTGCCCGGCAACGGCGCCAGGGCGCAGTGGTCGATGAACGGCTTCATGCGGATGATCGCGTTGTGACCCCAGTAGTGGGATTCACCCAGCTGCCAGAAGTGCAGACCGGCGGTGAACAGCGGGCCATAAACGCGGGTGGCGAACTGCTGCATGCGTGCATACAGCGTGTCCATGCCCGACGCACGCGGCGCGGTCTGGATGATCCCGGCGTCCGGCGTGGCTTCCATCAGGCGTACCAGACTGGTCAGGCACTCGCCGCTCATCACCGAGTCGGCATCGAGCACGACCATGTACTTGTAGTCACCGCCCCAGCGACGGCAGAAGTCGTCGAGGTTGCCGCTCTTGCGTTTCACGCGACGACGACGGCGGCGATAGAAGATCTTGCCGAAGCCTTTGGCTTCGCGGCAGACGTCCAGCCAGGCCTGTTGCTCGGCGACGCAGATATCGGTGTCGTTACTGTCGCTGAGGACGAAGAAGTCGAAGCGATCCAGATCACCGGTGGCCGCAACCGATTCGAACGTGGCGCGCAGACCGGCGAATACCCGGGGCACGTCTTCGTTGCAGATCGGCATGACCAGCGCAGTACGGGCATCTTTCGGAATCGGCTCGTTGCCGGCGCTTTTGCCGGAGATACGGTATTTATCGTGGCCGGTGAGCAACTCGAGGAAGCCCATCAACGCGGTCCAGAAACCGGCCGATACCCAGCAGAACAGAATCCCGAACAGGATCAGGATGCTGGTCTGCAGCGCATACGGCAGCACTTGCGTGGCGGTTTGCAGCAGCGGCTGGTGCAGCACTTCGTCCAGATCGACGAACGACCAGCCCTGGTACGGCATGATGCCTTTCATGTACCAGCCGGCGACGATGGTCTGGCCGAGCATCAGCAGCAACAGAATGTAGCGACGGATCGAACCGACCGTACGCCAGCGCGCGGCGGGCAATACGTTCTGGTCTTTCGGTGGCTGCGGCGGATTGGTCCGCCCGGTCAGACGGCGCCAGCCGCGCACCAGAATATTGGTGCGCCACGGTTCCGGCACGACCTTGGTCCGACGGATCGGCGGCGTTGCCTTGAGGCTGACCCGGCCACTGGCGTCGAGTACCAGCATTTCCGCTTCTTCCAGCTCTTGGGCGGTGCTCAGGGTCAGGCGCTTGCCCACCGAAGCCTGGGCGGCTTCGGCAGGGGCGTCGAACGTCGGCGACGACAGGCGTTGATGCAGCTCGCTGAAAGACTGGCAGCCCGCGAGTTCCGCGCGCTGCTCGTCGGTCATCGGCAGATGCGCCAGATACTCGGAAAGAGTCTCTGGCTGTACTTGAGAGTTACTCATCGGCAGGCAACTGATAGCTCCAGGTCTCGGTCAGGACTTCTTCAGTCGGTGCCGATTCCGGTGTGGCTGGGGCCGCGTTCGCAGCCGCTGGCTGCTTGGCGTCTTTGTTGGCCTTGTCCTTGGCATCTGCTGCTGGCTTGGCGTCGGCCTGTTTGCCGTCGGCTGCCTTGGCTTCCTTGTCTTCCTTCTCTTGTTGCTTGGCCGCAACCTTGTCCGCCTTGGCCACCGACGAATTCGACGCCGGTACCGAAGACTTGGCCAGATCAGCGGTCACCACTGGCTGAACCAGCGCGGCGCGCATCTCGGTGGACTTGCTCGCGTCCTTGATCTTCATGCGCAGGGTCAGGCGCCAGCCCTTGGTCTCAGGGTTGTAGCGCACGCTGTTCTCGACCAGCTCGGCGTTATCGCCAACGCTGACCTGGCTGCGCACGTCGGCATCCGGGGCCAGAGCGGCCAGCGACGGACCTTCGAAGTCCACCAGATAAGCGACGCTGCCGTCCGGCTGACGGATCAGGTTCGACTGCTTGACGTCACCGGTCGAACGCAGGGTCTGCTTGACCCAGGCGCTGTCGGGGGCGTGAATTGCCGCTTCGTCCATGGTCCAGTGCATGCGGTAGGCGAAGTCCAGCGGCTTGCCCGGCTCCGGCATGGTTTCCGGGTTCCAGAACGCAACGATGTTGTCGTTGGTTTCGTCGGCGGTCGGAATCTCTACCAGATCAACGGTGCCCTTGCCCCACTCGCCCTTCGGCTCGATCCAGGCGCTTGGGCGCTTGTCGTAGCGATCGTCGAGGTCTTCGTAGTGGCTGAAATCACGGCCACGTTGCAGCAGACCGAAACCACGCGGGTTCTCGACGCTGAAGTTGCTCACGGCCAGGTGTTTCGGGTTGTTCAGCGGACGCCAGATCCACTCGCCGTTGCCGGCATGGATCGACAGGCCGCTGGAGTCGTGCAGTTCACGACGGTAATTGAGGACTTTCGACGGCTGGTTGGCGCCGAACAGGAACATGCTGGTCAACGGCGCGATGCCCAGTTTGCCGACCTTGTCACGCAGGAACATCTGCGCTTTGACGTCGACAATGGTGTCGCTGCCCGGACGCAGGATCAGGCGGTAGGCACCGGTGGCGCGCGGCGAATCGAGCAGGGCGAAGATCACCAGATGCTTGTCGCCCGGCTTCGGCTGTTGAATCCAGAACTCGCGGAAACGCGGGAATTCTTCGCCCGACGGCAGCGCGGTATCGATCGCCAGACCACGGGCCGACAGACCGTAGGTGTGGCCCTTGCCAACGACGCGGAAGTAGCTCGCGCCGAGCATGGTCATGATTTCGTCTTGCTTGTCGGCCTTGTTGATCGGGTACAGCACACGGAAACCGGCGTAGCCCAGTTGCTCGGTGGCTTTCGGGTCGAACTTGAGGTCGCCGAAATCGAAGCGGGTCGGATCGTATTTGATCTCTTCGACGGTGTTCGCCGTGATTTCGTTGATTTTCACCGGCGTATCGAAGTGCATGCCCTGGTGATAGAACGACAGCTTGAACGGGGTCTTCTGATCGGCCCACTCAGCCTTTTCGGTGAGGAAGCGGATTTTCTGATAGTCCGCGAACTTCATATCGCGGAATTCGTTCGGCAGGTTGCTGCGCGGGGCTTCGAATTTCTGCCCGGCGAGCTCTTTAGCCTTGGCTGATACATCGTCAAGATTGAACGCCCAAAGCTGGCCGGCGCTGAGCAGGCACAGGAGCGCCGAACCCGCTACCAGGGCACTTCGCATGCGTTTGGCAGACATTTTTGCTGCATTACAGGGACTAACAATCACGAGCAACCCTCGCCGAAAACAGATCAAAAAACCAACGGCCAGCTATCTATATGCCAGGTTGGCGAGCATTGTTCCGACTCCGCTGGGGCAAAATGATTCCCCAATCGGATCCGGACAAGTCTCTACCTAAGTCAAAAATGGACCAGCGAACGCTGATCCCCATAGCGCGCGATTATCTAGTAGCCCGCGTGACAACGCATCAGGGGTAACAAAGTATTTATCGCGAAAAACGCCTGTTTTCAGTCGAAAAGCCCTTGAAAAGATGTTTCAAGCGCTTTCATGTCTGTAACAGGAAGGTCACCGGGCCGTCGTTGACCAGGTGCACCTGCATATCCGCGCCGAATCTACCTGATGCCACTGTGCCATGCATCTGTTTCGCTTTGCCCAATAGATAGTCGAACAATTCCTCGCCCAATGCCGGAGGGGCCGCGGTCGAGAAACTCGGACGCAACCCGCTCTTGGTGTCGGCAGCCAGGGTGAACTGAGAGACCAGCAGCAACCCGCCGCCCACATCCGCCAGGGACAGATTCATCTTGCCCTCGGCGTCACTGAATACCCGATAGTTAAGCAGCTTATGCAGAAGTTTGTCGGCGCTGGTACGGGTATCGTCAGGTTCGACCGCCACCAGCACCAGCAAACCCTGATCCACCGCGCCGACAATCTCGCCCGCGACTTCGACTCGCGCACCGCGCACGCGCTGTAACAGGCCCTTCATGCTTCTTCGGGCGGCAGGTCGAGCAGGCGGCGAGCCATTTTGCTCGCGGCACGTACCAGCGCATCGGTGATGCCCGGCTCGGAGGCGGCGTGACCGGCGTCGCGGATCACCTGCAGTTCGCTGTTCGGCCAGGCCTGATGCAGTTCCCAGGCATTGTCCAGCGGGCAGATCACGTCGTAGCGACCGTGAATGATCACCCCCGGCAGGTGGGCGATCTTGCCCATGTCGCAAATCAGCTGATTCGGCTCAAGGAACGCGTTGTTGGTGAAGTAGTGGCATTCGATCCGCGCAATCGACAGGGCGCGCTGCGGCTCGGAGAAACGGTCGACCACCAGCGGATTCGGGCGCAGGGTCGCAGTGCGCCCTTCCCAGGTCGACCAGGCCTTGGCCGCGTGCATCTGGGCGATCTGATCGTTGCCGACGAGGCGCTTGTGGAAAGCGCTGAGCAGATCGCCGCGCTCGTCCAGCGGGATCGGCGCGATGTAGTCCTGCCAGTAATCGGGGAACAGACGGCTGGCACCGGCCTGATAGAACCACTCGATTTCCTGCGGGCGGCAGAGGAAGATGCCGCGCAGGATCAGACCGTGTACGCGCTCCGGGTGGGTTTGCGCGTAAGCCAGCGCCAGGGTCGAACCCCACGAACCGCCGAACAGCACCCATTTGTCGATGCCCAGGTGTTTACGGATACGCTCAAGGTCAGCGACCAGATCCCAGGTAGTGTTGTTTTCCAGGCTGGCGTGCGGGGTGGAGCGACCGCAGCCGCGCTGGTCGAAGGTGACAATGCGATACAGGTTCGGATCGAAATAGCGACGGCTCTGCGCGTCGCAACCGGCGCCGGGACCACCGTGGATGAACACCACCGGCAAACCTTCCGGCGAACCGCTTTCGTCGACGTACAGCGTGTGGGTGTCATCGACAGCCAGATCGTGCCGGGCGTGGGGTTTGATCTGCGGAAACAATGTCTGCATTGCGCGCTCCGTAAGGGGTCGAGGTCATCCCTGGGGGGACTTCTATTATTCTGCCGTGGGGCATCATAAACCCGATTTACGTCAATGAGCATGCTTCAGAACACGAATCAAACCTGCCCCCCTGCAGGAGCTGCCGCAGGCTGCGATCTTTTGCTCTTGCCGTGAAAATTCAGGATCAAAAGATCGCAGCCTTCGGCAGCTCCTACAGGAAGCAGGTCAGGCGCTGTAGTGAGACTTTGCCCAGCCCAGATAGCCCTGCAGCAACTCCTTGAGCACCACCCGCGTCGGCTCGGCCAGATCGGCGCGGTAGCGGAACGGTTCGAACTCTTCCATGTACGTGCACTGGCCCAGTTCCAGTTGCACGGCGTGGATGTTCTCGGCCGGGTTGCCGTAGTGGCGGGTAATGTGGCCGCCCTTGAAGCGACCGTTGAGCACATGGCTGTAATTGCCGTGACGGGCGCAGATCGCTTCGAGCTGCGTCGCCAACTGTGGATCGCAACTGGCGCCGTTGAAGGTGCCGAGATTGAAATCCGGCAGTTTGCCGTCGAACAGGTGCGGGATGATCGAGCGGATCGAGTGCGCGTCGAACAGCAGCGCATAGCCGAATTCAGCCTTCAGCCGTGCCAGCTCTTGCTGCAGGGTGCGGTGGTACGGCGTCCAGATCTGTTCCAGATAGGTCGCGCGCTCTTCTTTCGAAGGCTCGTGCCCTTCGCGGAACAGAGGAATGCCATCGAACAGCGTCGCCGGGTACAGCCCAGTGGTCGCGCCGGCATACAACGGCTTGTCATCGGACGGACGGTTGAGGTCGATGACGAACCGCGAATACTCGGCCGCCAGGGTGCTGGCGCCCAGCTCTTCAGCAAAATCGTAGAGCTGTGGAATATGCCAGTCGGTGTCCGGCAGGCTTTTCGCGTCCGGTATCAGCCCGGCCTCGACCGCAGGCGTCAGGCGCACACCGGCATGCGGCATGCTGATCAGCAGGGGCACGCGACCTTGTTTGAAACTCAGAACCTTATCCACAACCGCTCTCCTACAGACTTGATTCGACGCCGTGACGCACGACGCGTTTGTCCAGATCACCCCCGAGCCAATAGGCCAGGTCCGCCGGACGATCGATGTGCCAGGCGACGAAATCCGCGACCTTGCCGACTTCCAGCGAGCCATGGGTGTCGGCCATGCCCAGCGCTTGCGCAGCGTGGATGGTCGCACCGGCCAGGGCTTCTTCCGGGGTCATGCGGAAACAGGTGCAAGCCATGTTCAGCATCAGGCGCAACGACAGCGCCGGCGAAGTACCGGGGTTGAGGTCGCTGGCGATGGCGATTTTCACCTTGTGCTTGCGCAGGGCGTCCATCGGCGGCAGCTGGGTTTCGCGCAGGAAATAGAACGCTCCCGGCAACAACACGGCGACCGTGTCGGATTTGGCCATGGCGATGGCGTCGTCTTCATCCATGAATTCCAGATGATCGGCGGACAACGCCTTATAACGCGCGGCCAGGCTGGAGCCATGCAGCGACGACAACTGCTCAGCGTGCAGCTTCACCGGCAGGCCGAGTTTTTGCGCGGTGATGAACACCCGCTCGACCTGTTCCGGCGAGAACGCCAGGTATTCGCAGAACGCGTCCACAGCATCGACCAGCCCCTCGGCAGCCAGCGCGGGAAGCATTTCGGTGCAGATCAGGTCGATGTAGTCGTCGGCGCGATCCTTGTACTCCGGCGGCAGCGCGTGGGCGGCCAGACAGGTGCTGCGCACGCTGATCGGCAGCTCTTTTTCCAAGCGACGAATGACCCGCAGGATCTTGCGCTCGTTGGCCAGATCGAGACCGTAGCCAGACTTCATCTCGACCGTGGTCACGCCGTCGCGCATCAGACTCTTCAAGCGCTTGGCGGCGCTGACGAACAACTCGTCTTCGCTCGCTTCACGGGTGGCGCGCACGGTGCTGGCGATGCCGCCGCCCTGCGCCGCGATCTCGGCGTAGCTGACACCTTGCAGACGTTTTTCGAATTCGCCGCTGCGGTTGCCGCCGAACACCGTGTGGGTGTGGCAGTCGATCAGGCCGGGGGTGACCCACGCGCCTTGCAGGTCGTTGACCGCCGGGTATTCGCCGGACGGCAGCAGATTGCGCGGACCGATCCACTCGATGTGCGCACCGGACGTCACGATGGCCGCATCCTCGATGATCGAGTAGACGCCCTGCGCCATGGTTGCGACGTGGCAGTGTTGCCAGAGGGTTTTCATCCCAAGTCCTCGTCTTGTTCAAAATCGTATCGCTGGCAAGCCAGCTCCCACAGGTATTTGTGGGAGCTGGCTTGCCAGTGATGAGGCCCTTACAGGCTCGGCAGCAGCTTGGCTGGAACCAGCTCAGTCAAACACCGTGAAGCCAACAGCTCAGTCGCCGCATTGATGTCTGGCGCAAAAAAGCGGTCCTTCTCATAGAACGGCACTTCCTTGCGCAGAATCGCCCGCGCCTGCTCCAGCTTCGTCGAGGTCTTCAGACCGTTGCGCAGGTCCAGCCCCTGCACCGCCGCCAGCCATTCCACCGCGAGAATGCCGCGGGTGTTTTCAGCCATCTCCCACAGGCGCTTGCCAGCGGCCGGGGCCATCGACACGTGGTCTTCCTGATTGGCCGAGGTCGGCAGACTGTCTACCGAATGCGGATGCGACAGTGCCTTGTTTTCGCTGGCCAGGGCCGCCGCCGTCACCTGAGCAATCATGAAACCGGAGTTGACCCCGCCATTGGCCACCAGGAACGGCGGCAGTTGCGACATGTGCTTGTCCATCATCAGCGAGATACGGCGCTCGCTCAGCGAGCCGATTTCAGCGATGGCCAGGGCCATGTTGTCGGCGGCCATGGCCACCGGTTCGGCGTGGAAGTTGCCGCCGGAAATCACGTCACCTTCAGCGGCGAACACCAACGGGTTATCGGACACGGCGTTGGCTTCGACCACCAGCACGTCGGCGGCCTGACGGAACTGGGTCAGGCAGGCGCCCATGACTTGTGGCTGGCAACGCAGCGAGTACGGGTCCTGAACCTTTTCGCAGTTCTGATGCGAATCGGAGACTTCGCTGCGCTCACCGAGCAGATCACGGTAAGCCATGGCCGCGTCGATCTGGCCTTTTTGACCACGGGCCGCGTGGATGCGCGCGTCGAACGGCGAGCGCGAACCGAGTACCGCTTCCACCGTCAGCCCGCCAACGGTCAGTGCACCGGCAAACAGGTCTTCACCTTCAAACAGACCGCGCAGGGCAAATGCAGTGGACACCTGAGTACCGTTGAGCAGCGCCAGACCTTCTTTCGCCGCCAGCGTCAGCGGGGTCAGACCGGCGACTTTCAGCGCCTCGGTAGCTTCCATCCATTCGCCCTTGTAGCGCGCCTTGCCTTCACCCAGCAGCACCAGCGACATATGCGCCAGCGGCGCGAGGTCACCGGATGCACCGACCGAACCTTTGAGCGGAATGTGCGGATACACCTCGGCGTTGATCAGCGCGATCAGCGCATCGATCACCACGCGGCGGATCCCGGAAAAACCACGGCTGAGGCTGTTGACCTTGAGCACCATGATCAGGCGCACCAGCTCATCGCTGATCGGCTGGCCGACGCCGGCGGCGTGGGACAGCACCAGCGAACGCTGCAGGTTTTCCAGGTCTTCGCTGGCGATGCGGGTCGAAGCCAGCAGGCCGAAACCGGTGTTGATGCCGTAGGCGGTGCGATTCTCGGCGAGGATCTGCTCGACGCAAGCGACACTGGCTTCGATCTGCGCCGCAGCGCTGTGGTCGAGGGTCAGCTTGACCGGTTGCTGATAAACGTCACGCAGTTGGGCCAGGCTCAGTTGGCCGGGAATCAGGTTCAGCGCAGTCATTAAAATGCTCCTTTTGAACATTGTTATTAACTACCAGTCGCTCCGGAGCATTCCGTTATCCGTCGTTTCTCGTCTTGTGGACGATCCGCGCCTTGGCACGCTGGTATGGGTAATTGTCAGTGCAGATTCGGTAATACGTTGTGCAGCGCATTCGGGTTTTTCAGCACGCTGGCGGCGGCAGCGATATCCGGTGCCAGCCAGCGATCCTGATCATAGGCCGGGACGGTTTCCCGCAGCAGGCGCCACGCGCGGTCAGTGCCCGCGCCAAAGCGTTGCTCCTGGAGAAATTCAAAGGCCTGTGCCGCCAGCAGGTACTCGATGGCGAGAATCTGCGTGCAGTTCTCCAGAGCGCGGTGCAGCTTCAACGCGGCGCTGGTGCCCATGCTCAGGTGGTCTTCCTGCAGGCCCGAGGTGACGTAGTTGTCGAGCACTGCCGGTTGTGCCAGTTGGCGGTTCTCGGCACACAGCGAAGCAGCGACGTATTGCACGATCATCATCCCGGAGTTCACCCCCGGGTTGGCCACCAGAAACGCCGGCAGACCGCTGACGTGCGGGTTGACCAGACGATCGAGGCGGCGCTCGGCAATCGAGCCGATTTCGGCCATGGCAATCGCCAGCAGATCCGCCGCCATCGCCACCGACTCGCCGTGCGGGTTGGCCTGCGACATAACCCGGAAGTTGTCCGGTGTGCCTAGCAGCAACGGGTTGTCGGTGCAGCCGTTGAGTTCGGCTTCCACTTGTTTGATCGCGTGTTCCAGTTGATCGCGCGCCGCGCCGTGCACCTGCGGAATCGAGCGGATGCTCAACGCATCCTGAGTGCGAATGCCTTTGCTCGCCGCGATCACTTCACTGCCATCGAGCAAGGCGCGCAGATTGCTCCCGACCTGCTGCATGCCCGGGTGCGGCTTGAGCGCGATGATCTCGGCATCGAACGCGGCGATCTGGCCGCGTTGGGCTTCGAAGCTCATGGCGCCGATCACATCGGCCCATTGCACCAGCCGCGTCGCATCGGCAATCGCCAGGCAGCTGAGGCCGGTCATGCACGGCGTGCCGTTGACCAGGCACAAACCGTCTTTCGCGCCGAGTTGCACCGGTTGCAGGCCTTCTTCGGCAAACGCCTGTTGCGCCGAGATGATCTGCCCGCGATAGCTGACATTGCCCACGCCCAGCAGCGCGATGCCGATGTGCGCCATGTGCGTCAGGTAACCGACCGAACCTTGCGATGGAACCTGTGGGGTGATGCCACGATTGAGCAGCGCCAGCAGCCCCTCGACCACGCGCCGGTGAATGCCGGATTTGCCGTGGCTGTAGTTGTGAATCGCCGCGCAGATGATCGCGCGGGTCTGCTCATCGGGCAGCACCGGGCCGACCCCGCAGGCGTGGCTGAGCAAGGTGTTGCGCGACAGCTGGCTGAGTTGTTCGTCTTTCAGCGAGACGTTGGACAGACCACCCAGACCGGTGTTGACGCCATAAGCGCGCTCGCCGCTTGCGACGATGCGCTGAACGATGCCCTGAGCGTTTTCGATGCGCGCCCAGGTCACGCTCGACAGCTCCAGTTGCGCGTCGTGACGGGCAACGGCGACCACGTCCTGCCAACGCAGGGGGTTGCCGGTGATGATGATTTTTTCAGCCTGGGACATCTTTAACCTCATCCAAACATTGATGCAGCTTTACCGGCCTCATCGCTGGCAAGCCAGCTCCCACAGGGATCGTGTGAACAATAAGAACTCTGTGGGAGCTGGCTTGCCAGCGATGAGGCCAGTCAATGCACAGCAAAACTCAAATCAAACCACCGCCGCCCGCCGCTGCACGAACCGGTCAACATATTCATCCGCCGGCGAATGCAGGATCTCTCTTGGCGTGCCGACCTGAATCAGGCGCCCGTCCTTGAGGATCGCGATGCGGTTGCCGATGCGCACGGCCTCGTCGAGGTCGTGAGTGATGAAGACGATGGTCTTGTGCAGGGTCTTTTGCAGCTCCAGCAACTGGTCCTGCATCTCGGCGCGGATCAACGGGTCGAGCGCACTGAACGCTTCGTCCATCAGGATGATGTCGGTGTCCGCCGCCAAGGCGCGGGCCAGGCCCACACGCTGACGCATGCCGCCGGAGAGCTGGTGCGGGTATTTGTTTTCGTAGCCTTTGAGGCCCACGGTGTTGATCCAGTGCAGCGCACGTTCGGCGCACAGCTGTTTGCTTTCGCCGCGCACTTTCAGGCCGTAGGCGACGTTCTCGATCACGGTCTTGTGCGGCAGCAGACCGAAGCTCTGGAACACCATGCTGATCTTGTGCCGGCGAAATTCGCGCAGCGCTTCCATGTCGTATTGCAGGATGTCCACGCCGTCGACCAGGATCGCGCCACTGGTGGGGTCGATCAGGCGATTGAAGTGGCGCACCAGGGTCGATTTGCCGGAGCCGGACAGGCCCATGATCACGAAGATCTCGCCGGTGCCGATGCTCAGCGACAGGTCGTTGACCCCGACCACGCAACCGGTTTCGTTCAGCACCTGATCCTTGGTCTTG
Organism: Pseudomonas sp. HMWF021; assembly: GCF_003061005.1. GTDB lineage: Bacteria > Pseudomonadota > Gammaproteobacteria > Pseudomonadales > Pseudomonadaceae > Aquipseudomonas. The sequence goes on along the minus strand of NZ_QAIK01000107.1, from coordinate 112,883 downwards.
CCCTGGCCGACCATCGCCAGTGCATCCTTGGCGCGGTTGCCGAAAATCTTGAAGACGTTTTTGACTTCGATCTTGCTCACGGTTGCGTTGCTCATTTGCTCACCTCATGCCGTGGCCGACCGTACGCCTGAGTAATGCGGTCGATGACCACTGCGAGAATCACGATCGCCAGACCGGCTTCGAGGCCGCGTCCGACGTTGAGGGTCTGAATCCCCACCAGCACGTCTTCACCCAGGCCACGGGCACCGATCATCGAGGCGATCACCACCATCGACAGGGCCATCATGGTGGTCTGGTTGATCCCGGCCATGATGCTTGGCAGGGCCAGCGGCAGTTGCACGCCGAACAGTTGCTGCCAGCGGTTGGCACCAAAGGCGTTGATGGCTTCCATCACTTCGCCGTCAACCTGGCGAATGCCCAGATCGGTCAGGCGGATCAGCGGCGGCGCGGCGTAGATCACGGTGGCGAAAATCGCCGGGACCTTGCCGAGGCCAAACAGCATCAGCACCGGGATCAGGTACACGAAACTTGGCATCGTTTGCATGATGTCGAGCAGCGGCATCAGCACCGAACGCAGGCGGTTGCTGCGCGCCGAGAGGATCCCCAGCGGAATGCCGATCAGCACCGAAATGATCGTCGCGACCATCATCAGCGCCAGGGTCTGCATGAGTTTGTCCCACAGGCCGACAGCGCCCACCAGGAACAGCAGACCGACGATGACGGCGGTGGTGACGACTTTGCGCGTGGCGTGCCAGGCGACCACGCCGACGATCGCCAGCATCAGCCACCACGGCGCCGCACGCAGCAGGCCTTCGAGATTGACGATGGCCCACAGCAGGGTGTCGGAGATGTGACGGAACACATCACCGTAGTTGGTGACCAGCGAATCGACCCAACCGTTGACCCAGTCGGCGATGGAAAAGGTAAAGCTTTCGGGAAACATAAGCGGCTCTCAATCAGAAATCTCAATCAAGCGATTACGGCATATCTCCCGGCCAGCCTCACGGTTGACCGGGAGGTATCGACCTACAGCGCCGCGTCGATTTTCTTGGCTGCGTCGTCACTGACCCACGCGTGCCAGACCTCAGGATGTTCCTTGAGGAAGATTTTCGCCAGTTTTGGCGACTCGATACGTTCCTTCGCCATGCGGCCCAGGTTCTGGTTCAGCAGGTCGATCGGCAGGTTGACCCTTTCCAGCACGGCCACCAGCTCCGGTGCTTGCTCGTGAAAGGTTTTCGACAGGCCGACCTTGATGGTCACGCTCTTGTCGACGCCCGGTTTTTCTTCAAGCTTGACCGCGTCGATCTGGCCCATGAGCGGGGTTGGCGTCCAGTAGTAGAACAGGATCGGCTCGCCACGCTTGTAACTCGACAGCACTGCCGCATCCAGCGCCGGGCCGGTGCCCGGACGGAAGTTGGTGTAGCTGTTTTCCAGACCATAGCTCTTGAGCATTTCGCTGTTGTCCAGCTCGCAGGTCCAGCCCGCCGGGCAGTTGTAGAAACGGCCCTTGGAGGGCTCTTCGGCGTCCTTGAAAATGGCTGCGTATTTGCCCAGATCGGCGATGTTTTTCAGGTCCGGGGCTTTTGCTTCGATCTTGCGTTTGGCGTCGCCTTCGATCACGTAGCGCGGCACGTACCAGCCTTCGATTGCGCCGACGATCGGGGCGCCGACACCGACCACCTTGCCGGCCTTCTCGGCCTTGTTCCAGACCTCGCTGCGGCCGACCCATTCTTCGGCGAACACTTGAATGTCGTTGCTGCTCAGGGCGTTCTCCATGGTGATGGAATTGCCCGGCAGGCTGTCGGTCTTGCAGTCGTAACCTTTCTCCAGCACCACTTGCAGCACGTCGGTCAGCAGCATGCCGCTTTCCCAGTTCAGACCGGCGAATTTCACCGGTTTACCGGACTCGCACCAACCGGCTGCCTGAGTGGCACCGGCACTGGCCAGCAGGCCCATGGACAACAGTGTGGTGAGCAGGGTCTTGTTCGATTTCATTGTTGCGACGCTCCTAATCATGAATTGGCTTACGGCAGTCAAGAGGCATCCAGCCCTGTCCACGTCCAATCAGGCCTGCGCCGCAGCGCGCCCGGCCCCACTTTTTTCAGGTGGTACAACGCTGTTCTGCTCGACCGGCAGAATCAGTTGATCAGGCACTGAGCCGTGCCATTTTTTTGCGCACACGTAATAGAGGGCAGCAGGCAGCACCAGACCGATGATCCAGGAGATATCCACGTCACCGAGGGCGGCCACCAGCGGGCCGGTGTAGAACTTGGTGGAGATGAACGGCAGTTGCACCAGCACGCCGAACACATAGACGCTGATCCCGAGCAGATTCCAGCGGCCATAGCGACCGTTCGGATCGGCCAGCGCCGGCACGTCATAGCGCTCGCGGGTGATGCAGTAGTAGTCGACCAGGTTGATCGCGCTCCATGGCGTGAAGAACGCCAGCAGGAACAGGATGAACGACTTGAACGCACCGAGGAACGAGTGCTGACCGAGCAAGGCGATCAGGGTTGCCGCGCCGACGATCACCAGCACGAACACCAGACGCTGCATACGCGTAACGGTCAGGTGCCCTTTGAAACCACTGATGATGGTGGCGATGCACATGAAGCTGCCGTAGGAGTTCAGCGTCGAGATGGTCACCTTGCCGAAAGCGATGCTGAAGTACAGCAGCGCCGCCGTGGCACCGGTGCCGCCCAGTCCGACGATGTAGGCCACTTCGTGACCGGCAAACTGGCCGTTGGCCGAAGCTGCCGCGAACACGCCGAGGACCATCGCCACCTGCGCGCCGATGACCGAACCGGCGCCAGCGGCAAAGAAGGTTTTCACCGAGGAAACCTTGCTCGGCAGGTAACGCGAATAGTCAGCCACATAAGGGCCGAACGCGATCTGCCAGGACGCCGCGAGCGACACCGCCAGCAGGAAGCTGCTCCAACTGAAGTGACGGATCTGCAACAGCGCGCCAACATCGACCTGACTCAGCAGACGGCTGAACAGGTAAACGAAGGCAATCACGCCGATGACACTGGCGACCCGGCCGATCCAGTGGATCACCCGATAACCAAGCACCGTGACCACCACGATGACACTGGCAAACAACAGGATGCCGACGGTGTCGCTGACGCCAAACAACTGGCCCAGCGCCTGACCGGACAGCACCGTACCGGTGGCGGTAAAGCCCAGGTACATCAGGCACACCAGCACGATCGGGATCGCCGCGCCATACACGCCAAATTGCACACGGCTGGAAATCATCTGCGGCAGACCCAGCTTCGGTCCTTGCGCCGCGTGCAGCGCCATCACGCCGCCGCCCAGCAGTTGACCGATCAACAGACCGATCAACGACCAGAACACATCCCCGCCCAGCACCACGGCCAACGCCCCGGTGACAATCGCAGTGATTTGCAGATTCGCACCCATCCACAAGGTGAACTGGCTAAACAGACGACCGTGTCTTTCCGCTTCCGGGATGTAGTCGATCGAACGCCTTTCGATCAACGGTTTGTTACTTGCACGATCGGGGGTTACAGCCATGATTCAACCTCTGTGGATTGTTATTCTGGGTTGGTTCCTACACCTGTAGGAGCTGTCGAGTGAAACGAGGCTGCGATCTCTTGATCTTAAAAAATCAACATCAAAAGATCGCAGCCTTCGGCAGCTCCTACAGGGCTATCGGTTTATTTGCCCGTAATCATCGGCAGGTTCAGACCCTGCTCCTTCGCGCAGTCGATGGCGATCTGGTAACCAGCATCGGCGTGACGCATGACACCGGTCGCCGGGTCGTTGTGCAGCACGCGCGCAATACGCTCGGCCGCTTCGTCAGTACCGTCGCAGACGATCACCATGCCCGAGTGCTGCGAGAAGCCCATGCCCACGCCACCACCGTGGTGCAGCGAGACCCAGGTCGCGCCGCTCGCGGTGTTCAGCAGCGCGTTGAGCAGTGGCCAGTCGGACACGGCGTCGGAACCGTCCTGCATCGATTCGGTTTCACGGTTCGGGCTGGCGACCGAGCCGGAGTCGAGGTGGTCGCGACCGATCACGATCGGTGCCGACAGCTCGCCGCTGCGCACCATTTCGTTGAACGCCAGACCGAGCTTGGCGCGCAGGCCCAGGCCGACCCAGCAGATACGTGCCGGCAGACCCTGGAAGCTGATGCGCTCGCGGGCCATGTCCAGCCAGTTGTGCAGGTGCGCGTCGTCGGGGATCAGCTCTTTGACTTTGGCGTCGGTCTTGTAGATGTCCTGCGGGTCACCCGACAGCGCCGCCCAGCGGAACGGGCCGATGCCACGGCAGAAGAGTGGGCGGATGTAGGCCGGGACGAAACCCGGGAAGTCGAACGCGTTTTCCACGCCTTCTTCTTGCGCCATCTGACGGATGTTGTTGCCGTAGTCGAAGGTCGGGATGCCCTGCTTCTGGAACGCCAGCATTGCCTTGACGTGTACCGCCATCGATTGCTTGGCGGCTTTGATCACAGCGGCCGGCTCGGTCTTGGCGCGGGCGCGGTACTCGTCCCAGGTCCAGCCCGCCGGCAGGTAGCCGTTGAGTGGGTCGTGGGCGCTGGTCTGGTCGGTAACCATGTCCGGGCGCACGCCGCGCTTGACCAGCTCCGGCAGAATTTCTGCCGCGTTACCCAGCAGGGCGATGGAGATCGCCTTGCCTTCAGCGGTGTATTTGGCGATGCGCGCCAGAGCGTCGTCGAGGTCTTTGGCTTGCTCGTCGACGTAGCGGCTTTTCAGGCGGAAATCGATGCTCACCTGCTGGCATTCGATGTTCAGCGAGCAGGCGCCGGCCAGGGTTGCAGCCAGAGGTTGTGCGCCACCCATACCGCCGAGACCTGCGGTCAGCACCCACTTGCCTTTGAGGTTGTCGTTGTAGTGCTGACGACCGGCTTCGACGAAGGTTTCGTAGGTGCCCTGAACGATGCCCTGGCTGCCGATGTAGATCCAGCTGCCGGCGGTCATCTGGCCGTACATCGCCAGGCCTTTGGCGTCGAGTTCGTTGAAGTGTTCCCAGCTCGCCCAGTGCGGTACCAGGTTGGAGTTGGCGATCAGTACGCGCGGGGCGTTGCTGTGAGTCTTGAACACGCCGACCGGTTTGCCGGATTGCACCAGCAAGGTTTCATCATCATTGAGATTGGTCAGGCTCTCGACGATCTTGTCGTAGCACTCCCAGTTGCGCGCGGCGCGACCGATACCACCGTAGACCACCAGCTCTTTCGGGTTCTCGGCCACTTCCGGATCGAGGTTGTTCATCAGCATGCGCAGCGGCGCTTCGGTCAGCCAGCTCTTGGCGGTCAGCTTGTTGCCGCGTGCAGCGCGGATCTCGACGTCACGGTATTTAGTAGGTTTTGTGTCAGTCACGAAAAAGACTCCTCAGCGATCAATTCAAACCAACCCTGGCAGTGGGCAAGCAGCCTGTGCGCCTCAATGCGCGACAAGCGAATCAGTGGACGCTGCGGACTTATACGCATACGTCTTTACTTGTACATACAAGCATATGCAATCAAGCGGCCAACTTGTTGGAGGCGCGTTCAGGAAAAATGGCGGACAGGGCTGCGGAGCGCTTGAAACAAGGGTTGTGGCGTGGATGAAATTTTTTGCGGGGAGGAATTGAGGTTTCGACGGATCGTTACGAACCCGTGGTTTTGCGCCACGCTGGGGCGTTCGGTAACAAGTTGGTGCGTGGGTTGGGAACACCCCCAAAAGCAAAAGATCGCAGCCTTCGGCAGCTCCTACAGGGTGTACATCAATCCCAGTGTAGGAGCTGCCGAAGGCTGCGATCTTTTAAAGTTTAATCAGCGCCCAGTCAGTTCAATAACGCAGCACGCGGCATTGACCGCGACTTCAACCAGCCCGGTGTTACCGTCCAGTTGCAGGCAATCATGGCGTCCCAGTTGCGCGACGCTGTCAGCGACTTTCGCCTCAAGCAGCTCACTGACACTGAACACCAGCACCGTCCCCGCCGAGCTGAAAAACCGCTGCTCGCCATCCAGCCACTGCAACCGCGCGCTGTAACGCTGCGGCGCATAGATCAGGTTGAAGTCGCGGATCGCCCCGCCGAGCAAGGTGCAGGACACCTGGCTTTCGCCGCTGAAGGCAAACGGGTCCAGCGGTAACAGCGGCCGGGTGTCATCACCATCGACGCACAGGGTCATGCCGTCACCCTGCAATACCGTGATCACTCGCTGGTAACCGGCAAAGGTCGAGAAACCACCGGATTCGGCAATGTCGGCAATCGACAGGCGCCAGCCAAAACCATCCAGACCTGCACCGGCGTCACGGGTGATTTCCTCGGTGCTGCCGCCGCCGTTTTTCCACGGCATGCGCGGGTAGCCTTCAGCGCGTAAAACCTTTACCTGACTCATTTATGAAAGCGTCCTTCCAGACGATGACGGGAACCTGGGTGGATCAGGCGCGCCGCCGTCACCGGCTGACGCCCCGACCAGGTGCGGCGACGGATCAGCAGGCAAGGCTCGCCTTTTTCGATCTGCAGCAACTTGCACTCGGACGATTCGGCGAGGATCGCCTCGACGACATGCTCGCCTTCGGTCAGTGGCGCGACCTGATTGAGATAGGCGTAAGGCGTCTGCAGGGTGAAGTCCTGCTTGAGGTATTCCGGGGCGACCAGCGCGTTGACGAAACGGTCTTCGATCTGCACCGGAATGTCGTTTTCGTAATGCACGATCAGCGAATGGAAGACCTTCTGCCCTTCGCGCATGTCCAGCGCCAGCGCACGCTCGGAGCCGGCAGCCTCTTCTTCGAGGGTGATCACCTGGCAGGTGTGGCGATGGCCACGGGAGGCGATTTCGTCGGCGATGTTGTGCACTTCGAACAGCGCGGACTGGCTCTTCGGTTCGGCGACAAAAGTACCGACCCCTTGCATGCGCACCAGCAAGCCGTCAGCGGTCATCTCGCGCAGCGCGCGGTTGATGGTCATGCGGCTGAAACCGAGCTGGCTGACCAGTTCGCTTTCCGACGGCACGCGGTAGTGCGGTGGCCAGTTACCGCTGTCGATCTGCTGGGTGATCATCTGTTTGACGCGGGCGTACAAGGGCGCCGGACTGTCGCCCATGTTCGCGGCCAACGGGGAGACTGGAGGCGGAGTCGGCACGGTTGATCCCTGTTCATTGGATGAAGGTTGCTAGCTTGCCGGAGTTTACCGGGCAGGCAAACGTCTGTATATGTATATACAAATAACACACGATGGGGTGCTGAACCATGTCCGCCTTCTTTGCCGAACGCGCGCTGCTGCCTAACGGATGGGCCAACAATGTACGTCTTGAGGTGAGCGCCGATGGCGTGCTGACCCAAATCCTGGCCGATTCCACCGCAGACGGCGCCGAACGGCTGAGCGGTCCGCTGCTGCCGGGCATGCCCAATCTGCACTCCCACGCCTTCCAGCGTGCGATGGCCGGGCTGGCCGAAGTGGCCGGCAATCCGAATGACAGTTTCTGGACCTGGCGCGACCTGATGTATCGCCTCGTCGGAAAAATCAGCCCCGAACAACTCGGCGTTATCGCCCGTCAGCTGTACATCGAAATGCTCAAGGCCGGTTACACCTCGGTTGCGGAATTTCACTATGTGCACCACGACAGCAGCGGCCAGCCTTATGCCGATCCGGCCGAGCTGGCGCTGCGCATCAGTCAGGCAGCCAGCGAAAGCGGCATCGGTCTGACCCTGCTGCCGGTGCTCTACAGCCACTCGGGCTTCGGCGGCCAGACGCCGAACGACGGTCAGCGTCGCTTCATCAACAGCACCGAAAACTACCTGAGCCTGCAATCGCGCCTGCAACCGCTGCTGGCACAGCAAAAGGCGCAATCGCTGGGCCTGTGCTTCCACTCGTTGCGCGCGGTCACCCCGCAGCAGATCAGCGAAGTGCTGGCGGCCAGCGACAAGCAATGCCCGGTGCATATCCACATCGCCGAACAGCAGAAGGAAGTCGATGACTGCCTGAGCTGGAGCGGTCGCCGTCCGCTGCAATGGCTCTACGAAAACACCGAGGTCGATCAGCGCTGGTGCCTGGTTCACGCGACCCACGCCAACCCGGAAGAAGTCACGCTGATGGCCAAAAGTCGCGCCATCGCCGGTCTGTGCCTGACCACCGAAGCGAATCTGGGCGACGGGATTTTCCCGGCAGTGGATTTCCTCGCGCAGGGCGGGCGCATGGGCATCGGTTCCGACAGCCATGTGTCGCTCAGCGTGGTCGAGGAATTGCGTTGGCTGGAATACGGCCAGCGTCTGCGTGATCAGCGGCGTAACCGTTTGTATGGCGCGGATCAGCCGATGGTCGGGCGCACGCTGTATGACGCAGCGCTGGACGGCGGCGCGCAGGCTTTGGGGCAACCGATTGGTGCGCTGGAGGTCGGCAAGCGTGCGGACTGGATCGTGCTCGATGGCAATGATCCGTATCTGGCCACCGCTACTGGAGACGGGATCTTGAATCGCTGGTTGTTCGCCGGCGGCGATCGTCAGGTGCGCGACGTGTTGGTCAATGGCCAGTGGGTGGTGCGCGATGGCCGGCATGCGGGCGAAGAAGAAAGCGCACGCGCCTTCACCCAGGTTCTGCGCGAATTGCTGAGCTGACACATAACAAAATGTAGGAGTGAGCCTGCTCGCGATGACTGTGTGTCAGACATAAATATGTGACTGACACACCGCCATCGCGAGCAGGCTCACTCCTACATTGATTTTGTGGTGGTCTTTAATTCGAAGTTTTGGCCATCTGCCGATCCGACGTGCGCCAGATCAGGCGCGTAGTGTCGTAACCCTGCTGCCGTGCCTTGCTCAGCAGTTCTTCACGCACTACACCGTTGACGGTCGGCGTGCGAGACAGCAACCACATGTACTTGCGACTGGGATCGCCGACAATCGCGGTCTTGTAGTCGTCACTGACGTACAACACCCAGTATTCGCCCTTCGCCACACCCGGAATCAGCCGGGAGAACCAGGTATCAAATTCGACCCACAGCTTGTCGGTCTTGCCCGGCACTTGTGGATAAGCCGTGCCTTTGGCTTCTTCCCACTGCCAGTCAGGCGTCAGGCAGCGATTGAGCACCGCGACATTGCCGTCAGGCTGAAGGGTGTAATGGGCTTCGGATTGCGCGCAATTGCGCTGGAAATACATCGGCAGGCGCGCCAGTTCATACCAGGTGCCCTGATAACGCTTGAGGTTGACGCTGTGAGCCGTCTTGGGCGCCAGCGGATCTTCACCGTGCGTGGCGCAGCCGGCCAGTACCAGGCCGGCAAAAAGGACGAACAATAACCGCTTCATTATTTTTCTCCCGTGGGCGCAAAGCCCCGGTTTACTTCAGGCCTTGGCCAGAAAACATCAGCACTTTGTCACCGGCGTATTGCACGCTGATAAAGCTGTTCTTGTCGCCCCAGGTGCAACTGGACATGCCGAGCGCGCCCGAGCAGTCGGTGGGCTTGCCGAGCAGCGTCTCGACTTCAGCCTTGGCCATGCCGGCTGATAGCTTGGAATAGTTTTCCTGATTGACCTTGCTGCACGCGGCCAACAGCACGCAAAACGACAGCAGGGCGATAGATCGCAGCGACATGTGTAACTCCTGGAACGAGGGGGGAAGGCACGGTGCCAACCAGAAGCTTAGAAGAGAAAACCCTCATCTGGTTCCGTGCAAGGAGGGCTATTTATTTGCCCGCCCGTCTGGCTTTTGCCGTTAAATCAGACACTTTGCAGGGCAATTGAGCATTTCGTCGCATTTCCCGGAAGACGCCTAATCTTTGGCGCGCGGCGGTCGAAATAAGAGCAGCGCAAAGCCCCCGAGTGTGGCAAATTGCCGCCCTTTCTCGACCAGCCCCTTCGCGGTAGTTCATTCGATGACCAGAAACATGAAATTCAGCCACAAGATCTTGCTGGCTGCCGCCCTCGTGGTGGCCGTTGCGTTCGCCTGTTTCATTTTGTTCAACGACTATCGACAGCGCGAAGCCCTGAGCAGCAGCACCGAAGCGTCGATGCAGGAACTGGGCAGCCTGACCACCAGCAACATCCAGACCTGGCTGGAAAGCCGTATCCAGTTGCTGCAATCGCTGTCGCAACAGGTCGCCGCCGACGGCAACGCACCGGCCAGCCTCAAGCGCATCATCGACCTGCCCGCCTACACCGGCAATTTCCAGCTCAGCTACTTCGGCGGCGCTGACGGCGTGATGTTCTCGGTGCCCGCCGGCAACCGCGCGCCGGACTACGACCCGCGCGCCCGTGGCTGGTACAAGGCAGCCAATAGCGCCCAGCAGACCATCGTCACCGAGCCCTACATCGCCGCGTCGTCGGGCAAACTGGTGATCACCGTCGCCACCCCGGTACAGCGTCAGGGCCAGATGATCGGTGTGGCCGGTGCCGATATCGACCTGACCAGTGTCAGCGCGATCATCAACTCGCTGAATTTCGGTGGCCACGGCCATGCGTTCATCGTCAGTGCCGATGGCAAGATCCTGATTCACCCGGACAGCAAACTCGTCCTGAAAACCCTTGCCGAGGCGTATCCGAACGGCGCGCCAAAAGTCAGCCCGGGCCTGAAGGAAGTCGAATTCGAGGGCAGAACCCAACTGGTCTCGTTCACTCACGTCAACGGCGTGCCATCGGCTGACTGGTACGTGGCGCTGGTGCTGGACAAGGACACCGCGTTCTCGATGCTCAGCGAGTTCCGTACTTCGGCGCTGATCGCCATGGTGATTGCCGTGGTGATCATCATCGCTTTGCTCGGCATGTTGATCCGGGTGCTGATGCAACCGCTGCTGACCATGGGCCGCGCCATGCACGACATCGCTGAAGGTGAAGGCGACCTGACCAAACGTCTGGTGATCCACGGCCACGACGAATTTGGCGCGCTGGGCCTGTCGTTCAACCGCTTTGTCGAGCGCATTCACACCTCGATCCGTGAAGTGTCCTCGGCCACCGGCCAGGTCAACGAAGTCGCCCTGCGCGTGGTCGCGGCGTCGAACTCGTCGATGTACAACTCCGACCAGCAAGCGACCCGCACCAACAGCGTGGCCGCGGCGATCAACCAGCTCGGCGCCGCCGCCCAGGAAATCGCCCAGAACGCCGCCCTCGCCTCGCAGCACTCCAGCGATGCGCGCAGCCTGGCGGTTGACGGTCAGCAGGTTGTGGATAAAACCATCCACGCCATGCAGCAGCTGTCGGCAAAAATCAGCGACTCCTGCGGCAACATCGAAACCCTCAATAGCAACACGGTGAACATCGGCCAGATTCTGGAAGTGATCACCAGCATCTCGCAGCAGACCAACCTGCTGGCACTCAACGCCGCCATCGAAGCGGCCCGCGCCGGTGAAGCCGGGCGTGGTTTTGCCGTAGTGGCTGATGAGGTGCGCAACCTCGCCCACCGCACCCAGGACTCGGCGCAGCAAGTGCAGAAGATGATCGAAGAATTGCAGGTCGGCGCACGTCAGGCCGTAAGCATCATGACCGAGAGCCAGCGCGAGAGCGAAAGCAGCGTCGGCATCGCCAACCAGGCCGGCGAACGCCTGGGCAGCGTAACCCAGCGCATCGGCGAGATCGACGGGATGAACCAGTCGGTGGCAACCGCGACCGAGGAGCAGACCGCAGTGGTCGAGTCGATCAACGTCGATATCAACGAGATCAACACACTGAACCAGGAAGGTGTGGAGAACCTGCAGGCTACCTTGCGGGCTTGCTCGGATCTGGAGCAGCAGGCGGCGCGCTTGAAGCAGCTGGTGGGCAGTTTCAGGATCTGAGGCGCTGCGACTGGCCCCATCGCTGGCAAGCCAGCTCCCACATTGGATCGGTGATGTTCACAAAATCATTGTGGGAGCGGGCTTGTTCGCGAAGACGGCTTCCACAATGCAGAATGCCTTCTCGGTAATTTGTAATTGGCCAGGATACTTGACTGATGAACACGGAACTCGATTGCGATCATCCAGACAAAACAACTTTGTTGGCAATCCTCGCAATAGGTAATGAGGAAATTGATCAAAGAAAATTCAGAGACGCTCAAAGCGTGTTTCTTGAACTGGATGAAATGGACTCAATTCAACCGATAACTCGGCTAAGCTAAAAGCGTGACCCAGGCTGACTGAGAAACGCCAGCTCCTCAGCCGTAGACTCCCGCCCCAACACCGCATTGCGATGCGGAAACCGTCCAAACCGCGCAATCACTTTCCGATGCCGCTCGGCATAGTCCAGGTTGTCGGCAAACACTGCCCGCTCGGCCTCTGGCTGTTCAGCCACCAGATCGATAAAGCGCGAAACGGCTTCGTTCTGCACCGCGAGGTTTTCGCAGTGTTCGAACACCAGATAAATGAATACCCGCTGGATCGGCTTCAACTGCCGATCGAAATCCGCAGCAATGCCCTGCGCGACGAGCTTCTGCGCGCGCAGATCACCGGAAAAGGCTTTGGGAGTGTCGCGAAAGATCATGCGCGGCAGTTGATCGAGCAGCAGTACCACGGCCAGCCAACCTTCGGGACGTTGCGTCCACTCGGTCAGTTCCCCGGCCAGGGCCTGATCGACAAAGACCCCGAAACGCTCACGCGCTTCGAGGTCCTGGCTGTCTTTCTTGCCGAACCACAACTTGCCCTTGTCAGCCGATATCTCGTCCGGTGATTCGGCGTGTCCGAACCACCAATCGAGCAACGGCTGCCAAGGCGCGGTCATGGTTTATTCCTTGTGGTAGGCCGTAGCGCGGGCGACTTCTTCTTTCGAACCGAGGAACACCGCTACGCGCTGGTGCAGGCCTTCAGGCTGAATGTCGAGGATGCGCTGGTGACCGTCGGTGGACGCGCCGCCCGCCTGTTCCACCAGGAACGACATCGGGTTGGCTTCGTACATCAGACGCAGTTTGCCCGGTTTGGAAGGCTCGCGGCTGTCGCGTGGGTACATGAACAGACCGCCACGGGTCAGGATGCGGTGTACGTCGGCCACCATCGCGGCAACCCAGCGCATGTTGTAGTTCTTCTTCAGCGGCCCTTCTTCGCCGGCCAGCAATTCGCTGACATAACGTTGCACCGGGGCTTCCCAGTGACGCTGGTTGGACATGTTGATCGCGAATTCCTGGGTGGTTTCAGGAATGGTGATGTCTTCGTGGGTCAGCACGAAACTGCCCATTTCGCGGTCCAGGGTGAAGCCTTTGACGCCGTCGCCCAGGGTCAGTACCAGCATGGTCTGCGGGCCGTAGATCGCGTAACCGGCAGCAACTTGCTGGGTGCCTGGCTGCAGGAAGGCTTTTTCGTTCAGCGCTTCGTTCTGGCTCAGGTATTCGTTCGGGCAACGCAGTACCGAGAAGATCGTGCCGACCGGGGCGTTGATGTCGATGTTCGACGAGCCGTCCAGTGGGTCGAACACCAGCAGGTACGCGCCTTTCGGGTATTTGCCCGGGATCTGGTAGGCATTGTCCATTTCTTCGGACGCCATGCCGGCCAGGTGACCGCCCCATTCGTTGGCTTCGAGCAGGATCTCGTTCGACAGCACGTCGAGTTTCTTCTGCACTTCGCCTTGGACGTTTTCAGTGCCCATGCTGCCCAGAACACCACCCAGGGCGCCTTTGGACACGGCGTGGCTGATCTCTTTGCAGGCACGCGCCACCACTTCGATCAGGAAGCGCAGATCGGCAGGAGTGTTATTGCTGCGGGTCTGCTCAATCAAATAGCGACTCAGGGTAACGCGGGACATGGACGGCTCCGGTGGAATGGGGGGCTAAAAACCCGCGCAGTTTACAGGGAGTCTGAAAACGTAGCGAGCGATGACGCCCGGTAACGTGCGTTGGGGCGCAATTGCTTCTATCAGACGTGATCGGGTCGAGAGAGTTCATGCACCGGATTGAGCGTAGTCCGGTTCGGGACGGGTGGTGGTTGAGTTGATGGCGGCAGTTTAAGGATTTTTGTTGATTGATCGGCCGTCATCGCTGGCAAGCCAGCTCCCACAAGGACTTCGGTCGTCCACCTGTTTTGTGTACACCAAATAACCTGTGGGAGCTGGCTTGCCAGCGAATGGCGCGCAGCGCCAGCCATTCTCAGGAGTTGGTGGGCGGTTTGCGCAACAGGCTCGCCGCCATCGCCCCGAGAAAAACCACACTCACCAGCAACACCGCCCACAGGCCGATTTTCTTCCAGTTGGTCTCGGCCACCGCCGCCGTAGTGGCCGGCGCGCTTGGCGTGGCAACCACGTCGCCCTGCACCGTTGCCTTGCCCAGCGTCGCGAGTTTCTCCGGTTTGAAATCCGGAATCAGCGTGCTCAGCGGCAGGTTCGCCGTTTTCACCGTCGGATTGCCCAGCGCCAGGCTGTACGGCCCTTCACCACGCGCGAGGAAAATCACCTGCGTCGCCCGCACCGCGTACTTCAGGCTCGGTGCCTGCTCACCCAGACCGCCGCCACGCTCATCCACGCTCAGTTTCAGCTGCTGCACAGTCTGCCCGTACAACTGCAATTCGTTCTGGACCACGTCCTGACCGTTCTGGGTCAGGCGATACAGCAAACCGTTGCTCAGGGTCTGCCACGGCAGGCTGCTTTCTCGGCGGCCCGCAAGCGTGACCGGAGCCAGACTGTTCGGTTGCTTCAACTCGACCTGCACCCGCTCGACATTCAGCCCCATCGGCAACTGCCAGGTGTACTCGCCGGACTTGGTGCTGCTGCCCGCCAGCGCTTGCGACCAGACCAACGGCAGCGGCACGTTGCGCGGATCGCTGCTTCTCAGTTGCGCTGAAGTGAGGATCGGCGCCGACGTCGGCGCATCCCACAGCAGGCGCAGATAACGCGCCGATTGCCCCGGCAGCGTCACCTCATGCTGCTCGATGCGCTCGTCGGAAAAGGTCAGCCGCGCCACCTGCCCTTCGCCCCAC